>JANYKS010000082.1 GCA_025358125.1 Actinomycetes bacterium
CAGGCGACGAGTCAGACCCGGAATACGCGGACTACCGGCAGCGGATGCTGACGCATTGGGAGCATCTCAAGGTGGTCGTCGGCGAAGACATTTCGATCTACGACCAGTTGGCTCGTACCAAGCGGTCGGCTGCGTACACCCACAACATCTTGTCCGAGCGAGAGTGCAAGCTCGCGCACTACCACGACACGATGGCCCACATGACCCGCGAATGACCTGACGTTTCGTCACGCAACAGTCGGCGGCAACGCCTGGCCAGTGCTGGCGGACACGCCTCCATCGACGGGGATGGCGACGCCGGTGACGAACGACGCCGCTGGCGAGGCGAGGAACAGGATCACTTCAGCGACCTGCTCGGGGCGTGTCCAGCGTTGCTGGGGCACGATTCGCAGCGACAACTCGTACCGCTCCGGCTGCGACTCCCACGAGGTGTTTGGTCATTCCGCTCAACGTCGGGCCCGGACACACAGCGTTGACTCTGATGTTGTCCGCGGCCACGTCGATCGCGACGCTGCGCATCAGGTTGAGCACGCCGGCCTTCGCGGTGGCGTACCGAAACCGGTTGGCCTCGCCGTTGAGCCCCGTGTTCCAGGACGTGATGACAATCGCCCCTCCGCCGGCTCGGCACATGGCCGGGATTCCAACTCGCAAGCCCAGCACGGCCGAGCGCAGGTTGACCTCGATGGACCGGTCGAAGACAGCGAGGTCGACAGTGTCCAACTGCCCAGATCCGCGGACCCCAGGCGTTCAACACCATGACGTCGAGCCGGCCCCAGGTGCACTCGGCCAACGCGACTGCCCCGATTCAGCAAGAGCTGGGCCGGCCTTGTCGTCGACGAGCGTGACCGGCCGCCACTTGCCGTTCCGTCGACCGCCGTGTACACGCGAACCGATGGAGTCTGCCGTTGGTACACCTGTATCAACGAGAGCAGCGATCGGCACGAGAACATCGAGGTGCGAGGCAGCCATTCCGGGCTTGGCTTCAATCCAGCCGTGGTCTATGCGGTGTCAGACCGACTGTCCCAGCCAGAGGGGGAGTGGAAGCCGCTCAGGGCGCCATCCGTGTTGCGCCGGATCTACCCGCGGCCCGCGTCTTTCCGGACCGTGACTTGAGCACGCTCGCTGGAGGCGTAGCGGATTTCCGCGACGGCGCCTGCCTGCTCCGCTTGCCAGGTTTCGCCCCATTGTCGGGAGTGCACGCCGCGAGCAGGATCTGGATCTCGTCGACACACATGTCGAGGAGTTCCCACAGGTCCGGCACGAGTTCGCGACATGCCACGAGCCCGAAATCCAACGTGTCCAAATAGCTCTGGACCGTGATGTTGAGCCCTTGACCGTCGACGATCGTCGACACGGGATAGAAATGCTTCATCGTCGCGCCGGCCATGTACAGCGGTTGACGCGGCCCTGGGACATTGGAGATGATGAGGTTGATCGGTGGATTCAAGCGGTCCGAGATCCGCGTCGCAGCCGCAAGCCGGATCGCCCGAGTGGCCAGCGCGGGTGTTGCGAATTGTGTGAACTCGGCGATCAGATCGGCGGGCATCATGTCGAACTGCCGCTTCGCCGCGACCATCGTGTTGTGCACGGCGCGGACACGCTCGACCGGATCGTCGACGTTGGTGGGGAGGTTGGCGAGCATCCCCGACACACGGTTGGTCCACCTGTCTTTCTCGTCATCGCCGCGAATCGAGACCGGGATCATGGCGACCAACGGCTCATCTGGGAGCTGCTCGTGTCCCGTGAGGTATTGGCGCAGAGCACCGGCGCACACGGCGAGCACGACATCATTGACCGTGACGCCGAGACGATTCTTGATCGTCTTGATGTCCTCGAGCGGGACAGACCGAATCGCAAACCGCCGATGCGCCGTGATGGTCTTGTTGAACGGCGTTCTCGGCGCGGCCTTCAACGGCAACAGGGGCGGGCGGTCACGCTGTTCGTCCGATCGAGGACGCGGAATTCGTCGAGCGATCGAGCGCGCGACGGCCGCCAGATTGGCGTTGCGAGTGGCTTCGGCAAGATCGCCGAGCGCACGAAATCCGAGACGTGCCATCCGCAACGGGTCGCCAACGAGTGTGACCAGGCCGATGCGGAACATTTCAGTCTGAGTCGGGAACTTGTCGTGGCTCGAAGCGTCGGGAATGACAACGTCGGCCCCGCTTGGGTGCGGCTCGGAGTCGAGCATGATCGTGAGCAGTTCGACGCCCGATGCACCGTCGATCGTCGCGTGATGGATCTTGGTCAAGATCGCGAAGTCTCCGTCCTCGAGGCCTTCGATTACATAGACCTCCCACAGCGGGCGTGACCGATCGAGGGGCCGACCAATGATCCGGGCGACCTGCTCGGCGAGTTGATGAGTGTTCCCGGGTGCAGGGATGGCAAGGTTGCGAACGTGGAAATCGAGATCGAAGGCAGGGTCCTCGATCCAGTACGGCCTGTTGAGGCCGAAGGGCACTTGGACGAGTCGCCGACGGAACGGCTCGATGAGATGCAATCGGGATGCAAGCTGGGAGCGAAAGGCCTCGAACGGTTCGAAGTCGGGGTCATCGCCGGGTCGGGCGTACACCGACAGGCTGCAAACGTGGCCAAAGTTGGTTCCCGACTCCATGTACAGGAATGTGGCGTCCATACCGCTCAGCTGTTGCACGTTGACATCCTACGATCAACTTGCGAGAGCCACCAGAGATCGGGCATCCGCGCGGCTGGGCAGACGGGCGGCGTCGAATCGACCGCTACTCGTCGAATTCGGCGCCCGACTGGGTCAGGAAGTCGCCGTCACGGAGGTGGGTGATCAGGTCGATGAAGGCCTCGACGAAACCGTCGTTGAACTCGGTGGACGTCGCGTCGTTGACGAGACGCTCGATCCACCCTTCGATGAACTTGGCAATCGTCAGGTGGTTCCTGTAGAGATCGGGGTGTTGCACGAGCAGCGCACGAGCATGCTCGATGTCGTCGCAGCTTGGCGAAGCGTCCGGCGGCCGATCCAACCGCGCCAGCGGCGGCGGAGATGAATTCCGTGTCGCCGGGACGCATCTCGGCGGTGCGTCTGAGCCCGACGTACGCGGTGAAACCGGTCTGGCCGAGCACCCCCAACGATGCGCCTGCGGGCGCCGCGTCGCGGCGTCGACCACGGTGACGGTCGCGGTGTCGACCAGGGCGTGATCCCGCCATCCAGCCGGTGGCGGACCACCGTCGCGGGCCGAGGTGGGACCCATTCGCCTCCAGCACCACCCCGATTGCCAGCCCGTCCAGCGGCTCGCCGAGCTTGAAGTTCGTCGTGTAGTGCTTCTCCGACGTCTCCAGCCGTCCGCGCATCGACGGATCGACGCTCATCACGATGTTGCGCAGCAACAGTTGTCCTGGCTGCGGCGCGGGAATCGGTCGTTTCTCGACCGCGAAGTCGCCCGGCACAGGGCCGGCTCGATCCGGGCGCCGGAGCAGCGTCACGAGGCGGGTGGTGGGCATCATCAGGACCTCCGGTCATTCGAACTCGGGTAGAAGGGAAGGCAGTCGAGATCGGCGATGGCGCTGGCCGGGCGGGTGATCGTTTCCGACATGAACTGTTTGCCGCGGTCGTTGGAGGGGTCGAGCGTGCTGGCGATGACGGTGACGTACAACCACAGCGAGAGCACCGCCTTGCGGTAGTCGTGCCACGCTTGGTCGGCCGAGTAGCCCTGCACATCGATTCCCGCCGTGCCGATCGGGAACGGCGAAGCTCTGGGAGACGACCAGAGGGGAACAACTGTTCACACTGGCCGGCCACACTGGCGTCGTCTACTCCGCCGCGTTCAGCCCCGGACGGCACCAAGGCCGTCACGGCAAGCTTCGACCGGACGGCCAAGATCTGGGATGTCGCGTCCGGTCACCGACGTGCCACCCTGACGGGTCACGCAGGGCCGCTCTACACAGCGGTGTTCAGCCCTGACGGCACGAGAGTCGTGACGGCGAGCCAGGATGCAACGGCGAAGATCTGGGCTTCGTTAGTGTGCGGCGCAGGAGCCGGCTCACGGTGTCGGGAAACCGGCAAGAGAGGCCATCGCGCACTGGTAACCGACGGCGCACGCTTCGCGGATCTTGTCGAACGCACCGAAACTGAGCGCGCTGAGGTCAGGCGTCAGGTACACGTCTGCGTACCGTCGCGCGCCCTCCTGGTGCTGGAGGCTGCCCAAGAGCGCGCACCGGTTGAGGATGTCGGTGAAACCTGGGTATCGGTCCTTGGACTTGCGCCGCCACAGGTGCTTGAGGCCAACGGGCGGGTCGGAGCCGGGGGTGAGCGCCATCGTTGCCTGGCGGGCGAACACGTCGACGGCGATGATCGGCCCGTCGTGGTGTTCGCGCATGACGTCCGTAGGAACGTTGTTGAGTTGCCCTCCATCGATGTGCAGGTGGCCTTCGGCATCGATCACGGGCGGCCACAATCCGGGTGCACTCGCGCTGGCTCGGATCCAATCGGCGGCCGGGCCCTGGCGGTGGATCGCCAACCGGAACTGGGTCAGATCCACGCTGGTGCAAAAGAATGGGATCCAGGCGTCGGAGATGTCGTTCGTGCCGAAAGCCTCGTCGAAGATCCGCCGACTGCGCCGTCCCGAGAACAGCGAGACCGTCGGCACGGTGACATCGAGACGCATGCGGGCGTTGTTCCACGACCGCTCGTTGTAGGCGAGCATCTCCTCCCAGCTCCACCCGAACGCGCACTGCCCACCGACGATCGCGCCCATGCTCGATCCGCCAACACGGTCGACCGGTATCCCGAGCTCGTGGAGGGCTCGAATCACCCCGATGTGAGCGAGGCCGCGGGCACCGCCACCGCTGAGTACGAGCCCGACAGCCGTTCCGGCGAGGTGCCGGCCGATTCGTTCGAGATCCTCTGATCGCCCGTCGCGGATGTGATGGTGCGGGTACTCGTGGCGGGTCAGCCAGCGGGCAGTGTCGATCGGGTAGGTGTCGCGGCCCGAATGCAAGAGCACGAGCTCGATCAGCGGCGCCGCCAACGGATCCATGCCGCTGAGCGCGAGCGCTTCGATCGATGTGAGGTTCACCGACGAACGAGCTTCGACGACGACCAGGGCGCGATCGCTCTGGCGCAGCGCAGCCGGAATGAACTCGTCGTCGTCGCGGCTGAGGACCGTGACGATGTTCGCGGATCGGGCAATGATGGAGTCGCCGATCGACTTCGAGCGGTAGAAATCGCTCCCCCAGACCACGGCAGCATCGAGCGCCCGCGAGACGCTGTCGACGATCGGGCGGAGGCGGTCGGCGGCGAGCAGGGGGGCGCAAATCGTGACCCGGGTCGGACGAGGCTGCAGATGTCTTGCCGTCATTGTCGGGAAGACGGTTCGATGAGCCACCCGCTTGGCAACTGCGAGGGCGACCCCCGGCACCGCGGCCGCGATCTGTTCGAAGCGAGCCGGCGGAAGTCGGGCCAATACGGCGTCGCGGATGACGACCGCCGTTCGCGATCGGCCTTCGCCGGTCAAGAGCGCTCCCTCACCGAACACCCCGACGGCATCGAGCTCTGACGCGACGTGAAGTCCGGCCGACGTCTCGATCACGAACCGGACCCGTCCCTCGAAGAGCAAGTACATCCCGTCCGCCGGGTCACCCTCGGTGAACAACCGCCGGCCGGCAGGAACCGTGAGCCACTCCACCTCCTCGACCAGGAGATCGAGCAGCTCACCGTCCGGGAAGCCGAGTTCGGCGAGCGAGTGGATGAGCTCGCGGGCCCGGTGTGGTGCGACCGAGTCCATCAGGCGAGGCTGGTGGAGACCGTTCCGTCTGCTGTCATCCGGGCTGTCCTCCGCATCGGGGTGTGAGTCATTTGTGCCAGACCATCACCGGGCTGTCAAGACGCGTCCGTTCGGTCCCAGCCGTCGTCAACCCGTGGATCAGCGAGCAGCCAGATGCAACTGGGCCCGTTTTCGCCGTTCGCGATGATCTCGTCGATGATTTCGCCCCACCGCTGACGGGGCCTGTCGTGGCCCATGTCAGGGATCATCAACAGCCGCGAATTCGCCACGGCCTGTGCCGTCGCGATGCCGCCGGAGGGAGGTACGAGCGGGTCGGCAAGACCATGGATCACGAGCGTCGGGGCGGTCACCTTACGGAGCCCGGCCGTACGGCCGGGGCTGGCCGAGATCGCCATGATCTGACGGGCCGTGCCGGTGGCGTCGCCGTCGCGTCCGGCCGCGCGCTGGATCAATTCGCGTTCAGCTTCCTCGCCGAAGTGCGGGCCAGAGATCAGCCAGCCGATGGCCAAGCCATTCTCGTGCATCTTGTCAGGAGCCGAGTTCAGGAACTTCGGCGCCCGGCGGGTCAGCGACGGTGATCGAGAACCGCGCCCCGGCGGACCGGCATGCTTGGGCGACGGCACCGGCGTGGAACCCGGAGTCGGCGCGCAGGGTGAGTGGCCCGGCCGCGCCGGCGGTGCGGAACCCGGTTGAACGTCTCGGTCAGAAAGCTGGCGGCACCGCGGCCGGAGTTGGCGTTGCCGCCGCGCAGCCGGGAATGCGCGATGTCGCCGGTGCCGGCGACCACGGTGTACAAGGGTGATAGCCGCGGACCTTGGTGTCGGTGAACTTCCACCCGACCTGCTTTTTGACGCCGTCTCATGGATCGACGAGTCGATATCGATCGTCACCGGGGCGTCGCTCGGCCCACCGCCGGCTGCCCACGCGCGGGCGAGCAAATTACCCGAGACCCGGTCCGACTGGCGGGAATGGCCCCACGTTGGCGTGTCCAGCCGCCCCTGCCCAGATCGACGTGGGTGTCGAACAGGCCGCGCGAGCCCAGGTGCTGGGCCAAGGTGGCGGGCTGGATCAGGCCGGCGTCCGCGACCAGACGCCCGTCGTCGAAGGTCACTTCGATAGCGTCGAGGGTGTGCGATGGTTGCATCGAAAAGGTGTCCTCCGACTCGGGAGCAATGACGGGGGTAGTAACCGTCATTTTCAGGACACCTTTTCCGCGGATGCTCAGGTCTCGCAAACTTCACCCTTTCGGTGGATCGGGGCTTAGTGTGACAAACTAGAGTCTGTCTACACAAAGGGAGGGTCAAACATGGGCGACAGATTGCAGGGCAAAGTCGCAGTCGTGACGGGCGGGGCTAGCGGTATCGGTGAGGCGACCGTGCGAAGGTTCACGCAGGAGGGTGCGCGCGTCGTGGTTGCCGACATTCAGGTCGTCAGTGGGCAGCGGGTGGCTGACTCGATCGGCGACGCCGCGCGGTTCGTGGCGTGCGACGTCACCATCGAGGAGCAGGTCGCCGCGGCTGTGGATTTGGCCGTGGCCACATGGGGGCATCTCGACATCATGTTCAACAACGCCGGCATCGTCGGTGTCGTAGGTCCGATCGCCGACACCGATTCGCTGGCGTGGCTGAAGACCATCGACGTGCTGTTCAACTCGGTGTTCTACGGATCCAAGCATGCGGCCCGGGTGATGATCCCCCGTCGAGCGGGAACGATCATCACCACGTCGAGCATTGCGGGTGTCATCGGCGGTCTCGGCCCGCACGCGTACACCGCGGCGAAGCACGGAGTCATCGGCCTGACCCGCTCGCTGGCCTCCGAGCTGAACCAACACGGCATCCGCGTCAATGCCATCGCCCCGGGCACCATTCCCACAGCCCTCACGGCCATGGCTGTCATGGGCGATTCCTCCAACCTCGACGCCGTGGCCGAGCATTCGCGTGTCACCAACGGACTCGGCATCGCGGCCGACCCGATGGACATCGCCAATGCCGCGCTCTATCTGGCCAGTGAGGAGGCCCGGCTCGTGAACGGGCACACGCTGACTGTCGACGCGGGGCGAAGCATCAACGGTGGTTCGGCGCGGTTTGCGTCGTCTGCGCCGGCAATGCTCGATGTCGCTGCCGGCTGAGGGTCAGACGTGCTCGTCATCATTGCCGGGACGATCGACTTCGCGGACCCAGATGCTCGCGACAGCGCCATCGCCGCGAGCTGCGACCTGCAGGCGTCGACCCGTGACACCGAGGCGGGCTGCTTGGCCTACGTGTTCGCGGCGGACCCAGTGGTGCCGACCCGCGTGCACGTCTACGAGCTGTGGGAAAGCGAAGTGTGTCTGGCCGCACACTTCGAGCACCCCAACTACCTGTGTATGAGGCAGATCCTCCGACAGTTTCCGCGCGCTGGCTCGAGTGTGACGATGAAGTATCGATGCGACCTGTCGGAACCGGTGTACGACCACCAGGGACGTCCGCGAGCAGATTTCGCCACTGCTGGGTAACTTTGGTCTATATCCAGTAACTCGCGACCGGGGGGTCCGTCGCGACCAGATTCGAATGTGGCGTTGACCACGCTTGGGTACGCGCTGGATCGTGGATCGCGAGCCAACGGAACGGTTCCCGAACTACACCCGTGGAAACGCCGGGGAGGTGCTGGCTGATCCCATGAGCCCGTTGGGCTGGACATTCGGCTGGGAGAGCGGCGCCGTGCTCGGTTGCCGTGACGGATTCGTGCAGCTGGGCGTGTTCGAATGCCGACGAGTACAGGGCAGAGTTGCCGAGCGATCGACAACGCGTACTTCGACGACCCTCCGCAGCGCCGCCCTACATCGAGCGTGAGTGGCACGCGTCGCCGCGCCATGCCGAACTGTTCACGAAACAGGTGGGTTGGATCATGAGCACACCCGATGTGCCGGAGATCGAGCGACAAAAGCGCCAGCCCTCGGCAGCGTCGGGGATGCCACCGAGCGCACTGGCGTTGGAAACAACGACGTCGAGCCGCCCGAATTCGGTGACCGGGCGTGGACACCCAATCGGTGAGCGCGTCCGAGTCACTTGCATCGACTGCGCTGCCGACGACGTTGGGACCGATCTCGTGCTGTGTCTGCGCGACGCCCTCGGCATTGCGGGCGCAGAACGCCACGCGCCCACCAGTCGTTCGACCACCGACCGACCGATGCCGCGGCTGCCGCCCGTGACCATCGCTACCTTGCCGGAGAGTCCGAGATCCTTCGCTCAACCTTCGCGCCGCGGTGCGCGGCGCGCAGCGCCTTCTTGTCGACCTTGCCCATCGCATTGCGCGGCACCTGTTCGACGAAGCGGAACTCCTTCGGGCACTTGTAACCGGCGAGCGTGAGCCGGCACAACGCCGAGAGGTCGTCGGCCGTCGCAGCGGATCCGGGATGGCACTGCACAATGGCCACCAGCCGTTCACCCATCTCGGCGTCGGGCAGACCGATACACGCGACGTCGAAGACGGCGGGGTGGGTGGCGAGTGCCTGTTCGGCTTCGGCCGGATAGATGTTCACGCCTCCCGATACCACCATGTCCGAGAATCGGTCGGTGATGTACACGAACCCGTCGTCGTCGATCTTGCCGATCTCGCCGAGCGTGAACACACCGGGCGCGAGGTGGGCCTCGGCGGTCTTTTCAGGGTCTCCCTCGTAGCGGATGCCACGGCCGGTGAGGTCGCGGAAGTACAGGTGGCCCTCGGTGTTGCGGGTAAGGGGAGTGCCTTCCTCATCGACCACCAAGGCCTCGAACGGGGGAACGGCCTGTCCGACCGAGCCGGGATGGGTGAGCCAATCGGCAGGTCCGATCGAACACGTGGTGCCCGATTCCGTGCCACCATACGATTCATAGAGTACGAGACCCCACCAGTCGAGCATCGCCTTCTTCGCCTCCACCGGACACGCGCCGCCCGTGTGCACGACACATTTCAGCGACGACACGTCGTAGCGATCGCGCGTCTGTTGTGGGAGAGCGAGGAGGCGAACGAAGTGGGTGGGTACCATCACCGAACTCTCGACGCGATGCTGCTGGATCGCGGCGAGCGTCTTCTCGGCTTCGAAGCCGGAATGCACCACAAGTGGCACACCCGCAATCAGCAACCGGACCGCGGTGAGGGGGCCGTTGTGGTACATCGGTCCGACCACGAGGTGGGTGCCGAATTCGGCCATGCGCTGGTTCGCGTTGTGCTCGGCGAAACCATCGAGCGTTGGCGAGTTGCCGATTGTTGCGGGTGGCAGTTGCACCGCTTTGGGACGCCCTGTGGTACCCGAGGTGAACAACAGGTTGGGGATCACGCGCTGGTCGCCACGGAGCACGATCGGCTCGGTGGCGCCGATGAACTGCTGCAGCTCTGGTCCGATCGCACCGGCGTCGGGCAGGCGAACCACGGTCACGTCGGTGCCCTCCACGGCATGCCGAGCGGCCGCTTCGGTGGCCGAATCGACGAACATCAACTGCGCGCGCGATTCTTGGGCCTGGTATGCGATTTCGCCGGCAGTGAGATGGAAGTTCACGGGAACGGCCGATGCCTCACCGAGCAACGCGGCAGCGTGGGCCATCACCGTGGAGGGCCGATTGCGTGCCACCACCATCACGCGCCTGTCCTCACCGAGGCCGAAGGTGCGGATGACCTCGGCGAGGCTGAGCACTACGCGCGCGGCCTGCCCCCAGCTGACCTCGCCGAGGCCGTCGGAGGCGATGGCCGTAGCGTCCGGCGTGGTGCTCGCTCGCTCGTTGATACCCAACATGTCGTGGTCCTTTCGATGATCTTCTCGAGTCGCGACACTGTCTCGGCGGTGCGGCGCGACTCGCTCGTCAGCGCACGAGCACGGTGCACGTGCTGAGGCCCGGCGCGCCGTAGACCTGGGTGAAGGCCGTTCGGGGCTCGTTCGGCACCTGTCGCTCGCCGTCACGCCCCTGTAGCTGAACGGTGCACTCGATCACCTGGCGAAGACCGCTGGCTCCGATCGGCTCGCCGTTGGCGATGCACCCACCGTCGGTGTTCACCGGCAGGCGGCCGTCGATCTCGAGGTCGCCGCTCATGATCAGGTCGGCCTGGCCACCGTGCTCGCAGAACCCGCACTCGGCTAGGTGCATAAGTTCGGCACCCGCTTCGGTGTCTTGTAATTGGGCGACATCGATCTCTTCGGGTCCGATGCCCGCCGACTCGAACGCCGCCTTGGCGGCATGCACCGTGGCACCGTCGTTGATCTCGTCGGCGAGCCACGGGCTGAACACTTCGAACGTGCCGAACTTGCGTGTACGGAACTCGACGGCACGAAGTTCGACGGAGCGATCGCTCATCTGCTTGGCCCGCTCGGTGGAAGTGAGGATGATGGCCGCACCACCCTCGCTGGGGCTGCAGAACATGTACTTCGTGAGCGGATCGTTGATCATCGTGCCCTCGGCGATCTCCTCGACGGAGAGTGCGTTCCGCCGCCAAGCGTGTGGCGTGATCGAGCCGTTGCGTAGGCTCTTCGCGATCAGCGCGGCGAGCAGTTCCGTGTGCAGGTGGTGGTCCTTGAGATAGCGCTGCAACTTCAGCGCGAAGAACTGGGTGGTCACCATCATGCCGGCCTCGCCGTACCAGTCCTGCAGGCCGTACTCCTCGGTGCTCACCGCGAACGCGCCGCGGTCATGCTTGTCGAAGCCGACCGCCATGGCGATGTCGGCGTGGCCGGATTCGATGGCGTACGTGGCCGCAAGTAGGGCACTACCGCCGGTGGCGCAACCGTTGTACACGCTCATGAAGGGCGTGCCGTTGAGCCCGAGCTCGCTCACCAGCGCATCGGCATGGCCACCATCTCGGCTGCCTCCTGCGGCGAAGTCGATGTCGTCCCACGCGATGGCGGCGTCGGCGAGAGCTTTCCGTGCGGCGATGAGGCCCATTTGCCGGCCGGAGATGGGGAACCGACCGAAGGGATGCAGACCGACGCCGATGATGGACACGCTCATTTCGACTGCTCCTTCGATTCGAACCAGAACAAGAGGTGCGAGCCGAGCTCGCCGGATTCAGAAACGACCAACGCGACCGGCTCGCCGATGCACCACGTGTCGACGGCATGCCCCGCCAACGGCGACTCCACCTTCAGTGGGCCGAGATCGACATACCCCACAGCAAACGGTTGGAAAGGCTGCGGGCCGTTGTACGGCGGCTTCGGCATGATTCGCTGCACAGTCCAGCTCCACACGGTCCCCTCGGCGGGCAGTGCAACCTCGTTCATCATCGCGCCGCACCGCGAGCACGCTGCTTGCGCGGGGAACGCGTGCGTGCCGCAGTCCGGGCACTTCGCGCCGACGAGACGGGCCTGGCCATCGACGACGGTGGTCAGACCCAGGGCTCGAGAACTGACAGACGACATAACTCTCCCTTCCAGAAACTGCGAGGGTGATGGTACAGTGAAACTGTTCAGTAGCTCAAGTAAGTCAATCAGGTCGCGTTCGTCATCTGCGAGGCCCGACGAACGAGTGGGAGTTGCGGAGCGTCATTGTCCATTGCGTCGGCTGGGCCGGCGCCCCCGAATCGGAGAGCCATCTGATGTCAGCGACGCCCGCTGTACTGCGCGATCTGCACACGCGAATGATTCGAATCCGACTGTTCGAGGAAGAGGCCGGGCGCCTCTCGGCCAACGGGAGCCTGCCGGGCTTCCTGCACCTCTACGTCGGCCAGGAGGCCGTCGCCGCGGGTGTGATGGTCGCCCTGCGCGAGGACGACCAGATCACGTCCACCCACCGCGGCCATGGTCACATCGTCGCCAAGGGCGGCGACCTACGGCGCATGTTCGCTGAGCTGTACGGCCGGTCGACCGGCTACTGCAAGGGCAAGGGTGGTTCGATGCACATCTGCGCGATGGAGCTCGGAGTGCTCGGCGCCAACGGCATCGTCGGCGGCGGCATCCCGATCGCGGTCGGCGCTGCGTTCGCCAGTCGCTATCTGGGTCTCGATCGGATCGCCGTGTCGTTCTTCGGCGACGGAGCTTCGAACATCGGCGCCTTCCACGAGGCGTGCAACATGGCTGCCGTGCTCGACGCACCCGTGCTGTTCGTGTGCGAGAACAACCACTACGGCGAGTACACCGCGCAGCACCGCCATCAGCGCATCACTCATGTATCCGACCGCGCCGCCGGATATGGGTTCAAGGGCGTGCGGGTCGATGGCATGGACGCCGAGGCGGTGTACGAGGCCACGAGCGAGGCTGTCGCAGAAGTGCGCAAGGGCAAGGGCCCGATCATGCTCGAGGCGGATACCTATCGATATTTCGACCACCACGGCATCAAGGGCCTCGGGCGCATACCGTATCGAGCGGCGGAAGAGGTCGAGCAGTGGAAGGCCCGTGACGCCATCGACGCGATCGAGGCCAAGCTCGTTACCCGCAAGGTGCTGAGCCGCAAGAAGATCGACGAAGTATGGGCCGAGCAACGCCAGAACATCGCGGAAGCGGTTGCACAGGCCGAGGCCGATCCGCCGGCCAGCCCGGACGACCTGCTCACCGATGTGTACACCGTGTCCGCCTCTTCCAACACCGGAGCCGTGTGATGAGTCATCCCGAAACCACATACGCCACCGCCATACGCGACGGCATTGCCGAGTGCATGGCCGCCGACCCGCTCGTGTTCGTCGCCGGCGAAGACG
>JANYKS010000065.1 GCA_025358125.1 Actinomycetes bacterium
GGGCAACCAACCCGTTCAACGGCGGCCCCCAATGCCCAACCCACAACAGAGACAAACACCACGGCCGAATCACCGTCAAACGCGACCACACCGGATGGCACCACCACCGCCCAAACGGCACCGAAATCGCACCCCGCACCAGGATCGATCAACCAACTTCGTAGATCCACCGCTCGCCCTGCGAGTCCGGCGCGAACACGACCCGCAGACAGGGGCTCGTCATCTCCCGGTCGGCAATGACGAACGTGACGTCGAGTTGCTGCAACGCTCCCTGACACGTCGGTGTGTGGATCACGATCTGATCCGCCTCGGCCAGCTCGAACTGCACGCCGGGGATGGTGTCGTCGACCTCGAGTGACACCGTCGCGAACCGGTCCCAGATCTTCTTGTCGGCACCGGTCGGATCGATCTTGTGCCACGCCACCGGGTCCGGGTACCAGCTGACGTCGGTGACCGATGGGGCGCCGGAGGCTGCGAGGATCGCCTTCGGATGGCCGGCCGTGCCGATCGCCGCCCACCGGGCAGGCTCGTGCCCGGCACGCGCCGATTGGATCTGGCGCATCAACGGATCCTTGGTGACCGGGCCGAGCCCGATCTGCACCGGATTGATCCGCGCCGAGCCGAACAACAGCAACAGGCAGGCGCCCCCCAACCCGAGCACGAGCTTGCCCTTCAGGATCGCGACGACGGCGAGGGTGACGACGACGAGCAGGATCAGGATCGACCGGCGA
This sequence comes from Actinomycetes bacterium, assembly GCA_025358125.1. Classification (GTDB taxonomy): domain Bacteria; phylum Actinomycetota; class Acidimicrobiia; order Acidimicrobiales; family Ilumatobacteraceae; genus WLMZ01. The sequence goes on from JANYKS010000065.1 coordinate 732, forward strand.
GACGGTGGCACGCCCTCGATCGAGGTCTCGGTGCCGACCCAGCCGGTGACGAAGACGAACGTGAGCGCGGCGATCGCGATCCGGTCGCGTGACGGACGGAACGAACCGTCTTGGCTGATCCGGTGCACGTAGAGCCCGGCCGCGAGCGCGCCGGCGACAGTGAGCGGCATCAACAGCCTGGAACCGGGAACGGCCGTCAACCCGAGCAGCGAGCCCAACCGAGCGGGGAGAGGCAACAGCGCCCATGCTGCCAGGATGACCGACACGGTGAGCACCGCTGCGAGGGCCCGCTGCGGGTACGACCGCGACCGGAAGCCACCGAACCCACCGCCGACGATGAGGATCGGGAGCCACAGCATCAGCCCCGATGCGGCCTCGGACTGGTTGGTGCCGCTGTGCTGGGCCAACTGGCGCGACGTTGCGAAGACATCGAACGGGGCTCCGAAGAGCAGAGCAGGTCTGGCCTCGCCGCCGAGCGACACCCGGTGGCCCGGATAGACGGAGTCGTTGATCGCCTGCAGCGCGACGCGGTGATCGCGCAGGTAGACGGCCATCAACAACGCGAACACCCCGCCGAGCGCAGCCGCCAGCGCCACGAAATCGCGCCAGCGGCGAAACGCGCCGCGGATCTGGGTCAGCGCGATGGCGCCGAACAAGAGGCCGAGCGGCAACAGCCATGGCAGGTACAGAAGGACCGCGAAGCAGGCGGCCGTCCAGCCGGAACCGGCAGCGAACACGTATCGCTTGCGGCCCCTTGCCCGGCAGGCCGCGATGAACAGTGCGCACATGAACCCGGCGTACATAACGGACAGACCCGTTGTCGGGATCGCCCACCACACCGTCGCCGGCGCCAACGTGACGAGGAGTCCCGACAGCGCCGAGATCCAACGCGACTTCGTCAACACCGCGAGGACCGCGTACACGCCGAGGAACGGCCCGAACACCACCAGCCACCACTCGATCGCGAACGCGCGCTCCACGTCGAACACGAAGTACGCCAACGAGTGCGGCTTGACGACGGCCGAGATCGACTTGACGGGCAGATCCGACAGCACCCCCGCGTCGTGGATACCGACGCCGAGATCCGTCGTCGCGGGGAAGTCGAGCGCGGCCTGGCGGATCACCAGCGGTGTGCGAGTGATCCACTCGTCGGTGCGGATCGGCCTTGTATGAAGGGCCGCCTGCGCCGACGGATCGGTCTCGGAATGCAACGCGATCGAGCTGCCGCTGACCTTGAACAGACCGAGGATGAGGATCACCGCCAGCGTCAGCAGGGGGACCGTGAACAGGGAATGAGACAGACGGTTTCGAGCGTCTCTGAGCTGCACGGGCGGTTCCTTCACCGATCTCGTTGAGCCGCGGGAATCGGCCTGTCTAACCTAGCATTGCGGCCATGAGCATCATCGTGAAGCAGGGTGCCGTCATATTCGTCTGCGGTGCGGCCATGCTGTTCTTGACCGCCAGGCTCGTGCACCGTCGGCGGCTGTCGTTTCACTACGCGTCCGGGTGGGTCGCGGTATCGCTCGCAGTCATTGCGTCGTCTCTGCTCACCCCGCTCGTCAGCCCGATCGCGCGCTGGTTCTCGATGACCGGCACCGCAGTCTTTCTCGTCGTCGCCATCGCGTTCGTCGTCGCGATGTGCATGCAGCTCTCGATCAGCGTCTCCGCACTGCACGAGCGGATGCGCGACCTCGCCGAGGCAAACGCACTGCTGCGGGCAGAACTCGAGCGCAGAAGCCCGCCAGTCGAGGCGGTTTGATGAAGCCGACGCTCGTCTTGATCCCCGCGTACAACGAAGAAGACTCGGTTGCCGCGATCGTCGGCCGCGTGCGCACCGCAGGGTTCGACTGCGCAGTGGTCGTCGATGGTTCTCCGGATCTGACCGCACGTCGCGCACGCGAGGCCGGTGCGATCGTGATCGAACTGCCCGTGAATCTGGGCATCGGCGGCGCGCTGCGCTGCGGGTTCCGCTACGCCGTCGAGCAGGGCTACCGCAGCGTCGTGCAATGCGATGCCGACGGCCAGCACCCGCCAGAGGACATTCCCCGGCTGATCAAGGAGGCCGACCGGCTGCGGGCCCACCTGCTGATCGCGTCGCGATGGGTCGAGGGCTCCGGCGACTACGCACTGCACGGCGCCCGCCGCTTCGCGATGAAGGTGCTGTCGCGCCTCGCGTACTCGCGAGGCGGAGTGAAGGTCCACGACTCCACGTCCGGGTTCCGTGTCATCTCCGAGCCGTTGCTGTCCGAATTCGCCCGCTCGTATCCGGCACAGTTCATGGAGTCGTTCGAGGTGCTCGTCGCGGCCGGTCGCGCTGGGTACCGGGTGCACGAGGTGCCGGCCGACTTCAGTCGGCGTGTCGCCGGGGAGGCATCGACCCAAACGATCCGGGCCATCCTCCAGATCGTGCGCGTCGGGGTCGGCGCGGTGCTCGGCCTCGGGCCGAAGTTCAGACCGTTCACGGGTGACGACGTCGACGGTGGCCAAGATCGTGCAGTAGCAGCGAACCCTTCTGCTTCCCCGCCGCAAAGCGACGCCGACCGAGATCACTGATCATTTGGATCGCGAGGTGAGCGCGCACCAGCAGCCGGCGCCTGGCCGCCCGAGCCGTTCTCGACCAACCCATCAGGGCTGCTCGCTCGACGAGTCCACGGGCGAACCTCAGCTCCTCCTCGAACCGCTGCGAGTCTGCCGTCATCGATGCGGTCTCGTTGAATTCGTGACGGCGGTACTCGTAGAGCGGGCGTCTCACGGCGCGCAGGCGACGTCCGCTCAATAGCAGCCTCGAGATGTGGTCGAGATCGAGCACGAACTTCCATCTGGCATCGAACGGTTCGCGATCGATGGATGCCGTCCGGTAACACAGCGTCGGGCAGAACAGGTAGTTACCGGCCGCGATCCCGGCCAGCCCTGCGTCACCGACCACATCGTGGTCGCCGCGCGGGCGGCCGATCAGTCGCTTGGCCATATCCGGCAGCGATCGCGCCGGTGAGCCGGTGGGGCCGATGATCACGGTGTCGGTGAAGACGGCCGCAACGTCGGGGTGCGCGTTGGCGGCGCAAACGACCTCTGCCGCATACGCCGGCAGCAGCCGATCGTCGGCGTGGAGCAGGGTCACGAGCGGTGCGGTTGCATTGCGGAGGCATTCGTTCCAGTTCCCGGCGAGACCGAGGTTGGACGCGTTGCGGACGTAACGAATCCGCTCGTCGTTGAAACTGGCGACGAGATCGCCGGCCGGTTCGGGTCCGGCGTCGTCGACGACGATCAGCTCCCAACTGTCGAGTGTCTGGGCGAGCACGCTCTCGATCGCTTGGCGGAGATAGACGCGGTTGCGGTAGTAGGGAATCGCGAACGTGATCGCTGGGAGTGGTGCTGCGGTCGCGGCCATCGGCAGTCGAGGATACTGCCGGCCGTTCCAGCGCCGCCCGTACACTGTTGGCCGTGTCAGCCGGTCAACCCACCTCGACCACGGATTCCGCGTACGCGCGGCGGCTGCAGCGGTTGTCGACCCGCGGTGGACTGCTCCGGCGGTTGATCGATCCGCAGCGCCCGTACCGCTGGAATCTGCGCCGGCTCGAGCCTGGCTACGTGCTCGACGTCGGCTGCGGCATCGGTCGCAACCTGCATCACCTCGACGGATACGGTGTCGGCGTTGATCACAACGAGCACTGCGTCGCAGCGTGCGTCGCCGACGGTTTGGCCGCCTACACGACAGCCGAGTTCGCCCGCAGCCGGCACGCCGTGGACGGGCGGTTCGATTCCCTGCTGTTGGCGCACGTCATCGAGCACTTGACCGAGAGCGACGCAGACGAACTCCTCGCGACCTATCTGGCCTTCCTGCGAAATGACGGTCGGATCATCGTGATCACGCCGCAGGAACGGGGCCAAGCCAGCGACCCGACACATGTGCAGTTGATCGACCCGCCCGCCGTTCGAAGGATTGCCGAACGGTTGAATCTGCACGTCGACTCGATCCGTTCCTTCCCGTTCCCGCGCGTCGCCGGCAAGTGGTTCACCTACAACGAAACGGTTTCCGTGCTGCGCCGTGGGTCAGGAGTCTGACGTGTCGACCGGCGACATCGACGTCGACGCGTTGCAGGCCGAGAACGCCGCCTTGCGCCAACGCGTCACAACAGCAGAGGCGGCGATCGTCGAGTTGCGCGCCGAAGCGTTGCAGCGCCGCCGGCAGGTGCGCGATCTCGTCGCCGATCTGCCCGTCGCGATGAGCCGCAAGACCCTGCTGAGCGAAGTGTTCCGCGACGCCGTGCACCATCCCGACAAACGCGGTGTCGCCGTACGTGCCGTGAACAAAGCCCGTCGCGGTGCGCGCAAGGTGATCCGCCGCCGATGAGCCCACCGATTCAGGTGTTCGTAGCCGCTCGCGGCAACGAGTTCATGCGCGACATCGCGGCCAACTTCGTCGAGGCCGCTCGACAACTCGGCCGGAGCGCTTCGTTGGTCACCGACCGGTTGCCGGCAGCTGACGGCAGCATCAACTTCGTCATCGCTCCGCACGAGTTCTTCGTCCTGTCCGAAGCGCCGGTTGCCGACCTCAAGCGGGCGGCGGCCGCGAGTGTCTGCATCTGCACCGAACAGCCGAACACGCCGTGGTTCCACCTCTCCCTCGATGCCTGCCAGCGCGGCCTGCTCACGTTCGACATCAACGCACACGGCACGGCTGCGCTGCGTCAGTACGGCGTCAACGCCCACCGGTTGCCGTTCGGTGCGGTGCCGTCGATGACCACCGGTGCGATGCCGGAACGCGACCTCGATCTGCTGTTCATGGGCAGCCTCGACCCTCGCCGCGGGCGCGCCCTGGCGAGCCTCGCGCCATCGCTGTGGAACCGGCACAGCGAGCTGCGCCTGTTCCCGTTCGACAAGCCGGTCACTTCCGGCACCCCCGGCGTCGTGTTCGGGCAGGAGAAGTACGAACTCCTGCGCAGGGCCAAGGTGCTCGTCAACGTCCACCGCGACCGCAGCACCCACCTGCCCCCCGGCACCGAGTCGCCGGCCTATTTCGAATGGGTGCGAATGGTGGAGACGATGGCCAACGGCTGCGTCGTCGTCACCGAGCCGTCGGATGGTTACGAACCGCTTGTCCCAGGTTTGCACTTCGTCAGCGTCGAGATCGACGACATGGCCGACGCAATCGAGGCGCTGCTCGCCGATCCGGCGCGCCTCCAATCGATTTCTTGCGCCGCTCGTGAAGCGGTCACGCGTCAACTGCCGCTGTCGGGTTCGCTCGCGACCGCACTCGAAATGATCGAAGCCGAGGTGCTTCCCCGGCTTGCCGGCCACGTCGCCGGCGGCGCGCACGACAAGGGTACGTGGCGGCTCCGCGAAGGAGGCGCCCAGGGGCCAAAGCGCCTCCATCCGTTCCGGCCGTATGCGGACGTGCTCAGCCGGGCCAAGCAGATCGCGCTCGCCGAGAGCGACACGTTGCGTCGGTTGGAGGCGGTGCATGCGCTGTTGCAGCACAGCACCGAACAGCACGTCCACCGCACCGAGACCCCCGCCTACATGGCGGCGACGAAGTCTGCGGTGCCGGGCGCCAGGCCCGACATCTCGGCGCCGGGTGGCAGGCCCGACGTCTCGGTGCTCGTCACGCTGTACGACTACGAGTCGTTGGTCGCCGAGACGCTCGACAGCATCCTGGCCAGCACCGATGTCTCGATCGAGGTCGTGATCGTCGAGGACCACGCCACCGACAACAGCCGCGAGGTGGCCCGCAGGTATCTCGCTGCCCACCCGGATGCTGCGATGGTGTTGCTCGCAAAGGACGCCAACGAAGGCCTGGCCGCCGCCCGCAACAGCGGGATCGAGGTCTGTCGGGCCGACTACGTGATGGTCATGGACGCCGACAACCTCGTCTACCCGACGTGCCTGCGCCGGCTCGCCGATGCGCTCGACGACGATCCCGGCGCGGCGTTCGCGTATGCGGCGCTGGAGGAGTTCGGCGCGCTCGCCAACGTGCGCAGCGCGTACGCATGGAATCCGCAGTGGCTGTGTTCCGCGAACTACATCGACGCGCAGACGATGATCCGGCGCAGCGTGCTCGAATCGCTCGGGGGCTACCGCCTGGCCGACCCGATGGTGTTCGGCTGGGAGGACTGGGAGATGTGGCTCCGCCTTGCGAGCCGGGGCGACAGGGGAGTGCTCGTGGCGGAGATGCTCGGCCGCTACCGCGTCCAGGCGGGCTCGATGATCGGTCTCACCAATCTGTCCGTCGATCAATCGCTTGCCCACCTGCGCGCTTTGCATCCGACGCTTCCCTGGCCGGCTGTTGGCTGACCCCCGCCGAGCTTGGCGGGGCTGTCTCAAGACTCTCTCAATACGCACGCCCTGCGTGACGCGGCCTCGTTTCCGTCTCAAGAGATGGTCAATCTCGTCCGATGACCTCGTAGCGAATCAGCGGGAAGCGTGGAAGGTGAGACGTGATCAGAGCACGGAGATTCAGGGTGTGCCTTGCTGCGCTCGCCGTCACGCTCGTCGCGGGCATGCCGGTCTCGTCCGCACACGCTGCCGATCCGCCGTTCATCGACCCTGCCGCTGACTGGCTGAGCACGGTCAACTACTTCCGCTCGATGGCCGGCCAACCTCCGGTCGTCGAGAATTCGGCCAGGTCGGCTGCGGCCGCCAATCACTCGTGCTACATGCTGCTCAACGGCATCTCCCACGGCGAGATCCCCGGAAATCCCGGCTACACGCCCGAGGGCAACGATGCCGGCACCCACGGAAACGTCGCCGTCTCGAGCGCCTTCAACACGACCGCTCGCAGCCACATCGAACTGTGGATGACAGGCCCGTACCACGCGATCGGTGTTCTGCGCCACCGGCTGCAATCGGTCGGCTTCGCCAAGTGCGACAACGCCAGTACATCGCCATGGCGTTCGGGTGCAACGCTCGACGTCTTGAACGGGCTCCCGGCGGCCGGTGGCCAGACGGAACCAATCTTGTTTCCCGGCAACGGAACCACCACCAGTCTCAGCAGGTTCATCACCGAGAGTCCGAACCCGCTCGATGCGTGCGGCTGGACCGGAAGTGCCGGCCTTCCCGTTATCGCGATGATGCCGGAGGGTTTCTCCTCCTCTCCGACTGCGACTTTCAGTGGGCCCAATGGACCGATCGATGTCTGCGTCGTTTCGGCGAACAACACCGCCGGCGTCGCCCAGGCGATCCTGAACGCCGACAACTCAGTTGTCGTGATCCCGAGGGTCGTCCTCCAACCTGGCACGTACTCTGTGTCCGTGACGACCTCGGCTCGCAGCGTCAGCTGGAGCTTCACGGTTGATCCGGCGGCGGCGACGGGCGTGCAACCGGTGCAGAACACGACCCCGATCACCACTGGGGCCAACGCCCTGGTGCCGGTCAGCCCGGCAAGAATCGTCGACTCCAGGGTGAACGTCGGCGGATCGAGGTTGGTCGGCACGCTGCTGAAGCGGATCCAGGTGACGGGCCGCGGCGGTATCCCGTCAGACGCTCGGGCGGTCAGCGCCAACTTCACGATCACCGAGTCAGCGGGCAGCGGCTATCTCACCGTCTGGAACTGCTCCGCCGATCGGCCGATCGTATCGACCTTGAACTTTGCCGCAGGCGAAACCGTGCCGAACGGCGCCACCGTTCCGCTCGACTCGACCGGCGGAGTGTGCGTCTACTCGTCGGCCAACGCCGATCTGATCGTCGATGTCAACGGGTACTACTCACCGTCGAGCGCTGGGCGGTTCTCGCCGGTCGCGCCCGCCCGGCTGATGGACACACGCATTGCGCTCGGCGCGCCGGGTCGACTCAGCGCCGGCACGGTGCAGGCACTGCAGGTGACTGGGGTCGCCGACGTGCCGGCCGGCGCGAGCCTGGTGGCCCTCAACGTCACGAGCATCTCGCCGAGCGCAGCCGGCTTCGTCACCGTCTACCCGTGTGACACCGAACGTCCGACGGTTTCGAGCCTCAATCCGATGCCCGGACGGGTGAAGCCGAACCTCGTGATCTCGCCGGTCGCCGCCGATGGCACCGTGTGTCTCTACACGCTCACCGACGTCGATCTCGTCGTCGATATCACCGGCTTCGTGTCGCCGGTGGCTGCACTCAAGTTCACGCCGGCGATGCCGTTCCGGCTCAGCGACACCCGCGACCGCGACCGCCCCGAGTTGAACGCCGGCACGAACGGGGAGCCCGTCGCGCAGGGCCAGACGCTCGTGATCCAAGTCGCCGGCACTCGCGGCGTGGCCCTCGATGCGAAGGCAGTATCCGCCAACTTCACGGTGATCGGCGCGTTCGGGCCAGGTTTCATCACAGCCTGGCCGTGCGGCCCGCAACCGGCGACGTCAACCGTGAACTATGTGACCGGTGATGCCATCGCCAACGGAGCGCAGATCCCGCTCTCGTCCTCGGGACAGATCTGCGTGTTTGCGTCGATCAACGTGCACGTCGTCATCGACATCAACGGCTGGTGGAGCTAGTCAGCTCGCGCGCGACAACGAAAATGCTCCCGGGCCAGCTACCCGACGCCGGTTACAGCTGGAACGGGTCGGGTGACTCCGGGTCGATGTCGTAGCGCTTCATGGCGTCGAGCACCGTCGGCGCGGCCAGGGTGCCTTCGGCCGCCAACGCGGCGAGGGTCGCGACGACGATGCTGCCGGTATCGACCTCGAAATGGCGGCGTAGCGCCTCGCGGGTGTCGGAGCGGCCCATTCCGTCGGTGCCGAGCGGCACGAACCGCCGGCCGGTGACGAACCGAGCCACCTGTTCCGGCACGATCTTCATGAAGTCGGTGGTCGCGATGATCGGGCCGGCGGTTCCCTGCAATAGGCTCGTGACATCAGGAATGCGGGCTGGGGAATCCGGGTGGAACCTGTTCCAGCGTTCGGTGGCAAGAGCCTGCTCGCGCAGACTCTTGTACGACGTCGCCGACCACAGTTCTGCGCCGACCCCGTAGTGCTCGTGCAAATCGGCGGCCGCCTGGCGAACCGCTATCTGCGCCGAACCCGAGAACAGCAACGTCGCCCTGATCGCCGCGTCCGGCGCGTCCTGCCAGCGGTAGAGGCCACGAACGATCTCGTCGTCGATGCCTTCGCGCTCGGGTGCGGCGGGCATCGGGTAGTTCTCGTTGTAGAGCGTGAGGTAGTAGAACACGTCCTCCGGCGTGGCGCCGTACATTCGATGGAGGCCGTGATTCACGATCGCCGAGATCTCGTAGGCGAACGCAGGGTCGAAGGCCTGGCATGGCGGAACCGTCGAGGCGAGGACGAGGCTGTGGCCGTCCGCGTGCTGCAAACCTTCGCCCATCAGCGTGGTGCGCCCGGCGGTCGCTCCGAGCATGAAGCCCTTGGTCCGGGCGTCGGCTGCTTGCCAGATGAGATCGCCGACGCGCTGGAAACCGAACATCGAATAGAACGTGTAGAAGGGCACCATCGGTATCCCCCGAGTGGCGTAGGCGGTACCGGCGGCGATGAAGCTGGCCATCGAACCGGCCTCGGTGATCCCCTCTTCCAGGATCTGGCCATTGCTCGCTTCCGCGTAGGACAGCAGGAGATCGTGATCGACCGGCTCGTACTTCTGGCCTTGCGATGCGTAGATCTTGAGCTCGCGGAACAGCCCGTCCATGCCGAACGTGCGCGCCTCGTCGGGGATGATCGGTACGACGCGCTCGCCGAACTTGGAATCGCGCGCGAGGCTGCGAAGAAGGCGGGTGAAACCCATCGTCGTGCTGACGGACTGCGTTCCCGACCCGCCGCGCAATTCCTCGAATACCGCCGGATCGGGCATCTCGATCGGACGGCGCGAGCGCGTGATCCGCTTCGGGAGGCTCCCCCCGAGCCCACGGCGGCGTTCCATCATGTACTGGTATTCGACGCTGTCCGGCGCCGGGCGGAAGTACGGCATTGCGCCACCGTCGAACGCGCTGTCGGGAATCTCGTCCTGGAGGAACAGGCGGTCGCGCAGCGTCATCAGTTGATCGGTGTTGAGCTTTTTGATCTGGTGGGTGGCGTTGCGGCCCTCCACACTCGGGCCGAGCGTCCAGCCCTTGATCGTCTTGCACAGAATCGCGGTGGGGGCGCCGCTGCCGAGGTTGTCGGTCGCCGCCTTGTAGGCCGCGTACAGCTTGTGGTAGTCGTGCCCGCCGCGAGGCAGGTTGCGGAGATCGTCGTCGGACAGATCCTGCACCAGCTGGCGCAGCCGCGGATCAGGGCCGAAGAAGTTCTCGCGGATGAAGTTGCCGTCCTCGACCGAATAGCGCTGGAACTCGCCGTCGACGGTCGTGTTCATTTTGTTGAGGAGTACCCCGTCCTTGTCCTTGGCGAGCAGGTCGTCCCACTTCGAACCCCAGATCACCTTGATCACGTTCCAGCCAGCGCCTCGGAACGTCGCCTCCAGCTCTTGGATCACCTTGCCGTTGCCGCGCACCGGGCCGTCGAGGCGCTGCAAGTTGCAGTTGACGACGAAGATCAGGTTGTCGAGTTGCTCGCGGCTTGCCAGAGAGATCGAGCCGAGCGTCTCGGGTTCGTCGCACTCGCCGTCGCCGAGGAAGGCCCACACCCGACTCTGGCTCGTATCGTCGAGGCGGCGATTGTGTAGATAACGGTTGAACCTGGCCTGATACAGCGCGCAGAGCGAGCCGAGACCCATGCTCACCGTCGGGAATTCCCAGAAATCGGGCATCAGCCGAGGGTGCGGGTAGCTGCTGAGGCCGTGGCCGTCGCGTCCGATCTCGCGGCGGAAGTGATCGAGGTCGTCCTCGGTCAGGCGGCCCTCGAGAAACGCCCTCGCGTAGACCCCGGGTGCTGCATGGCCCTGGAAGTACACATGGTCGCCGCTGTTGCCGTCGTCCTTGCCGCGAAAGAAGTGGTTGAAGCCGGTCTCGTACAGCGCCGCGCTACTCGCGAAAGTCGACAGGTGCCCGCCGATGCCCTCCGCGTGCTTGTTGGCCTTGACCACCATCATCGCCGCGTTCCAACGGATGTAGGCACGGACGCGTTGTTCGAGATAGCTGTCGCCGGGGAACCACGGCTCGCTCTCGCGGGGAATGGTGTTGACGTAGGGGGTGCTGACCGTTGCCGGGTAGCTGACCTGGCTTTCGCGAGCGCTGTCGAGCAGCCTGGTGAGCAGATAGCGGGCGCGGGTCTTGCCGTGCACATCGACGACGGCGTGGAGGCTGTCCAGCCACTCCTGCGTCTCGACAGGGTCCGTGTCCGGTAGTTGATTCACGAATCCGTCAAAGATCATCGGCCCAGTCTGGCAGGGTTACCACCGAGTAGTGCCGGGGTCCGCCAAGATCCCTGCGAGGATCATCGTGTGATCGAGGTCTATACAGATGGTGCGTGCGCCGGCAACCCCGGCCCCGGCGGTTGGGCGTGGGTGGTGGCGCCGGAGGGCTTGCCATGCGGCTCCGGCGGCGAAGCGCACTCGACGAATCAACGGATGGAGATCCGCGCCGCGTTGGAAGCGCTGCGCTCGGTCGAGGGTGAGATCACCATCGTGTCGGACTCCACCTACGTCGTGAACTGCATCAACAACAAGTGGTACGTGAAGTGGGAGAGCAACGGTTGGCGCAATTCCCAAAAGCAACCGGTGGCCAATCAGGACCTTTGGAAGCCGATGGTCGACCTGGTCAAGACCCGCCGACCGACGCCCGTGTTCCGGTGGGTCAAGGGTCACAGTGGCGACCGCCTGAACGATCTCGTCGACCAACTCGCGGTCGTCGCGAGCAAAGGACCCTTTGCCGCCGTTGCCGCCGATGGGCCCGTTGCCGCCGCTGGGCCCGTTGGGCCCGAGCCAGGAGCGCCGGCCACCCTGTTTTGAAGCGCGAACGACGGCGCGCAATCGTCGGGTCGCGTGAGGCTTTGCCCCGCTGAGGCGCGTGGATAGGTTTGGGGCATGGATATCAACGGTGTGAGCGCAATCGTCACGGGTGGGGCGTCCGGGATCGGAGCGGCAACGGCACGGCTGCTTGCCAGCAAGGGGGCCAAGGTCGTTGTCGCAGATCTGCAGGAGGACAAGGGCAGGGCGCTCGCGGACGAGATCGGCGGTGCGTTCTGCAAGGTCGATGTCACAAAGACCGACGACATCATCAACGCAGTCGAGATGGCCAAGAGCATGGGCCCCGTTCGAGTGTTGGTGAACTCGGCCGGCATCGGCTGGGCGCAGCGCACCGTCGGCAAGGACGGCGCCTACGACTCGGCCGCCAACCTCGATGCCTTCAAGCGGGTCATCGCGATCAACCTCGTCGGCACGTTCGACGCGATCCGGCTCGCAGCCACCGCGATGAGCACGACCGAGCCGCTGGCCGATGGCGAGCGCGGTGCGATCGTCAACATCGCATCGGTCGCAGCGTTCGACGGCCAGATCGGCCAGGCCAGCTATTCGGCCTCTAAAGGCGGTGTGGTCGGCATGACCCTGCCTGTGGCGAGAGACCTGTCTGCCGTCGGCATCCGCGTCAACACCATTGCGCCCGGTCTGATCGACACGCCGATCTACGGCGAGGGCGACAACAGCGACGCGTTCAAGGCCAACCTCGAAAAGGGCGTCCTGTTCCCGCACCGCCTCGGAACTGGCGAAGAACTCGCCAGCATGGTGCTCGAGTGCATCACCAACAGCTACATGAACGCCGAGACCATCCGCGTCGACGGCGGGATCAGGATGCCGCCGAAATGACGACCGCTTCGCTTTCAGTAGCCATCTCGTTGACCATCAGGTCGTGTAGTCCGCGTTGATGTGGACATAGCCCTCGGTGAGATCGCAGCCCCACACCGTCGCGGCGCCATCCGCGATACCGAGGCTGACGTGGATCACGATCTCGTCGTTGGTCAGATAGGCGGACAACGCGGCGAGGTGGCCGATCTCGAACTGCGCCGGGTAGCACTCGTGCGGACCGAATCGGATCACGACTTTGTTCTCGTCGATGTCGGTGTCGTCACTGCATTTGCCGATCGCCATCGCGACCCGGCCCCAGTTCGGGTCGGCGCCGTGCACGGCCGTCTTGACGAGCGGTGAGTTGACGATCGCCTTGGCCACCCGCTTGGCCTGGGCGTCGTCGCGCCCGCCGTCGACGCGAACCTCGATCAGCTTTTCGGCGCCCTCGCCGTCGCGAGCAACCTGTTTGGTGAGCGAAAGCGCTACGTCGGCGAGGGCCGACTCGAACGCATCGAGATCGACATCGCCGGCGGCGCCGTTGGCCATCACGATGGCTGTGTCGCTCGTGGAGGTATCGGTGTCGATCGACACACAGTTGAAGGTGCGGTCGATGACGCGCCCGAAGATGCGGTCGAGATCGGTCGGCTCGACCCTTGCGTCGGTGAACATCAACGTGATCAGAGTCGCCATGTTCGGCTCGATCATGCCGACACCCTTGGCAACACCGACGACGATGGCCGCGCTGCCGGCCACCTGCGCGGTGGCCGTCTTGGCGACGGTGTCGGTGGTCATGATCCCCGTCGCGACATCGAGCGCGTTCGTGCCGGAGAACGGCCAGGACAGCGCGCCAAGCCCGGCGCGGACGTTGTCCATCGGGTACTGGCGGCCGATCACACCGGTCGAGGCGAGCAGCACTTCGTTCGCCTGACAGTGCAACGCGTCGGCCACGCCGGACACGATCTCTCGGGCGTTCGCCAAGCCCTCCGCACCCGTCGCGACGTTTGCGTTCTTGGAGATGACGACGATGGCGCGGGCGGCATGACCAGCGACATGTTCGCGGCTGACGACCACACTCGGACCGGCGAAGCGGCTCTGGGTGAAGACCCCGGCGGCTGCGCAAGTGGACTCGGCTGCGACGACGATGAAATCCGTTGTGGAGTCCTTGATGCCGACGTTTGCGACGTGGCATCGAAAGCCGGTGGGGAGCAGCAGCGGCCGATTCGGTGCAGACATAGGACTTGCAGACATAGGACTTGCAGACATGGACTTGCAGGCTAGGGGATCGCGGGCGTACGTCCGAGGCCGATTCCGACGTTGTCGAATATCGTGCCGAGCACCTCGATCTGCTGGGGCGTCAAACGGTCGATCAGATGCAGGCGCACGCTCGCGACATGGTCGGGGACGGCGCGAGCCATCGTGTCGAGGCCGATCCGGGTGATGGTCGCAAGCATGACGCGGCGGTCGGCGGTGGAGGGTAACCGCTCGACGTAGCCGGCCTTGACGAGACCGTCGAGGCGGCGGGTGAGCCCGCTTGGGGAGAGCCCGAGATGCTGCGACATGTCGCACATCCGCATCTGATGGTCCGTGGTTTCCGACAGCAGGACGAGTACCTCGTAGTCACCGAGCGATAGACCGTGATCGGTGAGGTCCGACTCCAGCGCAGCCAACAGTGGGCCGTTGACCTGAGCGAATGCCCGCCAGGCATGCATCTCATCCGGGGTGAGCCATCTCGTGGTCGTCATCCAAGCCATCGTAACAGCTCTTGAAACAAAGGTTGCGATAGAGTGTAGTTGCGTGTACAATAATTTGCACCACAACAAATAGGAGTTCAAAATGTCTTCGATTTCCGATCTCACCCCCGGAACATGGAATGTCGACCAGAGTCACTCATCGGTCGGCTTCGTCGCCCGCCACCTCATGGTCACCAAGGTCCGCGGCCGGTTTCAGAGCTTCAGCGGTGTGCTGCACGTCGCGGCCGATCCGCTGCAATCGAGCGTCGAGGCCGACGTCGAGCTGGCGTCGATCACCACGGGTGACGAGAGCCGCGACGGCCATCTCAAGGGCGCCGACTTCTTCGATACCGACAAGAACCAGAAGATGACGTTCCGCAGCACCGCCATCAAGCCGGCCGGCAGCGACTACGCGCTGACGGGCGACCTCTCGATCAACGGCATCACCAAGCCGGTTACGTTCGAGCTCGAGTTCGACGGAGTGAGCACCGATCCGTGGGGCAACACCAAGGCCGGCTTCACGGCCGAGACCGAGATCAGCCGCAAGGACTGGGGCCTCGAATGGAACGTGGCCCTCGAAACGGGTGGCGTGCTCGTTGGTGACAAGGTCAAGCTTCAACTCGACATTCAGGCCGCCAAGGCCGCCTGACGCTCGGCCGGTTGGCGAGCCCCCTTTCGTTTCGTTCAATCACCGGGGCGGTCGAGCAGGCTGCGCAGCGCGCCCTGGAGGTTGGGGTGGCGGAACTCGTAGCCCTCGGACGCCAGCACCTTGGGCAGCACCCGTTGGCCGGTGAACACCAGGCTCTCGGCGAGCTCGCGCCCGAGCAGCAACCTGGGCCCGAACGACGGGATCGGCAGGATCGTCGGGCGGCCCAACACCCGGCCGAGCGTCCTTGCGAACTCGGCCTGGGTCACGGGCTGAGGAGCCGTGAGGTTGGCAGGTCCGACGTGGTTGCTGCTCAGCAGGTGGACGATGGCCCCGACCTCATCGTCGAGCGAGATCCAGCTCTGCCACTGGTTGCCGTCACCGAGCTTGCCGCCGAGGCCGAGCTTGAACAGCGGCAACTGCTTCTTGAGCGCGCCACCGTGGCCAGACAAGACGATGCCGGTGCGGAGCTGAGCGACGCGGATGCCGGCCTCCTGCGCAGGAGCCGTCGCAGCTTCCCAGTCGACGCACAACTGGGCCAGAAAGCCGGTGCCGGGCCCGCTCGACTCGTCGAGCAGCTCGTCACCCCTGGCGCCGTAGTACCCGATCGCCGACCCGGAAAGCAGAACGGCCGGCTTGCGCTTCATCGCCGCCAGAGTCGTTGCGAGCAGACGCGTGCCAAGGAGGCGGCTGTCGACGAGTTCGTGCCGGTAGTCCTCGCTCCAGCGGTGGTCGGCGATCCCGGCTCCCGCGAGGTGGACCGCCGCATCGAGGTCGTGGAGCGCTGCCGACTCGATCGTTCCCTCAGCGGGGTTCCAGCGGGCCTCGCCGGGCCGGGGCGTGCGCCGCACGAGCCGGGTGACTCGATGACCGTCGATGCTGAGCCTCTTGACGAGGGCAGACCCGACCAACCCGCTCGAACCCGTGACGAGGACATGCATGGACTGACAATACGTCCGACTGTTGCGGCCCGCCCAGTCATGCCCAGTCATGCCCCAGTCATGACCGCGGAACCGACCGGGGCGTGCAATCGAGCCAACTACACTCCGGTGCAGTCACCAGCAGAGCGCGGGAGAGGGCAATGAGCGATCCGTTCGACAATCCTGAGGCGCCGCCGGCCTCGCCGTTCGTTCCGCCCTCGTTTGGCCCGCCGACGGAACCGGTATACGGGCCGACACCGCAGACGCCTGCATCCGGGCCGCCCGGGAATCCGGCGGGCGCCTCGGTGGTGCTGGCGACGGTGCAGCGACCGCCGCGTCGCAGCCGGGCCAAGATGGTCGGTGCGGTGGCCGGTGTGGTTGCCGTACTCGGGGCCGCCACGTTCGCCGTCGCCCAATTGCGCAGCAACGACACCAACGGTGGCGCGGCGAGTCCCAAGGAGTTGGGCGACAAGCTGGTCGCTGCGTTCACCAGCGAAGATGTACTCGGCGCGATCGATCTTCTGGTGCCGGGCGAACGGGAGACGTTCCGCCAGCCGATGATCGATCTCGTCCACGAACTGACGCGGCTCGAGGTCGCCGACAAATCCGCCGATCTGAACAAGATCGGTGGCGTCGACATCTCGATCACGAACCAGAAGGTCACGGTCGCTCAGACCAACGTCAGCGACATTGCGAGGGTGACGATCACGGGTAGATCGAAGATCGTCGTCGACGGAAAGGCCGTTCCGATCGGCAACTTCCTCGTCGATCAGGCGTTCAACGGCGAGCGTCCGAACCTCGACGCGAACAAGGACGACGCGAAGTTCGATCTGTCGTTCGCTTCGGTCGAACGCGACGGTCGCTGGTACGTCAGCCTGTTCTACTCGGCGGCCGACAAGCTGCGCGGTGGCAAGGACATTCCCGAAAAGGGCGTCACGACTGCGGGTGCGGCGACGCCAGAGGGTGCAGTGGACGACATGCTGACCGCGATCGAAAAGCTCGACATCGAAAAGATGATCGCCGGCCTCAATCCGAACGAGGCGGAAGCGCTGCAGCGGTACGCGCCGTTGTTCATCGCCGATGCCCAGCGCCAGCTCGACGATTTCGCCGGTCACATCACGATCACATCCCCCAAGTATTCGGTGACGGGGTCTGGCAACACTCGCCAGGTCAGCCTCACTGCGGTCAAGTTCACGGCCGACTCCAACGGAAAGCAGATCGACTTCGAGATCAAGAACGGTTGCGTCACGATGTCGACCGCCGACACCACGTTCGACAGCTGCGACGTGAAAGGTCTGGACAAGACCGTCGACAAGTACCTCGATCAGCAGGGCATCACCGATACGGCGCCGCTGCACACGTTCATCAAGGACGCGCGCAAGGCCTTCAGCGACTTCGAAATGCACGGTCTCGTCGTCGACAACGTCAACGGCAAGTGGTTCGTCAGCCCGATCGGCAGCTTCACCGAGCTGCTGCTGTCCACGTTGCGGGCACTCGATCGCAATGAGATCGAGACGCTCGTCAAGGATGGGCGCGACGTCTTCGGCGGCGTGTTCGGCGGCATCTCCGCCGGTTCGGACTCGACGAGCACCACCGGATCAGGCTCGACGAGCGGCGGCCGTGACGGGTGACGACTGGAGGGGGGCGCGTCCGGTCTGTGCGGTTACGTGACGATGATCGGAACCGAGGTGACCACTGTGTTCGGCCTGTACAGCAGCTTGGCCTTGATCGCCAACGCCGACTGGTTGTGGAGCCACTGACTCGACAAGTTCGTGACGAACTCGGGGATGACGACGGTGATCATCTCGTCAGCCGATTCCCGATCGAGTTCGTCGATGTAGTTGAGGATCGGCTTGGTGAGATCGCGGTATGGCGAGCTGATCGTGTGCAACTCGACAGGGATGTCGAACGCCTCCCACTGCTCGCGCAGAAGACGTTCTTCTTCGGGATCTGACACCACCGACACCGCGATCAGCCGGTCGGGCGTCAGGCTGCGCGCGTATTGCACAGCATGCAGGACACCCTTGTTGATCGAGCCGACCAGCACGATGACGAGGTGCTGATGTCGCTGCACCCTGTAGCCGGGCTCGACCGAGACGGCAGCCTTGACCCGCTTGTAATGGCGGTGGATCGCCTTGAACGTCAGCGTCAGCACAATGATGACGAGCACGCTGACCCATGCGCCGCTCTTGAACTTGGTGGTCACGACGATCCCCGCGACGAGTCCGGTGGTGACCGCGCCCACCGCGTTGATGCAAAGGCTGATCTTCCAATGCGGCTCCTTTTCCTTGATGTGGTGAATGACCATTCCGGTCTGGCTGAGCGTGAACCCGGTGAAGACACCGACGGCATAGAGGGGAATGAGGGCGTCGATCTTGCCACCGAACGCGACGACCAGCGCGATGGCCAGCACAGCAAGGAAGATGATGCCGTTGGAGAACACCAACCGATCGCCACGGTTGACGAACTGGCGGGGCAGATACCCGTCCTTGGCGATGATCGAGGACAACCTCGGATAATCCGCGTATGCGGTATTGGCCGCCAGGACCAGGACTGCGAAGGTCGCGAACTGGGTGACGAAGAAAAGAAGGTTCCTCCCCCCGAAGATGTGCTCGGCCAACTGGGCGAGCACCGTCGGACCGCCCTCGCCGGCGATCGGCTTGAGGTGTTGGGAAAGAATCGCGAGCCCGAAAAATCCGCTGCCGAGGATGATGGCCATCCACACCAGCGTGATCGAAGCGTTCTTCGACTCCGGCTTCTTGAACGCGGGGACGCCGTTCGACACGGCCTCGACACCGGTGAGGGCGACGGCGCCCGAGGCGAATGCCCTCAGGAAGACGATCAGGGTGACCGCAGCCTGTCCGTCCAAGAGCTTGGTCCCCTCTTCGGAGTGTTGGATCGGCGGGATGTGCTGCACGAAAACTCGATAGAGACCGACCGCGATGAGGGTGAACAGGCTCGCGACGTAGATGTAGGTCGGCGGAGCGAACAATGCGCCGGATTCCTTGAGGCCGCGAAGATTGGCGAGGGTCATCAGCACGATGAAGCCAACGCACAACTCGACCCGGTAGGGCGACAGTGACGGGAACGCGGAGATGATCGCGGCGACACCACCGGCGACCGACACGGCGACGGTGAGGATGTAGTCGGTGAGCAGTGAGCTGCCGGCGATCAGCGACGGGAGTTCGCCGAGGTTCTCGCGGCTGACGACATAGGAACCGCCACCGCTCGGATAGGCGAAGATGGTCTGGCGGTAGCTGAGCACCACGATCGCGAGCAGGACGAGCACCAGGATCGAGAGTGGCACCAGCTTGCTGTAAGCGGCCGCACCTGCGCCGGCAATGAGGAACACCCGCAGAATTTCCTCTGTTGCGTACGCAGTGGACGAAATGGCATCGCTCGCGAAGACCGGCAGGGCAACAACTTTTGACAGTCGCTGATGTTCTTCTTCGGCGGAGGCCAGTGGCTTGCCGATCAAGACGCGTTTTAAGGAAAGGGCCATGAATTTTCCAGCCTCGCGGAGGTGTGAACGGGAATACAACACCCTTCACGACTTCTTCACGGCTTGGCCGGGCCGTTGCGCTGCTGGAATGCCTACGCTTTGCGCCGTATTCATGAGAGGAGCGGCCATGCATGTGGTGATCGTCGGTTGCGGAAGGGTCGGTTCCGCACTTGCGCGCGGGCTCGTGGAGGGTGGTCACTCGGTTGCGATCATCGACCGCAAGCCGGAGGCGTTCGCCCGGCTCGGTCCGGATTTTGGCGGTCAGATCATCGTCGGCATCGGCTTCGATCGCGAGATCCTCATCTCGGCCGGGATCGAACATGCTGATTCGGTTGCCGCGGTCACGAACGGTGACAACTCCAACATCTTGATCGCACGGGTGGCGCGAGAGAACTTCGGAATCGACAAGGTGGTCGCCCGGATCTACGACCCCCAGCGTGCTGCCGTCTATCAGCGGCTCGGCATCGCGACCGTGGCCACGGTGTCATGGACGACAGAACGCGTACTGCGGCGCATTCTCCCAGCGGCGTCCTCGGTCGAGTGGGTCGACCCCAGCGCCAAAGTGTCGCTGATCGAGCGCCAGATCGACGCCAAGCTCGCCGGGCGCAAGTACAGCGAGATCGAATCGTCGTCATCGGCGCGGCTCGTGGCCGTTGCCCGTCTCGGCGCGGCCCTCCTCCCGACACCCGGCCTCGTTGCCCAGGAGGGCGATCTCGTCTACTTCGCCGTGCTCTCCGACGCCGTCGAAGACCTGAGCCATCTGCTCACCAACTCTGCGGCGCACGCTCACTAGGCCGAAGGTACTCGAAGGGGATTTCGACATGAAAGCAGTGATCGTCGGCGGCGGCAGCGTTGGCCGCTTCATCGCCGAACAACTCGGTGCGGCAGGCCACATCGTCACCATCTTGGACAACGACGCGGCCGTCGTCGCGAACCATTCGCGCACCCAGCCGGTCGGTGTCTCGTGGGTCAAGGGTGATGGTTGCGAACTCGGCGCGTTGAAGACCGTCGGCGTGTTCGAGTGTGACGTCGTTGCAGCCGTCACCGGCGACGACGAGGACAACCTGGTGGTCTCGCTGCTGTCCAAGCAGGAGTTCGGGGTGCCACGCGTCGTGGCTCGTGTCAACAATCCGAACAACGAGTGGATGTTCAACGAGATGTGGGGCGTCGACGTCTCCGTCTCGACGCCGCACCTCATCACGGCTCTCGTCCAGGAGGCCGTTGTCGTCGGCTCGTTCGTGCGGCTGCTGTCGTTCGAAGGTGGCAAAGCCAGGCTGGCCGAGGTCACCCTCGCAGAGGGCTCGCCCGCCGCTGACAAGGAGATCGTCGAGCTCGGTTTCCCGCGTGAAGCCACGGTCGTTGCGGTGCTTCGCAAGGACAAGGTCGTCGTGCCGCGCGGCGACACGGTGTTGCGCGTCGGCGACGAGGTGATCGTGCTGATCGCGGGCGACGCCGATGCCGACGTCCGCCGGATCCTGATCAGCGGGTCGTCGGCCGCCGGCCCTCAGCCGGCGACGAGTGTGTAGGCCGGATTCAGCATGATCCGCCGGCCGCGCTCGTCGCGGGCGACGCCCTCGATCACCACGGCCCGGCCGTGCTCGATCCCGGCGATGAAGCGGCGCCCTGTGAAGACCGCGACTGCGTCGCCGGTGCCATCGGAGAGCACGACCTCGAGCGTGGGAATGCCGTGACGCGGCGCAACGCGGATGCGCTTGACCTCTCCGCCGATTCGTGAGCGCTCGCGACAGGTGAGCTGGTTGATCGGCGTCAGGTTGAAGTCACGGAAGCGATTGACGAGACGCTCGTTGTCGAGTTCGTTGGAGTCGGTCCTGAGCCGCTTGGCGAGATCGCGAAGGCCCATCAGGCACCGACTGCGCATTGGCCGAGGGTCGGATCGAGCCGATCTGCTTGCATCGCGCCAAGTTTAGTCGCCGGATTCGTATCCTGGGCCACGTGAAAACCCGCACGCTGTTGCTGCTCGCTGTCACCTGCGGGCTGATCATCCTCGTTGCGGGAGGCATCAAGCTGTTCCTCATCGCCGACGATCCGCAACCGGACCACCTCACGGTCGGGCAGAGTGCGACCGTCGGCGAAATGAGAGTGGCGGTCACGTCGGTCGAACGAAGTGGCGGGCAGACACTCGTTTCGGTTGAGCTCATCGGCGTCGATGATGCGGACGGCGCGGTCTCGTGGGTGTTCGGTACCGGCAAGACGCAACTGAACGCGGTGAAGCCGTCCCCCGGGGATGGCAAGGAGTGCGGCGCCACCACGGCGAGTTCAACGACGGATTGCGTGCTCGCGTTCGATACGACTGACGTCGGCGTGCTCCGCTATCAGCGCGCGAACGAGTCGCTGCGGTGGGACATCGTCGCGCAAACCGGTTGACCCCGAGGGGGTAGCTGCACTGCCGTTCTTGGTGGTCGCGGTCGACGCGGGCGCTACGGTGGCGGTCGGAAATCTCGCCGCTGGCGAGCAACGCGTGGAGGTGGTCCATCTGGCGGAGCAATTCGATCTCGTGATCATCGGCGGTGGTCCCGGCGGCTACGGAGCAGCGTTCTACGCAGCATCGGCCGGCCTCAGCGTGGCCATCGTCGAGAAAGACGTCATGGGGGGAACCTGTCTCAATCGGGGTTGCATCCCGGCCAAGGCATTGCTCGAGACCGCGGCCGTGCAGCGTCATGTCGCCCATGCCGCCGACTTCGGCATCGAGTGCAGCGCGCCAACGGTCAACTTCGCCGTCGCCCAGGCCCGCAAGCAGAAGATCGTCGAGGGTCTCGTGCGCGGCATCGGCGGGCTGATCAAGGCCCGCAAGGTCACCTTGTACGTCGGCGTCGGCGCGCTCGGTCCCGACCGAACGGTCACCGTTCAACTCGCCGAAGGCGCCACGGCGCAGGCCCAGGGTCGCGGTGTCCTCCTCGCGGCAGGGTCCGTGCCGCGCACCATTCCCGGCTTCGATCGCGGTGGGCCGATCATGACCAGTGACGAAGTGCTGATGCTCGACTACGTGCCGGCGCGTGTCGCAGTGATCGGTGGCGGCGCGATCGGATGTGAGTTCGCGTCGATCTTCGCCGATCTCGGCGCCAAGGTCACCATCCTCGAGGGCCTGCCCAAGATCCTGCCTGGTCTCGATGCCGACGTCGCCAACGTCGTCGTGCGCAGCTTCAAGAAGAAGAACATCGACATCCGCACCGACGTCAATGTCGTCGGCCACACGCCCAACAGCGCCGGCACGACCGTGCACTTCGGCGAGGGAGAGGATCTCGACGTAGATGTCGTCATCGTGTCGGTTGGCAGGCGGCCGTACGGCGACGAACTCGGGTTGGCCTCGACCGGTGTCACCGTCAGCGATCGGGGGTTCGTCGAGGTCGACGAGTTCTGCCGCACGACCGAAGCCGGCGTCTTCGCGATCGGCGATCTGATCAACACCCCGCAGCTTGCCCATGTCGCGTACGCAGAGGCGATTCTCGTCGTCAAACAATTGCTCGGCGAGGCGCCGATGCCGGTGATGTACGACAAGGTGCCGTGGGCGATCTACTGCGACCCCGAGGTTGCCTTCGCCGGTCCCGGAGAGCAAGCTGCACGCGAAGCAGGTCACGATGTCGTGGTCGCCAAACATCAGTTCCGTGGCAACAGCAGAGCCCAGATCATCGGACAACTCGATGGTCTCGTGAAGGTGATCGCGAAAAGGAATGCGGACGGAACGGCCGGCCAGGTGCTCGGAGTGCACATGGTCGGACCATGGGTGACCGAGCAGTTGAGCGGTGGTTACCTCGCCGTGAACTGGGAGGCAACAGTTGCCGAAGTAGCCGAATTCATCCAACCCCACCCGAGTCTGACCGAGCTGTTCGGTGAGACGATGTTGTCGCTCACCGGGCGTAGCCTCAACACATGAGCACCCCGATCCGCACGATCTGGAGAGGAAACAATGGCCGATATCACACTGCCGCAACTCGGAGAGACCGTCACTGAAGGAACCATCACGCGGTGGTTCAAGAAGGTCGGCGACACGGTTGCGGCCGATGAGCCGCTGTTCGAGGTCTCGACCGACAAGGTCGACACCGAGGTGCCGTCGCCGAGTGCCGGCGTGCTGACCGAGATCCGCGCCCAGGAGGGCGACACCGTTCCGGTGGGGGCCGTGATCGCCGTCGTCGGAGCAGCTGCTGACGCACCGGCGACGGCGCCCGGTTCAGAGCCGGTCGCGGCCGCAGCGCCAGCACCCCAGCCCGAGCCGGAATCCCCGCCGGAGCCTGTGTCTGTGGCGGCGGCTCCCGCAACGACTCCTGTGCCCGGCGATCCCGATCAAGCGCCACAGCCGTCCTCGGGCGTCGAGGACAATCGCCTCCTGTCGCCGGTCGTGCGCCGCTTGGTCGCCGAACACGACATCGACACACGACAACTGGTCGGTACCGGCCTCGGCGGCCGGATCACGCGCGAAGACGTGCTCGACTACATCGATTCGAAGGCCAACGGCGTTGCTGCACCGGCGCCGGCACTAGCACCAGCACCAGCACCAGCACCCGCACCAGCTGCAATCGCGCCGGTTGCCGCTCCGGCGCGTGCCCAGAGCGGCGAGCGCGACGAGGTCGTCAAGCTCAGCAAGATCCGCAAGCTCACCGGAGCGCACATGGTGACGAGCCTCGCGGTCACGCCGCACGCGTTCAGCGTGGTCGAGGTCGACTACGCCAATGTCGACATCGTCCGCGGCAAGGTCAAGAACGAGTGGAAGGAGTCGGAAGGGTTCGGCCTCACCTACCTTCCGTTCATCTCCAGGTCGGTGATCGACGCCCTTCGTGACTTCCCCCATCTCAACGCCACCGTCGACGGCGACAACCTCATCGTGCATAACTTCGTCGACCTCGGCATCGCCGTCGACCTCGATTACACCGGGCTGCTGGTACCGGTCGTACGCAGCGCAGAGACCAAGCGGCTGCGGGCAATCGCCCGCGAGATCAACGACCTCGCCGGGCGGGCCAAGGGCCGCAAGCTCAGCCCTGACGAGATCTCCGGGGGCACGTTCACGATCAGCAACAACGGCTCGGCCGGCAGCGTGCTCACGATGGCGATCATCAATCAGCCCCAGGTCGCGATCTTGTCGACCGATGCCATCGTGCGCAAACCCGTCGTCGTGCGTCTGCCGGACGGAGGCGAGAGCATCGGTATCCATCCCGTCGGCAACCTTGCGATGAGCTGGGATCACCGTGCTTTCGACGGCGCGTACGCTGCCGGCTTCTTGGTCAAGGTCAAGGAGCTGCTCGAGACTCGCGACTGGGGTGCCGAGCTCTGATGACGAGCCCGACCGAGCCGCTGCATGTGCGCTGGCTCGGTCGCGTGCCGTACGGCCAGATGCTCGCCGTCCAAGAGTCGCTGTTCCGCCACGGCACCGCCAACCATCTGTTGCTGCTCGAGCATCCTCACGTGTTCACCCACGGCCCGCGTGCCGATCTGAGCACCAATGTTCTCGTCGACCCAGCACATGTCGGAGCGGAACTCGTCGGCGTGAATCGAGGTGGCGACGTCACCTATCACGGTCCGGGACAGCTGGTCGGGTACCCGATCCTGTCGCTGCCCCCCAAACACGGCGGCCGATCGGGCCCTGCCGACACCGTCGCCTACGTCTCCAACGTCGAACAATTGGTGATCGACGCGCTCGCCGAGCTCGGGGTCGCCACCGCCGGCCGGCTGGCGGGGTACCCCGGCGTGTGGGTAGACGTCGGTGGCGACAATCCGCGCAAGATCTGTGCGATCGGGGTGCGCGTCTCGCGCGGGCGCACGATGCACGGGTTCGCGCTCAACGTCACCACCGACATGCGCTACCTGCGCGACTACATCATCCCGTGCGGTATCGCCGATCGGCCGGTCACCTCGTTGGCCGAGGAAGGCGTGACCGCCTCGCTGGCCGAGGTCGTCGACGTGATTGCCACGCTTGCGGCGCGACGGTGGGGCAGTGGCGGCGAGCGCCAGGACGTGGCGTGGCACGTACGCCCCGATGACCTCTCGGCCTTCTCGCGCGGCGAAGGACCCGGCAGCGTCGTGCGCACGTCGGACGATCACGGGGTGCACGCCGAGCCCCGTTTCGACCGGCCGGTCGGGGAGTCCGTGCGCCTGCTCGGTCGGCTGGCCACGGCCGGGGTCACCGATTCCGTGGCGCTCACCAATCGCAAGCCAGAGTGGCTGCGCCCCAAAGTGCAGCATGGGCCGGAGGTGTTGAAGCTCAAGCGCATCGTCCGCGACCTGCAACTGGTGACCGTGTGCGAAGAGGCCGGGTGCCCGAACCTGAGCGACTGTTGGGCCGACGGCACGGCGACGTTCATGGTGCTCGGCGAGCGATGTACGCGCGCCTGCGGCTTCTGTCTCGTCGACACCCGCAAACCACTCGCCCCCGAGTCCGACGAACCGGCGCGCGTCGCCGAGGCCATCGCGAGGATGAACCTCGCCCACGCGGTGCTCACGATGGTGGCCCGCGACGATCTCGCCGATGGTGGCATGGCCCATGTCGCAGCGTGCGTTGCGGCGATCCGCGAGCGGTGCCCCACAACGAGAATCGAAACGCTGATCTCCGATGCGAAGGGCGACATCGCCGCACTCGCCGAGCTGTTCGATGCGAGGCCCGACGTGTTGAACCACAACGTGGAGACCGTGCCGCGGCTGCAGCGCGCCGTTCGGCCATCTGCCGGGTATGCGCGCAGCCTCAGTGTGCTTGCCGGTGCCAAAGCTCGTGACCTCACGGTCAAGTCAGGGCTCGTCGTCGGCATGGGCGAGACGGTGGCCGAAGTGGACGGCGTGCTCGTGGATCTCGCATCGCTCGGGGTGCAGATCGTGACGATCGGCCAGTATCTACGCCCGACGTCGCACCACCTGCCGGTCGAGCGCTGGGTCGAGCCGGCCGAGTTCGATCGCTGGAAGTCCTTCGGTGAATCGCTCGGCATCGGCCACGTCGAGGCGAGTCCGCTGACACGGAGCAGTTACCACGCCCGCCAGTCGGCGGAGGCCGTCGACGTCCGGGTCGGCTGACACCGCCGACTGTGCCGGTCCACGTGACGTCGCGGGTAGGTCGTCGTCGCTCCGCTGGGCCAGAATGAGCGGATGAACACTCAGGGTGCCGCCGAGCCACTGCCCACCGCCGTGTATACCGACCGAATGGCCCGCGCCCGGGCCCAGATGGAGGACAA
This sequence comes from Actinomycetes bacterium, assembly GCA_025358125.1. GTDB lineage: Bacteria > Actinomycetota > Acidimicrobiia > Acidimicrobiales > Ilumatobacteraceae > WLMZ01. Next base: position 27,326 of record JANYKS010000065.1, read on the forward strand.
GGACATCGATCTGCTGCTGCTCTCGCTCGGCCTCGACCTGCCCTACATCTCCGGCTACAACGCGATGCCGCTCGAGCGCCTGACGATGCTGGTCGTTCCCCGCAACGGCGAGGCGCGGTTGGTGATTCCACGGATGGAGGCGCCCCGCGTCAGGCCTCAGCCGGGAGTGTTCGAGATGCGGCCGTGGGGCGAGCTGGAGAACCCGGTCGAGATCGTCGCCGAGTTAGCCAAGAAGGCCGGGACGATCGACAACGTTGCCGTCGGCGATCAGATGTGGGCCAGGTTCCTGGTCGAGTTGCTACCGCTGTTGCCCGACGCGCATTTCAGCCGCGCCGACGTGGTCACCTCGATGCGGATGACCAAGGATGCGGCCGAGATCGCTGCCCTGCGCGCTGCAGGCGCCGCAGTCGACCGGATCGCCGCTCAGCTGCAGGCCGGCGAGATCGATCTCGTCGGGCGTACCGAAGCCGAGGTGTCGGCCGATCTTTCCGCGCGAATCGTGGCGGAGGGCCACCAGGTGATGAACTTCGCGATCGTTGCCGCCGGCGAGAACGCGGCGTCGCCGCATCATCATCCCGGCGACCGCGTGATCGCCAAGGGCGAGATCCTGCTGTGCGATTTCGGTGGGACGATGAACGGTTACTGCAGCGACATCACGCGCTGCGTGTATCTCGGCACCCCACCGGCCGAAATCGCGGACGCCTACGCCGTACTCCACGAGGCCCAGCATGCCGCGGTCGTCGCCGGCACCGTCGGAACGCCGTGCGAGGAAGTGGACCGTGCTGCGCGGCGGATCATCACCGATGCCGGCTACGGCGAGTTCTTCTTCCACCGCACCGGGCACGGCATCGGCATGGACGCCCACGAGGATCCGTACATGGTCGAGGGAAACTCGCTGCCACTTGCCGCCGGGCACGCGTTCAGCGTCGAGCCGGGTATCTACCTCGACGGCCGGTGGGGAATGCGGCTCGAGGACATCGTCGTGGCCACCGCCGACGGCCCGGTGGCGATGAACACGGCCAACCACGATCTCGTGGCCCTGGACGTCTGAATTTGCCCCGCCGACCGACCCCCAGATCAGGCCGCCGACTTCTCCAGGATGTGGATGCCGCAGGCCGAGCCGAGGCCAATGACGTGGGCCAGACCGACCTTGGCGCCCTCGATCTGGCGGTCGCCGGCTTCCCCTCGAAGGTGATGACAGACTTCCCAGATGTTGGCGATGCCGGTCGCCGCGATCGGGTGACCCTTGGACTGCAGCCCGCCGGAGACGTTGACTGGGGTCGTGCCGTCGCGCCATGTGGCGCCGCTGTCGAAAAACGCCCCTGCCTCTCCGGGCTTGCACAGCATGAGGTTGTCGTAGTGGACCAGTTCTGCGGTAGCGAAGCAGTCGTGCAGCTCGACGAGGTCGAGATCCTCGGGGCCGACGCCTGCCTGGGCGTATGCCTGCTCGGCTGCGCGCCGAGTCAGGGTGTTGACGTCTGGCAGCACCTGGCACGCCTCCTGCCACGGATCCGAGGTCAGGATCGAGGCCGACACCTTGACCGCGCGGCGCTGTTGGCCGAGCGAGAGGGTCTTCAACTTGGCGTCGGATACGACGACGGCAGCTGCCCCGCCGTCGCAATTGGCCGAGCACATCGGGCGGGTGTTCGGGTACGAGATCATCATGTCGTTCTTGATCTCGTCGAGCGTGAACCGCTTCGAATACGCGGCCAGCGGGTTGAGCGTGGAATGGGCGTGGTTCTTCTCGCTGATCTTGGCGAAGGTGTCGAAGTCGACGCCACCGTACTTGTGGGCGTACTCCATGCCGACCTGGGCGAACACACCCGGCATCGTGTCCGTGCCGATGCGACCATCGACACCGGCGACCGCGCCGTAGCGACCCTGGCGGGTCCAGGTCTTGCCGTCGTCCTTGCGGCTTCCGCCAGCGAGCAGGCCGACGCCGCTGAGTTTCTCGACACCGACCGCAAGGCCCATGTCGCACTCGCCCGCCTTGATCGACATGATGGCGACCCGCAGAGCCGTTGCGCCCGTTGCGCATGCGTTAGCGACGTTGTAGGCCGGGATGCCCGTCTGGCCGATCTGCTTCTGAATCTGCTGGGCGATGCCGCCGCTGCCCATCAGGCAGCCCGCCGCGAGAACTCCCATGTCGCGCATGGTGACGCCGCCATCGGCGAGCGCGGCCATGGCCGCCCGCGACGCGAGGTCGACGGTGTCCTTGTCGGCGTGCTTGCCGAACTTGGTCATGTTGATCCCGAGGATCCAGATGTCATCGCTGGCCATTGCAGCTCCCTGATGTTCGGTGAGTGTTGCGGTGTTCGGTGAGTGTTGCGGTGTTCTTCGGTGCCGATGTGGCGCGACGCAAGCAGCCAGGGCTCAGGCTGCCGGCTCGAATGCGTAGTTGATTGCTTCGGTTCCGGCTTCGTCGATGCCGACGGGAACCGTGGTGAGGCGCACCTTCATCCCCAGCGTCACGTGCTCGGGGTCGGGTGTGACGTTGGTGAGGTTGGTGCGCACGCTCGTGCCGTCGCAGTCGACGATGGCCGACACGAACGGAACCAGGATGCCCGGCGCGGCGAACGCAACGATGGTGAACGCCGTGACAGTCCCCTCGGTCGCGATGTCGACCTTCTTGAAATCGGTCGCGAAACACGAGGCGCACGCATTGCGGCGATCGAAGTAGCGCGCGCCGCAGGAGGTGCACTCATTGGCGATCAGGCGAGGTTTGTCGCCCAACTGGAGGTAGTCGACGAAGGGGATCTGTTCAGACACGGCGCCAGTCTCTCGCGTTTGCCACGCGTGTTCCAAAGCGGACCACGTCGAAATCCGTCGCTCCCGCATAGCGGTTGCGGGCCGATGTGGCATATCGTCACCGTCGAGATTCGGCAAAGGGGTCGTCATGTTGGATGTAGTCATCACCGGGGGAACCGTCATCGACGGTACTGGGGCAGTCGGCGTGCCTGCTGACGTCGGAATCCGCGACGGGAAGATCGTCGAGATCGGCACGGTCACCGAGTCGGCGGCGCGCACGATCGACGCTACCGATCAGGTCGTCGCTCCGGGCTTCATCGACATCCACACCCACTACGACGCGCAGGCGTTCTGGGACACCTCGCTCAGCCCGTCGCCATTGCACGGAGTCACCACCGTGATGGGCGGCAACTGCGGCTTCACGATCGCCCCGCTGACCCCTGACGACGGCGACTACCTGATGCGGATGCTTGCCCGGGTCGAGGGCATGCCGCTCGAATCGCTGCAGCAGGGTGTTCCGTGGGACTGGCGCAGCACCGCCGAATACCTCGACCGGCTCGACGGCACGTTGATGCCAAACGCTGGCTTCCTGGTCGGGCACTCGGCGATCCGTCGCGTCGTGATGAAAGATGCGGCAACCGAGCGAGCCGCGACCCCCGAGGAGCTGGAGCAGATGAAAGCTCTGCTCCGTGAGGGCCTTGCAGCCGGCGGGATGGGTTTTTCGTCGACCTGGTCCACGTCGCACAACGACCACACCGGTGTGCCGGTGCCGTCGCGTCACGCAACACGCGACGAGGTCGTCGCGTTGTGCGCAGTCGTCAAGGATTTCCCCGGCACCACACTGGAGTTCATTCCCCAGGTCGGCCCGTTCACACCGGAAACGTTCGACCTGATGGCTGCGATGAGCGTCGCTGCCAACCGGCCGCTCAACTGGAACCTGCTCGCGGTGCAGGCCCAGAACTGGGACAACGTGCAACATCAGCTCACCGGCGGCGACATCGCCGCAGCGAAGGGTGGCCGTGTCTTGGCGCTCACGCTGCCCGACACGTTCCGGCTGAGGCTCAACCTGCGCAGCGGATTCGTACTCGACATCCTTCCCGGCTGGGACAAGCTGATGGCGCTCCCGCTCGCAGAGAAGGTGGCGATGTTGCGCAACCCGGCCGGGCGGGCGGAGATGGACACGCTCGCGCAATCGGCTGCGGGTCCGTTGAAGTCGTTGGCCAACTGGGGCAGCTACACACTGCTCGAGACGTTCAGCGAGCAGTGGAAGCGGTTCGAGGGTCGCACGATCGGGGCGATCGCGACCGAGCTCGCCAAGAGCGCGTGGGACACGCTGGCCGACATCGCGATCGATGACGACCTGAACACCGTGATCGCGAGCATGGACACTGGTCAGACCGATGCGAGCTGGGAGAAGCGGGTCGAGGTCTGGCGCGATCCGCGGGCCATCGTCGGAGCATCCGACGCGGGCGCCCACCTCGACATGATCGACAGCTTCAGCTACGCCACCACACTCATCGCCCGCACCACCGTCGACCGGTCGTTGATCCCGCTCGAAGAGGCGGTCCACTACCTCACCGGCTCACCGGCTGCGTTGTACGGTCTGAAGGGAAGGGGCGTGCTCGCCAGCGGCAACGCGGCCGACATCGTCGTGTTCGATCCCACTCGGATCGGACCGGGGGAAGTGTTCACCAAGTTCGATCTCCCCGGCGGCGCCGGCAGGGTCTACGGCGAGGCCGATGGCATCGCTCATGTCCTCGTCAACGGCGTGCCGTGCGTACAGGCCGGCGAACTGCTCGACGCCCGCCCGGGCACCCTGCTGCGCAGCGGACGCGACACCAACACCGTCACCGCCACCTGACCGCGGCGGCGGGCCGAGAGATCAGCCGCTCGGCGTCGTCGAAGTCGTGAACAAGCTCTGATCCGCACCCGTGGTCAGGCCGAGCAGCTCGATCCGCAGATCGGGGGTGTCCTGCAGCGCGAGCAATCCGCTGTCGAGCGCGCAGTACTTCTTGTTGTTGCCAGCGCCGGCGAAGCTGACCTGGACACACGTCGCGGGCTGGCCCGCGATCTGTTGGGTGGAACCGATTGCCGGCCCGACCATCGTCGTCGCATCCTGGCGAATGCGTGCAGCCGGTGAGACGGCATAGAAATCGTGCGAGAACGAGAGGTTGCTGATCTGCGCGTCGTCGAACGAGTCGACACAGGTCGAGGTCGTCAGCTCACAGGTCTGGTTGCTGATGTCGAGTGTGAGAAAGCGCACGGTGCCGACTGTGATCGATTTGGCGACCGGGCTGGTCTGGGCAACCGTGGCCTGCGTCGTGACGTCACCGAACTTGGTCAGCAGCGAGTAGGTCGCGGTGAACTGGCCGGTGTTGGCCGCTTCGAGTTTGGCCAGGACGGCCGTGATCGCCGGATCGCTGACCTGCGCCGCGTCGGGAGCAAAATGGGCGCGCTGACCGGTGAGGCATCCGGTGAGCACTACCGGGGCGACCAGAGCGGCAACGAGGAGTCGGACGGAACGCATATGGCAACCGAGCGTACGAGCTGTAACCGAGCAAACGGTGGCGTGCCTCGGGGATGGCCCTATCGTCGTCGTTCGTGATCCGCGTCGACGCCGCCACAGTGTTGTTGCAGTGGGCGACCGGCGGGTTGTTGTTCTGCTGGTACACGACTCGGCGCCGCGTGGTTGGCATCGGCTACGGATGGCTGCTCAGGGGGACCTTTGCGTTGATGGCCGTCGGCGCGTTCGCGTCCGGCGCCGCCTTCGGTGTCGAGCCCGTGCGTGAAGCCGCCTCGATCGGTGTCGCCGCCGCCGCCCTCGTGGCACTCGCGTTCTCGATCATCCGCCGCCGAGCCGGCGTCAGGGGCCAACAGGACGAACACGATCGCCGCACCGAGCGGGTGGCAGCGATGACCGGCATCGAACGCGAAGCTCCAGCGCGGGCATCGCTCGGTCCCGAGTTCGCTCCAGTGCTCGATCTCGTCGCGCCGCTCATCGGCGCCGTCGGCCTCGTCGCCGCCGGTATCGGGGCCGGCGGTAACAACACGGTGGCCGTCGTGCGTGCGCTCGTCAGCGCGGTATTTCTCGGCGCGATCACCGACGCGATGCTGCTCGGCCACTGGTACCTCGTGCAACCCGGGCTGCCGCGGGGACTGCTCAACGAGCTGGTCCGGGTCACGATGTACGTGCTGCCGGTCGAAGTGATTGCGTTGCTGTTGCCGACCGGCATGATCAGCGTGATCAGCGGCACGATCTCCGACGGCTGGGGCGGCACGCTTGCCTACTTCTGGATCGCCTGCGCCGTCACGACCGCCGTGCTGTGCGTGGTCACCCAGCGCGCCCTTCGAGAGAAGTATTACTCGGCGGTGATGGCAGCCACCGGCCTGTTGTATCTTGCGATCCTGACCGCGTTCGGCACCGACCTGGTGGCGAGAGCAGTGCTCGCCGGCTGACGCGGCGCCGCTCAGGCCGACCCCTGACTCCGCACACGTCTGCTCGCAACGAGACCGACCACTGCGCACAGTGCAGCGATCGCGAAGTTGGTTCCGAGGGCGCCCTGGAGGCTGAACGACGTGCGATCCGCAACGGCAACCGTTGCGCCGCCGACGACGCTCATGATGCCGAAGCCGAGCGAGTCGGCAAGGTGGATCTGGCTGCCGATCTCGCCCTCCCGGCCGTCGATCGCGTAGCTCATCGATGCGACCGTTGTCGGGTTGAACAAGATGCCGATGCCGAGGCCGCCGATGCTCCATCCGAGGAAGGTCGCCCACAGCGGCCAAGCCGGCGAGAGCACCGGCGCGACAGCTGCGACGCCGACGAGCAGCAGGCCGAAGCCGACTGCGGCGGCGCGCCGAGGCAGCAGCTTGGCTCCGCGCTTGGCCGCGAAGGCCTGGCCTGCCGTCCACGTCATTGCCGCCCCCGCAACAACGAAACCCTGGACGATCGGGCGGGCGTGGTGGAGCCGATCGGCCGCAAGCGGCACGAAGCCGTCGACACCGAGAAAGGTCGCAGTGGCGAGGAATCGGACGGCGATGATCGCCGGGAGCCCGGCCCTGGCTCGGAACACACCGTGTGGCAGGAGGATCCGCAGCGCAGGAGCGGCGTTGGCGATACCAGCGATCGCGAGCACCACCGCGACGGCAACGACGTGACTCTGCAGGCCGAGCGCGACGAGACCGACACCCGCCGCCGCTTGGAACGCACGCGGCAATCGCGTTGCCCGGCGATCGACATTCGGTTCCGGTTGGGCGAGGGTCTTCATCGCCCGCGCGGTGAGCACCGCGACGGACAACGCGAGTGGCATGATCCCGATGAAGACCCAACGCCAGCCGAAGCGGTCGGTGATGATGCCTGCCACCGCCGGAGCGATCAAGCTCGGCAGCACCCACCCCGCGCTGAGATAGGCGTACATCGTTGCCTGGCGGTCGCTCGGGAAGCCGCGCCGCACGGAAATGTACGAGAGCGGCGCAAAGCCGCCGCTACCGGCGCCCTGCAGGAGGCGCCCGACAAGGACCACCACCATCGACTGCGCGGTTGCCGCCACCACGAGCCCGACGAGGAAGACCGAGATGCACACGAGGAACGGGCGGCGAACGCCGTGGCGATCAGCGGTCTCGCCGGCCCACACGAGCGCGACGAGATCGGCCAGCATGTAGGCCGCGAGCGTTGTTCCGTACAGCGACAGCCCGTCGAGTTCGGCGGTGATCGTCGGCAGCGCGGTGATGACGGCCGTCGTCTCGAACGCGACGAGGCTGACGCTGAGCACGAGCCCCACAGCGAGTGCGCGTTGGCTCGTGTTCAGAGCGGTACGGGCCATGGCGCGAGTCAATTTTAGAAAGTGGAGACTTGTCTATTTACCGGCGACGCCCGGCGCGACCAGTGGCCACGGCTGCGTTCGCTCCATCAGCAACGACGCGTCGAGCAGCGCTTGCTCGGCGTAGTGCCGACCGACGATCTGCAATCCGACCGGCAGGCCATCGACGGTTCCGGCGGGTACCGACACCGCAGGGTTGCCGTGGAGGTTGGCCGGAAACGTCAGCCGGCCGTTGTTGGCGACGCCGGCGCCAAGCCCTCCGAAGACCGAGGGCAGCGGGCCCTCGGCTTCGAACGCGACGTCGGGATTGCTTGCGGTCATCACGAAATCGACGTCGGAAAAGATTGCAGCCATCCGTTCGTTCAACTCCATCCGGCGCTCCTCGATCTTCACCTGCGCGTCCAGGCCGTAGCGTTCGATCGTCGTGCGCATGCCGTGACGGATTTCCGGGGTGAGCACGTCGGCGCAGCCGGGCCAGTGCGACGCGAGTTGGCGGTACGTTCCGATGCCGCCGCTGATGGCCCACGCTGCGCCCATGCTGGGCAACGACGTGTCGATGCCATCGACCCGGATCATGCCGGCCGTCGCGATGAGATCTGTCGCGGCAGTCTCGAGCACATCCCACATCGCCGGCGACACGACCGCGCCGCCCCAGTCGGGCACGACCACGACCCGCAGACCGCGCAGTGATTCGATATGGGTGCCGAGTTCTCGCTCCCAGCCGTCGGTGCGGGGCAGGCTGAACTGATCACGTGCGTCGTAGCCGTTGCACACATCGAACCAGCGGGCGGTGTCGCGGACCGATCGGGTGAGGCATCCGATCGTCACCGTCATGTTTCCGATCGGGGTGCGGGGCGCTCTCGGGATTCGCCCGAACGTGGCCTTCAGCCCGAACAGGCCGGTGAACCCGGCCGGTATCCGGATCGAGCCGCCACCGTCGCCTCCCGTTGCGATGGTGATCAGGCCGCCGGAAACTGCCGCCGCCGTGCCGCCGCTGGAACCCCCTGGTGTGCGCTCCTTGTTCCACGGGTTGAGCGTCGCCCCGTGGAGCACGGTGCGGGTCACGTTGACGCCGCCGAACTCGCTCGCCGTGGTCAAGCCGGCCAGTACTGCGCCGCCGCGCGTGACAACGCGTTCGAGTTGCACGTCGGTGAAGTCCGAGATCTCATCGGCCAGCACGACACAGGCCTCGGTTGCCGGCCAACCGGTGACGTTGTCGAGTTCCTTCACGCCGACGGGCACACCACCGAAGGCAAGCGTGACGTCGGCTGTGCGGGCTGCCTCCATCGCCTGGTCGCGTGCCGTGTAGCAGAACGCGTTGAGATCGCTCGCGTCGATGGCGTCGTACGTTGCCTGGAGCTCTTCGACGGGAGACCTGTCACGGCTGCGGAATGCTTCGACCAGCGAGCAGGTGTCGCCCAACCATGGTGTGTTGCTCATGGGCGGAGGATAGTTGGCGGCCGTTCCGGTGGTCCGGTCCAAGCAGTCCGTAGAGTCGCGTGGGTCATGGACAGCCGAGCGTTTCTCGATCTTCGACCAAGTCACAACCCCTACCGCTGGAGCCTGCCCGTCACGCCGACGCTGTCGACGTGGGGCGGTTTCCTGTTCGGCGGGTGCGGACTCGGCGCTGCGATCTCAGCGTTGGAGCAGACTTCCGGACGGGAGTGCGTGTGGGCGACCGGCCAATATCTGTCGTACGCCAAGCCGGGCGAGGTGATGGACATCGACGTCACCATTGCGGTCGAGGGCCATCAGATCACCCAGGCACGGGCGGTGTGCCATGTCGGCAACCGCGAGATCCTCACCGTGAACGCGGCGCTCGGGTCCCGTGATCTGGACCTCGCCGGTCAGTGGGAACAGATGCCCGACGTCGCCCCGCCGTCGAAATGCGCCCGGCGCGAACATCGGATGCCGTTCGACGGAACCATCAACGAACGGCTCGAGCAAAGGATGGTGAAGGGTCGCAATATCGAGGACCTCGACGGAACCCAGGGTGACGGCCGGGTGCAACTGTGGGCGCGGATTCCGGGTGTGATCGACGGTGTGGATGCTGCCTCGCTCGCCATTCTCGGCGACTTCGTGCCGATGGGTGTCGGCCAGGCACTCGGTGTTCGGGGCGGCGGCAACAGCCTCGACAACACACTCCGGGTGGCCAACGTGGTGCCGACGGAGTGGGTGCTGCTCGACATCCGGGTGCATGCCGTCGGGCGTGGGTTCGGGCACGGACTCGTGCACATGTTCGCCGAAGATGGAACGCTGATGGCCACGGCCAGTCAGAGCTGCATCGTTCGGTTCTGGAAGGGTGAGGGCGACGAGTCGCATCGAGGGCCACGACGAGAGGACACACAATGAGCAATCCACCAACGAACTCGGGTCTGCCCCGCCGGCCAGGCATGACGGTGCCGCTGCCAGGGACGCTGCACAGCCACCGCGACAAGCTGATCGAACTCGCCGATCTCGGTTACAGCGACATCTGGTCGGCCGAGAGTGATGGCGCCGATGCCTTCACGCCGCTGGCGATGGCAGCGGCGTGGGAGCCCCGGCTCCGGCTCGGCACTGCGATCGTGCCTGCATACACCCGCTCGCCGGCGTGTTTCGCCCAGAGCGTTGCCAGCATGGCCGACGCTGCGCCGGGACGCTTCGCGATCGGTATCGGCTCGAGCAGCAATGTGATCGTCGAGCGTTGGAACGGCGTGCCATTCGTCGAGCCGTACAAGAAGGTTCGCGACGTCGTGCGATTCCTGAAGGACGCATTGGGTGGCGAGAAGGTGACCAAGCAGTACGACACGTTCGCGGTCGACGGGTTCCGGCTCGGTGTGCGACCCGAGCATCAGCCGCAGATCCTGGTTGCTGCATTGCGCGAGGGCATGCTCCGCCTCGCCGCTCGCGAAGCCGACGGTGCCATCATCAACTGGCTGTCGGCCGACGATGTGACCAAGGTTGCAGCAGTCGTCAACGACGCAGCCGGCGGTACGCCGAAGGAGATCGTGTGCCGGATCTTCGTCTGCCCGAGCGAGAACGCGGCGGCAGTTCGCGAGGCCGGCAAGTTCGCGATCGCGGCGTATCTCAACGTCGGTGTGTACGCCGCGTTCCACGAGTGGCTGGGGAGGGGCGAAATGCTGCAGCCGATGTGGGATCTGTGGAAGGCCAAGGATCGCAAGGGTGCCTTGGCGGCGATACCCGACGAACTTGTCGACGACCTCATCGTGCACGGCTCGCCGGCCGAGTGCCGGGCCAAGATTCAGCAGTATTTCGACAACGGGGTGACGACGACGTCGTTGGCCATCATGCCGTTCGACCGCGACCTGGACTATTGGCAGGCTGTCCGCGACCTCTCGCCATCCGCCGGCTGAGTCGGCTGCGGGCGGCTCACGGCGGCTGACGGCGACTCAGGCCGCGATCTGGCGAGCGGCTCGACGAATGCGGGTGACGGTGCCGTTTCGGGCGGCAGCCTGTTCTGCGATTTGGGCGCGGAGCACGGCGACGTGTTCGAGGCCGGTACGGCGGGTGCGCTCGTCGAGGCGGAACTGTGCCGGAACGGCGGGAGAGGACAGCAGGGTCAGCTGTTCGGGGGCGTCTGGCGCGCCGACTTGATACGTGGTCTGGGTGGTTGTCGTGCCCAACGTGTTCATGTCTCGATGATGACAAAAGGGTATGACAGAGTGGCGAACGTGATCGCCACCCGTGTTGTGTTCGCAGCGTTCGGAGTAGCAGTGGTGGTGTGGACGCTTGGCTCCGCAATCAAGACGGTCGTGTTGCCACGGGCCACTTCGTCGGTGCTGACCCGGGCCACGTTCATCGGAGTGCGCCGCGTCTTCGACCTCCTCGCCCCGCCCTCGCGATCGTTCGCCGTTCGCGATCGCATCCTCGCGATGTACGCACCGATTGCTCTCCTCGCCCTGCCGGCGGTGTGGGTGATGCTGGTGCTCGCCGGCTTCACCGGTATCTTCTTCGGGTTGGGCGTCAAGCCGTGGTCGGAGGCGTTCATCGTCAGCGGCTCGTCGCTGACGACGCTCGGCTTCGATCGTCCCTTCGGCGTGTCGCGAACGACGGTCTCCTTCGTCGAAGCGGGCATCGGGTTGGGACTCGTTTCGCTGATGATCTCGTACCTGCCGAGCATCTATTCCAACTTCAGTCGCCGCGAGGCGCTGGTCGGCATGCTCGAGGTACGCGCCGGTCTGCCACCGAGCCCGGCGGAACTGTTCGTCCGCTACACCCGCATCGGATGGGGTGATCGGACCCACGACGAACTGTTCACTCGCTGGGAGGAGTGGTTCATCGACGTCGAGGAGAGCCATACCAGCCAGCCGGCGCTCGTGTTCTTCCGGTCGCCTCATTCGGGACGGAGTTGGATCACGGCAGCAGGCTGCGTGCTCGATACTGCCGCAATTACCGCGTCGACACTCGATCAACCTCGCGACGCGCGCGCCGACATCATGATGCGCACCGGCTGGTTCTGCCTCCGGAGGATATGCAACTTCTATTCGATTCCATACGATCCGGACCCGGCCCCCGACGCACCGATATCGGTGACGCGGCGCGAATTCGACCTGCTCTGCATCGAACTCGAGGTGGCCGGCGTAGCGCTGAAACCCGACCGCGATCAGGCATGGCGCGACTACGCCGGCTGGCGCGTGAACTACGACGCGGCGCTGCTCGGTCTGTGCGCCTTGACGGTCGCTCCGCCCGCGAAATGGTCGAGCGACCGGATGCCCGACATCCGCATCAAATCGAAGCTGTTCACGACTCAGACCCGTTTCGAGGGATAGGCGTGCGATCCCTGTCTGGCGTTCGAGCGAGTCGCCTCGCGCCGGTGAAGGCGTAGGTCGTTGCGAACAGCGCAAAGTTGACCAAGACGATGGTGGCGCCGGACGATATGTCGAGGTGGTAGCTGAGGTACATGCCGACAAGGCCTGAGAACGCGCCGATGGAGGTTGACAGGACGAGCATTCGTTTGAACGAGTTGGTGAGCAGGCGGGCGACGACGGGTGGGATGACGAGGGCGGCGGCGATGAGGGTGACGCCGAGAACTTTCATGCTGGCAAGGATCGCGAAGGTGAGTAGGAGCATGAGGAGCGCGTCGATGCGGGCGATGTTGACGCCGGAGACGTCGGCGACTTCGGGGTCGAACGTCGTGAACAGGAGTGGGCGGTAGAACGCGATGATCAGTGTGGCGGTGGCGATGGCGACGATGATGATGACCCACATGTCGGTGGTGGAGACGCCGAGGACGCTGCCGAACACGGTTGCTTCGATGCTCTGTTTGACTCGGGTATAGAGGCCGAGCAGGGCGATACCGAAGGCGAAGCTGGCCGTGGTGATGACCCCGATCGCGGCGTCCGCTGCGATGACGCGGCGTCGTGTGACGCGCCCGACTGCGAGGCCGGATGCCAGTCCCCACACTCCCGCGCCGACGAAGAAGTTGAGGCCGACGGCGGCGCAGACGGCGGCGCCGCCGAAGATGGCGTGGGAGAGCCCGTGACCGATGTAGCTCATCCCGCGCAGCGTGACGAATACGCCGAGGAGCCCGCACAGTGCTCCGGCGACGGTGCACACGACGATGGCGTGGCGGAGGAATCCGTATTGGAATGGTTCGGCGAGTGTTTGCCACATCAGGAGGTCTGCCGGATCGTGTCAGCGCCATGGCGACCTTCGATCACGAGCGGCATTCCGGCGTGTTCGAGTACTTCCATGGGTGCCCCGTAGGTGCGTTCGAGGACCTCGGGCGTGAGCACCTCGCGAGGTGCTCCGACTCCCATCACCCGTTTGTTGAGGCACACGAGGTGAGGGAGGTGGGCGGCGAGCCCGTTCAGATCGTGGGTGGTGACCAGGATCGACAGGCCACTGTCGTTGAGGTCGGACAACAGGTGGAGCATTTCGTGTCGGGTGCGAATGTCCACGCCCGATGTCGGTTCGTCCATCAAGAGCAGTTCGGGCTCGCTGAACAGGGCTCGGGCGATGAACACGCGTTGCTGTTGGCCGCCGGAAAGTTGGCGGATGTGGCGACGGGCGAGATCGCCGATCCCGAGTCGCTCCAAGACATCTGCGACGGCCTGCTTCTCTTGCGACGTGGACCACGGTGACCTGTGTCCGTTGCGTGCCGACATGAGCACCGTTTCGAACACCGTCACCGGGAAGTTCCAATTGATCGTTTCCACCTGCGGCACGTAACCGACACGGAGACCTGGTCGACGGATCACGCTGCCGGACTCGGCGCTGACGAGGCCGAGGACGAGTCGGAGCACGGTCGTCTTGCCCGAGCCTGATGGCCCGACGATCCCGGTGAAGGTCCCGCGGCGGATCGTCAATGACACGTCCTCGAGAACTGGTCGGCCCCGGGCGTAGCGGCAGGTGACCCGATCGAGCCGCACAAGCGGGCCGATCGACTCGATCCCGGCCGTCGAGGCGTGCGGGGAGGCCTTCATTGCGGGTAGTCCGCGGTGTCTTTGTCGACGTTACCGTCATCGAAAGCCTTCAGCTTGGAAGCGTCACCGCCGAGGTTGTCGACCATCGTCACGAAATCGAACTTCATCAGCCCGAGGTACGAGTGATCGGCGTCGCCGGGCGCTCCCGGCAAGTCGTCGTCGCGGAGTTTGTCGACATATTTGACCCCGGTTTCCTTCGCGATCTGCTCGAGGACCGGGCTCGGGAACACTTCGGAACCGAAGATGGCCGGAACTTTCTCGGCCTTGACCTGCTCGATCAGTGCAGCCAACTCCTTCGGCGTGGGATCTTCGAAGCTCGACACCTGGATCGCACCGATCACCTTCCATCCGTAGTGAACGGCGAAGTACGCGTACGCGTCGTGGTACGTGAGCAATTCACGGTTCGCCGCCGGGATGCTCGCGGTCGCGTCGATCATCGACTTGTCGAGTTCGTCGATCTTGGCCGCGTAGCGGGTGTAGTTGTCCGTGAAATACGCAGCGTTGGCCGGATCGGCCTTGGCCATCACCGACGCCGCAATCGCTGCATAGCATTTCGCCATCGGCGGGTTCGTCCACAGATGCGGATTCGGTTTACCACCATCCTTGGGGAACGAGAAGTCGTAGATGTACTCGTCCGGACTGATGGTGAGTGACCCGACCTCGACGACCTGCGCACCCTGGGGAATGTTCCTGTTCGCGATCTCCTTGGTCGGATCCTCGAGCTTCAATCCGTTGACGAACACGATGTCGGCCTTGGAGATCAACGCCGCCACGCTCGGCTTGGGCTCATAGGTGTGCGAATCCTGACCCTCGGGGATGATCCCGTGGACATCGGCCTTGTCGCCGGCGATGTTGGCGATGATCGACGTGATCGGCGCAACAGTCGTGACGACCCGCAACCTTGCTCCACCGATCGGACCGCTGCGAGCAGCGCCGGCCGACGTTGCCTGAGCCGGGCAGCGGAAGGCGGCCACTTTCGAGTTCGCTGCTGGACCTTCGCCTGCGGTCTTGGCAGGGTTGCTGCCACAAGCCGCCAACGTCAAACAGATCGTTCCCACCCAGGCGATCATCCGGACCGATTCACCGTTGCGCATCCTTCACCTCTCCGACACGACATTATTGCCACTGCGCTCGCTACTGCAACCAGCTGGCGATAATCAGACGACTATCATTCGGAGCGTGGCTACCCGCCGGATCACTATTCCTCAAGAAAACATTCCGGAGATCATCCGCGGCGCTGGCGGCCGGATGACCGGGCCGACCCGGCTCGTGCTCGAGATCTTGTTCGACGGGGAACGACACTTCTCAGCCGACGACCTCTTCGAAGAACTCGACCGGCGCTCGCCCGGTATCTCGCAATCGACCGTCTATCGAGTGCTCCAACGTCTGGGCCAACTGCAAATCATCGAACACGTCCACTCGGGAGTCGGGTCGACCTTCTACCATCTTCGCCAGCACAACCACGCCCACCTGGTGTGCACCGACTGCGGATCGATCACAGACGTCCCCGACACGATCTTCGAGCAGCTGACCCAAACAGCCCAAACCGACTACAGCTTCACCGTCCAAACACACCATGCGGCGATACTCGGTCGCTGTGCGAACTGTGCCACATCGTCGTAGACCGACGACGCCACCACAGCACCCCGCCCGGCCGAGAGCCAGCCGGTCAGCCGACGCGCACGACGCTGATGACGACGGCGAGGATGCCGACCGCGACGGGAGTTGCAAACCTGGCCCAGTTCGGCACGGGCTTCCATTTCGGCGCGAGCATCACGGCTCCGCATGCGGCCCCGGTCACGATCCCGCCGAGGTGCCCGCCGATCGAGATGCCGGGGATGACGAAGGTGAACACGAGGTTGATCACGAGTGCCCGCCCGATCCCGGTCTGCATGATGTTGATGCCCTCGCGGTGCATTGCGATCGCGGCGGCCGCGAGCAGGCCGAACACGGCGCCCGAGGCGCCTCCGGTGATGGCCCGATCGTTGGAACCGGCGAGCAGTAGCACGCCCGCCGAACCGCCGAGCAGCGCGGCGAAGTACATCAGCGCGAACTTGACCGGGCCGAGTGTTCGTTCGAGCATCTGGCCGAGCGCGTAGAGGATGTACATGTTCAGCGCGATGTGCAGCACGCCGAAGTGGAGAAAGCCGCTCGTCAGCAGCCGGTACCACTCGTGGGTGGCGTGCAGTTGGAGCCGATTCAGGCCGAGCTCGAATTGGCGCTCGGACACCTGACCGCCGCCGAGGCCACCTCCGAGCGTCGAGGTGTCGCCGGCCGAGATCCAGACGAACACGGCAAAGTTGATCGCCATCAGCACATAGGTGGCCAATGTGTGCTGTTTCGCAGTGGCGTACTTGACTCGTGTCTTGAGGTCGGGTTGCGCCGCCTTGATGCAGTCGAGGCAGTGCGACCCGACGGCTGCCTGTACGAGGCAGTCGCTACAAGCCGGCTTGCCGCACCGCGTGCAGCGCCGCCCGGTCTCGCGGTCGGGATGCCGATAGCAGTGGGCGCTCGATGGCGGTTGGGGCAGGGACATTCGGGAAAGGCTATCGGCGTGCCCTATGCCTCTTCGGTCAGCGGTTCGTTGCGGCCGGCCTGCCACCAGCGACGGAGCGCCGCCCATGCGTAGATGCCCGTATCGTGGCCGTCGCTCCAGCTGATCGACATGCCCCACGCGCCGGCGAACTCGGCGTCGCGGATGGAAATGACGTCGGATTGGCCGGCTCGCGGCCACGCGATCTCGCCCCGTTCGCGCCAACCCCTGCACGTCGCGCACGGACACGCGGCGCGCAGTTCGCTGACCCCGAAGGTACACACCAGGCCGTCGTCGAACGTGATGGCCGCGTATTCGGTTCGTTCGATCGTGACGTCAATGACTGCCGGTTCCATCAGCACTCACTGCGCCGCGGTGACGACGACGGCCACGATCACGAGGCCAACGATCAGCCCGTTGTAGGCCGTGTGGGCGCGGGCCGATTCGAGGGTTGCTGCTTCGCTCGTCGCTCCACTGCGGAAAGATCGCAGGTACACCATCATGAAGTAGACGCCACCAATGCTGAGGGCCAACGCGGTCCCGATCGGTATCCCGATCAGCGCGTGTGCCAATCCGAACTGCACGACCTTGACGGCGCGGCGGCGGCTGCTCCAATGCTGCGCGCCGAGACGGAACATCCGCTCCTCGGCATAGGCGAACAGCGGTAGCGCAGGGATCAGCATCGTCATGAAGACTGCCGGCACCAACCATTCCAACACCGTGCCAGAGGTCGAGTCGTTCGTGCCGAACACGGGATTGCCCTGGCCACCGAATGCCGACCACCAACCCCAGTTCAATCCGGGAATCCTGGTCAACAGCGACGCCGCCGCGACGACCAACCCGAGCACCAACGGCACCGGCCAGATGTGACGCCAACCGATGCGGCCGACGATGACGCGCCACAGCGAACGCCCCTGCGCCGTGAGCGAATGGCGCAGGCCGCTGACGAGTCGGACGCCGACGAATGCGAGGACGGCAACAGTCACCACATCGCTCGGCCTGAAGCTCACACGCTGATTGTACGGGGTGACCTCGACCGTCGTAGTGGCCGATCGACCGGGGTGGATCAATTCAGCGGGAACGATGAGGGGCTAGCTCGGCTTGCTGCGGGCGACGTCCGCGAACGTTTCTGGCGGGCACGGTTCGCCGAACAGGAAGCCCTGCGCCATGTCGCAGCCGAGCACCTTGAGCCGGTACAGCTGATCCGGACCGGTGACCCACTCGGCGACGACTTTCATGTCGAGCGCGTGCGCAAGCTGGATGATCGAGCGCACGATCGGATCGTTGCCGCCATCGTGGCCGAGGCTCGAGGCGATCGACCCGTCGAGTTTGAGGATGTCGGCACGGTAGTCGCGCAGAGCCGTGAGTGACGACACACCGATGCCGAAGTTGTCGAGAGCGATGCTGACGCCGAAACGTCGCAGGGCCTGCAGCGCTCGGGTCGTCGTCGGCTGGTCGCCGCACAGCGTGCTCTCGTCGAAGTCGAGCGTGAGATGTTGGGGCGAAAGGTCGAAATCGCGTACAGTTGCGATCACACGCTCGACGAAGGGTGGCTCAGACATTTGGCGGCCGCTGACGTTGACGTGCACGCTGAACGACCGATCGACGAGACCAGCGTCGATCCATGCCCGAGCGACTTTACACGCCTCGCGGATGACCCAGTCGCCCATCGGCACGATCACACCGCTCTCCTCGGCCAATGAAACGAAGTCGCGCGGCATCAGCAGTCCGCGCTCGGGGTGATGCCATCTCAGCAGGGCCTCTGCGCCGACCATCCGCCCGGTGTGGGTCGACACGATCGGCTGATACGCGAGCCGCATCTGATCCGAAGCGATCGCCTGCTCCAACGCAGACGACAACGACTTGCGCAGGCGCGCGGTTCGCATCATTTCTTCGGTGAACAGCTCGCAGCGCGATCGACCGCGGCGCTTGGCTCGGTACATCGCAGTGTCGGCATTGCGAACCAACTCGATCGCTTCCTCGGCTGCTGTGGTCCCGAGCGGATTCATTGGGTTGGACAGTGCGACTCCGATGCTGACACTGATGTCGACCTCGACACCGCTCAACATCAGCCGCCCGGTCAGCGCCTCGCGGACACGCTCGGCGAGTTCGAGCGCCGCCTGTTCATCGATGCCCCCCTCGCACAAGACGACGAACTCGTCGCCGCCGATACGAGCGATGACATCGGCCGGCCGCGTTGCCGACGCGAGGCGACCGGCGATGCTGGCGAGGAGGAGGTCACCGACGTCGTGGCCGGCGTTGTCGTTGACGTCTTTCAACCGATCGAGATCGAGGAAGAGCACGCCGATCTGCTGGCGGTGAGAACGCGCCCGGTCGAGAGCGTCAGCGAGCGTACGGAGCAAGAGGGTGCGGTTGGGAAGCCCGGTGAGCGCATCGTGGGTCGCCTGATGGGCGAGTTCGGCCTGCAGCAGCTTGGCCGTTGTGATGTCGCGGATCTGGCCGGCCCAGAACTCGATCGCCCCGTCAGGTCCCCGCTCGACGTAGACGGTGACGTTGAGCGTGCGACTCAGACCGTCGGGACCGCGGTAGACCGCCTCGCCGTTCCAATCACCACTGTCCGTGCTGTTGAGCACCTCGCGTGGAATCTGATCTCGCAGAGTTTGGAGCAGATTTCGCATCGCCGGCTCGCGGACGAGGTCGACTGCGTCGTCGACACCGAACAGAGTTCGAGCCGCTTCGTTCGTGAACGTCGGCGAGCCGTGACGGTCGATGATGAGCACGGCATCGGGACTCGCCCCGATCAGGCCGGTCAGCCTCTCGCTGAGTTGGCGCTGGTGTATCTCCTCGGTGATGTCGCTGACGCAGCCGGTGTAACCGAGGTGTTGACCGAACAGGTCGCGCTTGGCCGCGGTGTCCAACCGTAGCCAGACCAGCTTTCCGGCGGATGTCCAGACACGGAACGTGAGGGTCACGGGCTCACCGGCCTCGCGGAGTCGTCGCCATGCAAGCTCGGCTGCTGCCCGGTCACCGGGGTGGGCGTTGGCCCACGGGGCCGAGCCGATTGGGAGAGCACCGCCGCTCAAGGCAAGCGCGCGAAAGGACTCGTCTGCGGAAACCAATCGTCCGGAGAGATCAGTTTCGAACAACCCAACAGGCAACGCACTCATAGATATGAAGAATCCTGTTCCCGACGCGATACACATCATGTCTAGCCGATCCGCCGGTGACATTGGTCAAGTTCTCGTCAAGGTGTTGAATAAGTCCCAGTGACCTGAGCAGCCTCGATCGACGATCCTTCGATCACCCCGAGCAGATTGTCCGCCGCTGAGCCCGTCGGCAACTCGACCTGCTGACTGAGTGCGTACAGAGTGAAGCGATAGTGATGCGTCGTGCCGGCCGGCGGGCACGGACCGCGCCAACCGATGTTCGGCGTCGACGCGGTGCTGAAGCCGTTCCGCGCCTCGATCGCCCCGACCGGCACGACGTTCTCCGCGACAGACGGGTTCTTGGGGTCGAGCCCGGCGATGATCCAATGGACGAAGTCGTTGGCATCGGTGTCGGTGACGACAAGTGCCATCTCGACCGCGCCCGCCGGCGCGCCGAGCCAGGCGAAACTCGGCTGGACGCCGGCGCCGGCGCACGTGTAGCGGGCATCGATGGGCTCGCCATCGACCCACGGCAGCGTCAGGACGAACGCGAGGTTCGCCTTTTCGGCGCCGAGATCGCTGATCGCCGGCGAGATCTGATCACCCGGCGAGGTGGTGGTGGTCGACGGCGTATAGACCGAAGCGGTTTGCGACGGATCGGCGGGGCGAAGGGTGCGGCCGTCGTGCTTGCAACCGGCGAGAGCGATCAGGGCAAACGCACAACAGAGGGCAACAAAGGTGATTCGGGAACGCCGCACGAGGTGCGAGCCTACCGATATCGTTGTCCTGTGTCAGAACAGCAGAGGTGCATCCTCACCGTCCATGCTCACCCGGACGACGAAGCGTCGAAGGGCGCGCCGACGCTGGCGATGTACCATGCGGAAAGTGTGCGCACGGTGCTGGTCTGCTGCACGGGGGGCGAAGAGGGCGACCTGCAGAACCCCTCCCTGCGTGAGAACGGCCAACCGTTCCACGGCCTGACCCCCGAGGAGGAGAAGGCCAAACTCGCCGAGTTGCGTCATGTCGAACTCGCCGAATCGGCTGCGATCATCGGCTTCGACGAGGTCGTGATGCTCGGCTACCGCGACTCCGGAATGCTCGACAGTGAACCGAACAACAATCCGGACTCGTTCCACATGGCTCCGAGCGACGAAGCCGTCGGACGGCTCGTGGCGGTCATCCGACGCACCAGGCCGCAGGTGATCATCACCTATAGCGACGATCAGAGCGGCTACCCACACCCCGATCACATCAAGGTCCACGACATCTCCGTGATCGCATTCGAGCGGGCCGGCGACCCCGCGTGGTATCCCGAGGCGGGCGAGCCGTTCCAGCCGTCGAAGATGTACTACACGATTTGGTCGAAGGCCCGCTTCGTCGCCGTCCACGAGGCGATGCTGCGTCTTCGCGGGTCGTCGCCGTACGACGCGAAGTGGTTCGAACGCGCCGACACCGACTCGCGCATTACCACCAAGCTCGATGTCGCCGGGTACATGTGGGCCCGTTCCGGCGCGTTGCGTGCACATGCGACGCAGGTCGATCCGAAGGAGTCGTGGTGGTTCGGTCTGACCGATGACGAACTCGCCGAGGCCTATCCGTACGAAGATTGGGTCCTCGCCCACTCCCACGTCGGGATGGTGGCGGAGGGTGAGATGGAGACCGATCTCTTCGTCGGTATCGACATCTCGGCCGAGGTCGGCTCGTGACCACCGTCCAGTACCGCGTCCTGTTCGCGAAGAAGGACGAAGTTGTCGAGGGGCCCGACGACGCCGATGTCGTCGTGTCCGTCGCCGCGGCCGACGTCGCGATGGACCCGTCGGTCGCGTTCATGCGCGGCAAGCTCAAGGCAACTGGTTCGAGCAACGCATTGTTCGAGCTGTTGAGGTCGGGCGAAACCGCCGCGATCCTCGCCAGACTCGGCTCGCGTTAGCGCTCGCGCTCGCGTTCGCCCGCCGCGCGCATGGCGTCGCGCAGCCGGCGGAAGCCGATGACGACTGCGCCGCTCGCTGCGAGGAGATCACGAAGGTGCTGATCGGTCGTCACCAACGCAAGGTCGTCGATCCAGCCCTGGGCCGAATCGGTGATCGCCCGCACCTCCGGTGTGTCGATTGCGGGCTGAACATGGATCTCGGTGACCCCTGGTTGGAGGTTGCTGATGCTCTCGTAGACGCGTTCGCGGCTGCCGGCGCGCCAGTCGTGGTCGAAATGGTCCGGGAAGACAACTCCCTCCTGAGCTGCGAGATCGCGGAACGGAAACCCTGCCTGCTCCTTGCTGATCGTCGAGGGGAGCCGGATCGGCAGTTGGAACTCGACCGCGAGTTCGAGGTACACGTCGAAGAACTCTGGGCGCAGCGTGATCGCCGTGAGGTGCGGCGCGAGATGGGTGACGTCGATGTCCCACGCAAGCGCCCGCTCGATCTGGGCCCGGCACTCGCGCAGCACCTCTTCGAGATCGGCGTGCTCCCACAAGTCGTCGACGCCGCGCGGGAAACCTACCTCGCCGCTCAGCAACGAGGGCGCGTGTGTGATCGGACCCCAGCGGTAGGTGGGGTGTTCGCAGTTGAGCGTGAGGTGCACTCCCACGTCGTCGGTGCGTCGGTAACGCAGCGCCGCATCGCGGGCCCATGGCGCCGGAACCATCAGCGATGCGCATGACGCAACCCCACTTCGCAACGCCTCGAAGACGCCCTCGTTGGCGGCATGACATGAGCCGAGGTCGTCACAGGAGATGATGACCAAACGGTCATCGGCGCGGTACCCGAGGCGTTCGGCCAGTGTTTGCATCAGCAGCGACGCTATCCGCTGCAGCTGCCCCACAGGCCCAGATTCGCGGCCTCGGCGGCGCGCGCGGCGCGCACGAAATCGATCGCGAAACTGTCGTTTGGCCGGATCGTGAGCGGACGTGCGTAGCCCTCGACCACAAGTTCGAGGTTGACGAACAGGCCGTCACTGCTGCGATAGACGTAGCCGAGCAGCCGACCGTAGTCATCGCGCCCGACCACGTCACGGACGATCCGCACGGGTGTCCCCTCGGGAAGCGTCTCCTTGGTGAACTCGCTCGCCTCGGGTCCGTAGCATTCGATCGGCGTGTTCGGCTTCTTCGTCTCCGGTGTGTTGATGCCGATCAGCCGTACCCGTTCCTTCGTGCCGGCGATGTCGACATCGACCGTATCGCCGTCGACGACGCGCACGATCGTCGCATTCGGCGTGTTCGGGACTACTGCGCTACCAATTGGGTTGGCGGTGGTGGTTGTCGAGGAGGCGTGTGTTCCCCCTGCACATGCGGCGGCCATCACCACGAGCCAGCCAGGCCACAGCTTCATTGCGACCGTTCTACCACCAGGGTGTCGGATTGACTCTCGTGCGCGCCGATAGAGTCGCCCGTATGCCAGCAGCGAGTGTCGGTGAGCGAGAGATTCGGGCCGCCTTGAACGACCTCGGTGTCGAGCACGAGATCGTCGATTGCGATCCGGCGTTGGCCGACACGGTTGCGTTCTGCGCGGCGTACGGCTACCAGGCCGAGGATTCCGCGAACACCATCATCGTGATCGGAAAGACCGATCCGCCCCGTTATGCGGCATGCGTCGTGCTCGCAACGACCAGGCTCGACGTCAACCGGGTCGTGCGCAACCGCTTCGGCGCGAAGAAGGCGTCGTTCGCCTCCGGCGATCAGACGCAGGAAATCACGGGGATGATGATCGGCGGCGTCACGCCGTTCGGGTTGCCGGCGGATCTCCCGATCTGGGTGGACTCGCGGGTCGTCGCACGGCAACGGCTGTTGTTCGGCGGTGGCAGCAGGAGCTGCAAGGTCGTCGGTCCTCCGCAGTTGCTGACCGAGCAAGCGATCGTCGAGGTTGTCGAGGGATTGGCGTTCGTACCAGAGGTGTGAGTTCGCCGACGGCCCAGGCAGAGCCGGCTACATACGTTCGATGATCGTGCCGGTCCCGATGCCGCCGCCGCAGCACATGCTGATCAGGCCGTAGCGACCATTCGTGCGTTCGAGTTCGTAGAGCGCCTTGGTGATGAGCAGCGCGCCGGTTGCGCCGAGCGGATGGCCGAGCGCGATGGCCCCACCGTTCGGGTTCGTCCTGGCGAGGTCGGCGCCGACTTCTTTCGCCCACGCGAGGACCACCGATGCGAACGCTTCGTTGATCTCGAACGTGTCGATGTCGTCGATGGACAACCCCGTGCGCCCGAGCAGTTTCCTCGTCGCATCGATCGGGCCGCTGAGCATCAACACGGGATCAACACCGACGAGGCAGGTATCGACGATGCGCGCCCGTGGGGTGAGCCCGAGTTCGCCAGCCCTTTCTTCGGTCATGATCAACACCGCGGCCGCGCCGTCGCTGATCTGCGACGAGTTGCCGGCGGTGTGAACACCGTCCTCGCGCGCGACCGGCTTGAGTGAGGCGAGCTTGTCGATCGACGTCTCGCGGAGTCCTTCGTCGCGGCTGACGCGATGCGTCGTTCCCGTCGGCTTGGCGTCGTCACCGAGATCGGGTGCGTCGATCTCGATGTACTGGCCCGCGTAGCGGTCTTCATCCCACGCGCGAATGGCACGCTGCTGGCTGAGCAGCCCGAAGGCATCGGTGTCCTCGCGGGTGATGCCCCACCTGTCGGCGATGCGCTCTGCGCCCTCGAACTGCGACGTCATCTCGTACCGACCGAAGTAGGTCTTGGGGATCGGGATGCCGAAGCCGAGGCTCTTACTGCCCGAGCTGCCGATCGGGATCCGGCTCATCGACTCGACACCACATGCGATCGCGACGTCGACGACGCCGGCGCCGACGAGCGCGGTGGCGAGGTTCGTGGCCTGCTGACTGGAGCCGCACTGCGTGTCGACCGTGGTGTTCGGAACCTCCATCGGCAAACCCGCCGCAAGCCACGCGGTACGGCCGATGTTGAACGCCTGCTCGCCGACCTGGCTGACGCAGCCGTTCACGACCTGGCCAACCTGTTGCGGGTCGATGCCGGTGCGATCGATGAGCGCCTTGTGCACTGCGCCGAGGAGCTCGGCGGGGTGCAGGGTGGACAGTCCGCCGTTGCGGCGCCCGATCGGTGTGCGGACAGCATCGACAATCACTACGTTCGTCATCAGGTCAAGCTATCCGGCCGTGCCATGCTGATTGCGTGCCAGAGCAGCCCTCCACGTTTGTGCCACTTGTCATCCCCCCGAACGACTCACCCTCCGTGCATCGCTACGTCCACGTGGTCGGGGTCAACGTCTGGGTCGACGCCGAGCCGGCCGATGCCGCATGGGGCCGGCACTTCCTCGGGCTGCTCGACGGCGAGGCGATGTGGGGCGTCGACGTCCCCAACGGTCATGACCCGGCCGATGGCGCAGCCACCGACCTCTACAGCTACTACGGGCGGGCGTCGGAAACGGAATGGCTCGTCGCCGGCCGGGCCGTCCAGATCGTCGAATGGGCGCGCACGCATCGTTTCTGTGGCCGGTGCTCGACCCCGACCGAGTTGGCCCCCGGCGAACGGGCGATGCAGTGCCCAGCGTGCGGGCTGCTCGCGTTCCCGCGGCTGGCGCCGGCAATGATCACCCTCGTCACCCGTGGTGAGGGAGCCGGCGAAGAGGCGCTCCTCGCGCGGGGTGTGGCGTTCCGCGCGCCGATGTACAGCTGCCTCGCCGGCTTCGTCGAGCCGGGCGAATCGTTGGAGGGTGCCGTCGTGCGTGAGGTCCGTGAGGAAGTCGGGCTCGAGGTGACCAACGTGCGCTACTGGGGCAGTCAGCCGTGGCCGTTCCCGCACAGCCTGATGCTCGGCTTCCACGCCGACTATGCCGGTGGCGAGATCGTGTGCGACCCAACGGAGATCGTCGACGCCCAGTGGTACCGGCGCGACGCGTTGCCACCGATCCCACCGGGCATCAGCATCGCCCGCAAGCTGATCGACGCCTGGCTCAGCGCTTGATGTGAAGCGGTGAAGAAGGGCGTCGTGCTACGCGAGTTTCTCGGCGAACCAGTCGAGGATGATCTCGGCCCGCTGGCAGCGATGCACCGGCGACCCGCTTCGCGACAGCTCGTGGGACTCGCCGGGGAACCGGTAGAACGTGACGTCGCGGTCGAGCAACCGCAACGCGACGAAGAGCTCCTCGGCTTGTGAGATCGGGCAGCGCAGATCGTCCTCGCTGTGGATGATCAGCATCGCCACGGTGATGTCGCGCACAGAGCGGATCGGCGAAATGCGCTCGTACTCGCTCGGGTCGTCGATGTGCGACGGGCCGTGCTCGACGCGGAACACCGTGCCGATGTCGCTGCTCCACTCTTCGCTGAGCATGTTGTTGACGGCGCGTTCGCTGCAGATGCCCTTGAACCGATCGCCGTGACGCCCGGCGAGATAGGTGGCCATGTAGCCGCCGTAGCTGCCGCCCTGCATGCCGACCCGGTCTGCGTCGCAGAACGTGTACCGAGCGAGGGCAGCATCGAGGACGGCGAGCACGTCGTCGACATCGACCGAACCCCAGCCGGCGCCGGGAGCGACGGGGTGCTTGGGCCCGAGGATTGCCTGCCCCCACGACTGCTCGCGGCCGCTGCCACCCCGAGGATTGCTCATCACGACGACGAATCCGGCGGCTGCCTGGAACTGGGCCTCGTCGAAGTGGGTCTCGCCGTACTGGGTGTGCGGTCCACCGTGCACGTTGAGGATCACGGGATACTTCTTCGCTTCGTCGAAGTCCGCCGGGCGCATGATCCACGCATCGATCTGCAGTGTTCCATCGCTCGTCGGGACGGCGAAGCGTTCCCACGGCTGGGGCTTCACGCTCGCGACGTACGCATCCGCCAAATTGGTCAGTCGGGTCTCCACGCCGTCGCGTAGCACGAACAATTCGGCCGGCCGGGCGACCGAGCTGATCGCCATCGCAACGGTGCCGGACGCGGCGCTCCACGAGCCCACCCAGCGAGCCCCCTCGGTCACGGCAAGTGGCGTGTGCGAGCCGTCGGCAGCGATGCGATAGACATGGCATTCGCCGCGGTCCTCTGCCGAGGCGAGCAGCGTCTCGTCGTCGATCCACACGGGTGCAGCGACTCCCGAAGTCGGCGAGAACGTGCGATCGAGGCCCGAGCTGACCCATCGCCGCTCGCCGGTCGCCAGCACGAGGACACCGACATGCTGGTTCTGGGGGTCGGTGCTCGGGTCGTCGCAGCCGATGAAGGCGACGCGGGCGCCGTCAGGCGACACGGCCGGACCGTAGTAGTTGCCGGTGTGGTTCGTCAGTGCCCGGATGTCGCCGTCGAGCGGAACGAGATACAGATCGCTGGCAAGGTCGCGATCCCACGTGTCGTGGCGCTGCGCACTGGTGACGACACCACTCGAATCGGCCAGCCACGAGACGCCGTCGTGCTGGAAATCGCCGGGGGTGAGGTTGCGCGGCGGCGCCGTGCCATCCGCTGGCACAACGTAGACATGCGAGGGGCGATCGAAGACGAAACCCTCGCCGTTGAGCCTCGTGAAGAACCGTTCGATCTTGCGCGGCGCCTGCCAGCTTTCGTCGTCGGCCGCGTAGCGCTCGTGCTGGGTGCGGCTGACGAACGCGATCGAACGGCCGTCGGGGCTCCACTCGATGCTGTCGACACCGTCCTTCATCGTCGCAATGGTCCGCAACTCGCCCGGTCCGTCCATCGCCAGCACATGCAGCGTCGCCTCCCCCTTCTTCTCGCTGCGTCTGGATGCGAACGCGAGGCTGCGGCCATCGGGGCTCCACGTCGCGTGGCTGTCACTCTTCTCGCCGTTGGTGAGTGGCCGTGGGGGAGTGCTGCCATCGGCCGTTGCGACCCACAGTTGGGCGCCGTTGCAGTTCTTGGCGAGATCCACCTTGGTGACCTCGAACACGATCTGGGTGCCATCGGGGGAGACGGCGGGGCTGGCCGCTGCGACGACGCCGGTGATGATGCGTTCAGCGATTTCGGCGTGCTTGGACTTTGCTTCAGCCATTGCGATGACGGTAGCCGAGTCGTCAACCCATAGGTTGTGGACATGGATCTCGGACGCCTGGGACTGTGGACGTTTCAGCTCGACATGCAGCCGATGACTCGCGCCAAAGAGGCGGTGGCGGAGCTCGAAGAGCTGGGTTATCGGGCGGTGTGGGTGCCGGAGGCGGTCGGCCGCGAGCCGTTCGTAAACGCCGCACTCTTGTTGTCGGGCACCGACGAATTGATCATCGCGACAGGGATCGCGAGCATCCACGCCCGCACCGCGATGACGATGCAGGCCGGCTGGAAGGCACTCACCGAAGCCTTCCCTGATCGCTTCCTGCTCGGGCTCGGCGTCAGCCACAAGCCGATGGTCGAAGGCGTGCACGGGCAGACCTACGACAAGCCGTTCAGCACGATGGTGGAATACCTCGATGCGATGGACAGGGGCATCTATGCCGCCGCGAAGCCCTCCACCGCGCCACAGCGGGTGCTCGCCGCGCTCGGACCGAAGATGTTGAGGCTGGCCGGCGAGCGAGGTCTGGGGGCGCATCCGTATTTCGTGCCGGTCGAGCACACCGTCGTGGCGCGTGAGGCATTGGGTCCCGATGCTCTGCTGGCGCCGGAGCAGATGGCGATCTTCGAGACCGACCCCGACACGGCTCGCGCTCTCGCGCGCAAGGCGATGAGCGGTTACCTGGGCTTGGCGAACTACACCAACAACCTCCGCCGGCTCGGATGGGGCGGCACGGATCTGCTCAATGGCGGCAGCGACAAGCTCGTGGATGCGATCGTCGTGTGGGGCTCGCTGGACACGATCGTCGCTCGCGTGCTGGCACACCTCGACGCCGGCGCCGATCACGTGTGTGTCCAGGTGCTGCCGGGCGAGCTGGGTGGGCTGCCGATGGATCAGTGGCGAGAACTCGCGACGGCCATCCCGTCGCTGTGATGGAATGAGCTGATGGACGACTCTCGATTCCTGGCAGCGATCGGGCGCGACGGCGCGGCCTTCGGCGAATCGGCCGCGGCCGCCGGCATGGCTGCGAGAGTTGAGTCGTGCCCCGAATGGAACGTCGCCGATCTTGTCTGGCACCTGTCGGAGGCGCACGATTTCTGGGGCGCGGTCGTCGCCGAACGGGTCACTCATTGGGATCAGGTCGAAAGGACCAACCGAGTTGCCGAGGACGATTTGTTGGCAAACTACGCGAACAGACTTGCGCGGCTGATCGAGGTGCTGACAAACGCCGATCCGGCGCAGGAGGTTTGGACGTGGAGCGAGCAGCACGATGTCTCGTTCGTGATTCGGCGGATGGCACAGGAGACGGCCGTCCATCGCTGGGACGCCGACCGCGCCGCCGATCGGGCGACGGCGATCGAGGCGGCGCTCGCGAGCGACGGGATCGACGAGTTCCTGACCCATTTCCTGACCCATTTCGCCGACGAGGGCGCCGAACCTGTCGGGGGATCCGTGCACATCCACTGTGCTGACGTGGCGGGCGAGTGGACGATTCGACCCCGTGTCGGCGGTGACGGATACGACGTGACGAGAGAGCACGCCAAGGGCGACTGCGCGCTCCGGGGAGGTGCCGGCGACCTGCTCCTCGCGCTCTGGCGGCGGGTCGGTGTCGACCGGATCGACGTGGTCGGCGACACCGCCGTAGCAGCCCGCTTTCTCGCCGCGACGAACCTCAACTGATGCTCGCGGGGGTACGTGTGGGAGACTGTGAGCATGATCCCCACCGAAGGAATGACCCCGACCGGACGCAAGAAGCTGACCGAGTTCGTGTCTGACCTGGATCGCGAGCTTGCGATGGCGGGC
This sequence comes from Actinomycetes bacterium, assembly GCA_025358125.1. Lineage (GTDB taxonomy): Bacteria > Actinomycetota > Acidimicrobiia > Acidimicrobiales > Ilumatobacteraceae > WLMZ01. Next base: position 56,697 of record JANYKS010000065.1, read on the forward strand.
CAACTCGTCTCGACGCAGGGCAAGCTCTCGCAATCGATTCGAGTCGAAACGGCGCTCAACGGTGTTGCTGCCTTGAACAAGAAAAAGGATGCGAGTGCGGTGTTCGACATCGCGTCGAAGATGATCAACGACGACATCCGCGAAGGCCGCGTACCAGCAAGGACGACGAGCGAGATCGTCGCCGAAGCCGAACACCTCTCCGCCCAGTCGCATTCGTAGTCGCATTCGTAGATCACGCTTGATGTAACGCCGTGGTCGTCTGACGACCGCGGCATTACATCAAGCGTCGATTATTCATTGGCGCCATCACCACAGAGACAATTGTTCCCAGGTGTTCGCCACCACACCGACGTTCTGCCACGTCAGCCGGCCGCGACTGCCCGGCCGGCGGACCTCCAGCCGATCGGGCTGCAGCGACCGCGCCGCGCCCTGGGCAATGTCGTGCAGCGTGATGCTGCCGTCGGCGCTGATCCCGGCGATGCGCCCCAGCACCCACCGTCGCGCGTCGCCGCGGCGGAACCGCACCGGCTCGCCGGCCCTCAGCCCGATCTGCTCGAGCACCCCCGCATCCGTCACGGCCGGATCTACTCCCCGAGAATTCGTGCCTGCAGCTTGCGCATGCCGGCCAGCCAGCGGTCGTAGTCGGCGACCTTGCGCCCCCAGTAGGTCAGCACCTCGGGATGGGGAGCGATCAGGAACGTCTCTGCCTCGATCACGGCGAGCGTGATGTCGGCGACCTCCGCCGGCTCGAGCACGGCCCCCGCCGAGCGAACGACGCTGCTCGCCGGGCCGGCGCCGGGCGCGTCACCTTGATTGAGCATGTTGGTGTTGACCCCCTGTGGGCACAGGCAGCTGACCCGAATGCCCCGCGATCCGTAGGTGAGGCTCAACCATTCGGCAAAAGCGACCGCCGCGTGCTTGGTCATGCTGTACGGCGCCGAACCGATCTGTGAGAGCAGCCCGGCGGCCGACGCGGTCGAGCAGAAATAGCCCTCGCCGCGACTGAGCCATGTCGGCAGAAGATGTTTGGCAGCCCAACGATGGGCATGGACGTTGATGTCGAACGCCAAGTTCCATGCGTCCTCGGTGGTCTCGAGGTCGGTGCCGATCCCGACGCCGGCGTTGGCAAAGAAGAGGTCGACGGTGCCGAACGTGGCCTCGGCCGCACGGATGAGATCAACGTTTCCCTGCTCGGAGCCGATGTCGGCGCGGACGCCGCACGCCGAATCCGGGCGCTGGTGATTCAATTCGGCTGCCACCCGGCGCGCGCCGTCGCTGTCGAGGTCGGCTACTACGACGTTCGCTCCGGCGCGATGAAACCGTTGGGCCAGCCCACGGCCGATGCCGTTGGCTCCGCCCGTGATCACTGCATGTTTGCCAGAGAGATCCATGCCCGAGATGGTAGGCGCCGGCGGCGTCGCAGTGTCGACGATCCAGCCGACAACGTCAAGATTTCAGGTCCTGTGACATGTTCGAGTTGATAGTCGGAATCGAAACGAAGTGTGAACGGTTACCATGCACTGTCAACGGTCGTCACGCGGGTTACGGTGGCGATCGTGACGAACGAGACCAACCCATTGCACCAACTCAGGAGGAGCATTCGATGACCGACATGAACGAGGCAGTGATTACTGAAGCCTTGGCAGTCATCGACAAAGCGCTGGCTGAGATGTTGCGCCGCGAACTCGTCTCCTCCGGCGAAGTCGCCGACCTGCTGTTGGACGTGCGCACGCTGCTCACCCACCCGGCTCCGGCTGCCGCAGCACTCTGATCCGCAGGGCGGCTACAACTCGGTAGGGCGCCTACAGCGCCAACAAGTCGTCGAACGCGCCGACCAGGCAGGTGCGCAACAGTTGGGGCTCGGCCACAGCAGCCGAGTCGATGTTGACACCCATGTCGAGGCTGCCGAAATAGCTGAGTAGCGTCAGGTTGAAAGCCACCCCACCGAGCGGGCCGACCGGATAGTTCTCCAGCAGCTGTGCTCCGGCGACGTACATCGCAACGGGTGCGCCGCGCACGTTGCTCGTCGCGAAGTCGATGGTCTGTCCCTGGGTGCGAGCGAGGCGGGTCACCAGCGAGGTCGGCAGCGTAGACGCGACCGCAGCGAGGGTTTCCAGTGACGCCGAGCCGCTGCCACCACGGGCAGTCTGGGCAGCCTCGTTGATCTGAGTAAACCGATCGGCGATCGACATCTCGCCCGTGGGAATCAGCATCCGCACGAGCGAGAACGCGTTCGCTCCTGAGGATGCACTGCGCGTGCTGATCGCCATCGAGGAACGGAGGAACTCGACCGGCGCGCCCATCTTGAGGTGATACCTGCTTGCCGCTTCGGCCGCCACGGTGAGGAAGGCCGTGTTCAGTTTGCCGCCGAGCTTGGTGGCGACGGCGCGTGTCTCGGCGTAGGGCGCGCGGAGCACCTCGATCCGGCGCCTGAGCGAGCGCTCGGTCCACAGCGGGGATTTCGCCTGATCGACGTCGCTCAGTTGGCTGATGACACTGCGAATGGTCTCGGCGGCGGCCGTGCCGGCCCCCGGAATGTGCCGGGGATCCGAGATCAGCTCACGCGCTTGGCGGAGCACGCCGAGCGGCATCCGCAAGCTCGCGGTGACGAGATCGCGCAGGATCTCACTTCCCGACAACGACGAGTGCTCGGCCGCCGCGGCGAAGGCTTGAGGATCGATCGGGGCCGGCTCTGGGGTATCAGCCGCGAAGTCCAAGAACGCCAGGCTGAGCTTGACCATCCCCTCGCCATCAGCGATGGTGTGATGGAGCTTTTCGACCAGAGCGCACTGGCCGCCGCGTAGGCCCTCGACCACGTAGAACGTCCACAGCGGACGGGCGCGATCGAACGGATCGGCCATGATCAGGCTGGCGAGATCGAGCAGTTGACGGATGGTGCCCGGCTTGGGCACAGCGATGTGACGGACATGATGGTGGATGTCGAAGGTGCTGTCGTCGACCCATGTCGGCGGGCCGAGATTGGCCGGCGCCGACTGCACCCGCTGGCGCAGCCGGGGAACAGCGAGCGTGGCGCGCTCCATCCGTCGCAGGAACCGCTTCATGTCGGGCAACTTGTCGAGAATCGTCACGTTGGCGAAGGTGGACGACAGATGAGGATCCTTCTCCATCCGCCACATCAGACCCTCGGCATCGGACATCTTGGTATCGAACGCTGGAAGGTCGGCCATACGGCGACCAAGCTACGCCACGGCCGAGGCTACGTCCTGACCGCGCCCTGATCGCGTGGCTAACGGCTGCGACGAGAGGCGGCCGCGATGACGCGTTTGGCGACCGCACCGAGGCCGAGCCCGAGCGCGGCTCCGCCGACGACATCGCTGGCATGATGGATCCGGACGTACACGCGACTGACGGCGACGATGGCTGCCGTAGCGAACCAGACGGGCGCGGTGCGTCGCCCGGCCCACGCCGTCAGCAGGGTGGCCGCGAGGAACGCCGACGACGCGTGCCCGCTGGGGAAGCTGCTCGTGCTCGGTCGGCGGATGTCGAAGCGGTCATCGCCCGTCTCGGTCGGGCGGATTCGCCCGAACAGCCGTTTGACCCCCTGATTGACGACGAGGCTCTCGACGCCGAGCACAGCTGACAGCAGAATGGCCTGATCGGCGCGTTGATCGCTGGTGAGTCCGCGAGCGAGGCCGATGATGTGCCAGATGACGCTGAAATCGCCGAGATGACTCGCGTTCGTGAACAGCGCGTCGGCGACCGGATTGCCGCGCAGTTGCTCGAGCTGATCATCGGCCCAAGCGTCGAAGTGGGCTGCTCGCCGGCCAACTCGATCGTGGCCGGGCTGATCGTGGCCGTTGGTCATCCGGCGACAACGGCAGCGAAAGAACGCGTCGCTTCGACCGTGGCCAACTCGGGCGTACCACCGAAGGCCGGGCACCATTGCTTGAATGCGCACCCGCCGCACAACGTGCTCGGACGCGGTTTGAAGTCACCCGTCTGGCAGGCCTTCTCGATGGCCTTCCACACCGCGGTGGTGCGGGTCGTGATGAAGCGCACCGATTGGGCCGACGGCGTGGCTTCGATCACCTCGCCGGTCTTGAGATACATCAGGCGGATCCTGGCCGGCCGTCGACCGAACAACGCTTCGCACAAGAACGAGTAGAAATGCACCCCGGCGAGGCGACCCTGTTCGTAATTGGCGCTCGGCGCCCGGCCGGTCTTGTAGTCGGTGACGATGAGCTGGCCCTCGGGATCGAGTTCGAGCCGATCGATGATTCCGCGCAGGCTGAGTTCGCCGGCGGGAGCCTCGAGCCGGAGCTCGAGCCCGATGTCGCGCACCGATTTCGGATCTTCCATCCGAAGATACGAATCAACGAGGTCGGCCGCCTCGCTGAAGAAAACCGCCGCCTGGGCCTCGCTGAGATGCAGGTTCGTGAAGTCCGGATCGGCGCGGTACTCGACGATCGCGGTGGCGAGCGAAGTCGCTGCTGCCTCAGCGGAGCGTTCGTTCTGTGCCAGCATGAACAACAATTCGAGCGCGCGATGCACGAGCGAGCCGCGGGTGGCGGGGATGCTCGGGGGCTCGGGCAGTTTCTCGATACTGGCGAAGCGGAAGGCCATCGGACAGGACAGAAATGACTCGACCCGGCTCGGCGACAGGCTGGTGGGAACCGGGAACATGCCACCATCGTAAGCAAGGCGTGTGACAACGTTGGCCATGAGCGAAGTTGTTCCCCCCGGCGGCGAGCGCCCGCTCGACGACGAGCCGTGGCCGACCACCTCGGCCAGCCCGGCGCCGGAGGGCAGGCTGCCCGCCGTACCCGATGAGGTGCCGCCCGAAATGGCGCCACCGCCGGACTGGCGGCGGATGGTCGAGCCGGTAGCCGAAGTACCGCCCGGCTACCTGGCACCCGGCGCGAAATCGGCGCTCTCGGCGATCCGTCGCGATGATTGGGGCCTTGCCGCGTGCATCGTCGGCGCGCTCGGGCTCGCTCAGCTCGCGCTCACTCTGGCGCCGTTCGTCTCGGTACTCGCTCTTGCGCTCGCGCTGTCCGGGCGACGTGCCGCGCGCCTCGATCCGGATGCCGTTCGGTCGCAGATCCTCTCGTCGATCGGCCTGATCGCCGGTGCCGCCGGTGTCGTGCTCGGTATTGCCCTCGTGCTGCGTGGCGGCTCATTCGCCGGAGTCGTCCAACTCTAGATGAGCGAGAAATTCGCAGCGGCGTCTGCGATCAACGCCGCGATTTCGCCCGGCGACTGCATCGGACCGAAGTGGCCGAGATGATCGAGTTGGATATAGCGCGCTCCGGGGATCCGCTCCGCAAGGGACGCCGCGCCGGCCGACGGCTGGCCGTCTTGCGGCCGGCCGCACAGCAGCCAGACCGGCACGCTGATATCGACGAGACGCTCCCAGGTGTCGTGATCGCTGGCCGCTTCGAACGTGCGCGCCTCGTGTTCCGGGCTGCACTTGAGGTGGACGAGCCGATCGTCGCCGACGGCGAAGCCACCGCGGACATAGGCCTCCATGCTCTCCGGCGTGAAGATGTTCAACGGCGGCTTGGAACTGTAATTCGCGACCGCCTGCTCGAACGACGCGAACGTGCTTCGCCGCCTGCGCGCTCGCGCCGCAAGAAGGTTGCTGTCGCCGTTCACCGAGGCGAAAGCGGGCGGCATCACAATCGGTTCGTAGACGACGATTCCGGTGAACGACTCCGGCGACGAGAGCGCGGCCATGAGCAGCGCAGCCCCACCCATACTGTGGCCGACGCCGAGCACCGGACCGCCATCGTTCAGAAAGTCCGCATCGTTGCGCGAGCCCGCATCGTTCACCGAGCCCGCATCGTTCAGCGAGTCGGCGACCGCGGCGGCATCAGCGCCGTACGTGGCCCAGTCGACGGCGCCATCCGGATCGGCGGGGGTGTCGCCGTGGCCCTTGGCGTCGTAGGCGATGTTGTGCATCGACGGCAGCCGTGCGGCGACCGGTTCCCAGCAGCGGGCGTGAAAGCCCGTTGCGTGGGCATACATGGTCGTTGGGCCGGTGCCGCCGAGGTCGTGCACCGCGATCGTTCGAATGGTCATCGGCCTACGACTTGCGGGATCTACGGCGGCGCCACCAGATGCTGAACAGCCGGTCCAACCCGGCGCCGACGATGATCGCGACACCGATCGCGGTCCAGACCCTGCTGTTGAAGGTGAAGAACAGTAGGTGGGTCCTGGCAGGGTTGCGGTTCTGGAGGATGAAGATGACTGCGATCGCGGCGAGGACCAGGAACGCGATCAGGGACGGGCTCGGTCCCTTGGACCCGCCACGGGCCTGTTGGGGTGGCGACTCGTTGGTGTTCGGGCCGATGCTGTCGTTACTCATCCTGTACCTCCATCTGTCGAGCGGGCGTCAAGCGATCGCCGGAGGCCCTTCGCGCAGCCGATCCAGCGACGCCGTGATCGGGTCGGGGCCGTGCATCGCGTCCCAGAGGCTCTCGATCCACCACGTCGCGCCGGCCTCGCACCACGCCGCGGGTGAGTGCTCCTGCCAATTTCCTTCGACGACGATGTCGTACGGGTGATCGTTCGTCGCCGCGCGGATCGCCGGCATCGCGTTGATCAATTCCGCCAGCGTGGCCTGGCGGGCCTTGCCGTCGTCGACGACCTGAGGCAGGAGACCGTCGCAGCGTAGGGCACGATCCATCGACTTGCGCGAGCCGAGAGCGCCGACGCACCACACCGGCGGATGCGGCTGCTGCACGACGTGCTTGATCGTCGGGAAGTTGCTCGGGGTCAGGCGATAGTGGCGGCCCTCGTACGCGACCGGCTCTGCTGTCCAGAGTTTGGCCATGATCTCGAGACTTTCGTCCATCATCTCGGCGCGGGTGCGGCGGTCGCATTCGTCTCCGTAGTTGGCAAAGCCGCTGTCGAGTGCTCCGAGCCCGACCGAGAGCGTGACGCGTCCGTTCGACAGGCGGTCGACGGTCGCGACCTGGCCGGCCAGCTCCCACGGCTTGCGTCGCGAGACCGGTGTCAGCAGCGTGCCGAGCCTGATCGTGCTCGTCCGTGTTGCGGCGGCGCCGAGGGAGACCCACGGATCCACGCCGTACGGGCCCTCCCAGACGAAAAGACCATCCCAACCCGTGGCCTCAGCTACGACGGCCATCTCGGCGACATCGCCGGCATCACCATGAGGCACTACGAATCCGAAACGCATACGCTCAACATAGGTCAAATACCGAACCCGTGGAATCACGTCCACTCCGCTCTGGTGGCTGCGTCGAAGGAGAGCTCCGGCGAGGCGGTTCGAGCGGCGGATGACGTGGGTCGATGAGCAGCGTGGTCGAGGGCCGAACCTTTCATCCGCAGTTTTCAGCATCCACACGAAAAGTACGCCAGCATGTGGGGGTGACCGACACTGCGGAGCCAACCATTGGCGGATACCAGCTCAGCGATCGCTATACCCGAGACGAGGGCCGCGTGTTCCTCTCCGGCGTGCAGGCGCTGGCGCGACTGCCGCTCGAGCAGATGCGCGCCGATCGCCTCGATGGCTTGAACACGGCGGTGTTCGTGTCCGGCTATCCGGGTTCCCCGCTCGCCGGATTCGACAAGGAGGCCGAAGCGGCCAAGAAGCTCGCCGGCGGCCTGGCGTACGTCCACACCCCGGCACTGAACGAGGAACTGGCGGCGACGGCGGTCATGGGCAGCCAACTCGCCGCCGAACGCCACGACTGTCGTTACGACGGCATCGTCGGCTTCTGGTACGGCAAGACGCCTGGAGTGGATCGCGCCAGCGATGCGCTCCGCCACGCCGTCTTCGCGGGGGTGCACCGCAACTCCGGCGCGGTTGCGTTCATCGGTGACGATGCCGCCGCGAAGTCATCGACCTTGCCGAGTTCGGCCGATGCCGCGTTGGTCGGTCTACACATGCCGATCATCATTCCGGGCGACGTGCAGGAGGCGCTGGATCTCGGCCGTCATGCGATTGCGATGTCGCGCGCGAGCGGCCTCTGGGCCGCCTTCAAGGTCGTCGCTGCTGTCGCCGACGGCACGGGCACGATCGACCTCGGCCTCGATCGGGTCAAGCCCGTCATGCCACGGATGGACTTCAACGGCCGCCCGTTCGTGCCCCATGCCGATGGCGGGTTGTTGACGCCGCACACGCTCGACCTCGAGCGCGAAGTGTTCGAAATCCGGCTCGAAGTCGCCCGCCGCTACGGCGCCGACAACCTGCTCAACACCATCACCGTCGATTCGCCGCACGCATGGATCGGCATCGCCGCGTGCGGGCACACGTTCCACGAGCTCCGCCAGGCGTTGCACATCCTGGGCCTGCGCAGCGAGCAGCAGATCTCCGCAGCAGGGATCCGCCTGCTGCAGTTGAGGATGCCCTCCCCGATCGATGCCGGCCTGCTCCGTCGCTTTGCGTCGGGACTGTCCGAGATCATGGTCGTCGAGGACAAGGGCCCGACGGTGGAGTCGCTGCTCAAGGATTCTTTATGGTCCGCTCCGGATCACCCGCTGATCACCGGCAAGTACGACGAACGGGGGCGCGCGCTCCTGGCGGCCCACGGCGCTCTCGACGCCGATGCCATCGTCGGCCCGCTCCGCTCGAGGCTCGCTCAACGGCTCACCGACGATCGCCTCGCTCCGCTCGCGGCCTCGATCGGTCGCAAGTCGCTGATTCCTCTCTCGCTCGACCGCACGCCGTACTTTTGTAGCGGCTGCCCGCACAACATCAGTACCCAGGTGCCCGACGGTTCGCTCGTCGGTGGCGGTATCGGTTGCCACTCGATGGTGGCGATGATGGAGGCCGAGCGCGTCGGCGACATCGTCGGTCTCACGTGCATGGGCAATGAGGGTGCGCAGTGGGTTGGGATGGCTCCGTTCGTCGAGACCAAGCACCTGATCCAGAACCTCGGTGACGGCACCTACGCTCACAGCGGCCAGCTCGCTGTTCGCTGGGCGATCGCGGCCGGCGTCGACATGACCTTCAAGATCCTCGTCAACGGCGTCGTCGCGATGACCGGTGGCCAGGATCCTCAGGGTGCCGCCGACGTGCCGACGATGGCCAGGATCTTGATGCTGCAGGGCGTGAAGCAGGTCATCATCACGACCGACGACCTCGACCGGTACGAGTCGATCTCGTTGCCGGCCGGCACGCAAGTATGGGATCGCAGCAGGGTCGTCGAGGCGCAGGAGATACTCGCCGCGGTCAGCGGCACGACGGTTCTGCTCCATGATCAGGCGTGCGCCGCCGAGAAGCGGCGGCTGCGTAAGCGCAAACTCGCCCCGACGCCGGCGTTCCGGGTGCTGATCAACGAGCGGGTGTGCGAGGGCTGCGGCGACTGCGGTCAGAAGAGCAACTGCCTCTCGGTCCAACCCGTCGAGACCGAATTCGGCCGCAAGACCCGCATCGATCAGAGCTCGTGCAATCTCGACTTCTCGTGCCTCAAAGGCGACTGCCCGAGTTTCGCAACGATCATTCCGGCCAAGCGTCGTCGCGCCCAGCGCAAGGCCCCGGTGCCACCAGATTCGTTCCCGGCGCCCACCCTGGTCGTGCCGACCGACGACCTCGTCATCCGGATGCCAGGCATCGGCGGGACCGGTGTGATCACCGTCAGCCAGATCATCGGGACGGCTGCGATGCTCGAGGGGTATCACGTCCGCGGACTCGATCAGACGGGTTTGTCGCAGAAGGCGGGGCTCGTCGTCAGCGACGTCCGCCTCAGCAGGCAAGAACCGCAGGGCTCGAACAAAGCGGCGGCCGGTGGTGTCGATGTCATGCTTGCGTTCGATCTGCTCGGGGCAGCATCGACATCGCAGTTGAAGAGTGCGTCCGCCGAGCGTACGATCGTCATCGGTTCGGCATCGGCGACGCCGACGGGAAAGATGGTGCTCCATCCCGGCGTTGCGTACCCGGCGCGGACCGAGCTCGAAGACCGCCTTGATGCCAACAGCCGGGCCGCCTTGAACCGCTACGCCCCCGCAAACGAAGTGACCTCCGGGCTGTTCGGCGACACGGCGACCGCCAACATGTTCCTGGTCGGTGTCGCGTTCCAAGCAGGGGTATTGCCGATCTCGCCCGGGAACCTGGAACGGGCGATCGAATTGAACGGCGTCGCTGTCGAGCGCAACCTCGCCGCGTTGCGCTGGGGACGGCAGTGGATCATTGATCCGCATTCGGTGTCCACGGCCGCCGGTATCTCGTCTGACGATGGCGGCGACCACTCGGGCGAGGATGCAGTCGGGAGCGACCCGATCGCGCTGCGCGCCGACGATCTCATCGGATACCAATCGGGCGCGTACTCACGGCGCTATCTCGCCGTGATCGAGGAGATCCGCGCTGGCGGCGTTTCACCGGAACTCCTCGACGCGATCGCACGCAACCTGTACAAGCTGATGGCCTACAAGGACGAGTACGAGGTGGCTCGCCTCCTGCTCGCGCCGGAGGCCAAGCAGGCCGCGGAGGCCGTTGGTGGCAAGGGCGCCAGGGTCCAATGGCAGCTGCACCCGCCGATGCTGCGCACGCTCGGCATGAAGAACAAGCTGAAGCTCGGCCGGTGGGCGACACCGCTGCTGATCGGGCTCCGCGCGGGTCGCCGGCTACGCGGCACGCCGCTCGACCTGCCGGGTATGAGCACGCTCCGCCGCACTGAACGCAAGCTCGCCGGGGAATACGCCGACATGATGAAGCACCTGGTCAGCAGTGGCAAGGAGGCCGCCGTGGTGCTCGAGATCGCCGAACTGCCAGACATGATCCGCGGCTACGAGTCGATCAAGGCGAACAACATCGCGGCCTACCGCCTCCGCCTCGCGGAACTGCTCTCGCTCGTCGAATAGTGCGAGGGGCACATTCCGGAAGGCATGCCGTCACCCACTATGGTGCCCGAATGGGGATCAACACGGTTTCGGACATCATCCGCGTTCACGGCGTCGGGCGCGCCGAACACCCTGCGCTCATCCTTGGCGAGCGCCGCCTGACATGGGCCGACCTGCTCGCTCGGAGTGCCCAGGTCGCGCAGGGACTCGCCACTGAGGGCATCGGCGTCCAGGACCGGATCGCATTCCTGGACAAGAACGGCATCGAGCATTTCGAGGTGTTCTTCGGAGCGGCCATGCTGAACGCGGTCTGCGTCGATGTCAACTGGCGTCTCGCCGCGCCCGAGGTCGAGTACATCGTCAACGATTCCGCTGCGAAGGTGCTCGTCGTCGGTCCCGATTTCGTGCCGATCCTCGACGCCATTGCGGCCAAGCTGACGACGGTCCGGCGAATCCTGGTGATCGGTGGGCACCCGGCCTACGACAGTTACGAGGATTGGGTCGCAGCGAGCAAGCCGATCGATCCCGGTGTGCAGTCGAGCGCCGAGGACACCGCGTTCCAGTTGTATTCGTCCGGCACCACCGGGCGGCCGAAGGGCGTGATGCTGTCCAATTCGAACTTCTTCGGGCTGTTGCCGATGGCCAAGGAGATGTGGGAGCTCAGTCCAGACACCGTCAACCTCGTCGCGATGCCGCTGTTCCACATCGGCGGCGGGGGTTGGGCAGTCGCCGGGATGTACGAGGGTGCCACGAGCGTCATCGTCCGCGACCTCGACCCTGCTGCGCTGATCCGGATGATCCCCGAATTCGGGATCACCCACGGGTTCGTGGTCCCAGCGGTCCTGCAGTTCATGCTGATGGTGCCGGGCGTTGCCGACGCCGACTTCAGCAGCCTCGAGGTCCTCGTCTACGGCGCTTCGCCGATCAGCGAGGAGGTGCTCGCCAAGAGCGTGAACGTCTTCAAGTGCAAGTTCTGGCAGGCATACGGCCTCACCGAGACGACGGGAGCCGTCGTCAACCTGGCGCCCGCCGACCACGACCTGAACGGGCCGAACAAGCACCGCCTGCGCAGCTGTGGACTCCCCGGGCCGGGGGTGGAGGTGAAGATCATCGACAACGGCACCGGCGGGGAGCAGCCGTCCGGCGAGGTCGGTGAGATCTGGATCCGTTCGGCGCAGGTGATGAAGGGATACTGGAACATGCCAGAGGAGACCGCGAAGTCGATCACCGCCGACGGTTGGTTCAAGAGCGGCGACGCCGGTTTCGTCGATCCCGACGGCTATGTCTTCATCCACGACCGCGTCAAGGACATGATCGTGTCGGGCGGCGAGAACGTCTATCCGGCCGAGGTCGAGAACGTCTTGATGGCTCACCCGGCAATCGCCGACGTGGCCGTGGTCGGTGTGCCCGACGAGCGTTGGGGCGAGACCGTCAAAGCCATCGTTGTCAAGGCGCCCGGCGTGGACGTGACCGAACAGGAGATCATCGACTACGGCAGGGAACGCCTTGCCCGGTTCAAGTGTCCGACGAGCATCGACTGGATCGATGACCTCCCGCGTAATCCGAGCGGCAAGGTGCTGAAAAAGGATCTGCGGGCGCCGTACTGGGCCGGACGCGATCGGATGGTCAACTGAGATGGCGCAGGTGGAGGTCGCAACCGAAGGAGCGGTGATGGTGGTGACGATGAACCGCCCGAAGCGCTACAACGCGATGACGCTGACGATGTTCGCGCTGCTCGCCGACGTGTGGAAAGAGCTCAGCGACAACGACGACATCCGATGCGCGATCCTCACCGGCGCCGATGGCAACTTCTGCTCCGGGATGGACCTGCGCGCGATGGCCGGCGACGTGGACGAGGTCGACGCGATCGACGTGGCGCAGCGGATCAAGGACGACCCTGGGTTCATCTATCGCGGCCTGCTCAAGACGTATCAGCCGACCAAGCCGGTGATCGCGGCCGTCGAGGGCGTCGCCATCGCCGGCGGAACCGAGATCCTGCAGGGCACGGACATCCGCGTGGCCGGCGAGAGTGCGCGCCTGGGGGTCAGCGAGGCGCGCTGGTCGCTGTACCCGATGGGTGGTTCGGCGGTGCGCCTGCGCCGCCAGATCCCCTATGCTGCGGCGGCGGAAATCCTGCTCACCGGTCGCCATCTGACGGCGAAGGAGGCGAAGGATCTCGGCCTGATCAACCACGTCGTTCCCGATGGTGGCGCCGTCGACAAGGCGATGGAGATCGCCGGCTTGATCGCTGCCAACGGCCCGCTCGCAGTCGAGGCGATCCTGAAGACATTGCGTGTCACCGAGACGATGTCGGAGGCCGAGGCGTTCGAGTGGGAGAACGCGCACGGCATGGCGGTCATGAATTCGCAGGACGCCAAAGAGGGTCCACGGGCGTTCGCGGAGAAGCGCACGCCAAACTTTCAGCGACGGTGACCGGGGCTCGCTGTAAGGTGCGGGCGTGAACACACGACGCTGGGTGGCGCTCTTCGGCGCACTCGGCGCGCTCTTGGTAGCGGCCGCGTGCACCTCGTCGCCGGCCAACGGTACGTCGTCGGTCAGCGAGCCCGCCGCCTACGTCACGGCGATCCGCTGGTACGTCGACACCGAGATCGGCACCCCTGCAACGCCTGCTCCGGGTGCGCTCGTGCTGTATGTCGCACCGGCAGACGGCAAGGCGATCAGCGTCCAGGCCCAGGCCTCGGTCGTGGTCGATCTGGCCGATATGAAGGATCGGGTCGTCGTGCGTTTCGCCGATGGTCGTGACGACGCGCTCAACCTCGACGTGGAGAATCAGCCGGTCAAGGACAAGGGCGTCCTGCTGCTGGTCGGGCCTGTCGCGACGGGCTCTTCGCCGATCGACGTCAAAGTCGGCGTCTACCGGGATGCCAACGACGTCTCTTCGTTCGTGATGAAGATCGTCGCGAAGGGCGACACCTTCGAGGTCACGTCGGTGACACAGGTCGGCCAGAGCTGAGCAGGTGCCGGGCGAGCGAGATTGCCCGCTCGGCGGCGGCCTCGTCGATCGACGAGGCCGG
>JANYKS010000080.1 GCA_025358125.1 Actinomycetes bacterium
GGACCGGGCGATCGGGAGCGCTCATGGCCAATCGACCCCGAGGTGTGATACTCGAGCCCGTGCACCTGATCTTCGCCGACGATGCCCGACAGGCCAGTCCGTCTCGTCCAGGGATGGACTGGCCTGTCGGGCATCGTCGGCGAAGATCAGGTGCACGGGCTCGAGTATCACACCTCGGGGTCGATTGGCCATGAGAGCTCCCGATCGCCCGGTCCTCTCTTTGCGCACTCGTGCACTCGTGCAGTTGGTTCGAGCCGAACTCCATCTGGTGGCAGCCTGCGTACCGGCCGGACCGCTTTCGCTTGCCAGGATGCATGTGTGCCGTCGCGACCGCAGAAACCTGCATCTCCCGCCTGGGGATGCACTCGCTGAGGCCGTAGCCACGTTCGAGTGGTTCAAGAACCGCTGTTCCGCGGCCGGTCGGACGGCTGAAATCCCTACTTTCATCCCTACAACTGGGCGTCACAAGGCATCACGAGCCAACACAAGCTGGGGTATCATCCCAGCTCAGAGGCACTGGGCAACACCAGCTGGACGGTTGTGGGGGACCACCCAGATCTACGAAGGCGCCAACCAGATCCAACGCATGGTGATCGCCAAGAAGCTGTTCAGCTAGCCCTGTCTGTCCATGTGGTTTTGTCTCGTGTTGCCCTGTTCGGACGTCATCACTAGTGCTTTCCGTAGGCCTCGGGCTATCACCGGCGGCAGCCGACTTCTTCGCCGACTTCGGCTTCGACGTCTATCAATGTTCGCGGCACGTCAACGTCTGCATGCATCGCTCGACGGGCTCGTTCGGGCGCATTGCGCGCCCATGGGCGCGATTTGCGCGACCCGGGTCGCCCACGGCTTGCGCATGGCCCCGATGGGCATACTGCGCCCGATGATCGCTGCGATGGGTGAGATGTCGTTCTGGGTCGACGTTTCTGTGTTCCAGGATCGGCCTGTGAACGGTTGGCGAACCGCGGAGGCGGTCACGATCTCGAACGCAGCGGATCGCGGATCAGAGATCAAGCCGCGCCTCGATCTCGCCGTCGACGACGACGCCGGTGGGCACGAACCCGAGCCGCTCGTAGAACGGTCGTGGTCCGCCCGGAGCGTCAACCCACGACAGCAGCAGGGCATCGCGACCATCTGCTCGCAGCTGGTCGGCGAGCAGCCTGATGGCCCGGCCACCCACGCCGCGACGTTGGTGGCGTCGATCGATCAGGAACCGCCACAGGTATGGCAGCGGCTCACCGGGTGACACTGCGGAGAGCATCATGAAGCCGACGATCTCGCCGTCGGCTTGCACGGCGCGCGCTGACGGCACGACGCGGTGCTCGCCGTGCATCGGGGGGACAAGGGCCTGCGCGAACGAACGCGCCATCGGGGCGACGAACCGTTCCTGGTAACGATGGGTGGCCAGGGCGGCGGCCGCGCGGAGGTTGTCGTCGGTGATCTCGACGAGCTCCACGATATGGCACGACGTGGGCCGAGCCAGCCAGTCGGCGCGGTCGGCGCGCAGCAACGCGAACCGCATGTCGTCGAGCCACTCGCCCCTGATCAGCTCGGCCCGCCGGGCCGTGCCCTCGTAGCGGAAACCGAGGTGCTCGATCACGCGCATCGATGCCACGTTGGCCGGGTCGATGGTGGCGACGACGCGGTGCACGTCGTTGCGCGCGAACAGGGCATCGACCAACGCACCCGCCGCTTCGCTCGCGAACCCGTTGCCGTGGTGCGCGGGAGCCAGCGTGAACCCGAGTTGCGCGATGTGTGGATCCGCGTCCATCCCGACGGCGAGATCACCGACGACGTCGCCATCGTGCTCGATCGCGATCTGCACCCAGCCCTGTGTGGGCAGTTCGTCGAGGTGCGCCTGGCCCTCCAGCAGTTGCACGGCGGCGTCGAGGGTGAAGGGCATCGTCCAGCTTTGGTAGCGGGCGATCTGCGCCAGGTCGCGGTAGGCGGCGAGCGTCGGAGCGTCGACCACGCGCATCATCCGCAGGTTCAACCGTTCGGTCTGCAAGGGGAGTACGGCCATGGGGGCCAGTCAAGCAGAAGACCATCCTGAACGCCCTGACGATTCGCCACGCGGCCGAGATGAACAGCCGACAAACAGTCGCTCTCACGCCCGTAGCACAAGAAATCGGACGGTTCCGCCCTCACCGACCAGGCGCGGACGTGGCTGATGATCGGCGCTGTTCGGCCGGTTCTCGCCGGGCCGCGAATATGCGCTGAAGTTATCTGCGCCCGTCACGAGTCGGGGGGTCCCGATGAGGGTCTGGGTGCAGTCGGACAAGATCCGCGAGGGCTACGCCAACTTCGCGATCGCCGACCCGCCGCTGAAACTGATCCTGTTCACCGGCATGGGCAAGCCCGGCTCTCAACCACGTCGGCGTCGAGGTAGCAACGACCGCTTGAAAGATCCCTTGCGAATTGCTTATTCAAGTAGTAATTTGAACAATGACGATAGGGGCAGAAGGATGACCATGCCAAACGATCTTCTCGTTGATGTCGACACCTTGCGCACTCAGGTGCGTGACAAATACCGCGATGTTGCCGTCGACCCGCACGGCGTCCATCATTTCCACACCGGCCGCCCGCTCGCTGCCCGCCTCGGTTATGACCGGGCCACCGTCGATTCGCTGCCTGATCGCGCCGTCGAGTCCTTCGCCGGTGTCGGCAACCCGTTCTCCCTGCGCAGCCTCCAAGCAGGCGAGCGCGTCGTCGACATCGGCTCCGGCGCCGGCTTCGACTCGTTCATCGCCGCCACCCAGGTCGGTCCGACCGGTCGCGTCATCGGGATCGACATGACCCCCGAAATGCTCGCAAAATCGCGAGATACCGCGTACCAGCTCGAATTCGCTCACGTCGAGTTCCGCGAAGGGCTCGCCGAAGCCACACCCGTCGAGGACGGTTGGGCCGATGTCGTCATCTCCAACGGTGTGATCAACCTGTGCGCTGACAAGCAGGCCGTGTTCGCCGAGATCTTCAGGGTGCTGCGCCCCGGCGGAGTGCTGCAGTTCGCCGACATCGCCAACGGTCGACCCGTCCCCGTCGAGGCCATGCGTGACGTCGACCTGTGGACCGGTTGAATTGCCGGAGGGCTGCCTCGTGCGGGCTGGCAACAGATGATCGAAGACTCGGGGTTCGAACAGGTCACTATCGGCCCGCCGGTCGACACCTTCGGCGGCGCGCCCGGCGAAGCCAAAGCGCGCTCGTTCGAGGTGTACGGTTACGCCTTCCTCGCCCGCCGCTCCTGATGGACGTGGGGCCGCCCCGCCAGTGCCGCACGGACCAACACAAAGGATCCAAAACCAAACCCCGAAAGGACTCGATATGGCAGCTGACGACAAAGTGGTGATCGGCCAAACTCACGGAACGGACGACCCGGAGTCCGTCCTCATCGGATATCTCCTCGGTGTCGAGGCACTCCGCGGGGGCAAACAGGTGCTGATGTGGCTGACAAAAGACGGCGTACACGTCGCCACCAACGGATACGCGGCGGCCATCTCGGTCCCTGGGGCGCCCTCGATCGGCGAGTTGCACGCCGAGTACATCGAGCGAGGCGGACGGTTCTACGCCTGCCCGGTCTGCGTCAAGAGCCGCGGACTGCAAGATGCCGAATGGGTCCAAGGCGCCGAAGTCAAAGGAGCCCCCTCGCTGTTCGAGTTCACCCAAGGCGGCGCGCTGACGTTCAACTACTGACCGAGAGCCTGCGGGCACACGACGCAGTCACCTGCTGACAGCGAGGAACTGCAAGGAGCCCAACCTGGGCGCAGATGTGAGGCACAGGCCCTCACCTCACCTCGTCGAGCGTCCGTAGCACCTTGCGCAGCAGATGTGAGAGTTCGTCGCGCTCGACAATCGAGAGGTCACGGGTGATCCGCATCTCTTCGCGGTTGATGAGCGGCATGATCGAGTCGATGACCTTGCGACCCTTGGCGGTCGCTTCGGCAATCACACGGCGGCCGTCGGTCGGGTGCGCCTTGCGGCGAGCGAAGCCACGGCGCTCGAGCGTGTTCAGCACGCCGGTGAGCGTGCCTCCGGTGATGCCTGCCTGAGCCGCGAGCTGATGGCTTTCCTGCGGGCCCCACACCCTCAGCACGAACAGCGACACGAATGCACTCCAGCTCAACTGGTGAGCGGCAAGGATCGTGCCCTCCATATGGTTGCGCACCGCCGTCGCGGCTCGGAAGATGTTCGTGACCGCGAGCAGCGCGTGGAAGTCGAGCGGCAGCCCCCCGAGCGCTTCAGTCACGGCACGTTCCGCGGCGCGCAACTCGCGCTCGTCGTTGGTGGTGAACGGCCCGGCCACCCCGGCACAATATCGTTGAGGTTCAAACGATTGGGAGTTTCTCGTGAGCCGCACAACGAAAGTCGCTGATGTCACCGTCGCACTCGACCACTGGATCGGTGGCGAACGGGTGGGCTCCGCATCGACCTTCGACGACGTGTCACCAGTAGATGGCCGAGTCATTGCCCGGATTGCGAGGGGTGGACCCGGCGAAGCCGATGCCGCAGTCGCCGCTGCCCGGGCCGCGTTTCCGGAATGGGCAGCCAAACCGCCCGCCGAGCGGGCCGCGCTCCTGCATCGCGTCGCGGACCTCGTTGAACAGCGCCTCGAGCAACTCGCGATCGTCGAGACAGTGGACAATGGCGCCCTGCTGCGCAGTCATCTGCGCAGCGTGATGCCCCGGGTCGCTCACAACTTCCGCTTCTTCGCCGACTACCTCGTCAACGATCTCCACCACCCCAATTTCGAAACTCGCGGTCACCGCAATCACGTCAGCTGGGATCCAAGTGGGGTTGCGGTGCTGATCACTCCGTGGAACGCACCGCTGATGCTGGCGACTTGGAAGGTCGCGCCGGCACTCGCCGCAGGATGCTCGGTGGTGCTGAAACCCGCAGAGTGGAGCCCGCTGACCGCTTCGATGCTGGCCGACATCACGGCCGAGGCCGGAATGCCTGCGGGCGTGTTCAACGTCGTGCAGGGCCTCGGTGAAGAGGTCGGGCCGGCGCTGACCTCGAACCCCGACGTGGCGCGGATCAGCTTCACCGGCTCTGTCCAGACCGCCCGTCTGATTGCTGCGTCCGCAGCAGCGAACCTCACCCCGTGCAGTTTCGAACTGGGAGGCAAGAGTCCGTTCATCGCGTTCGCCGATGCCGACCTCGATGCAGCGGTGGCGAACGCCGTCGAGCAATACGACAACGCCGGGCAGGTATGCCTGGCGACCACGCGGCTGTTGGTCGAGGAATCGGTTCACGACGAGTTCGTCGCCCGCTTCGTCGACCGGACGAACGCACTGCGCCAGGGCGACCCGCGCCACGCCGCCACCGATATCGGGCCACAGATAACCGATGAGCACCTTCGACGGATCGAGGGCTTTGTGCAACGCGCAACGGTGGACGGCGCCAAGGTGGTCATCGGGGGTGGGCGCAACAGCGAACTTGGCGGGCTGTTCTACCGACCAACTCTCATCACCGATGTCGCTCCTGGCAGCGAAATCCTCACCGAGGAAGTCTTCGGCCCGGTCCTCACGCTGCAGACCTTCGCCGATGAGGACGAAGCGGTGGCGATGGCCAACGGCACCGACTTCGGCCTCGCCGCCGTGCTGTTCACCGGCGACCCGCAACGAGCTCGGCGGGTGAGCGCCCAACTCGTGGCCGGCACCGTCTGGGTGAACTGCTTCTTCGTGCGCGATCTCCGGGCTCCGTTCGGCGGTAGCCGCCATTCCGGCGTCGGGCGTGAGGGAGGGACCTGGAGTTTCGATTTCTACTGCGACGTGAAGAACACCTGCACCAACGTGGACCGCTGGACCCGGTGAACTCCGTCGAGCCGCGCGATATCGACGCACACCCGATCGCGTGGCGCGAGACGGGGCCCGGCGATGGCGAAGTCGTGCTGTTCCTCCACGGTCTCGGCGGTAGTCGTACGGCATGGGGCCCTCAGCTGTTCGCGCTCGGCGCAAAGGGCTTCCGATGTGCGGCGTGGGACATGCCCGGATACGGCGCGAGCGCAAAGCCTTCGGCTCCACTGACGTTCGAGTTGCTCACCGACGCGGTTGCGGTGTGGATCAACGCACTCGGAATCGACGAGGCACATGTGGTGGGGCTCTCGTTCGGCGGGATGGTTGCCCAGCATGTCGCGTTGCGGCATCCCCCGGTTGTGCGTTCTCTGGCGCTCATCGGTACGAGTTCTGCATTCGGCTTCGACGGCGTGACCACCGCTGACGCGTGGGTCGAGCAACGGCTGCGCCCACTGCGGGAGGGAGCAACGCCGGCGACGATCGCTGAAGGCGTGCTGCGATCGGTCATGGGGCCCGACGTCGACAACTCGGTTGTGGCCGATGC
Source organism: Actinomycetes bacterium (assembly GCA_025358125.1). GTDB lineage: Bacteria > Actinomycetota > Acidimicrobiia > Acidimicrobiales > Ilumatobacteraceae > WLMZ01. The sequence goes on from JANYKS010000080.1 coordinate 6,334, forward strand.
GGTTTCGGCGATGGCGCGGATCACGCCCGAGGGACTGGCTGGGGCCGTTCGCTGCTTGGTCACTCACGATGCGCGCGATGAGCTGCACCGCATCTCGGCACCGACTTTGGTGATGGTCGGTGAGCACGATCTCGAAACGCCTCCTTCTTATGCGGCTCATCTGGCAGCTGCGATACCCGGCGCGCGATTCGAGGTGATCCCAGGTGTCGGCCACATCGCCAACCTGGAAGCACCCGACGCTGTGAACGAAATGCTGATCAAATTTTTCGCAGCGTGAGCGAGATCCCGCTCAATCGCGTCGCGGCGTTCGGATGCCCCGGAATTCCCAGTCACCCCCGAGCGCCGTTGACAGCACTTCCTCACTTTCAGTCGGTTGTGCTCCGACATCCTCACGGATCGGGGTGGGACCGCTGACAATGGTGTTGGTCAGTTGGCCCAGACCTTCGACTTCGACAGTGACCACGTCGCCGGGCTGCACCGGCCTGCTGTTTGCCGGCGTGCCCGAAAAGATCAGGTCACCCGGCAGCAGCGTGATGGTGCGGGCGAGGTCGGCGACGAGGTAGTGCATGTCCCACGTCATCTCCGCGGTACTGCCATCTTGGCGGACCTCGCCGTTGACGAGGGTGCGGATCCGCTTGTCGTGGAAGTCCCAGCCGGTGACGACACCTGGACCGACCGGGCACATCGTGTCGCTGCCTTTGACGCGCAGCATCGAGCCGGCATCGGTGTCGCGGAAATCGTGCAACCCGAAATCGTTGCCGATCGTGTATCCAGCGATGTAGTCGCCGGCCTCCTCAGGCGCCACGTTGCGGCACGGGCGCCCGATCACGATGACCACTTCACCTTCGAAGTTCAGCCAGTGGCATCGCGTCGGCCGGACGACGTTGCCGCGGTGGCTGTTCAGCGCCGACGTGGGTTTGTGAAAATATGTCGGCGCCGACGCCAGTTTGATCTGGAACTCGTTCACCCGGGAAACGTGGTTCAGGTGCACGCAGAGAATTTTCGACGGTTCGGTCGGAGGCAGATGAATGGCATCTGCCACAGGGATGCGGCGACCATCGCCGGCGACCAACTGCTCGTCGTCGACGACGACCGGCGTGATGGTCCCTTCGAGCAGGATGCGGCGGAACTCGGGCACGGATGCCTCCTCGGTAGACAATCGTTTGGACCCAAACGATTATGCTCGACCGGATGGCCGACAACATCAGCGGGTTCATGTTCCCTCGCAGTGCGACGGGTCGCAGCTCGATCGTGCCCAGCCCCCCGTGGCATTACAGCGGGCAGATGCTGACAATCGAATACCGTGCCGACCCTGCTGCTGTGGCCGAGTTGCTTCCTGCTCCGCTGTCGCTCGCCGACGTCGATCCGGGCGCTGTCGCCGTGATCTGGGCCGACTGGCAGAGCTGCAGCGGTGGCTTCGAAGAGTTGCTCGACCCCGTGCGTAGCCAATACGTGGAGACCTTCGTCGTCGTCCGATGCCGCTACCGGGGCGAGACATACAGCCGCTGCGTGTACATCTGGGTCGACAAGGACTTCGCGATGGTTCGCGGGCATCACCAGGGATACCCCAAGAAGTTGGGCGAGCTGTACCTCACCCGGCCGGTCAACGTCGGCCGAGCCGGTCCTCGGCTGCAGCCGGGCGGCCGCTTCGGCGCGACCTGTTCGGCGTCGGGCCGTCGCCTGATCGACGCCGCGTTCACGATCACCGGCACGGCCGAGACCGCCGGCTTCGTCAACGGGCATCCGATGCTCCATCATCGCTACATGCCGGCGATCGAGCGGGCCGGCGGCGACAGCCTCGACGAGTTGGTGACGATGCGCGGTTACGACGGCGAGGTCGGACCGTGCTTCAGCGGCGAGGCGACGATCGCGCTCTACGAATCACCGGTCGAGGAGCTGACCCGGCTCGCTCCGATCGAGATGATCGGGGGCTTTTGGCGCGAGGTCGGCATCAGCTGGAACGGCGGTTCGACGCTCGAGCGCCACAACCTCGCGGGGCAGCCGTGAGTCGGTCCGGTTCAACCGAAGATCTCGGCCCGGCCGATGCCGACATCATCGACCCCGACACCTACGTGCGAGGTGTGCCGCACGCCACCTTCGCCCGCCTCCGTCGCGAGGATCCGGTCAGTTGGTGGGACGAGCACGACGGCGGGAGCGGGTTCTGGGCGGTCACCCGTTACCAAGATCTGTTGACCGTGAGCCGCAACGTGTCGACGTTCTCTTCGGCTGCTGGTATCCGGCTGGAGGAGATGGCGCCGGAGGAATCCGCTGCCCGGACAACGATGATGGAACTCGACCCGCCGGAGCACACCGCGTATCGGCGCCTCGTCAGCAAGCCGTTCAGCCGCCGAGAGGTCTACGCCTATGAACACGCGATCCGGGTGCTCGCCCGGTCAGTCATCGATCAGGCATTCACGACCGGCGATCGGTTCGACTTCGTCGAACAGATCTCGAAGCAGTTGCCGATGCGAATGCTGGGCGTGCTGTTGGGCGTGCCGGACACGGACGGTCCGTGGCTCGTCGAGAAAGGCGATGCGCTGCTCGGCAACACCGACCCTGAGTTCACCTTGCACCCGGTGGGGCTGGTGGACACCGACGAATTCCGGCTGATGCCGTTTCGCAGCCCGGCCGGCATCGAACTGTTCCAGTATGCGCAAGAGCAAGCTCGCTTGCGCCGCGATCATCTCGGCGACGACGTGATCAGCGATCTGCTCCGGCCAAAGATCGACGGCGACACCCTCAGCGAGCATGAGTTCAACAACTTCTTCACATTGCTCGTGGCTGCCGGCAATGACACCACCCGCTACACGATGGCAGCCGGTCTCAAGGCCCTGATCGAACATCCGGACCAATTGGCCGAACTGCGCGACGCCGTCGGTACGGACCCGCAGCTCGTTGCTTGCGCGGTCGAGGAGATCCTCCGCTGGGGAAGCGTCACGATGCACTTCCGGCGCACAGCCACAGCCGATACCGAGCTCGGCGGGCGCCAGATCCGGGCCGGGCAGAAGGTGGTCATGTGGTTCATCTCGGCCAACTATGACGACGATCAGTTCGAGGATCCGTTCACGTTCGACATCCATCGCACACCGAACACACATGTCGCATTCGGATTGATGAGCCCGCACCTGTGCCTCGGCGCCCAGCTCGCGCGGATGGAGATCAAGGTCCTGCTGGAAGAGCTGTTGCCAAGAGTCGCCGACGTGCGCCAAGTTGGACCAATCGACCGGTTGCGATCGAATTTCATCAGTGGCATCAAGCGACTGCCGATCGAGATCTCGGTTGCGTAAGCCGCGACCGAATTCGTTTGCTACCAAACGAATTCGGTATGACTACTATGAGAGTTACGATTCGTCGGATTTGGGGGAAAAAGATGAAGAAGCAGGTTCTCTTGGCAACGGTGGCGACTGTGGTACTGCTCGCGGCGGGATGTGGCAGCGACAGCCAGTCGAGTTCTGCAACGAACGGTGGTCTCCCCACCGTCACGGGAGTTGCCGGAACCACCGCGCACTCCACAGCCGACAGCGCGCCGGTCGAGACGGGGGCAACCGCGGCGCCGGTCGGCGAGTGCAAACTCGACCGTCCGCTCAAGATCGGATTTGCCGCCGACCTCGGTGAGCTCGGGGCGTTCTCCGACCAGCCCGGCTCCAAAGCGGCGCAGGTGATGGTCGACAAGCTCAACGCGGCTGGCGGTGTCGGCGGGCTGCCCGTTCAATACGTGGTCAAAGACATCCAGGGCGACCCGGCAGCGACTCAGCGAGCAGGCCGGGAGCTGCTCGACGGCGGCGTCAACGCCCTGATCGGCCCGCCCTTTTCATCGACGGGGGCCCCATTGCTCGACACCGTCGCCGGCAAGGTGCCGATCGTGTTCATGGCCTCGACCGACCCAGCGCTTGCCGACCCCAGCCGCGGTGCTTTCCTGACCAGCTTCAGCGATCCGGTTCAGTCGTCGGCGATAGCCGAGTACGCGCTGTCGCAACATCTCACCAATGCGATCACGTTCAGCTCGACCGACGATGTCTACTTCTCCGGCAATCCGGAATATTTCAAGAAAGCGTTCGAGCACGGTGGTGGCACGGTGCAGCGTGACTTCTCGTTCAGTCTCGCCGACGCCGACTTCTCGACCCAGGTCAACCAGATCGCCACCCTCAAGCCGGTACCGAAGGTCTTGTTCACCGCGATGGTGATGCCGCAGACACAGACCCTGCTCGAACAGCTCGCCGCAGCCGGACTCGGCGGCATCGTCGTCGCGGGCGTCGACGGCTTCGACGCGACAGTGGTGTGGAGCGCCGGTGCGGTCGCCAACGGCGTGGTCTTCGCCGCGCACACCTTCCCGCAAAAGTCCAACGGCGTGGAGGCGTTCCTCGCCGACGCTGCCGCCGCCGGCGCCAAGATCGAGACGATCAGTTTCGGCGCTCTCGCAGCCGATGCCGTACAGATCATCGCCGCCGCCGCAACCGAAGCCTGCTCCGTCGACGGAGCGAAGTTGATCGCAACGATCAACAATCTCGTCAACGTTCCGGTCACGACCGGCACCGTCAGCTACAAGGGAACCCACGGTGTCCCCGAGAAGGACGTCGTCATCCTGAAGGTGCAAGGCGGGAAGCCGACCTTCGTCGAGGCGCTTCGGCCTGCGTACATCGCAGGTTCCTGACTGCTCGACCCATTGCCCAAACCACGCAACCGTGCTCGAGCTCGACCAGGTCACTACCCGCTATGGCGCGATCACCGCACTGCACTCGGCATCTCTGCGTGTTGACGTCGGCGAAATGGTGGTGCTCGTCGGCCCGAACGGGGCCGGCAAGACCACCCTGCTCAACACGGTCGCCGGTCTGCTGCGATCGACAGCGGGTTCGGTGCGCTTCGAAGGAGCCGACATCACTCGTGCCGACCCGGCGCGGCTCGTCAAGAGTGGGCTCGCGCTGGTGCCCGAGCACCGGCGGATTTTCAAAGATCTGACGGTCGAGGAAAACCTGAAGCTTGCCGGCATCACGGCGACGGGGAGCGAGCGCCGCGCCCGCTTCGAGGACGTTGCGATGCTGTTCCCGGTGCTTCGGTCGAAATGGACAACGTCTGCAGGATTCTTGTCGGGCGGCGAGGCCCAGCAACTCGCCGTCGCCCGGGCGCTGATGAGCAATCCCCGTCTCTTGCTGCTCGACGAGCCGACCCTTGGGTTGGCGCCGACACTGGTCGACGTGATCTTCGACCTTCTCGTCACGTTGCGAGACCAGGGTCGCACGATGTTGGTCGTCGAGCAGAACGCGCGACGCGCCCTGCAACTCGCCGACCGTGGGTACGTGCTTCGCAGCGGACGTATCGTTGCCACGGGCACCGGTCCGGAACTCGCCGCGCAGACCGATCTGTTCGAAGCGTTCATCGGATCCCCCGATGGTCGATCGTCCGAGGATCACGGATCGTGACGCGACTTTTGCAGAGCTTGCTGGACGGCGTTGGCGTCGGTAGCACCTACGCGCTGTTGGCGCTCGGCATCTCGCTGATCTTCGGCGTGATGCACCTCGTGAACTTCGCCCACGGCGAACTGATCACCGTCGGCGCCTACACCGCCTACTTCTTCTTCCTGCACGGCGGCAGTTGGTGGTGGATGCCGGCGGTCATCATCGGCGCCGCGGTGCTCGCCTCCGTCGCGACTGAACAGATTGCATTCCGGTGGGTCCGTAACGCGAGCCCGTTCACGATGTTGCTGACGTCGTTCGCGCTCGAGCGTCTCTCTCACGCGCTGTGGCAGATCTTCGTCTCGCCCAAGCAGCGCCCGTTCCCGAAGCCGGCGTGGGTGTTCAACTCCTTGACCTTGGGCAGCGTGCGGCTCGAGGTGATGGATCTCGTCACCATCGGCGTCACGGCCATCACCTTGGTCGGCACCGCGATCGTGTTCCGGCGGACCCTGTTCGGCATCGCCGTTCGCGGTGCCGCCGAGGACTTCGACGCCGCGCGTCTGATGGGTGTCAAGGCCAACCGGGTGATCTCTGGCGCCTTTGCCTTCGCCGGCTTGCTCGCCGGAATCGCCGCCTGCTTGATCGTGATGCGCACACCGTCGGCGGAACCGGCCATGGGATCCGAGTGGTTGCTGAAGGCGGTGATCGCCGCGGTGATCGGCGGCCTCGGCAGCTTCAGCGGCGCAATCATCGGCGGTCTCGCGCTCGGTCTGCTGGAAACCTTCGCACGCGCCTACCTGCCGGATGTGGCCACCAGGCTCGACCGGTTCTCGACAGGCATCGTGTTCATTGTCGTCGCGTTGTTCTTCGTGCTCAGGCCGCAGGGCTTGTTCACGGTTTCCCACGCGGAGCGGGTGTGATGGACGTGCGGGTGTGTGAGGTGACGACAAAGTTCGGCCGCAGCGCACTCTCGAGTGCCGTCCTTCTCGCCGCGGTGTTCGTGCTGGCCTCGGCCTACACCGCGACCGGCGGCTCGTCGCGAGATCTGCTCGTCGACGAGATGCTCACCAACCTGATGCTGGTGGTCGGGATGCAGGTCTTCATCGGCAACACGGGCGTGCTCAGCTTCGGGCACATGGCCTTCGCCCAAGTCGCGGCGTATGCCACAGCCGTCGTTGCGATCCCGGTTGTCGAGAAGACGAAGGCGTTGCCCGACCTGCCGTTCGGGCTCGCCGATGTGCACTTCGGCCCAGCAGGCTCGACCGCTTTCGCGATCGCGGTCACCCTCGTGGTCGGCGCGACGATCGGCATCGTGATCTGCCGTGCGAGCGGCCTTGCTCCGACGATGATCACGCTCGCCGCGCTGTTCGTCGTCGACCAACTCGTGAAGAACTGGAAGGAGCTCACCCGCGGCGCAGGCGGGCTGTCGGGCATCCCACAACAGAGTGTCTTGTGGTTGTGGGGTGGCGCTCTTGTGGCGCTTGTGGTCGCCCATGTCTTCCAAGAGGCGCGGATCGGCCGCTTCGCGATCGCGACGCGCGAAGACGCGTTGGCGGCGCCGGCGCTGGGCATCCGGCTGTTCACCTCTCGCTATGCCGCGTGGGTGGTCAGCATGGGCGTCATCGCGCTCGCAGGTTCGCTGCGGGCGCAGTCGCTCGGCAGCGTCAATCCGAAACAATTCACACTCGACTCGGGGATCCTGATCCTGGTGATGCTCGTGGTGGGCGGGATGCGCAGCCTCAGCGGCGCCGTTCTCGGGGCCGTACTGATCACCGCGGGTACCGAGCTGTTCCGCCAGCTCGGTGATCCGCAACGGCTCGACATCGAACGGTTTCCCGACGTGTTCCTGGGGGGCACGATGCTGCTGGTGATGCTGCTCCGCCCAGATGGGCTGCTCGGCGATCGCGACTTCGGCGGCTGGCTGCGAAGGCGCATGACGCGCCGCAGCGATGTGACAACTGTTGCTCCGGTCAGCACCGGAGCCGCGCTCGAGGCCACCGACATCACCGTGCGGTTCGGTGGATTCGTCGCACTCGACGGGGCGGGCATCCGTGTCGGCCCGGGCGAGATCGTTGGTTTGATCGGACCGAACGGCGCCGGCAAGACCACCCTGTTCAATGTCATCACTGGCCTCGTCGAGCAGCAACGCGGCCGGATACGTCTCGGCGATCTGGATCTGTCCGAGGCCACCCCGGTGGAGGTGGCGCGCGCCGGCCTGGCGCGCACGTTCCAGAACCTGCGCCTGTTCAACAACCTGACCGTGCGCGAAAATGTTGCGCTCAGTGCCCTGGTGGCCGAGCGGCACCGCTCGCATCGTCCACCGGTCAACATCGACGAGCTGCTCGAGGATGCGGGACTGGCCGAGTTCGCCCACCGCCGAGCTGCGACGCTCGACTACGGCAACCAGCGCCGGCTCGAGCTGGCTCGAGCGACAGCCCTCGCGCCCGAGTTCTTGCTGCTCGACGAACCGACTTCAGGAATGAGCGACACGGAGAGCCTGGCAATGGTCGACCGCGCTCGCGCCGCAGCGGCTCGGATCGGCGCCGGCGTGTTGGTCATCGATCACGACCTCGGTTTCATCACCCGTATCAGCCACCACATCGTCGTGTTCTCCGAGGGCCGGATGCTCGCCGAGGGCTCGCCGGCCGACGTCCGGGCCAACCCTCTGGTCGCCGCCGCATATCTCGGGTCGCAGGCCTGATGTGATGCCCTGCGCCGCGCCGCAGCCAGCGTCGACTCAGTAGAACGGGAGGTACTGAACGAGCTCCCACGGGGAGATCGAGTCGACCGACCACTCCTCGCCCGCCGCCTCCCAACGGGCCAAGTCGTCGCGGCGGATGGCCACGAAGGCCCGGACGAGGTCGGCGCCCATCGCGTCGCAGATCGCCGGGTCGGCTTCCAGCGCGTCGAGCGCCTCGCCGAGAGTCAGCGGCGTGTGCCGATCGGTGTTCGGTGTGGCGTCGCCATCGCCCGCCTGGGGTTCGCCGCAGTCCAACCCACCGGCTACGCCCAGCAGCGCTGCGTTCAACATCACCGCGGCGGCGAGATACGGGCTCGCGCTCGCGCACGGCATGCGGTTCTCGATGCGCGTCGCGTCACCGCGCTCGCCCGGCACACGGTAGGTGCTGGTGCGGTTGTCGAGGCCCCAGTTCGCCCAGTAACCGGCGATGATCCCTGGCATCAGCCGCTTGTAGCTGTTGATCAGCGGGGCGGACAGCGCACCCAGCGCTTCGTGATGTGCGATCAACCCGCCGATGCACTGGCGGGTAAGTGGCGAGATGCCGTGCTCACCAGAGGGATCGTCGAACGCGTTCCTTCCACCCCCGATTGGCACGAGCGAGAAATTGATGTGCAGCCCGCTGCCCACGTAGTCGGCGATGGGGCGGCCCATGTAGGTGATCCAGTAGCCCTTCCGCGCGGCCAGTTCGCGGGTCATGTCCTTGCAGATGAACGCTCGGTCGGCCGCGTCCAGCGCGGGTCCGTATCTCATGTTCAGCTCCATCTGCCCAGGATGGAACTCACCCATAACTCCCTCGAGATCGAGCCCGCAGTGTTCCGCTGCGTCGTACAGATCGAACATCAAGCCGGTGTTGTCGCCACCGAGGCCGACGCCGTAGACGCGATGCGAGGGGATCTTCAGCGGGCCGTACCCACCGGGCGCATTCGCATCGGGCTGGAGCACGTAGAACTCCATCTCGTAGCCGAGCTGTGGTTCGTACCCGAGCGCGCGCCAGGCGTCGACCGCATTCTTCAAGGCGGTGCGCGGGGCGATCGCCAGCGGTGCGTGGCGGAACTCGAGGTCGGCGATCATGACGTCGGTGTCGACCTCCCAGCCCGCGCGGCGGGTGTCGGCCAATGGCACCGTCGAGAGATCGGGGAAGCCGACGTCACCGGCGTAGCCATCGATCGCCAGGATGTCGCGGGTGATGTTCATCGCGAGCGTGGTGACGGCATGGTGACCATGCTCGTCGAGGCGTCGTTCGGGCACGTAACGACCGTGCGATAGACCGTTCAAGTCGCTCCACATCACTCGAACCCGCCGATTCCCCATGGGCGGCGAGTTTAGCAAACGAGCGAAAAATTCATTCGGTACCAAACGATCGGACCGACCCGGGTTCAGCGTCGATCACGACGCCGCTGTCCACCACCGTGCCGCTGTCCACCACAAGGCGACCGTCGAGGCTCACGCTGCAGTTGCGCATCGGCAGGTCGAGGTGACCGCGGCAGAAGCGACCTGCGACCTCGTTGGCGCCGGTGGAGAACAAGAAGTTGCCGGCGAACGCGCGAAGCTCTGTGCCGTTCAGGTCGGCCTTGTCGTACAGCGGCAGCACATCCCACCGGCAGTGCGGGTTCAAACCCCAACCAACGTGACTGACGGCGTAGGCCTCGCGTTCGTCCCACGCCGCGAGGTAACTGGCGAGGAGGTCGCGATCGAGCCCGTCGCCGTCCACGGTGATGATGTGGTCGTCGACGACGGTGCATGTGATGGGCGAGCGAACGTACTCCTTGAAGGTGAGGTTGACGTCGCCGACATCGAGCACAAGCGTGCCATTCACCGAGCGGGCAGCGGGAAACGCCACGACGAGACCGCCGGGCCAGTGGGCGATCGTGCCCGGTCCGGAAGTCACCCCTGACGACCCGGCACACATCGCGCCGGTGAGAGAGATCGTGAGATCCGTGCCGGCGCCGGACGTGACGCGCATCGTCGTCGCCAAGCCGAGCGCCGTCGCCGCCCGTTCGACCACGGCCTGGAGACCGGGGTCGTTGGGCATCCGCTCGAAGACCTCCGGGTGCTCGTTGGAGATCATCAGCACCCGAGCGCCGCCGGCCAGGATCGCGCCGAGCTCGGGCGCGTGTAGCAGCCCTTCGACGGTGCAATCGGCGACGAAGTCGGCGGCCGAGCAGGCAGCGATCGTTGCCTTGTTTCCGGCAACGGCAATCGACGCGCCCGTCGATCGGATCGGCACCGGCCCTCGGTTCGCAGGAGTCGTCGCCTCGACAACCACGACGGCCGCGCCCACCGACGCGAGCGCGATACGGCTCGTCTCGACGAGCGATGGGCGGCTGGCCCGCTCGCACACCACGACCGCAGTGTCTCCCGCGCCGACGCCACAAGCAGCGAACTGCTCCGCGAAGCGCTGTATCCACGACCATTCCGTGAGCCGTGTCATGCCGGAGCCTCGCTTTCGTCGGTCAAGCCGAACCGCCCGAGACGTTCGAGGCACACCTCGACGCTCCACGGCAGCATCGTCGCGCCACATCGGGCGTCGCGATACAGCCGCTCGAGCGGCTCGGGTTTGAGCAACGCCCGTCCACCCGCGACGCGCAATGCGGTCGACGCCATGTCCGGGGCCCCTTCCATCACCGTGATCAGCGAGGTCCACGCCCGCCGGAGCTGATCGGGCGTCGGGTCGACACCGGCCTCGTCGACTGCGGCGTGCTGGAGTGCGAGGGCCTGCTCGTAGCGCAGCTGTAGTTGCGCCCAACCCTGCTGTTTGATCGGATGGTCCTGGCGTCCGCTGCGCAACAGGTATGCCAGGGTGTGATCGAGCACGCCGCGCATCAGGCCGAGGTAGCTGAACGACAGCGTGAGGTAGAAGTGCGGCCAACGGGTTGCGGCTTGGTCGAAGCCGCCCGGCGGCAGCCATTCGTTCGCCAACGGTACGAAGACGTTGTCGAACACGAGAGTGCGGCTGAGCGTTGCCCGCATGCCGACGGGATCCCAGTCACCTTCGATGTGCACTCCATCGGCGTTGGCGGGCAGGCCGAGAAAGCGCACTCGATGGTCGCCCGGCACCATCGCGACGATGTTGTGGACATCTGCTGCCTCCGACAGCGAGGCGAAGATCTTTCGTCCGCTGATCCGGTAGCCACCTTCCACGGGTTCCGCTCGCGTCGAGAAGCCAGCAGTCGCGCCGGGCGCGTTGCCCTCGCTGAACGGCTGCGAGTGCAACGTGCCCTGCTCGACCACACCCGCGTAGAGAACCCGCCGACGGTCTTCGAGGATCTGTCGCTCGCCATCGGTCCACGTCAGATCGTCTGCGATCTGGCCGGCGAGCAGCATCGTGACACAGTGCATGTTGAATGCCAACGCCGTCGCCGGGGCGTGGCGCCCGATTTCGTTCGCGACCCTGCAGTAGGTGGCGAAGTCGGCGCCGAGGCCACCGAAATGCTCGGGCACGCAGAGCGCGAGGAAGCCGGCGTCTCGGAGTTCGGCGAAGTCGTCGTAGGGGAAGCTGGCTTCCGCGTCGTACTTGGTTGCGCGGCCAGCGAAGGAGGTCCCCATCTCGGCCGCTCGAGCGACGAGCTGCTGCCTCGTCATCGACGAACCATCTCGTTCACGAAGTACTCGAACAATACGTGATCACCCTCGCCGACGATCTTCTCAGGATGCCATTGCACTGCCAGGATCGGAGAGTCTGCGTCATCCGGTTCGATCGCCTCGATCGTGGCATCGTCGGCCCATGCCACGGCATGAAAGCCTGGTGGCACCGTGTCGATCGCCTGGTGGTGGATCGAGTTGACGATGCGCCTGATGGAACCGCGATAGGCCTTCGCCAACCGTGACGACCCATCGATATCGATGGGGTGGCGCTCGGCCAGCACCTCGGCCGGTGTCTGACTGATCGGACGGTGCAGGCCGGTGGCAGCGGTCATGTCTTGGAAGAGCGTGCCACCCATCGCGACAGTGAGCGCCTGACAGCCGCGGCAGATCGCGAACAGCGGCAGGCCCAATTCCACGGCCGCCCTCGCGATCGCGAGGTCACTGTCATCGGCGGACGCCGACACACCTTTGTTCGAGCCATCGTCGACCGCGCCATAGCGAGCCGGATCGATGTCGTCGCCGCCGACCATGACCAGCCCGTCGAAACCGTGCAACACCTGGTGGGCGTCGCCCGGATCATGCTGCGGGAGCATGAACACCAGCCCGCCGGCGGCCTGCACTGCTGCGGGGTACTCGGTGCCCAACGTGTACAGATCGGTGCGCTCGTCGAGGAACGTCGGCATCGTTCGACGCCAAGTGGTCATCGCGATCCGAGGTCGCTTCGGGCGGTTCGTCATGATGAATAGTTTGGTACCAAACGATTGCTAGCATGGCATCGGTGACGAAGACCTGTGCCGTCGCGCTTGTGATCCAGCACGAGATCGATGGCCCCGCCGGCCTGATGGGCGAAGCACTGGTCCGTCGCGGCTACGACCTCCACGTCGTTCAGGTTCTCGGCGGTGCCGACGCGCACAGCAACGTGACGTTCCCGGACCCGACCGCCTTCGACCTCGTGCTGGCGCTCGGCTCGGTGCACAGCGTGTACGACACCGCCACGATCGGCTCATGGATCGACCGGGAGTTGGACCTGCTGCGAGCAGCGGTCGACGCGACGGTCCCCATCTTCGGCATCTGTTTCGGCGCACAGGCGCTGGCCGCGGCGCTCGGTGGAAGTGTCGAACGGTCACCGCTGCCGGAGATCGGCTGGGTGCACGTCGACAGCGACGTGCCCGATGCCGTCGCCCCCGGCCCATGGTTCACGTGGCACCTCGACCGGTGCGTGCTGCCAGAAGCGGTCACCGAACTGGCGCGAACGGAGGCCGGCCCCCAAGCGTTCCGTTGCGGACGCGTGGCCGCGGTCCAGTTCCACCCCGAAGTCGATCACCGCCGAGTCGAGCACTGGGTGCGCCACTGCCCCGACGACTACTGGGCCAAGATCGGCATCGATCCCGAAACGATGCTCGATGCGTTCGCCGGCAATGCGAGCGTGGCACAAGCCAATGTCGATCTGCTCGTCGATTGGTTCCTCGACGAGGTCGCAGGGTGACGGAGCGTCCCGACACTCGTCCCGACACGCTGGCGGGCGTCGACATCCTCAGTCACGACGTCTACGAGATCGGCGTCCCCCACGACGCGTACGCGCGATACCGCAGTATCGCCCCGATCGCGTGGGTCAACGAGACGGTCGACAACCGTCACACCGGCAGTGGGTTCTGGGCAGTCACTCGTTGGGACGACCTCGTCGATGTCCACAAGGACTGGCGGAGATTTTCCAGCGAAGTCGGCGGCACCGAGATCGAAGAGCTGGAGCCGGACGCCAACGTCGCCCGACGGACGATGCTCGAGACCGATCCGCCGCGGCATACCCGGCTGCGTCAACTCGTCAACCCCACCTTCAGCCGGGCAACCGTGCAGACATACGCCGATGATGCGCGAGCGCTCGTCGAGTCCGTTCTCGACGATGCCGTGGCCGGGTCATCGAGCGGCAGGGCCATCGATGCCGTAGCGACCATTGCCCGCGAGTTGCCGATCCGGATGCTGACAGCCCTGCTCGGTGTTCCCGACAGCGACGCCGACATGCTGTTCCACTGGGCCGATCAAATCGTCTATCACGCCGATCCGGAGTTCTCCGGAGCGGTCGTCGATCAGACGGATACGGACCCGTACCGGTTGCTGCCCTTCCGCAGCCCGATCTCGCTGCAGGTTTTCGACTACGTCGAAAGGATGCTGGCGTCGAAGCGGTCGAATCCCGGGGCCGACGTGCTGTCGGTGCTGGCCGATGCCGTCGTCGACGGGACGCCACTCAGCGAACGTGAGCAAGGCACGTTCTTCCTCCTGCTGCTGATCGCCGGCAACGAAACGACCCGGCACACACTCACGCACGCGCTGCTCGCGTTCGCCGAACACCCCGACCAGCTGGCACGGCTGCGAAAGGGGATGGCCGACGGTTCAGACCTACTCGATACCGCGGTCGAAGAGGTGCTGCGTTGGGCGTGTCCCCAGATCCACTTCCGCCGCACGGCGACGATCGACACCGAGCTGCGAGGGGTCCAGATGAGGAAAGGCGAGAAGGTGGTGACTTGGTATGTGGCTGCCAACTTCGACCCCGAACAGTTCACCGACCCGTTCGTGTTCGACATCGGCCGCACACCGAACCGTCACGTCACCTTCGGCGGCGGCGGGCCGCACCTGTGCCTCGGCCAGTGGATGGCACGGCTCGAAGTACGGGCGTTCCTCACGGCGTTCGTCCAGCGAGTCGAACGGGTCGAGATCGCCGGAAAAGTCGAACGCATCCGGAGCAATTTCATCAATGGCGTGAAGCGGGCCCCGATCATCTTGGTGCCCCGGTGACGGTCGCTGGCGTCAGCCGGCGACCGCAGCGATGTATCGGTCCGGACGCACGAGCAGCGCACGGTGACCGTACGTCGCAGCCGGCTCCACCACGACTTGGATCGAGTCCCCCTCCACGGTGAAGTCGGGGTCGGTTGCGACCCACGCCCATCCGATGCCCAGTCGCTGATCGAGACCTGGCGGGCCGGGCACCTGATGACCGATAGGAAAGGCCCCGCCGAGATCGAGGCCTGGTAGTCGCGACCATCTCGTTGGATCGGCGGCGTCCGGCTCGGGAAGTCGCAGCGGTCGCGATGCGGCGAGATCGGCAGCGAGGTCGTCGAGCAGTCGTCCGGCTTGGATCGACATGGCCGTCACGGACTCGACGTGGGGCCGCCGTTCGCGCTCGTAGTCGTCGATCAGATCGGCCGCGTCCGGCGCCGCCAAGCGCCAGGCCAAGCTCGCTGCGTCACGAATACCCGAGCACATCCCCTGGCCCATGAACGGCGGCATCTGATGCGCTGCATCGCCCGCCAACAGCACACGTCCGCGCGGACCACCCCGCCAACGATCTGCGACGAGCGCATGGAAACGGTACTTCGACGCGCGAACCATGTCGGCATTGTCGGGCGTGACACCCCACCCACCGAGCAGGTCCCAGGGTTTGGCCGGCTCGTCGGATTCGAGGCGGAACTCCCATCGCCGGTGCCAGCCGTGCGACGGCACGAACGTGGTTGGGCGGGCTTGATCACAGACCTGGCGGATGATGCCGGGAAGCGCCACCTCGGCATCTTCGTGCAGGCTCACATCGACCACCAGCCACTCCTGGTCGAAGCCGAGGTCGACCAAACCGACGCCGAGGAGGGTCCTGATGGTGCTCGACGCACCGTCACAACCAACGATCCATTCGGCGAGTTCGCCCAACTCGCCGAGACCGGGAGCTTCTGTGCCGAGAAGGACCTGGACATGAGCGAACCGTTCGAGACCGCGCCGCGTCAGGGCGTCGAGTTCCGGCTGGACGAACACGTAGTCCTCGTGCCACCCGAGCAACGGAGCCCGCTCGAAACCCTCGAACGTGAACAGTCGCCGGCCGCACGCGTCGACGAACTCCATCCCGGCCGAGATGGTCAACACGTCGTGAAGTTCGCTGGCGAAGCCGCACTGGGCGAGAACGCGCGCAACTTCCGCGTCGAGGTGGCAGGCGCGAGGTTGCGCGAACGGGTCCGTCGAGCGCTCGAAGACGACCGTGCGCAGACCGTGCAGTCCGCAGAGGTTGGCGAGCACTGCGCCGGTCGGTCCGAGGCCCACGATCGCGACGTCGTAGGGTCTCACTCCGGTGCCAGCGTCTCCCACACCGTCGTGCCCCATGTGAACGCGAGCAGAGTCGCGTCCGCACCGGGCGCGGCACCGTGCCAATGTCGCTCGTGCGGAGGGCAGACCACGAGTGTGCCAACGGCGAGTGCCACCTCACCGTCGGCGTCGGTGCCGACGCGCGCCTGCCCGCTGACGACGACCAGCTGCTGGCCGCCCGGATGAGTGTGCCAGAACGTGACGGCTCCGTCGCGGAAATGAATCAGCGCGGTGTCGGGCGTATCATCGGAGGGCGTCGCGTTCAGCATCTCCAGCTCGACCGTGCCCGTGAAGCGACCGCCGTAGCTGACGCTCCGATCGCCGCCGGCGATCACCTTCATCGCTCGACCACAGGGTTACGCATGGTACCGATTCCTTCGATCTCGGTTTCCACGACGTCGCCGGCGCGCAGGAATCGCGGCGGTTTCTGGGCCTCACCGACACCGCCCGGCGTCCCCGTCCAGATCAGGTCGCCGGGTTGGAACGTGATGAAGCGACTGAGCCACTCCACGAGTTGGGGCACCCCGAAGATGAGGTCGCTCGTGTTGGAGTGTTGCATTACCTGACCGCTCAGCCGGCCCTCGATCTCCAGCGCGTCAGGCTGGGGGAGTTCGTCGAGGGTGACGAGGTATGGACCGATCGGGCCGAAGGTGTCGTAGGTCTTGGCGATCGTAAATTGCTTCACTGGCAGACGGAACTGCTCGCCGCGGTCGGAGATGTCCTGTCCGCACGTCACGCCCGCCAGGTAGCTCCACGCGTCGCCGGCCGACGCTGCCCTGCAAGTACGTCCGAAGACCACGACCAGCTCTGCCTCGTAGTCAACCTCGTGGCGACCGGCCGGCACGACGATCTCGTCGAATGGCCCGCACACGCAGTTCTCCATCTTGCCGAACAGATGCGGTTCGGTCGGCAGGGTGAGGCCGCTCTCCGTCGCATGCTGACGGTAGTTGAGCGCAACGCCAAAACCCTTGGGTGGGCGAGGCACCGGGGCGCCCAGACGCGCGAGTTCCAGTGCCGGCCACTGGTCGGCCTGTTCTGCTTCGGCGATACTTTTCAGAGTGGGATGTACATCGAGGTCGCTGAGCAACATCGGATCGCTCGAGAGCGCGCCGTTGCTGGCACGCTCCACGTCGATCGCGTGGCCGTCGACCACGATTGATGCCCGCCCGGCGTAGTTCGCGAGTCGCATCTCAGTGGGCTCCGTTCGTGGTGGGTTCGAACCAGATGTGGACCTGGCCTGTTCCGGCGGCTGATTCGTAGTCGCTGTAGCGCACCCCGGGGATGGTGCACGCTGAGCCGCCGAGGGCGCCGATCATCATCAAGTAGTGGGCGAACATCCCCTCGGGCGAGTGCTTGCGGAACTCGGCGTACTCGGCCAGGACTGTTGCGTGGTCGCCAGCCTCGAGCGATGCGATCAACCGCTCGTCCGCGGCTCGGGCCTCCGGCGAGCTGATGTGCTCGAGCCCGGCGCCCTCGTGGTCGCGGAGCTCGCGTAACGGCCAGAAACGGTGCGAAAGCCCGCCACTGGCAAGCAGCACCACCCGCCGATCGAGCGAGGCCACCGCCTCCGCGAGCAACGCTCCGAATGACAAGAAGTCGTCGAACGTCGCGGTCTGGCAGACGCCGACGCTCACCCAGCGCTCGTCGCGCTGCAGGTGAGGCGTGAGGTACACGGTTGGATAGTGGATGCCGATGTACGGGTCGTCGGTGGCGTAGACGTACGTGTCGGGCCGTCCGGCGCCAAGCGCGGCGATCGCACGCGCGAGCTCGGGATCACCGGGCAGGTCGTACGGCATCGCCGGGTTGCCGCGGGGCAATTCGTCGCTGGTGTAGTAGCCGTTGCGGCGTTCGTGGGCGGACACGATGTGCTCGAACGTCGTGTACCAGTGGGTGTCGAACACGATGATCGTGTCGGGGGCGAGCCGGTCGAGGCACTCGGCGCGCAACCGGTGCAGCCCGTCGACGATCGAGTAGTCGGCGCCATCGTTCATTGCGAGTCGCACCGCGCGTGGCAACACGATCGGCGGAACATGCGACACAATCGCAGCCCCCACAATCTCACCCATGTACTCGCCTCCTGTCGACCTGGTACCGGAAGTCGTTTGGGTCCAAACGATACTCGACAGGGCGACGCCTTCGCCATTCCTCGACCCGTGTAGGACCAAGTCCGGCGTCGCCTCGACGGGTTTATCCCGAGCGGATCGAGGGCACAGTCTCGCCACATCAAAAAAGGAGAAATCATGAACGCAACCATCTTGTGGATCATCGCTGCAATTCTCGTCATCGTCGGGATCGTCCAACTCTTCCAGGGTCAGGTAATCTTGGGCGTTGTGCTGATCATCGGCGGCTGCCTCGTCGGCCCTGGCGGCTATTCGGTGTTCCGCAGCCGTAGCCGCAGCTAGCGACACCGCTGATTGTTGGCTGATCGCCGACGCCAGCTGATCCTGCAAGCACCGCCGTCGATTTGGCTCAGGCCGAATACTCGGTGAGATCCGCTTCGGCTCGCATGGTGATGCGGCCGCCGTGGTCGATTGCGGCGAGGACTACGCGACTTGGGCCGTCGAACCGGCCGACGAATTGCAGCGGGCTACCTTCGAAGGCGGGGCGCACGGCGCGGAACCGGAACGCCGTCAGCGTCCGGTCCGGGGCATTGCGCCGGCAGAGTTCGGCCAACAAGATCGCCTGCAACGGTCCGTGCACGACGAGGCCCGTGTAGCCCTCGACCTGTGTCGCGTACTCGCGGTCGTAGTGGATCCGGTGGGCGTTGTAAGTGAGCGCGGAGAAGCGGAAGAGCAGCGTCGGGTCGGGCACGATCTCCGAGGCCCACTGCCACATCTGCCCGGCTTCGGGCCTGGTGTCCGGCTCGGTGTCCGGCCCGGCTGTGCTCGGCCCGTCGACCGCCGGCCGATAGACGAGATGCTGATCCTCTACAACGGCCCGGCTACCTGCGGCCGCGAGGTGGTGGCGAAGTGTGACGAATCGGAGCGAGCCGGATCGGCCGGTCTTGTCCTCGATCGACGCGATCTTGGTCGTGCGATGAATGGACTCGCCGATCGTGACGGCGTGTTCGAAGGTGAGTTCGCCGCTGGCGAACATCCGCCGGCCCACTGCCACAGTGGCCAGAAGTGGGCTCGGATTCGGATGCCCGTCGGCGCCGATGCAGCGCTGGGGCACCCGCGGCACGAACGCCATCCAATGCCATAGCGGTGGCAGTGCGTCTCCCGATGCCGGCGCCGCGCCGGGCGCATCGAGCAGCTCGTGCATCGCCAACGCCATCGCCGCAGTGACAGCGTCGTCGGTTTCTTCGCTCGGCTCGCTCGGCGGCGACGAGCCGTCGACCGGTTCGCTCACCGCCTGCCACCGATCACGGATCGCGAGCGAAGGTCGGCGAGGTGGTGCTCGTCGAAACCGAGCGCTTCCCGCAGCACCTCGTCGGTGTGCTGGCCGAGAACCGCCGCCGGCGCCGGTTGTCCGTCGTTCCAGCCGGAGAAGTCGAGGACCGGCCGCGGCACGGGGAACCGCCCGATACCGGGTTGGTCGACATCGACCATCAGATCCGTCGCGTGCATCAAAGAGTTCGGGTTCGTGACGAGGTCCTCGACCGTGCGATAGGTGCCCCACAGCACCTTGCTCGCGTCGAGGCCGCGCGTCACGTCTTCGAACGATCGTTGCCCGAACCACGAGCTCAACAGTGCGGAGAGCACCTCGCGATACTGATACCTCGATTCCTCCTCGGCGAGATCCACGTTCAGCGAACGCTCGAGCGCGGCGATGGTCTCGGTGAGACCGGTCATCTCGACGAGGTTGCGCCAGTGCCGCTCGGTCAACGCGACGATCATGACCCGCTGACCATCGGCGGTGGCGAAGTCGCTGCCGTAGCTGCCGTAGAGATAGTTGCCCTCGCGTCGGCGTCCACGCCCATTCACGACGACATCGGCGACGAAGCCGAGATGGGCCATCGTGGCCACTGCCACGTCGGCGAGCGAGACGGTGACGAGCTGACCCTTGCCCGTCATCGTTCGAACACGATCGGCCGACACCACGGCGAGCGCAGCTTGTACACCCGTCAGCAGATCCCACGCCGGCAGCACGTGGTTGACGGGACGCTCGAAGTCGACCGGACCCGTCAGGAACGGCAGGCCGACCTCGCAGTTCACGGTGTAGTCGACAGCGGGTTTGCCGTCGCTGCGGCCCGTGATGTGCACCTGGATCAGATCGAGTCGCCGTTCGCTCAACGCTTCGTACGACAGCCATCGTTGCCCGACAGCATTGGTGACCACGATGCCGTTGCTGGTGCCGGGCGCGGCCACGAGCGCGGTGACGAGCTCGCGGCCCTCGGGACTGGAGATGTCTATTTCCACCGACTTCTTGGCCTTGTTGAGTCCAGCCCAGTAGAGGCTGTTGCCGTGCGAGTCGAGTGGCAGCCGGCGCGTATCGGTGGCGCCGCCGATGGGGTCGATACGAATCACCTCGGCACCGAGCTGGGCCAGTGTCATCGTGGACGATGGTCCGGCCACGTACGTGGAGATGTCGATGATCCGAAGTCCTGCGAGCGGACCGCTCGTTGCTGAGTCCTCAGTAGTCTTCATGTGTGTCTCCCATGGTCACGGCATTCCGAGGATGCGGCGGGCGCGCCGTAGCACCGGCACGTCGATCATCGCGCCATCGAGTGCGAACGCTCCACCGTCGCGCTGGGCTGCGCTGTCAACGACTCGCCGAGCCCATCCGATTTCGTCGGCGGTGGGTGCGAACACCCGGTTCACCGGCTCGAGCTGCTTGGGATGGATGCACAGCTTCCCGCCGAGGCCGAGCGCCTTCGCGTCGAGTGCCTCTGTTTCTGTGGCGGTCGGGTCGTCGAAGGCGAGTGTCGGCCCATCGACGGGAGGGGCGATTCCTGCCGCCGCCGATGCAACCACGAGAAACGACCGTGGGAATGCGAACACGTTGCAACTTGGCGCCACCCCGAGGTCGGCGAGATAGTCGGCCGATCCGAACATCAGCCGGGCGACGCCGGCGCGTGCGATGTCGGGTGCCTGCAGCAAACCGGACGCAGATTCGATGAGCGCGTACAACTCGACATTGGGCGGCAGTTGATCGATGACAGCGCGTACGTCGTCGGCGTGCTCGGCCTTGGGCAGCACAACGCCCGTGACGTATTCGAGTGATGCGATCGCGCGTAGATCGTCGTGGTGCAACGAGGTGCCGGTCGCGTTGATGCGAAGCAGGTAGGGACGTGTCGATGTCCACGACTCCAGCGATGCCCGTGCGCTCACCTTGTCCGCCAAGCCGACGCCGTCTTCGAGGTCCACGATCACGGCATCGGCGTCACTGTTCAACGCCGTGTCCACCCGTTCGGTGCGGGTGGCCGGCACGAACAGGAACGAGCGCGCGGTACTACTCATTCAGCGATCCTGACGCTGCGTTCACCGCGGATGGCGGCGAACAAGCTCGGATAGGCGGAGGGATCCACGTACACATCGAGCAACGTCGGTCCGTCGTGTTCGAGTGCTCTCTGTAGGGCCTGCGCGTACGAACCGGCGTCGGCAACCCGTTCGGCACGAAGACCACAGCCGGTGGCGACGGCTGCGAAGTCGGTGGGGGCGTACTTCACGGCCTGCTCGCCACCGTGGTCGTGCGCCTTCTGCTTGATCGCGATGAGACTGAGCGTCGAGTCGTTGAACACGACCACGATTACTTTCGACCGCACGCGCGCCAGCGTTTCCAGTTCGGCGAGTGCCATGCCGATGCCGCCGTCGCCGGTGAAGCACACGACGTGGCGGGTGGGGTCCACGAGCGATGCGGCGACCGCAGCGGGAAGGGCGAAGCCCATCGTCGCGAGTCCGCTGGAGATCAACAGTTGGCCGGGCCCGTTGGCTTCCCACAGCGGCACGGCCGCGAGCATGTGCGCGCCGGCGTCGACGGTGGCCACCGTGCCCGGCGGCGTTGCCGCGCTTGCGATGTTGACCACCTGTTGCGGCGTGAGGCCGGCAGGGTCGCCAGGCACCGCAGCGTTGATCTCGTCGATCGATCGGGTGCGGTGGCGGCGCGCTTCGCCGTGTTCCCACTGCGGGCTCAACAGTCCGGCGAGATGATCGACGAGTTCGGCGAGGTCGCCGACGACTTCGCCTGCGAGATGGTCGCCGAAAAAGGTGCTGTCATCGATGGCCCACCCTCCCAACAGCACCAGCGGAGCCCGGTAGCTCCACGGTGCGGGGATCAGTTCCACAGGGTCGAAGCCGATCCCGATGATGAGGTCGGCGTCGGCGAGCAGGGGCGATTCGATGGTGGCGCCACTTGCCACCCCGGCCGCGTTCGGCCCGAGGTCGTCGACCACGCCGCGCGCCTTGTAGGTGGTGAGGACCGGGATGTGACCCGTTGCCAGCAGGCGTTGCATCGCAGCGGCGAAAGGTGTGCGACGCGACGAATCGAGCGACGTGGTGCCGACGCCGACGACGATGACGGGTCGGCGAGCGGAACGGATCAACGGCCGGAGTGGGGCGAGGTCGCCCGATCGCCGGTGGTCGTTGGCGACAGCGCCATGCTCGGCGGCGATGGTCGGATCGAGATCGATGTGCACGGGTCCGGGCCGGCCGCTGAGCGCGAGATCGACGGCGGCCATCGCGAGGTCGCCGTCCAGTGGCCCGAACCGCAGCGATGCCTTGGTCACGGCCGCCATCATCGGAACCTGATCGATGCGCTGATGCGAGACCCGCTCGCGCTCGCCGTCGGCAACGCAGTCGGTGATCAGAATCATCGGCTGCCGATCGAGCAGAGCTTGGGCGGCGCCGTTCACCGCGCTTGCGGCGCCGGGTCCACGCGTCACGACACAGGCGCCTGGCGTTCCGGTCAGCTCGGCGGCCACGCCGGCCATGATCGCTGCGGCGGTCTCGGTGTGCACCAGCACGAAGCGAATGCCGGCCGCTTCGCATGCGCCGACGACATCGAGGTTCGAGCCGCCTCCGGGCACGCCGAACAACAGCTCGGTGCCGGCTGATCGCAGGGCTGCGGCGAGCTGCGCGGCCATTGCTTCTCGCGAGCGGCGGGCGGTTGTGACTGACCTTTGCGGTGCTGTGATCATTGTCGGGTCGCCTTCATCTGGAACCGGTACGTGTAGCGCGCCGGATGGAAGTGATTGATGGCCAGCTCGAGCAGTTGGCGGTCGCGGTCGAAGTAGATGCGGTCGATGCGCAGCACCGCCTCGCCCAGCTCGCACTCGAGTTCGCCGCACAGTTCAGCCGGCGCGCCAACGGCGGTGATGGTCTGGTCGGCGCCGGCGATGGGTCGCCCGGCCAGGCGCTGCACGACGCTGAGCACCGTCATCTTGCGGCGAACCCCCACTTCCGCGAACTCGGGGATGTCCAGGAGTCCCTGGCCGATGTGGGTCGGCAGGAAAGCAGTGGTCACGCAGTAGGGCTGGTCCGCGTGTAGTCGCCGGAACCGCATCGACACCACCCGGTCGCTGTCGAGGTGCAGCCGGCCCGCAGCTTCGATGTCCACCTTGACGCAGGGCGGCACCAGCACGTCGAGCTCGGTGTCGATCGAGAGCGCCATCAGTTCTTCGATGGTGCCTGACGATCTGAGGTACTTCCCCTCGTCGTTGTAGGCGAACGTGCCGCGCCCGGGCACCCGGTAGACCAAGCCCTCGGCGACCAGATCCTGGAACGCTCGCCGCACCGTCTGGCGGCTGATGTGGTGTTGCTCGCTCAGTTCGGCTTCGGTGGGCAGAGCCCGACCACCGGGATACTGGTTGTTGCGGATTTGGGTGCGGAGCAGTCCAGCGAGCTGTCCGTACGCCGTGCCACTGCTCTGACGGTCGACACCGTTGGCCGTTCGTGCAGGAGTCATTGGCCGTACATTACGTGATCGCGGCACGTTGATCAACTGAAAAATTCCTACAGATCGAGCCTGGGGGTGTTGACAAGGCGTTCTGGCTCGCGCGATAGTCTGAATCGAAATGGCCGGAGAAACAACATGACAAATACGGACACCACCTCGTCGTCGGACTTGCCCCACGTCCGCTCGATCATTGATGGCATGGCGGTCGATCATCAACAATGGTTCGCTGTGGTCGATCCAGCGACGGGTGCAGCGATCGCTACGGTCGGTCGCTCCGACGCCGCAGTCGTGGACGCCGCCGTTGCCGCGGCACGCCGCGCGTACGACAACGGACCGTGGCCCTCGATGGCGCCCAAGGAGCGGGCACGGGTGCTGCGCAGGCTGGCTGAACTGATCCTCGCCAATCGCGACGATCTCGCGACGTTGGAGAGTCGTGACACGGGCAAGCCACTCTCCCAAGCGCGAACCGATGTCGACGTTTCCGCCCGGTACTTCGAGTTCTACAGTGGTGCGATCGAGGCGCTGCACGGCGACACGATCCCGGCCATTCCCGGCACGTTCGCGTATACATTGCGTGAGCCGCTCGGCGTCACGGCCCACATCGAGCCGTGGAACTATCCGCTCCAGATCGGCTGCCGCACCGTGGCGCCGTCTCTCGCAATGGGCAACTGCTGCGTGCTCAAGCCGGCTGAGGAGGCACCGTTGTCGCTCGTGCGCTTGGCCGAACTCGCGCTGGAGGCCGCCATTCCGCCAGGTGTTCTGAACGTCGTCACGGGGTTCGGCGCCGAGGCTGGCGCAGCGCTTGCATCGCACCCCGGCATCGACCACCTGTCGTTCACAGGATCGGTCGAGGTCGGCGCCATCGTCGCAGCTGCGGCTGCGGCCAACGTGAAGCCGGTGACCCTGGAACTCGGTGGCAAGTCGCCGAACATCGTGATGCCCGACGCCGATCTCGATCGAGCGATACCGATCATCGCCAGGTCCGTACTGCAGAATGCCGGTCAGACATGCTCAGCAGGATCTCGCCTGCTCGTGCATCATTCCGTCCACGACGCGGTGGTCGATGGCATCGAGGCCTACTTCGCAGCGGCACGTGTCGGCCGCGGGCTCGACGATCCTGATCTCGGCCCGTTGATCTCGCTCAAGCAACTCGAACACGTCGAGGCGTCGGTGCGCGATGGCCTCGGCACTGCGTCACTTCGCTACGGAGGCCGACGCGCTGCGGTTGTGGATCACGCCGGCGGGTTCTTCTTCGAGCCGACGCTGATCGATGATGTCGATCCCGCCAGCGCCCTCGCGCAGGCGGAGATCTTCGGGCCGGTGGTGGTCGTCTGCGCGTTTGAGGACGAAGCCGAGGCGATCACGCTGGCCAACGGCACGCCATACGGGTTGATCGCAGCGGTCTGGACCAGCGATGTGTCCCGCGCCCATCGGATGGCGGCCAAGTTGCGCTGCGGCCAGGTGTACATCAACGGCTACGGCGCCGGTGGCGGGGTCGAGCTTCCCTTCGGTGGCGTGAAGCAGTCGGGTTACGGGCGCGAGAAGGGCGCCGATGCGCTGCTCGCGTTCTCACAGACGAAGATGGTGGCCGTCAACGTGGGTACTGCATGAGCCGTCCACTTGATGGTCTGGTGGCGGTGGCGCCGGAACAGGCGATCGCCGCTCCGCTCGCCACCCGGCACCTCGCCGATCCCGGCGCCCGCGTCATCACGATCGAGCGCGTGGACGAGGGAGACTCTGCGCGCCACATTTCCACTACATCCACTACACCCACTACACCCACCAGGGGGTAACACATATGTCCATCACAGTCGCTCAGTTCCTCGATGTCGCCGGCGGTCTGCAGCCCAAGCAGTTCTCGGTCGGCTCGCACGACAAGATCTCCTCGCTCGACGATCTCGACCCGATCTACAAGCAGCTGCTCGACAAGCCGATCGCCTGCATCCTCGGCGTCATCGGCAACGACGGCCTCGTCAACCAGACACCGATGTGGTTCGACTACGACGGCGACAAGGTGCTCGTCAACGCCGCGGCACAGCGCAAGAAGGTCGACTGGATCCGCAAGCAGGGCAAGGTGTCGCTGCTGCTCGTGAATCCCGAGAATGCCTACCACTGGGTCAGCATCAAGGCCACCGTGGAACGCGAGATCCTGGAAGACGACCCCGATGAAGGCCACCGCGTCACATCGCAGTTGGACAAGATCTGGACCAAATACACCGGCAACGAGCCGCCGTACGGGTTGCGGGATCCAGCGATCAACGAACGCCGCGTTCTGTTCGTGTGCGGCATCGAGCGCATCGCCACATTCGGCAAGCCCTGAAGTTGCCTGCTACACGGTGAAGCACGCACGTGTTGCTATCGC
This sequence comes from Actinomycetes bacterium, assembly GCA_025358125.1. GTDB lineage: Bacteria > Actinomycetota > Acidimicrobiia > Acidimicrobiales > Ilumatobacteraceae > WLMZ01. The sequence continues at coordinate 32,366 of JANYKS010000080.1, forward strand.
GGGCGGGTCACTCGGCGGTCTGACCGCTGGGTTGCTCGTCCGCGATCTGGGTATGGACGTGACCATCTACGAGCGTTCGCCGGCCGAGCTTGAACAGCGCGGCGCGGGCATCGGCTTCCTGCCCGACAGCTACCGCTACCTCGTCGAGCGCGCCGGCATGCCACTCGACGAGATCAGCACGTTCACGACGCGCATCCAATACCTGTCACGCGATGGCGGGGTCACCCACGACGAACCGCATTCGTACAGGTTCAGCTCGTGGAACATGGTGTACCGATCGCTGCTCGAACACTTCGGCCGGGACCGCTACATGCTCGGTTGCGAGATGACCGAGTTCGCCTCCGAAACCGGTGGCGTCCGGATCGAGTTCGCGGACGGCAAGACCGACGAAGTCGATTTGCTGGTGCTGGCCGACGGTGTCAGCTCTCGCTTCCGTTCGCAACTGCTGCCCGGCGTGAGACCCGAGTACGCCGGATATGTGGCGTGGCGTGGAATGACACCCGAGGCTTCATTGGACTCTTCTATCAGGAATGTCCTCGACGACGCCATCACGTACTTCATCTACGCGAACAGCCACATCCTCGTGTACCCGATCCCCGGCCTCGACGGTTCACTCGTTCGCGGCGAGCGGTTGATGAACTTCGTCTGGTACCGCAACTACCACGACGACGGTGACCTCGCCGACGTGCTCACCGATTCGAATGGCGTCCAGCGCGAGATTTCTCTGCCACCCGGCGCGGCGCGCGTTCACCACGTCGACGAGTTGCACGCGGTCGCCCGAGCTCGGCTTCCCTCGGTGATTGCTGCCGTTGTGATGGCTGCGCCGAACCCGTTCCTGCAAGTCGTATACGACGTGGAGGTGTCACGGATGGCGTTCGGGCGAGCCTGCCTCATCGGCGATGCCGCATGGGTCGCGCGCCCGCATGCTGCAGCCGGCACCGCCAAGGCGGCTGCCGATGGATGGGCGCTGGCGGCCGCGCTCGAATCGCACGACACAGTTGAAGAAGCCCTCGCCGCGTGGGAGCCTGAGCAGATGCAACTCGGTCGGCAACTTCTGGAACGCACCCGCCGGATCGGCGCCCGGTCGCAGTTCGACGGCACCTGGAAGCCAGGCGACCCAGAGCTGATCTTCGGCCTGCGCGAGCCCGGCCGATGAACGCTGCCAGCGCCCGGCGCGCGGTTGCGGATCGGATGGCCTCGGCCGCGGCCGCATATCTGGAATCGCTCGATGCTTCGCAGGCTGCTCTGTCGGCCTGGCCGTTCCCGGCCGATCACGAGAGACGCCGGTGGTTCTACACACCTACCGACCATGGTGGTCTGGCGCTGTCGGCGATGAGTCCTTCGCAACAACGGTTGGGCCTGCGCCTCGTTGCTTCCGGCCTGTCGCGCCCAGCGTATGTCACCGTCGCCACCATCATCGGGCTCGACAACATCCTCGACGAACTCGAGGGATGGACGGCTTCGTGGGAGCGCGAGCGCGGGCGTGATCCCGGGCTGTACTACGTGCGCATCTTCGGAGACCCGACCGGCGACGAACCGTGGTCGTGGCGATTCGGCGGCCACCACGTCTCGATCAACCACGTCATCGTCGATGGAGACGTCGTCGCGTCCACACCATGCTTCCTCGGTGCTGACCCCGCCTCCTCACCGTTGCTCGGTCCACACCTGCTGCGCCCATTGGCGGGCGCCGAAGACCTCGCGCGAGAGCTCGTGCGAGGCCTCGAGCCGGCTCAACTCTCGGTCGCGTTGCTCTCGCCGGTGCC
>JANYKS010000008.1 GCA_025358125.1 Actinomycetes bacterium
CGCCCCGACCACATCCCCACCCAACGTGTCGCCACCATCCTCATCCAGCGTGTCGGGCAACACGTGGTGGCCCGCTCAATACATCAGAGATGTCGATACAGCAGTGTCGCACTGATGTATCTTGATTGAGTGGAGTATCGATGACGACGGTTCGAGTGCGAGATCCCGGCCGACGGGCTGAGGAGGCCGTCCGCGCGGTGCTGCCACGAGTGGCAAGAGTCTGCACGGGCGAAGGCAACACCGGGGTCGGAATGACTATCAACGACCATCTCTTCCAGATCAAGTGGATTGGCGACGGGCGCCTCGCAGATGCGAGGCGCGTCGTGACCCCTCGTCGCGGGCGGCCCGACATCGCGGTGGCACGCCACATGTCGCCGGGCGCACGCGAGACGTTGGCTGGGGCGGGCATTGGATGGGTCGACGAGACCGGCGCCGCGGAGATCGCTGCGGGAACCATCGTCATTTCTCGACCGGGGCGGCCCCCCAAGCCGGGCGGACCGCCCAAGCGTTGGACCCCGTCGGTGATCGCGGTTGCCGAGGCTCTGCTGTGCGGAACCAAGGCGACTGTTGCAGCAACCGAGGAAGCGACTGGCCTCTCGAACGGCAGCTGTACGACTGCGCTGCGCGTGCTCACCGACTTCGGTCTTCTGCAGGCTGATGCCGGGCGAGGTCGCGATTCGGCGCGGCGTGTCGCCGACCACGATCTGCTCCTCGACGCATACGCGGCCGCGGTCGAGGCTCTGCCGCCGTCGATCAGTCTGCAGATCGGAGTGACGTGGCGCGACACCATCGACGGCGTGTTGAAGATCGGCGCAAAATGGGACAAGGCAAAGGTTGAGTGGGCGAGCACCGGTGCCGTCGCGGCCGCTAGGATCGCGCCGCACCTCACGACGGTGAACGCAGCCGATGTCTACGTGGACACCGAAACGATCCTCGGTCTTGAAGCAGCAGCGGCAAAGGCAGGACTTCGACCGATCGACGGGGGCCGACTCACTCTCAGACCGTTCCCGTCCGTGACAGCGCGCCGTCTCGCGACGAGGGTCGACGGTCTCAGAGTTGCGCCATGGCCTCGCGTTTTTGCTGACGTGCGAACCGTTGGCGTTCGCGGCGAAGAAGCCGCCGAACATCTCAGGGAGGTGATGCATGGCCGATGACCCGCCACGCACACGGGCCGCAAGAGCTGCGGCCGAACGCGCCCTGATCCGTATCGTGCATCACTACGGGGCCAGACCCGAGTTCGTCGTGCTCGGCGGCTTGGTGCCCGAGCTGCTGTGTTCGAGCAGCGCGTTCAATCATGCCGGTACCTGACGACACCGACCATGCTTCGACTCGCGGTTGGCAGGCAGATCGACGCGGACTTCGTCGACACCTCCTCGGGGCGATCAACATATTCCGAAAAGTAGCGCTCGTTTACGGAGTACTACACGGCGCAAAGGTGGATTAGGCGGCGGAATATCTTGGGATCTGTGGCGTGAAACATGGTACATTGCGCCAATGACTGCGCAATTCAACACCATCGCAGCGCGACGAATCATGGACGTCCTCGACGCCCGAACACTGGACGAGCCGATCATCGCGTTGCACGGTCCAAGATCGGTGGGGAAGTCGACGTTGCTGCGGATGTTCGCGGATGCACGGAGCGTAGACGTCATCGATCTCGACGATCCGAGTGTGCGAGATGCAGTTGTCGCGAACTCGGCGCAGGCGGTGAGCGGACCGACACCCATCTGCCTGGATGAGTACCAGAAGGCCCCAGACATTCTCGACGCCTTGAAGGCCCGCCTCAACCGTGAGGGAGCGTTGGCTGGAACTGCGGTGCTGACCGGTTCGACACGTCAGGACGCGATCCCGTTGTCTGCCCAGGCGCTCACAGGGCGCTTGCACACGTTGACCGTGCTTCCGCTGTCCCAAGGTGAGATCGGTGGGAGCCGCGAGGACCTCCTCGTCGAGTTGATGCGCGATCCGGACCGGGCCGTATCCGCCCATCCCAGGTCGACGACCGACCGCGTGGACTACGTCAATCGAGTCTGTGCCGGTGGCTTCCCCCTGGCGCTTCGCCGCACAGGTGCCGCCCGGGCACGGTGGTTCGACGACTACGTCCGTCTCAGTATCCAACGCGATGCGGTCGAGCTCGCACGGATCAGGCAGCGCGATCTGCTTGGTGTGTTGTTCGAGCGCCTCGCCGGTCAGGGCGCGCAGATGTTTAGCGCAACAGCCGCGTTCGCGGGTCTTGAAGCTGACAGGAAGACGCTTGATGGATACGTTCGACTCCTTCAGGATCTCTTTCTCATCCAGCTCTTGCCGGCATGGGGAAAGACGCTTCGCTCGAAAGCATCGAAGCTGCCCAAACTGCACGTCATCGATTCAGGACTCGCTGCCCGAATGTTGCGCTGCAGCGAAGCGAAACTCGCGACCTTGGATCCAACGGCACTGACCGAGTTCGGAAACCTCCTCGAGACGTTCGTGGTTGGCGAACTTCGTAAGCAGGTCTCGTGGCTCGATGAGCCGGTGACGCTCGGCCACTGGCGCACGAACGCTGGCCCGAAGGCAAGGGATGACGAGGTAGATCTGGTCGTCGAGTACGACGACGGCAAGGTCCTGGCGTTCGAGGTCAAAGCGAGTCAGCGAGTCGCTGGAAGTGAGCTTGCAGGGCTGCGCAAGCTCCGTGACGCCTTGGGGCAGCGCTTCGTTGCCGGGGTCGCCTTTTCGACGGGTGAACGTTCCTTCACGTTTGAGGACCGGATCCACATACTTCCGGTCGACCGGTTGTGGCGATCGATTGGACAAGCCGTGCGCGAGTCGCAAGGGTGAATCGCTGGCGCGTCGTGCCGGCCGGACAACAACCGCGGATACGAGGAGAGGTGGATAGCGAAACGGGTTCGAGCGTCTTGATTGACGGACTTGGTAGCCGGGGACCAAATGCCCGGTCGGGCTCATGGTAATGTGGCCACCGCGGTCAATGAAGGGGCTTGCCATCGGGGTGTTCGGCGTTGCATCCAATCGAGCAACGCGTCAGCCTCTGCCGGCATGCGACCGAACCCGGTGATGCAGTCCATCACGATTTGAGTAAGCGACGCGTACACGATGTTGTCCGCCCTCCAGGTCCGTTCGAACACGACGCGATCGTAGGGAAGGGCTGTGACAACGTTCCCACCATTTCGGACCGGTCGCAGCCGCATGGTCTCGGCGATTCGTTCTGGGTCCTGGGCGAACACCACTGCGATCTCGGGCGCGGTGACCGACACCACTTGCGACGCAGCGAAGGAACCGGTCACGGCCCATCCCTTCAGCTTCGACGACGAGAGGTCGCGGAGGAACTGCTCCGCTCCTCCCGGCGCGACCCAGTTCGCTGTCTCGTTCGAGCCCAACAGCGAGTAGCTCTGACCCGGAGTCGGCCAGCGTCGAGCAGCGTCGAGCAGCTCGATCGTCTGGACCACCTTCGCCGACGAGCGAAGCGAGATGCCATGCTCCTCGAGCCAGTACTTCCTGACCTCCTCGGTGAACGCGGCCTCGGCGGATGCGAAGCTCGACCGCTCGGTAGCGAACGGCTCGGATCCCAGCAGAACGCGCAAGGAACCCTCGTGTTGGCGGTGCGCCCATGCAGCGGCCAGATCGATCAGCTCTCCGATCGACGAGAAGCCGGCGATGACGACCGGGTCCGAGGGACCCAACGAGATCGCCCCACACCTGCTGACGCACATGACTTCCTGCGTGATTCACCGGGAACCGCGCAGGATCGGGCCACGGTCGGCCCGCCAACGCCATCGGCAGGTACGACGTCGGATCGATCGAGAACAGATCCGCCGGCAGATGCTCGCCGCGGCTCGGGCGCCGAGGTCGCGCCATGCTCAGACCCCGTCTCCGGCGGCCTGCACCCGACGCGAAACACGACGGGTCGGTCGTGCGGTGGCCGTGTCGCCCGTCGGGCTGGCGAGGGCTCGTTCGAGACCGGTGAACAGGTCGACGACGTCGGCTGCTTCGAAGACTCGGTAGCGCTGTTTGCCGACGTTTCGTTGACGCAGGACACCGGCGGCTTCGAGACGGTTGACGGCTTCACCGGTGCGCATCTCGGATCGGCCGATCAGTCGTGCGGCGCTGTCGACGGTGATCACCGGGACACCTGGCAGCAGGTCGAGGAGCAGCTCAACCGCCGAGTTGGCTCGGACTCGCCCGAGTAGTCCCCGCCATCGTGCGTCGAGCGTGTCGATCCTGGCCGCGTAGGCCTCGGCATCGTTGCACGATCGGTGTGCGGCGGTGGCGAACGTGCGCAACCAGGTGCCCGCGCGCACAGAGCGTTCGGGACTGTCGGGCGCGCCGACCTGCCGGTATGCAGTCAGGCCGGCGATGTAGTCGCGGGACCAGGTGGCGAGCACGAGACTGATCGGTGGGACGAAGCGCGGTGCGAGGCCACGGCGGCGGAGGATGACATGGATGAGCGCGCGGCCTGTGCGGCCATTGCCGTCGGCGAACGGGTGGATCGTCTCGAACTGTGCGTGGGCGATCGCCGCTTGAACGAGCGCAGGATGATCGTCGCCGTTGACATAGGCAAGGAGGTCGTGGAGCAACGCGCCGAGGGTTTCCGGTGGCGGCGGAACGAACGCCGCGGAGCACGGGTTGTAGCTGCTACCGCCGATCCAGTTCTGCACAGTGCGGACCACGCCGGCGATCCCGGGCGTTGCTGATCGCTCCATCAAGATCCGGTGGATGCCGAGGAGGTCATCGAGGGTGATGGTGTCGGTCGACGAGCCCAGCTCGACAGCCGCCTCCATCGCGGCGACGTTGGCGAGCACCTCGACCGCGATCCGATCGGCGGCGTCGCCACCCTGGGCGAGCACGACCTCGGCGTCGAGCAGTCGACGTGGCCCTGCCTCGAGTCCCTCGATTTTCGAGGAGGCGACCGACTCGGCGCGTAGCAAGAACCGCGCCAGTCCCTCGAGGCTGACATGCGATGTTCCGGTTACGTTCAGTCGGCGAATCGCTGCGTCCGCGTCGCTGAGGTCAGCGACGAGGTCGGCCGGAAGGGCGAGCTCCCACCCGGCGAGCGGGTCGGGGAGGTAGGCGTCGTAGTCGCAACCCTGGCGGTCGCGGCGACTCATCCCCTCGAACGAGGAGGTCCAGCGGCTTCTGACCAGCATTGCCACAACCGTTGCCTCCCACCTCTCTAAGTAACGCTTGTACTCTAACCGTTAGACAGACGCAGGGGAGTTCAACGCCTCCTTCAATGCGTCTGGTGGCTGGAAATCGAGCGACCGGCTGACCGGACTGGCTACTACGTTCGTTGCTCATGGGTCCGGCGGACAACGACGAGGATCGGTCTGACATGGCCGCGCCACAGCAGACACGTCAACCGGGACCCGGCGATGAGGGGCCTTGCTCGAATGAACGCCGACGAGCGCTCGACCGAATGGTCGAGATCGCGGAGGAGGCAGGGATGTACGAACGGACAGTGTCGCCGAAGCGCACCCGATGACCATCGCTGGACACACCCCGCGTCCAAACGCAGCCGTCGCCGAGGAAGGCGGGGATCGTATCTTGGCTTCATGTCGACGACGCCGGGTGCCCAAGCTAAGCGCAAATCTAGGCTGCTGTCGAGCAGACCCTCGTTGGTTGGGGCGCGGAGCTGGACGCGGGCCAGAAGTTCTGGTGGATGGACTGGAACCGCATGATTCGCGACGCGATCACCGCGATGCGGACAGGCGAGCCGGTCCTCTACGACGACGAGTGATCATCCATCCCAACCTGCCTGGATGGGTGCTCTGCCTGCCGTAGACAGAACGGCGATCCAAGCAGAACTTCTAACAGACCAGGTGACACAGGGCGTTATCCACAGCCACCAGATGACACGACGAGATCGCGAAATACCTGGTAGATGGCATGAAGTGGCACTGGGCATCACAGGGTGACAGCACCGGTCTACGGCTCATAACCCGAAGGTCGCAGGTTCAAATCCTGCCCCCGCCACCCAGAAAGCCCAGGTCAGCCGCTTCGGCGGACCAGGGCTTCGTCGTTGTGACGGGCCGGTCGGGCGAAAAATGTACCAATCATGTACCAAGGACTTCGCGTATTGTACCAAGGACTTCGCGTATTGTCCCTGGTGGTCGGTGGTGTGCTCAGAGCGTGACGAATCGGGCAGAACCCGAAGGTCGCAGACGGTCATGTCGGCTGGGCGAGTCAGGCTTCGGTGAATCGTTCACCTCACGGTGCGAGACCTGCTACTGGCCCCACCAGCCCGAACGCGGCCCGGCCCTTCGCGGCCACTCGCCCAGAGTCACCGCGCCCGTTCGCATCGAGCGTTGATGAGCACGTTCACCTGGGCCGAGGTCGACGACGTCACCGGGTACCAGATCCAGCGGTGCGACGCGCACCACGCCGTTGGACCTCGGACGCATCGGAAATGATGCGGATCGCGATCCGTTGGACGTCATGACACCGCATGACCCCTCGATCGTCAACTCTTGCTGAGGGCGTCGAATGCTGCGACGCGTTCCGTGTCTTCGTAGTCCTCCTGAAACCGCAGCTTGCCCCAGCGTGACTTCACGAAGAGGACGGCGCGGTTGGCGTAGCGGTCCTGTCCTTCGTCGCCCGGGACCCAGTGGTGGACGCGAACGGCGGCCCGCATGCTCCACGGTGGACCGTTGACCAGGATGTCGTCGACCTCCATCTGCATGCCCGTGGCGACATAGCGATCCAGGAACTCCTCGATCTCACGACGACCGCGATGGGTGGCGAAGGCATCTCGGCCCTTCGTCGTCGGGCGGTGCTGATTGGACCACGAGTTGTCACCGGGGAAGCACAGGACGGCGTCGTCGGCGAACATGCCCAGCGTCGGAGCAAGGTCGCCGTCGTTGAGGCGGGTGATGTTGCGGCGGATCATCCACCGGACCGTTGCCTTGTACATCGTCAGCCTCCCGGGTTGATGGTCGTAGATAGATCCTCATGGATCGACGAGCTCGCCGATAGGTTCCACGCGGCCGGGCTTCGAAGTGACGTCTCCCGCGCCATCGCGATCGAGTTCTTCTGCCTCATCGAGGGTGCGTTCCTTCTTGCCCGAACCATCCGCGACGACGCGCCGGTACGCGTCGCCGGCCGGCGAGCCGCGGCGTCACTCAGGGACGCACTCGTCAATGCTCAGGCGCCTTGACACCGGGCGAACGTTCGAGGCCGTCATCCTCGGCGACGGCGACTGGGTAGACCGTCTTGGACGCAAGCTCGCCACCAGTGCGGCTGCCACCGGTGAGGAGGTCGTGGTAGAGACGATCGACGTGTTCGACGCGCAGGCAGCGCAGCTGGACGTCGCCGAGCCGCGGAGCGATGTAGTTGTCGATCATCCACTGGTAGCGGTGTGCGGTTGTGGCGCGCACCTGGGGCCGCTGGCGGGGCATCCACGGCTCGGTGAGGAACCGGCCGACTGTCAACGATCGAGTCGACGCGTCAGCCGGAGGTGACGCGTCAGCCGAAGGTGACGCGGCCCCCTCGATCGTGGCGGCGAGCGCTTCGGCGTCGACACGTTATGCGCCGGCTGGGTGCCAGCGTCTGCGCTCCCGGCCGGTGAGCGGGTCGACGCCGTCGTACGCGACGACCTAGAAGCGGCTGTTGCGAGTGACGCTGTAGGCCATACTGGTGTCATCGGCACCCGACCCGTTCGGGGTCAACCCAAAGATCACCAACGCACCGAACCTCACCTCGGCCCGGCGTTGGCACCGCCACCTACGGCACTTCGGGGGTAGGCAGGAGGAACGCCACTGCGGCGGACGTTGCCCTGGAGCCAGCTGAGCATGCACGCTCCGGCGGCGGCTCGGTACGGTGAGCGTGTGATCGTCGGCATCGATGAGACCGGAGATTTCCGCGACGGGTTGCGCGCCTGGTTCGCCGCCGCCCTCATCCGACCGTCGGGGTATGTAGCCGTCGAGGCCGCTCTGCGGGGTTGGGAGCGCCGGACGCGCCGCCGACTCGGGTTGGCAAACGAGATCAAGGGCGCCCAGATCGACGCAGAGGCGGCCGCGGAGTTCGTCGCCGATGTCGTCGGCGCGGGCGATGGCCGACTGATCGGTCGCCGCTCCGCCGGGAGCAGAGGGGTCCGTCGCCCTACACCGCAACGATGTCGATCAGGTGCTCCATTCCGACGAGATCTGCCGCGTTGCGGGTGTAGAGGCGGGCACCGTGGGCGTGCGCTGTCGCTGCGATCAGTAGGTCCATCACCCGCGAGCGCGGTTGGCGGCCGGTGCCAGCGACTGCGGCAGCGAGTTGCCCATAGCTGACCGCCACCTCGTCGTCGACCGGAAGTGCGTCGAACTTGCGTTGAAGGTCCGAGAGCCGTCGCAAGCGCTCCGCCCGGATCGCCGCGTCAGCAGTGACGAGCACACCGAAGTGCAACTCCGCGAGCGAGGCGGCGCTGATCGCAAGTTCCCCTTCAAGCTCGGGCACATCGGTGGCGAGCAACACGCTGGTGTCAAGAATCGCCTTCATCGTCGCGCTCCCACGGGTTCGTGACGGACTGATCGATCAGGTCACGATCGCGTTCCCAGTCCGGGTCGGGTCGGCCGGCGAACAGGTCAGCGATGTCGACCCATCTCTGCCATCGCCGCGGAGCCGCCGGCACCAACCGAGCGGCGAGACGTCCAGCGACCGTGATCTCGATCTCCTCTCCGTCCTCGACCCGTCGCACGAGGTCAGACGCGTCCTGGCGAAGTTCTCGGAGGCCTACGGTGGTCATCCCGACATGATAGCACAAGTGCTACGTTGTTGGTTGCGAACTGCTTCGTAAAGCCGGTTGCACGGGGTGGTAGGCCTTTTGGGTCTGTCCGAGCGGGAAGGCGATGTCGCAGATGAGGTCGTCAACTCCGATGGGTCGAGGTCCACTCGGTGCGGAGCATCCCGTAGATCATGGTGTCGAACCACTGCCCCTCGCGGCCACAAACCTGTCAGCGCTGGAATGCGCCTCGCTTGGCGACCTGCGCGTGCATGCCGTCGATCAGGGCTGACGCGACATCGGCTACCAGCAGTAGCATCCAATCATGCTGGTTGGCAAGGAACTGCTCGACGAGGGTCGCATCGCTGCCGCAGGCATCGTGCCCTGCCAGAGCTGGTTCTGCAGGGTCAACGACGTGGCGAACGAGGTGGCGTACAAGCAACGCGCGAAGGCCCGCGGGCGCATCTCGTACCACGCGCACATCGGCCTCGCCGACTGGCCCTCTACCGAGCACGCCCTACGCGAGGTCCATGCTTCGCTCGCCGACCGCGGCTTCACGCTCGAACGTTACGGACTGTGCCTGTCTCGCGCGATGGGCATGCCCGCATACGCTCGCGAGGGTTTCCCCAAAGAGACCGGACCGATGATCGCCGACGACGAATGGGTCCGTCTCGGTGAAGCAGCGCCGGTGCAGCCGCACATGGGCGACAACATGATCGGCGCGCCGAACGGCTTCGCCAACGCTCTTGCCGCCTTGTCCGCCGGGGCAACCACCATCGGCAACCTCAGCCAGTACTTCACCTACGAATGGCCCGGGGTCAACGATGTCGAACTCACCGAGGCGACGGTCCGCGCGCTCGGCGCGATGTCGGTTCTGCGCTATCGCGGTGCACTGATGCACTCGAATCTCGACGATGGCGTGGCGATGCAGCTTCCCCACTACGGTGCCTACGTCGGCTGGGGCGCGCTCGAACTGCACGTCGCCGAAACACTCTGTGGCGTCCGCCTGGCCCATGCGTTCGGGGGCCTCGTGGACCAGCCGCTCCATCGTGCGGTGCTCGGGTTGTCGCTCGACAACATCCGCGGCGGCGACTCGGTCGGATCGATGGTTTATGGCAACACGGTCGACATGGTACGAGGCAACCCCGAGCACAATCGCGCTGTGCTGGCCACGTCGGTGTTGGTCGACGTCGCCACCCAACTACACCGGCCGACGGGTCACGCGATTGCCATCACGCCCCTCACCGAGGCCGAGCGGATCCCTAGCGCGGCCGAGATCGTCGAGGTGCATCTGCTCGCCCGCGAGATCGAACACGAGGCGCGGCGTTCGGGTGACCTCTTCGACTGGGGCCGCCTCGATGCTCTCGCCGCAGACTGTGCTGGCTACGCGATCTCCTACCGTGACCGGGCGCTGCGTCTGTTCGCCGACGACGGTGTCGATCTCAACGATCCGGCCGCGCTGCTGCTCGCGATGCGCCGCGTCGGGCCGGCCAAGCTGTTCGACCGCGTCAACCTCGCTGCGCCCACGCAGGTTGGCCGGCTCGAACCGTGGAAAGCGGGGCTGATGTCGGGCTTCGTCGAGCGAGTCGCACGGTCGCTGCCGCGCCTCGATGGCCAGCGCGTGGTGCTCGCCGTGCTCGAGGTGCACGACGTGGTCCGCGACGCACTCGCACGGGCACTGCCCCGTTCGGGTTGTGAGGTCATCATCCTGCCCGCCGACTCCACGCCCGAGAGCATCGCCCGCGCCGCTTCGGACGAGGACGCCGACGCCGTCATCATGGGCGTCTACAACGGGGCTGCGCTCACCGTCGCCCGGCGCCTGCGCGACGCGCTCTCGCGCGAGCAATGGGACGGCACCGTCGTGTTCGGGGGGCTGCTCAATGAAGACGAGGGCGGCGACCTTCCCGTCGACGCAACCGATCGCATCGAAGCGCTCGGCATCCATACCGTGATGGAGATCGAAGAACTCGGCGCACTGTTGGTATAGCGCTCAGCCGAGCGCGTGCTGGGCGATCATGGTCTGGTCGTTGAGGTCATTTCGTCAGTGGGTTGCCGCAATCGGTGTCGTGGCCCGGCGTTGTTGGTACGCACCCGATGACGATGTCACAGTCGAGGTGATGGCCATGCTCGCTGACGCGCACGTCGACGGCCGGAGATGTAGGTGCGCCAGTCGACCGAGCACCGCTCCACGTCCTCGAATCTGCTCAAGGCGTAGAAGTCGAACTTCTCGTTGTAGCAGTGGTGACACTGGCTCAGATGACACGGGTGTTGTCAACCTTCATGATGCGGGCGAGGTTGCCGCCCATGATCTTGGCGACGCTCTCGGTGTCGAGGCCGGTGAGGTCGTCGACGAAGGTGATCGGGTCGGACAGACCCTCAGGGTGCGGATAGTCCGAACCGAACAGGACATGGTCGACGCCGACGAGTTCGACGAGGCCTTTCGGGTTCTCCTCGTGGAACGGGTGAACATATATGTTCCGCTTGAACACCTCGACCGGGTTCTCAGCGAAGGCATCCGGGGCCATGTGATACGCGTACGCCATCGTGTCGAGCAGACCACGGACCCAACCGGAACCGTTCTCGACCAACGCGATCTTCAACTTCGGGAACCGCGAGCACATCCCATGACCGATGGCCGAAGCGACGGTGTCGATGATCGGTCGGCTGGTGTGGCCGACGATCGCGCCGAAGCCCGTCTGGCCGACGAACGGCTTCATCTCATCGGTGACGCCCTCCCAATCGTTCATGTACCGCTGGTAGCCGCTGTCACTCGCATGCATACCAACGACGATGTCGGTCGCCTCGACCCGCTCCCAGAACGGGTCGAACTCGGGGAGAGCGAACGAGCGCATGCCGTTGACGCCGGGCACCGGCGCCGGACGGATGAGGATGACCTTCGCCCCCCGCTCGAGCACCCACTCGAGTTCGGCGATCGCCCTGTCGAGGTTCGGCAGCGTAATCACCGGCGTCGGGAAGATGCGGTCCTCGAAATTGAATGTCCAGTGCTCGTACATCCACCGGTTCAGCGCCGTAATGATGGCATGAATTGCGTCCGGGTCGTCACGCAGACGCTCCTCGACAAGACTCGCCAGTGTTGGCCACATCAGCGCCCGATCAATACCCTGCTCGTCCATCAACTCGATCCGCGGACCAGGCTCGCGAAACGCAGGCGGCGCAACCATCGCCTTGCCCAGGATCTCGCGACGCGACTTGCCTTCGGGGTTACCGCTCCTGAAGTACTCCTCCTGGGCCCCCGGCGCCGCCACCTTCGCAAAGGTGGGATTCGGGATGTACTCGCTCACACGACCCTTCACCGCGATCTTGGTGCGGCCTTCGACGTCGACGTAGTCGATGACCCCCTTGAACTTCGGATCGATGTGCTTGGTCATCGCTGCCGGAGTCTCATACATGTGGTTGTCGACATCGAACACCGGAAAATCGAGAGCTCTCGAAGGCATGGTGATACTTCCCCTTGTTGATCGGGTCATTCCCTGCGCCCAACTATACATGACGTGGGTGTTAGACAACAGCGCTATTTCGCTCCGACAAGGCGCCCAGGGCGGTGGCCGACGAGAACAGCGTCCCGGTAACCCCCCGAGGATCAGGACGAAACAGCACGGCACCACATGAGGACGGTCGTCGGGCCGCACTGTGGCGAGGCGCGCGGACACGCGCGCGCGACGCGTGCGCTCATCGTCGTGAGGTCCATGCCGGAAACGTCAATCAGCGCGGCTGTCGCGGCGCCCAGAAGCTGTCGAGTGAGGCACAGGCCGGTTGCAGCGCGCTCCATGGCCCGGTCAGCGACAGGACCGCGACCGCGGCGGTCGGGAACGTGTCGATCGCGGCCCCGCCGGTTGGCGGAGCGGCGGCGAGAAGAACCACCAGGTCGCCAACCCCGGGGTTGTGTCCGATCAGGAACACGGTGCTGACCTGATCGTCGAGGCGTCGCAATTCGATGACCAGCTGCTCGGCGCCCGCGCCGTACAGCAGTGAGTCCGACTCGACACGCGCCTTTCGACCGAGCGCCGCACGGATGCCGTCGAGCGTCTCGCGGGTCCGACGCGAGCTCGAGCACATGACGAGGTCGGGGCGCAGCTCGAGATTCTCGATGTGTTCGCGCAGCCGGGAGAGCACATTGCGGCCGCGTTTGGACAGCGGCCGGTCGTGGTCAGCGACCGACGGATCGTCCCAGCTCGACTTGGCATGACGGATGACGACGATGTGCCTGCGCTCGGGATCACGTCGGCGGCTCATCGACTCATCCTGCACCCCGGCGGCGACGAGCGCCACCCGTGTACGCGAGCAGCAGTGTTCCGGGGCACGCGTTACACCCGGTCCAGAAAGAACGCATCGGCTGATCCCCGGCCGCGCACAGACTGCGCATCCGCATGGCGTTTCACGCTTCTCACTGAAGGCAGACGGACCATCGTGTTCAACGATCCACCTCGGATTGTGGGCGACGTCCCACGCGTGGCCATCCGGGTCGATGAACACGCCGGAGTAGCCGCCCCGGAACGTGGGCGCGCCGCGCCGACCGATCGTTGCTCCAGCGGCCTCGGCTTGTTCGAGTATTTGCGTCGACCCCGGCCGGAGATCTGACGTTGTGGGCAAGCGTGACACCGCCCCAGCCGGCGTGCGCGGACAACGGCTACAGCGCCCAGTCGATGACCCGCAGTACAGGATGATCGACCTCGACTTCGAATGACGAGCGGATACGACCGTCGAGCTCACAGAAAAAGCAGCGCATGACGACCCGCATCCTCACTGACCCCCGGACAAGTAGGCGCATACGGGCGTCCTCGAATCGGCGAGGCGGGAATCGGCAGAAGGGCCGAACCAGGGTGTTCGTCAGGATGCGCGCCGAAGGATTCTCGGGCGATATCGAGTGCTCGCATTGGTCGTCGTCGTCGCCCGTCCGGCATCGGCATCGACATCGAATCATTCCCGTGGTGGCCTGTCGGGCGCGAGCGTCTGTCAAGACGACGATGGTGGCACGGTGGTCACCAAATGACTCTGCTCCACTCCGTTCTCCGGGTCCGGGTCCTCAGCGGATACCGGCGTCGTAGTCGACGGAATTGTCCGTCTCTGGCCGGCGGTCATCGTGGCGATCACCGCCGCAGCCGTACCGAGAAGACCCTCTATGGATTGGGGAACAATCCTGAGCTCGCCCGTGGTCACGTCGGTGATGACCCCGGCGTCGGTTCGGGTAGTACCACGAGCAACTTCGGTCCTCTCGAATCCTTTCGGGAGCACAAAACGGTTCGAGTGGGACGCGGCCAGTGCGAACGATCCAGGCCAGTCAGGGCGGATGGTTTAGGCGCTTCGACTCGATCAGGTTGGTGATGATCCGGCAGGCGTCCTCGACCGAGTCGGTGACGACCGAACGGGGGTTCCGGGCGTCGGCCTCGTCGAAGGTGATCCGTACTCGAAGCTGCTGACGTTCGTACCACGCGCGGATGACGATGTTGATCATGTCGTGCGGGGGAGTGAGCGTCTCGATCCACTCAGGATCGACCTGAGCCAGTTGTCGTAACGTCGTTCCAGCGTCATCGGAGAATCAATGAATCGTTGGTATCAACGCTGATTGTTGACGATCTGTTGACGCGTAGGGTGTTACGTTGGCCTCTCGTAGTGAACACGGGGCCCAATTGATGGGAGGGTGTGGAGATGGTGATCCACACACGACGCGGCGCGGTTCTCGACCGCAGTCGCAACGGTGCAGATGTTTTCCGGTTGGCTCACCGGTTGGTCCGTGTTGCGGCTCCGGCGGCCCCGCCGAGCCCGGTGGCTGTGCCGGCGACTCGGCTTCGCGTGCTCGGTGGTTTCGAGCTGCGCGTGGGCCAGCGGTTGCTGATCCCGCCGGTCTACGCGCAACGCCTGCTGGCGTTCCTGGCGGTGCGCGAGCGGCCGCAACTGCGCTCGACGGCGGCAGTGTCGCTGTGGCTCGACACCACCGATGCCAAGGCTGCGGCCAATTTGCGCACGGCGCTTTGGAAGATCCGTCAACTCGTCGACGACGTGGTTCAGGTCAACGGGAACTACATCGCCCTCGGCGACCACGTGTCGGTGGATCTGTCCGAGCTGACCTACCAGGCTCGACAACTCATCAACCCGGGTGTGGCTTCGCTTCCTCCGACGATCGATGGAACGGCGAGCCCCGATGCGTTCTGCGGTGACCTGCTGCCGGATTGGGACGAGGAGTGGATTCACTTCGAGCGGGAGCGGCTGCGCCAAATGCGTTGTCATGCCTTGGAGGCACTGTGCCGCCGACTGACGCACTGCGATCGTCACGCCGAAGCGATCGACGCCGGCCAGGCGGCGGTCGCGGCCGAGCCGCTGCGCGAGAGCGCGCACGCCGCGTTGATCGCCGCTCATCTCGCGGAGGGCAACCTCAGCGAGGCTCGCCGCCAGTTAGCGCTCTACCGTGCATTGCTCGCGGATGCGCTGCAGTTGCAGCCGTCTGTCGAGCTGCAGCAGCTCGTCGATGTCGCCTGCAGTCCGGATTCGTCGATCGGTCGCGCGTCGAGGCGTTGACGCACGATTGACGCGAAGCGCGACGTCGCGCACAACGCGGTCAGCGCATGATGCCATCCATGCACACGCCAATCCGGTCGACCGCAGCCGGTGAGTACACGCGATGATCACATCGCTGCGCGCCGCCAGCCGCACGATCGCCGACGTGCTCCAATCGAGACTCGAGGCCGATTCCCGCACCAAGACTCTGTTCGGAGTAGGCGGCACGATGCGCGTGTACCTCAACACTCCGACACAGATGACGGGTCAGCGGCGCGGCGTTTCCGTGTGGCTCTACCGAATCGTGCGCGACGAAGCGACGCTCAATCGGCCGCCAGAGCGAATCAGTCCGAACCTGCTCCGGCCGGTGCCGCTGCCGGTTCGCCTCCATTACCTCATCACTCCGATCACCGCGGCAACGACCGACGATGCCCTCGAGACCGAGCAGGTGATCCTCGGCAAGGTGCTGCAGTGCTTCCACAGCCGACCCCAACTTCACGGCACCGATCTGTCCGATGATCTCGCGGGCACCGACGGGATGATCACGATGCGTTTCGAATCTCTGACGGTCGACGAGCTGTCGCGGATCTGGGATTCGCTCGAGGCCCCTTACTCCACATCGCTGACGTACGAGGCGACGGTCATCGATGTCGACATCGACGCGGAGCCCGAACTCGGTCCACCCGTTCGTGTACCGGTGGTCGACACCGGTATCAGAGTCGGAGCTCTGTGACCCATGGCTCGAACCGTGATCGACCTCGATGTCGATCCGCAGATCGTCGATCTCGACGACCGTCAGAGGCGCGGGGCGATCCGTCAGTCGCTCCTGCTGGTGCATCTCGTCGACGAGCTGTCCGGTCGACCGGTCTCGGCAAGGGTTCGAATCACGAGCTCGCTGGCCGGTCCATCGACGGGCGTGCTCCCGAAGGCCGGCCCGTTCGGTGTCTGCGGGCTGGTCGGTGAACCGGTGCGCGTCTTCCCCCGGCTCGACATGCAGCCGTACGACGTGGACGCCGTGTTCATCGCAGACGGCTTCGTCCCGCTCGCCGTGAAGCCGAGCCTGATCCCGCAGGGCAGCTTCCCCAACACGTTCGCCGGCGTGGAGTTGGGCACCGTGGCGTTGCGGCGCACGCCGGTGAGCCTCGTGGTCCGCACGACGAAACTCGATGCGCTCGACGTGTCTGCGCCCGTGCCGAACGCGGTCGTCTCGGTCACCGGTATCTGGCGCACACTCGCCGGGCTGACAGGGGCCGCTGCGCCGCCCGATCTGATCGCTCTCGCACCGCAGGTCTCGGCCGTCCGCCCCGTTGGCGCGGTCGTCACGCGGGTGACGATGACCCAGGTACTCGAACCACCGCGCACGCTTGTCGGCGCAGTGTCTCCGGGAGAAAGCAGCGTAATGGTCAGCCGGACAGGCGGAATCGTCGTCGGTGACGTAATCGGCTTCGATCACGGTGTTGCCGAGCGCGCCGAGCACGTCGAGGTCACATCGATCAGCGGACCTTCGGACCCGGAATCGCCGGCCACACTCGGTATGCGCTTTGCCCTGCAGTACGGCCATGGGCGTGGTGCGAACGCAACCCGCATGACGGTGGCGGCACTCGGACCACCGACGGCCCTGCTGACAGACACCGCCCAGTCCGGTGACGTGACGTTGTTCGTCGACACCGTCGCACCGTTTGCCGCAGCTCAGTTCGTCAGTGTCAGCGGCGGCGGCGCGGCGATGGAGTATCGCACCGCTCGGCCATACGCAATCGCCACCGACGCTGCCGGATACGGGCGGTTCCCGCTCCTCGGCCGCGTCGCCGCGCTTGAGATTCGCGCCCAGGCAGGAGCCCTGACAGCCGGCCCACTGCGCTGCACACCCGACCGACGCGCCGCTGAGGCAGCGGTGCCACTGACGATGAGTTGACACGCATGACCGTGGGAGGAACCAATGCCTGAATATCTGGCTCCGGGGGTGTACGTCGAGGAGACGGACACCGGCTCGAAACCAATCGAGGGAGTGAGCACGAGCACGGCCGGCATGGTCGGCGTGACCGAGCGCGGTCCGACGAACGTGCCCGTTCTCATCACCGGCATGGGTGAGTTCGTGCGCTGGTTCGGTGGGCAGCTGCGCGCTGACACCTTCGCCGACCACCGCTTCCTCCCGCATGCCATCGAAGGCTTCTTCACCAACGGCGGCAAACGCGTCTACCTCGTGCGCGTGTCGCACGACGCAGCGGCCAAAGCTGCGTCGCCGTTGTTCGACCGAGGTGCCGTCACGTCGGTGAGTACGCGCGTCCTCCGCCCGATCAGCGAGGGAACGGGATCGTCGGTGAGTCAGCCCGTTCTCGTCACCCTGCCGTCCGGTCTGGCCGGCGACGATTGGATTCGCATCGGCGACGGCGGCGTCGCCGAGTATCGACAGGTCGACGGCGGGCCCGTCGCGGCAACGGTGCTGGTGGCCGTTGATCTCCCGTTGTCGCGATCGCATCCGAAAGGCGACCCAGTCGCCGAGTTCGCGCCGGCTGTGTTCCCCGACACGTTCACGCTCGTTTCCGATGTGCAGGCCGGCGACACCGAGTTCGTGCTGCGCGGCACGACCGCCGATGTGGCTCTGCTACTGCCGAAGGAGTGCCTGCAGCTCGGGCCGGCAGGGGGTGAGGAGTACCGAATCATCGTGTCCACCCGTGAGCGGACCGTGGTCAGCGGAACCGACTCGACCGTCCGCGTCCACCTCGACGCGCCATTGGTGATGGCCTACGCCTCGAATCCAGTTCTCACGGTTCATCGAATGGATTTGACGGGCGCGCCTGTCGGCACGGCAACGTTGCAGACAGCGCCTGCCGGAGGTTTGTTCTTCGTGGACAATCGCGGTGGGAATTTCGACACGCGGACGAACCTCGTGAGCGTCGGCACGGACCCGACGAGAGAGGTGCGTCGCATCGGCGAACTCAGTCGGCTGACCATCGAAGGCAGGGTGGGCGGTGAGTACGCGCCGGGATCGTTGGTCCAAGCGGTCACGATCGGCGCAGCGCGTTCGCTGTCCGCTGCCAACGTCGCGACCGATACGACGCTCGCCCTTCAGCCCGACGAAACATCTGGTCTGGTGGTCGGGCAGCCGATCACCATCGATGCGGCAGGCACACCTGAACAGGTGACCATCCAGAGCATCGACCCCTCGACCGACACACTCGTCGTCACGCCGGCGCTCACCGACCCTCATGCGATTGGCGCGACGGTCACCCCGGCGAGTACGACGACGACGGCCGCCGCGGCGGCCGGTCAGTCGGTGCTCGCACTCGCCCGCAGGATGGGTATCGTCGTCGGATCGCTCCTCCAAGTCGGCAGCGGATTGGCGGCACAGATAGTCACGGTCAGCGGCGCTCCGCCGCGGTCGCCGCTCGCCCCCGATGCCGGCAGCGTCGTTGTCGGTCCAGCGCTCGCGGCCGACACGCCCTCTTCTACGCCTGTTGTCCAACTCGGCACGCCGGCTCCAACCGCTGGCCGTCAGGCGACAGTCCTCGCCATAGGCGCAGTCGCAGGCGACACCGAGTTGTACTCGACCGACGGAGACGGATTCGTGGCCGGCGATCTCATCCGCGTGACAACACTGAGCAACGACGTGCTTTTCCACACGCTGGCCGCGAACGCGACTCCACTCACGGGCGCGAACAGCCCGGAGATGGTGTCCCTCAAGGGTGCCGTCGCGCGCGCTCATCCGGCCGGTTCGGCTGTCGTCGGGCGCAAGGCGCTGCTCGATGTCGAGGCACTCGACGCCGGCGAGTGGGGCAACCGTCTGCGGATCAGCGTCGAGGACGAAGCAGCGGGTCTCGTTGCCCGCACGACGCTCGCCACGGTGATCAACGCGACGACGATCCGCCTTGGGTCTGCAGCCGGTGTGCAACCGGGCACGGTGCTCGAGATCTTCGATCCGGCCACGAACACCTCGCTCGGCGCGCCGGTGAAGGTGTCGGCGATCAACCGCACGGCGAACTTCACGATCACACTCGCGAGTGCTGGGTTGGCGGTCGGGCAACAGGTGATCGGTGCCGTCGTCCGCTCTCGCGAATTCTCGATCACGGTGCGCCTCCTGCGCCAACCGGATCCGTCCACGCCGTCTCGCGACGATCAGGTCATCGACCTCGAAGTCTTCCGCTACCTCTCGCTCGATCCACGGCACAGCAACTACGTCGCGACCATCATCGGCGATCGCAACGGACCGCTGCGGCATTGGGATCGTCGCCCAGAAGGTTCGTCGTTGTACATCAGGGTGCACGATCTCGCCAAGGATCAGGGCGAGCAGGAGGGCGTGCGGCTCGGGCCGGAAACCCTGATCGACATCCTGCCGACGGGTCAGCAGCGGGCCGCGCGGCTGAGGCTCGAGCAGGTTGCCGGCTTCGACGCGATTCCGATGATGACCGATGCCGCATACATCGGCATGGACAACGCCGACCCCGATCTGCGCACAGGTCTGCAGTGCCTTCGCAACGTCGAGCAGATCAGCATCGTCGGCCTGCCAGGACGGGTGAGCGTCTCTGCGCAACAGGCGTTGATCGACCACTGCGAATTGCTGCGCTATCGCTTCGCTGTCCTCGACAGCGTGCCCGAACCCAACGACACCATCTCCGACACGCAGAACCAGCGCCAGCAGTTCGACACCAAGTACGCCGCGCTGTATTATCCGTGGCTGTCGATCCCTGATCCGTTCCCGGCCAACTCCTCGAACGTCCGTGACTACGCAGTCCCGCCGACCGGACACGTGCTCGGCGTGTACGCCCGCACCGACATCGACCGCGGGGTGCACAAGGCGCCGGCCAACGAAGTCCTGCGCGGGATCACCGGGCTGCGGCGCAAGCTGAACAAGGAACAGCAGGACGTCCTCAATCCCTATCCGGTCAACATCAACGTGATCCGCGACTTCCGTGATCACAACCGTGGGATCCGGGTCTACGGCGGCCGTGTGATTAGCAGCGATCCGGATTGGAAGTACCTGAACGTGCGCCGGCTGCTGATCTTCATCGAGGCCTCCATCGACCGGGGCCTGCAATGGGTCGTCTTCGAGCCCAATGCCGAGCCGCTGTGGGCGAGGGTGCGCCGCACGATCGCCAACTTCCTCACGGTCGTGTGGCGCAACGGCGCGCTCGAAGGCACCAAGCCGGAAGAAGCGTTCTTCGTCAAGTGCGACCGCACGACGATGACCCAGACCGAGATCGACAACGGTCAGCTGATCGTGGTCGTCGGTGTCGCTCCAGTGAAGCCCGCCGAATTCGTCATCGTCCGCATCGGTCTCTGGACCGCCCACTCCGACTCGTAAGGAGGCCCGCCATGAGCGACGTCCGCATGGACCCTTTCCGCACTTTCAACTTCCGGCTGGAGATCGACAACACAACCGTCGCCGCGTTCAGCGATGCGAGTGGCTTGACGTCGACAGGACAGGTGGCCGACTACCGGACCGGTGTCGACCTGCCCCTCACCGTGCGCAAGTTGCCCGGTCTTCGCAGCTACGGACCGATCACCCTGAAGCGTGGCATGGTCGCCGACACGACGCTGTGGGATTGGTACCGCAACATCTCCACCGGGCAGGCCGATCGCCGCAACGGATCGGTGATCCTGATGAACGAGGCGCGCCAAGACGTGCTGCGGTGGAACTTCGAGAACGCCTGGCCGAACAAGATCGAAGGCCCGACGATGAATGCCGCCGGCAACGAAATAGCGATCGAGAGCGTCGAGCTCGTCGTCGAAGACATCACGCTCGAGGTGGCCTGAGTCGTGTCTCGCTACGGTGCGCCCGGGGTGTACTACCAGAGCGTCGATGCTGGCGCTCTGCCGGTCACGCCGTTCCGCACCGACATCACCGGTTTCGTCGGCATCGCGTCGCGCGGTCCGGTGGATACGGCAGTCCCCATCGAATCGTGGCGGCAGTTCAGCACCTGGTTCGGCGAGTTCTCGGGTGCGGGCTACCTCGCCTACGCAGTTCGCGCATTCTTCGAGAACGGCGGCCGGCGCTGCTGGGTGGTGCGCGTCGCGGCCAAGGACCCGGCAACCGGCGCCACGGCGGCGACGGTGGAGGTCTCGTCGGCGACCGGCTCGGTGTGGCGGGTGAGCGCGTCGAGCGAAGGGACGTGGGGCAACCTGCTAGCGGTGTCGTTTCGCGAACGAAATCCGGCACAGACGTACCTCACCACGACGAACGCTGACGGCGCCTGGTCCACTGTCACTGACCTCAGCCACATCGCCCGGGCAACCCATGTGCGGCTCAGCCAATCGGGCCGACCAACCACCTGGCGGGTCATCTCCGGAGTCGATCCGCACGAGCGTCGTGTGTATTGGGTTCATCCCGATGCGCGCCGACGTCTTGCCTACGATTCGCCGCTGACCGAGTTCGATCCCGGTCGGCCGGTGCTGCTGCAGAGTGTGGAGTACACCGCGATCGTCTCCCAGGCGGCACGCATCGTCCGGGTCTACGACGGCCTGACGATGGTGCCGGAGAGCGACAACTATGCACCGACTCGCCTCGCCCTCCGGGTGTGGGCCGAGGATCGCTCCTCCGGTGCGGTGATTCCAGTTGCGCCCGAGCCGATCGTGGTCGACGACATCCGAACCGACCCGATCGATCTGACTGGAATCGCCGTCGATCCGTTCGCGAACCTGCCCTTCCGAGGTGGCCGTGACGGGCTCACCTCGCTGGCGGTCGGTGACTTCATCGGCGAGCCGATCGCTGTCGACGACGGGCCGATGGCCGTCGCAACCAAACGACGCGGACTGCGCGTGTTGGAGAGCATCGGCGAGGTCGCGTTGCTTGCGGTGCCCGACGCGCAGGTCCGGCCGGTCGGGCTCAATCCCATCGTTGCACCGCCGCCCTGCATTCCCGATCCATGTGTCACGCGACGTTGCGGCGCAGCACCTGCGCCCGATTTCGTGACCATCGACAGCGAACCGGGCGAGCTACCGCCGACGTTCGGGAATGCGGAGCTGTACCGCATACAGGCCGAGATGATCCAACAGTGCGAGCACCTACGCGATCGCTTTGCACTGCTCGATGCTCCACTCGACGCAGTCCAGAATCCGATGTTCGGAACACGAGCCGTGACCGAGTGGCGTTCGCGCTTCGACTCGCAGTTCGCCGCCCTGTACTTCCCGTGGATCAGGGTCCTCGACCCGCTGCAACCGTCGACGGGCACGATTCGCAACGTCCCACCGAGCGGCCACGTCGCCGGGCTCGTTGCCGCGACGGATCTCGATCGGGGGGTGCATCGGGCGCCGGCCAACCAGCGCCTGGAATGGGCGTTGGACGCGACGGCGGGCATGAACGACGAGCAGCACGCAGCGCTCAACGAGATCGGTGTCAACGCGATCAGGATGGCGGTCGGTCGGGGGCTTCGTGTCCAGGGTGCGCGCACGATCAGCAGTGATCCGGACTGGCGGTTCATCAACGTTCGCCGAGTGGTGACGATGATCGAGAAGGCGCTCGAGACAGGCCTGCAGTGGGCGGTCTTCGAACCGAACGGCACGCTGACGAGAGCCAGAGCGAGCATGGCGGTAACCATCTTCCTGCTCGGCCTGCACAGCGCCGGCCTGTTCGCCGGGGCGACGCCGGAGGAGTCGTTCTTCGTGCGTTGCGACCTCGACAACAATCCCGAAGCCGAGCGCGAACTCGGTCGGCTCGTGATCGAGATCGGCCTCGCGCCCGTCAAGCCGTTCGAGTTCGTGGTCCTGCGTGTCGGACGAGTGCGCGACAGCCTCGAAGTGACCGATGGCGCCGGTTCGTTCGGCACCGTGGCGATGGGGGTGTGACGTGGCCCTCATCGAGCCGTTGCAGAGTCTGACCGGCATCCGCCTGGACCCCCCGCTCAGCCACAACTTCCTCGTCATGATCGTCGAGACGTCCAGCCCCAGCGCGCTGCTCAAATCGGCAGCGTTCTCTCTTGCCGGCGATGTGTTGTTCGGAGGTTTCTCGGAGTGCACCGGACTGGACATGTCGATGGAAACCGAGAAGTTCCACCAGGGTGGTGAGAACGACACCGAGCGTCGCTTCCCGACCCGGATCACGTGGGAGAACCTGACGCTGAAGCGCGGCGTGTCACGGGTCTCCCAGAGCGGCTGGGATTGGCTCTACGACTTCGGTGAAGGCAAGGTCAAGCGTAAGGACGGCCTGATCGTGCTGATGGACGAAAAGCACATTCCGCACAATGTGTGGACCTTCAAACGAGGGCTTCCGGTGAAGTTCCAGGGACCGTCACTGAAGGCTATGGGCAACGAGGTCGCGATCGAATCGTTGGAGATCGCCCACGAGGGGCTGTGGCAGCTGTCGGTGTTGAAGCTCGGCGCGGGTCTGATCGGACTGGACGTCTGATGGCCAGCATGCACGTGCGCATCGACGAGATGCACAGCCGCGTCGACACCATCGACAGCGACGCGCTCCTCACGCCGGCTGCACTCGACCGAATCGTGCGTGCAGTTCTGCGGGCGATGGAAGACCGGCATCGCAGCGAACGAGTGCTCCGCGCGGACATCGATCTGCGTTCGATCGTCGAGCAGCAACGCCAGGGCGGTCGGTCGTGACCCCGCTCCAGCACGCGGTGTTCACGGTGTTCACGTCGTCGGGCGACTCCAAGCCGCTGAACGAGTTGCCGGTGCAGTACAACCCGAACTCACTCGTGTTCGACAAGAAGCCCAAGATCGCCGAGATCCCCATTCCCGGTCTGGACGCGCCGCTCAAGCAATTCGTGCGCAATCAAGCCGAGACCCTCACCGTCGATCTGTTCTTCGACACGACCGAACACGGCACTGGTGCCAACGCCGAAAGCGTGACGACAAAGACCGATCCGTTCTACGGACTCGTCAAGATCGATCCGAACACGCACGCGCCGCCGATCTGTTCGTTCAAGTGGGGCAAGAACTTTCCAGGCGACTCACTGCCCGACATGTACGGCAGTCAACGTCGTCAGGAGTTCAAAGGAGTGGTGACCGAGGTCAAGCAACAGTTCAAGCTGTTCAGTCCGGAGGGCACCCCACTGCGGGCCTTGTTGACGATCTCGATGGACGAGTACCGCACGTTGCACGACCAGCTCGACGAGTTGAAACTGTCGTCACCCGACCACAGCCAGGCCCACGTCGTCGAGCGCCACGAGACGCTCGCGATGGTGTCGTGGCTGCACCTCGACGACGCCACGCAATGGCGTCACGTCGCAGATACAAACGGCGTCGACGACCCCCGCCGGCTCGAACCAGGGCGGACGCTGCTCGTGCCGCCGTTGCGCTGAGGAGATCGCCGTGCCACCACTGTCCACCACGACGCAGAACACCACGATGCACGACGAATCGCAACGCCAAGCCGGGTTCTACGTCCCGCGATTCGAGGTCAAGATCGAAGGCGCAGGACTTCCCCGAGATGTGCTCTTCGACGTGCGCGAAATCACGTACGAGGACTCGATCTCGTCCATCGACAGCTTCAAGATGACGATCAACAACTGGGACGAGGTCAAGCGCGAGTTCAAGTACATCGGCTCGGAGACCAAGGAGCAGTTGCAGAAGGGTAACTCCGACGAACCGCGGTTGACGCTGTTCGAACCGTGCGGCAAGGAGGTCACCGTGCGGATGGGCTACGGCGCCAATCTCGTCACGATGCTCACGGGCCAGTTCACGACGATGGAGCCCTCGTTCGCCGATGGCGGCGCAACGATGAAGGTCACCGGACTGAACGTGTTGCATCAGCTGCGCCGCAAGCAGTACACGACCACGTGGCCGGACAAGACCGACAGCGAGGTCGCGCTCGACATCAGCAAGCGGTCGGACAAGGGCAAGAAGCGGTTCCCGCTGCCGATCGTCATCGACGACAACGCGAAGGGCAAGGAAAAGCAGATCCCGATCATCAGCGAGCACAACCAGTACGACATCGACTTCTTGTTCCAGCGGGCGCGCGAACGCGGCTACGTGGTTTTCATCCAGGAGGCCGACGCGTCGAAGAACCAACCGCGGCAGCTCTACTTCGGCCCGTCGCAGGAGGCGAGTCAGAGCCTGCGTCCGGTCGTGTTCGAATTGGCTTGGGGCGCATCG
The DNA here is from genome assembly GCA_025358125.1 of Actinomycetes bacterium. Taxonomy (GTDB): domain Bacteria; phylum Actinomycetota; class Acidimicrobiia; order Acidimicrobiales; family Ilumatobacteraceae; genus WLMZ01. The sequence goes on from JANYKS010000008.1 coordinate 25,244, forward strand.
TTGATCGAGTTCATGCCGAAGATCACCACTGCGAATCAGGTGAAATCGGTGACGGTGCGCGGCTGGCACCGGACGCGCAAGACACCGATCACCCGTACGGTCACCATCGACGACGAACGGTTGAACGTCAACAAGGATCTGCACCGCCTGCTGAACGCGTGCGACGGGCGTGAGGAGATCGTCGTCGACGAGCCCATCTTCACGAACTGCCAGGCACGCGAACGGGCGATCGCGATCTTGCTGTCGCAGACCAAGGAGATCGTCACCGCCGATGTGAAGGTGGTGGGCCTGCCCGATCTGCGTTCCGGGCAGATGGTCAAGATCGACAAGCTCGGCGCTCGCCTGAACGGCATGTACATGGTCACCAAGACCAGCCACACCATCGACGACGACGGTTACATAACGGCCTTCTCGTGTCGCCGCGAGGAACTCGGGAGCGGAAAATGAGCACGACGGCAGGGGTCGCCCTGATGAACGGCGTCGTGATCGGCCTCGTCAAGGACATCGACGACCCGGCCGGTGAGGGCCGAATCCGGGTGCAGTTCCCGTGGCTCTCGGCCGAGGAGATGAGTGGTTGGGCGCCGATCGCGCGAACGATGGCCGGCAAATCGCGCGGCTTCTGGTACATGCCCGAGATCGATGACGAAGTGTTGGTGGCATTCGAGTTCGGCGACTTCGACCACCCGTTCGTGCTCGGCTTCTTGCACAACGGGGTCGACGTACCGCCGTCGGACGGGATCGATGCGAGCGTGCGCCGGCAACGCACGGTCAGCGGGCACATGTTCGAGTTCGACGATCGCAGCGGCAAGGAGCGGATCACGCTGGTGACCCAGGGCAAGCAGAAGTTGGAGATGAAGGACTCGGGTGGCGACCTGGTGCTGACGACGGCCAACGGCCAGCAACTTGCGATGAGCGACACGACATCGGACATCAAACTGTCGACGACGTCGGGCACCTCGGTCACGATCTCCGACCAGCCGAGTTCGATCAAACTCAGCACCGTGGCGGGGGTGACGGTGACCATCACCGACACAGGCGGGGTGTCGGTCAGCGCTCCAACGGGCGCGCTCGACATCACGTGTCTGACGGCGACGCTGAATGCCACGTCCAGTTGCGAGGTCAACTCGGCCTCGGTGACGTGCACGGGCGCCAGCGTTGCGGTGAACAGCGCGATTGCCACGTTCAGCGGGGTGGTGCAGTGCACCACTCTCATCGCCACCTCGGTGGTCAGCTCGTCGTACACCCCTGGCGCAGGAAACATCTGGTGATCCGATGCTGACCGTCGCCAAGCCCCAACTCAACGCCGACAAGGTCGGCGCCAACGCGGCCTACGAGAAGCCGGTCGACCTGCGCGTCGCACCAGTGCTGCTCGATGGTGCGCCACTCGGGCCCGATGCGCTCTCGGCCTTCGGGTACTTCGTGTACCGCCAGGCCGCGCCGGGATTGTCGCCGGACATCTGGGACGATGCCACCAAGTCGTGGAAGAGCGAGTCGGCGACGGTCGTACCGCGGCCGGCCGCTGTGCAGCTGGGTTACAGCGCCGCCGACGCGCAACCGTGGCGAGGCATCATCGTCGGAGCCGGCAGCAAGGACAGCGACGGCAAACCACAGTTCGCGACGGCGAGCAACGGCTATCCGATCTATTCGGTTCGAGCCTGGTTCGTTGCCAAGAGCGCCGACGAAGCCATGCTCAGCGCCCCGAGCGACAACATTGCATTTTCGTCGGTGACCGACTCCAACCTCGTCGCCATCGGTGCTGGCGACAACGAGCAACCGGATCAGGCAACGCAGGCTCGCGTGTTGTTGAAAGACTCCGTGCTGCGTCCGATCGGACGATTGCTGATCGAACGCGATTCGCCCGGCGCTGCCGTCACGCTCGACAACGCGTCGGGTGCGTCGGTCGTGCTGCACCCCGACGGGCGGATCGAGATCACGCCTGCTCCCGGCCGGCCGGTGGTGATCGTCGGCGACCTCGAGACGGGACGCGTGACGTACACCCCGGCCGACGGCAGCGCGAAGAAGGTGCTCGTCTGATGAGCAACGAGACAGGACGCGACTTCCTCGGGATCGGCTGGCGTTTTCCGATCGAGGTGACGCCGAGCGGCAAGATCGCGCAGAGCCGTCAAGAGGGCAAGATCGAGGAGTCGATCTTCTTGATCCTCAGCACCTCGGTGCGCGAGCGGCCGATGCTGCCCACGTTCGGCTGCGGCATCCACGATCTTGTCTTCGCCCCGAACGATCCCGGCACTATCGCCGCGGTCGCGACGACTGTACGGAAAGCGCTCGTGCGCCACGAACCGCGTATCGACGTGCTCGGCGTCGACGCCTCCGCGGCCCAGGGCGACGAAACGCTGTTGCTCATCCGCGTCGACTATCGCGTGCGCGCCACCAACGCGCTGTCGAACCTGGTCTATCCGTTCTTCATCACGGAAGGTCGTTAGACATGCCGCTCGCCGACCACATTCCGCAGATCGACGATCGCAGCTACGACTCGATCGTTGCAGAGATGCGCGCCCGGATCTCGCGCTACACGCCGGAATGGAAGCCGGTGTGGACCGACCTCAACGACAGCGATCCCGGGATCACGATGCTGCAGGTCTTCGCGTGGCTCGGCGAGATGCTCGCCTACCGGATGAACAAGGTGCCCGAGCTGAACCAGCTCAAGTTCCTCGAGCTGATCGGGATCGAACTGCAGCCGCGCGAACCGGCGATGGTCGAACTCACCTTCCCCGTCCTGCCCACGTTTACCGGGCTGACGACGATCGTGCCGACGGGCACGCAGGTGACAGCCGAGACGACGGGCGGCGGACCGCCACTCGTCTTCGAGGCGACTCGCTCGCTCGTCTGCCTGGCTGCACGGATCGCTTCGCTGTTGGCCTGCGACGGTTACTCCACGGGCCAGCCCGTGACGGGTGCCAACACCGCGGCCACCGGGTTCCAGCCGTTCGGTCCTGCGCCGAACACGGACTCAGCGTTGATGATCGGATTCGACGGACCTGATCCGTTCCCGGCGACGGACATCACCTTCTTCGTGTGGGGCTCGACGCAGGACAGCTCCGGCTCGGTGGTCTCGTGCGGACTGCCCGCAACACCGGCCTATCCGTCGGCCACGTTGCGTTGGGAATGCTGGACCGGATTCGAGTGGGTGTCGTTGGCGACGATGAAGGACGATTCTCTGGCCTTCACCCGCACTGGCGAGATCATCATCCGCACACCTGCCAACGCGGTCGCCCGCGCGGTGATGCCCGGGGAAGCGAAGAGCCTCTACTGGATCCGTGCGCGGGTCGAGACGAGCCAGTACGAGCGACCGCCGCAACTCTTGGCGATCCGGACCAACACGATGCGTCTGACCCAGATGGAGACAGTGCGCAACGAAGTGCTCGGTGGCAGCACCGGCCGACGCGATCAAGTGTTCCAGCTGTCGAACAATCCCGTACTGACGGCGAGCCTGCGGCTCGAGATCGACCAGGGCTCGGGGGCCGAGGTGTGGACCGAGGTCAGCGACTTCTTCGGCTCGGGACCGAACGACCCGCACTACGTGTTGAACCGCACGTCGGGCGAGATCCGTTTCGGCGACGGATTTCATGGGGCCATCCCGATCGCCAACTCCACCAACCCGCGGGCCAACGTGGTCGCCGCCGAGTACCGCTACGGCGGCGGTACGCATGGCAACGTCACGGCCGGACATCTCGGCGCGCTGCGCAACGCCGTGGCCGGCATCGACGACAACGGCGTCACCAACGTGGTGCCGAGCTACGGCGGACGCGACGAAGAGACTCTCCACGCAGCCAAACTGCGCGCACCCTCGGCCATTCGGTCGCGGTGCCGCGCAGTCACGGTCGAGGACTTCGAGTTCTTGTCCAAGCAGGCAGCAAGCGTGGCCCGCGCCCGCGCCCTGCCGCTGTTCCATCCCGAGTACCCCGGCATCAAGGTTCCCGGCGTCGTCACGGTGGTCGTCGTACCGGAATCGGACGCGCCGAACCCGATGCCGAGCGAGGGCACTCTGCGCACCGTCTGCGCGTACCTCGACGCGCGACGACTGTTGACGACTGAGCTGTACGTAGTCGCGCCGACCTATCAACTCGCGCGAGTACAGGTACGCATCGTCGCCGCGGATGGCGCCGACCTCGCAACCGTGCACTCGGCGGTCGATGACACGTTGCTGCGCTACTTCCACCCACTGCGCGGCGGAGACGACGGAACTGGGTGGCCCTTCGGCGGATCGATCAAGTTCTCGCGGGTGTTCCAGCAGGTGTTCACCGTTGCCGACGTGGAATCCATCGACTTCCTGATCGTCAGCGTCGACGGCGAGGCCGCGCCCGAATGTCGCGATGTACCCATCCGAGACGGCGCGCTGCTGTACTCGGTGGCCCACGACATCTCGGTCGGCTACCGCGTTGCCACGGGAGCGTTCGTATGACCGGCTCGCTGCTGCCCGCGATCCCGCGTCCGCCGCACGACCCGACTTCGCTGCTCGTCGATCGCCGGCTCGGCTGGTCGCTGCTGGCCACGGATGATCCGACCTTCGGCGACACGGCGCTGACCAACGGTGCGCTCACCCTCGCCCAGGCGCCCGGTGCGTTGCGTTGGCTGACCGAACCGAGCGGCAGTTTCGGTGGTCTCCGTCTTCCTGCGAACGTTGCCGGCCGCGTGGCCGAGGGTGGCGACGGCGATCTGTGGCTGCTCGATACGACATCGCTCGTCCTGCGCCGGTTCGATCCGTGTCGCTGCCGGTTCGAGACCGTGCCCTGCTTCGGCGGGCAGGGCAGTGGGCCACGCCAGCTCGGCTCCCCGGGAGGCATCACGGTGTCCAACGGGCGGCTGTATGTCTGCGATGCCGGCAATGCGCGCGTTGCTGTGTACGTGCTGTCGACGATGTCGCTCGCCGCGCTGTGGTCGGCACCGGCATCGGCAACGGCACCCAACCCGTGGCACCCGGACGGCGTCGCCATTGGGGACAGCGGCGACGTGTACGTGGTCGATTCCGTCAACGGGATGGTGCACCGCTTCTCGCGCCACGGCACCTACCTCGGACACCGCGACGGTGTCGGCGCGAGTACGCACATCGCGATCGGCTGTGACGGTGCAACGGCGTACGTCGCCGGTGATCTGGATGCGTATCGCGTCGATCGCGATGGCACGGTTGCTCGCATTCCCGGTCTCACCGACGACATCGCCGGCGAGCTCGGTACCAGCTTCGCCCGAACATCTGCAGAGGTCGTCGACGCGAGCGGCAACATCCACCTCGGCACATGGTGCCTGCCACCGTCTGACCTCGTGGTCGATGGCCGCGGTGAACCGATCACGCTTGTTGCTCAGCCGGTCGTTGCCCAGTTCCAGCGGCTCGGTACCGCGCTGCTCGGTCCGTTCGACAGCTTGATCGACCATTGTGTCTGGCATCGCGTGATCCTGCGTGGCGCCGTGCCTTCTGGCGCGAATGTCGGTATCGAGACGCAGACGTCCGACATCGAGTTGCCGGTCGAGGAACTCGCGATGCGAACGTGGGAGACCCGTCAACGGTGCACGGCTGTCGATGAGCCGAACGAATGGGACGCCCTGATCCAGAGCACGCCGGGTCGCTATCTGTGGATGCGGGTGGAACTCACCGGCAACGGCGCGACCGCGCCGCGCCTCGGTCAGATCGAGATCGAGTTCCCGCGTATCAGCCTGCGGCGGTACATGCCAGCGGTGTACGGGGTCGAGCCGCAAAGTGCCGACCTGACCGACCGGCTCCTTGCCTTGTTCGACCGTGAGCTTCGCGACACCGAGCACGAAATCGACAACATCGCCGCGCTGTTCGATCCGGCTGCCACGCCGTTCCTCGATTGGTTGGCGTCGTGGATCGGCGTGCAGTTGCCGCGCGCGCTTCCAGAATCATTGCGTCGCGATCTGCTCGCCCGCAACGCCGAACTCGGCGCGTTGCGCGGTACCCGCTTTGCCCTCTGGACTCTCCTGGTCACGTACCTCGGGCTCGATCGGTTGGTGCAGGCCTGCCAATGCGATGTCGAGGCGTGCAGCTGCCGTGCCCCGAGGCCGACGTGTCCGCCGACGCCACCGCATCGTTGGACGTGGAGCCCACCACCGCTGATTCTCGAGCATTACCGACTGCGGAGATGGCTCGAGGCAGGTTCCAGCCGTCTCGGTGATCAAGCCGTGCTCTGGGGCAAACGGATCGTCAATCGCAGCCAACTCGGTGTCGGCGCACAGGTCGGCGTCACCCAGCTCAAGGGCACGCCCGACCCGCTGCGCGATCCGTTCCACGTCTATGCCCATCGCTACACCGTCTTCGTGCCCGCGTCGGCCGGCAGCACCCCGGAGCGACGGCACATGGTCGAGTCGTTGATCGCGATGGAAACCCCGGCGCACACCGACGGGATCGTCGAATACGTCGAGCCGCGATTCCGGATCGGATTCCAATCGATGATCGGTCTCGACGCCGTCATCGCCCGCGTCCCCCGGGGCGTCACGCTCGGCGAGACGCCCGTCGGGCCGGCATCGGTCCTCACGGGATCGGCGGCACCACTCGTCGCCACAGCTCGGATCGGCACCACGGCGGTGCTGGAGTGAGAAAGGAGAGGCCCAGATGAACGAGAATCATCCTGCCGGTTGCGGCTGCGGCTGCGACACAGCGTGCGACATCGGACCGTTCACTCGCAACAATTTCTTCACCGGCAAGTTGCTGTTGGAGCGCGACTTCACCGACGAGCAGCAATACCTGATCGACAAGTTGCGTCATCACAATCGGCGGCTGCACGGATGGGGTGTGGTGTGCGGGCTGAAGGTGGAGCAGCACAAGACGCCTGGTTGTACCGACCGATTCGTCTGCATCGATCCCGGAACTGCGCTCGACTGCTGCGGTCACGAGATCGTCGTCCGCGAGCACGAATGCATCGACATCAGCACCCTGCCGTCGATGGAGAAGTTGGCTGCCGCTGCGAAGGCCGGCGGCGGCGGCGATGCACCGCGCACTCTGCAGATCTGCGTGCGCTACCGCGAGTGCGGCACTGAACCGATCCCCGTTCTGTACGACGAATGTGGATGCGACGACACCCGCTGCCTACCCAATCGCATCCTCGAATCGTTCGACATCGATGTGCTGGTGGACCCGCCGACGACTGTCGACGTCTGGACCGGACCGACGATGGTTCGCGGCATCGACATCGGTGTGGCCGGGGCGACGATTATCCGCATCAATCCGGCGGACAGCCTGCTGTACGTGCTGGCCGGTCAGGTCGTGCACGCCATCGATCCTGCGTCGCGCACAATTCTGCGGTCGCATGACCTCGGTTCGACAGCGCACTCTCTCGACGTCTCGCCGGCAGGAACACACCTCTACGCCGTTCGCGACGATGGCGCCGGCGGTCTCACGCTCACCGTCCTGCAAGCCGGCGACTTCACCGTCACTCACGACGATCCCGTGCCGAACGGCAAGCCCGCCGCGGCGACTGCCGTTTCACCGGCGGCCGACGGGCGGTACCTGCTGATGGTGGTACCGACAGGCGAGCTGTTGGTCTACGGGCCCGATCTGCAGAGCGCCGCACCGGCTGCACCGACGTCGATCGCGATGACTGCCGAACGCGAGCTGTTGGCCATTGCTCCGGACGGGTCGAGCGCGTATCTCACCGTCAAGGATGCGACCGCGCCGTTGCCGGAACAGGTGCAACGCGTCGATCTCACGACCACGACGGTGACCAAGCTTCCCGCGCTGCCTGCAGGCACGCATCCGGCATCGATTCGCACAGTGACCGATGGAGGCAAGCAGTATCTGCTCGTCGCCGCCGATGCTGCGACGCTGTTCGTGATCGATCTGTCGACCGGCACCGTGGCTGGCTCGACCGCGCTCGACAGCGCCGCGCTCGCGCTCGACGGTTCGCCGTGGACCTACGTCGTCGAAACGTCCGGTGGTGCATCCAGGGTGCAGCCGACGAGTGTCTCGCGAATTCTGGTCAACGACATTCATCCGGTCGGGCCGGCGATCGGCTTCGGTGGCGACGCGCGGGGAATCGCTGTCACCGACGCTGGCACGACCGTGTTCGTGCCGTACGTGGGACCCGGCAACGAACCTGGTGGGATTGCCGTGTTCGACGTCCAGTTGCACGACTGCGCCGACCTGCCGTGGAAATCGCTGGAAGGCTGCGACGACTGCGATGACGCGAATTGCGTCGTGCTGGCCACAATCACCGGCTACCGACCGGGGTTCAAGATGTTGGACATCGCCGATCCTGTGTCCGATCCTGTGGCCGACCTCGCCAACGGAATCGCCCGCATCGACAACCGCGTCGGCCGCCGATTGTTGCCCAGCACATCGCTGCTCGCAGAAATGATTCAGTGCCTGCACGGTGCGGTCGGCCCCGCAGGTCCCCAGGGTGTCCCCGGGGCGCCGGGCGCGGCCGGAGCTGCGGGTGCGGCGGGCGCAGCCGGTGCCACCGGACCCGCCGGCGCCCCGGGCCTGCCAGGTGCCGGGCTCGAGGAGGACCTGATCCGCATCACCGCGATCAGCTGGGAACACGACACGGTCGTGGATGTCGACAAGCTGCAGATCGTTCAAGACTTTCCCCAGCCCGGCGAACTCAGTCACGGCGTGATCATCGCCTTCACCGGGGCGGTGCAGATGCAGGGCATCGACCCGATCCACGTCTTCCAGGTCGAGGCGCCCCATGTGCGCGAAGAAGCCGACGCGAAAGAGTTCGGTTACGCCTGCCGCTGCCCCGTGCTGGGCACGGTGGTGCCGATCGATCCGCAGATCGCCGGGAACCTGGTTGTCGGCGGGACGGTGATGCCCGGCGCCCCGGAGGCCAAGGCGATCGCCTTCGTCTTCGATCCTGCATTCGTTCGCACGATGCGCAGCTTCAAGATGACCGACATCTGGGTGCGCCTGCGCGGCGACTTCGTGATCGACACGGACGGCCGCGCAATCGACGCCGAATTCGTCCGCCACGAGTTCGACACCGGCGACCACCCGGCCGGCAGCAAATACGGAATTCAGGGCGGGACATTCGAGAGCTGGTTCGAGCCAAGGAGGCAGGGCTGATGGCGAGCACAACATCGCTTCGATCACAATCGGGCGCGAAGACCACGCCCTACGGCTGCAGATGCGGCCGCGGCCAGACCTGCGACGGTCTCGAGTGTCTGTGCCGGCCGCGATTCTTCGCCGGGCAACTCCTGACCGATGACGACCTCAACCGGCTCGACCACTACATCGTCTCCAAGAATCGGCTGCACAACAAATATCTGCACGGCAGCGGAGTGGTCTGTGGATTGGAGGTGGTGTGTAACCCGTGCGACGACACGGTCACGGTCCGCTCGGGGTATGCCCTCGGGCCGTGTGGCGAGGACATCGTCGTCTGCCACGACGCCCCGGTCGATGTCGGCGCAATGATCCGTGACCATCGCAAGCAGCGGGCAGCCGCAAACTGCCTGCCGTACGGGGCGCGGCCGACGACAGATTGCGATGCGGCGCGTCAGCGATGGATCCTCGCGATCTGCTACGACGAACAGGCGTCGCGTGGTGTCACCAGCCTGCGCCAGCCGAAGGCGACGGGCAACTGCGGATGCGGCGGCGGTCGCACCGGCAGTACGTCTGCAGGGACCTCGAGTGATTCATGCTCGTGCCGGTCGCCGCGCACGACCCCGGCGCAATGCGAACCGACGGTCACCTGTGAGGGCTACCGCTTCGTTCTGCGCAAGGAGCCAACATTGATCCGAGACGTACGCGGCAACGCCCTCACCGCGAAGCTCGGAACGAGCGAACTCGGCCGCCGCGTGCAGGCCTGTCTGCTGGAGATCACCGGACAGATTCAGCTGATGCCGTCCAATCCGTCAGCCGCTGATTTGGTCGCCTATTGCTGCGTATTGAAGGCCGATCTCGCCGACATCATCGAGACGGGCAACATCCACGACTGCATGCTCGGTGCACGCCTGAGCAACATCCTCTGTCCTGACCCGGATGATCAGGACGCCGTTGCCAAGGCCGTCCAAGCGATTCAGGTGATGCTGCAGATCGCCATCGATCTGTTCAAGAGCTGCGTGTGTTCGGCGCTGCTGCCGCCGTGTTCGGTCGACACCCCCGACGACTGCGTACCGCTCGCCACACTGACCGTGCGCACGTCGGATCTAAAGGTGCTCGACATCTGCAACTGGAGCTCGCGCAAGTTTGCTGTGACGATGCCGGCGCTCGGCTACTGGCTCGGTTGGCTGCCGTTGTTCGACAGCCTTCGCGAAGCAATCAGCAAGCTGTGTTGCACCACGCGACCGGCCGCACAGTTTCGCGTCGATGACAAGCTGCGCGTGCTGCACGCCCAGCCACTGGTCGAGGCGCACGCTGCGAAGTTCGCCGCGGGTGCGGCGGCCGGAGCCCCAGCGGCCGCAGCTGCGGCCGACACGACGTCGACGGTCGCGCCCGTCACGGCGATGATGAGTCAGTACGCCCATCACCTCTCGCCGCTCGCCGGGTTAGAGGCGACTGTGTTGTCGGCCCTTGGCGGGCGCGACCCTGACAACGCGGTCCTCGCCTCCGATCTCGAACAGGACAATGCGTTTGCCGCGCTGGCACTCAGCCGCCTTGCCGGCCCCTCGCTCGGCGCAGCCGTGCCAGCCGAACTGACCCGTGTGCTGGGGCAGATCTTCGCCCGCTCGGGCCACGACGACACGGGCGTCGAGAGTCACGGCCCGCTGGTGGCCGAGCCAGTCGCCGAGCAGCCGGCGGCCGACGACCGCTTCGCCGAACTCGAGAAGGCCCTTGCCGACCTCCGCAAGAAGGTGACCGCGCAAGCTCGCACGATCACGACGATGAAGAAGCAGATCAAGCCGTCATGACCGACATCGAGGAACGCCCGAACTTCTACGAGAACCAATACCTCGAGGCCAGCGACCTCGGCGCGGTCGTCACGTATTCGGCCGCGCAACTCGCTCGTCACCAGCTCGGCGGTCATCGGTGGGGTATCGCCCTCGGCCTCGACCTACGCGAGGTTGCCGGGCCCGACAACCCGCTCGACGTGTTCGTGCAGCCCGGCTACGCGTGGGACGGCTTTGGCCGGGCCATCGTAGTTTCCGAGCCCGCGAAACTCACGGGCGACCTGTTCACCGCGATCGACGCCGAGTTCGTTCCGGGCAACGCACCGCGGGCGGTCGAGGTGTGGTTGCGTCACGACGAACAGCTGACGAAGGGACCCAAGCCCGGCTTCGAGAGTTGTGATCAGGGGGCATCGTTCGCGCGCGTGCACGAATCGTTCCGGCTCGAGGTTGGTCCCCGGCCGCAGATCGCTGATCAGCGCGATCCCGTCGAGGTCGGCGGGCGCACATTCGACGCGGCGCGGACGCTCACGACATTCGACCCGGCGGCACTGCTCTTGGCCGACACGAGCGTTCCCCATCAGATGTTCCCCGACGACGCGGGGGCGAGGTGGTTGATCCCTGTCGGCGTGATGATGTGGCTGCCGGGAAATCCGGGCAATGCTGTCGCCCGCACGCCGACAGTCATCGAACGAAGCGCACGGAGCCGCCAGTACTGCGGTGTGATCGCGGGCTCGGTCGAGGCGCTCGGCGGGCACGTCCGCGTCCACGACCGCTCGCTCGCGTACTCGGCCGATGTCACCGATGAACTGTTGTGGGTCGAGGGAGCGGCGCGCATCGATGGACACGCGCGCATCTACGGACACCGGCTTGAGCTCGTCCGGGCCCATGGCGAGAACCCACGCATTCCATTCCACGTGGCGCGTGTCGACGACGTCACGACCAAGAAGCTGCAACTCGTCATCGGTGATTCGGACAAGGGAACCAATCGTCTTGCTGTCGGTCCGAAGAACGGTGTCGACGCGCAGACCGGTGACGACCTGTACGCCGAGCACTTGGTCGTCACCGATCAGGCGCGTGTCGGGGTGGGCACATCCGAGCCGAAGGCGCCGCTGCACATTCCGGCCGACGGCTTGGAGATCGGCACGAGTGCCGTGCCTGCGGACAACTTCTACATCCAATCGAACACCGATGGTCCGCGCGGTCTACGCGTGTACGACGGCGACATCGGCGCCGGCACGCACGTCGCCACGTTCACCCGGACCGGCCGGGTCGGCGTGGGTACCACTGACCCGACGAGTGTGCTGCACGTCAACGGCGCGCTCGGAGTGCGCCAGAACGCGCTGTACATGAGTGGCGATCCGCGGTGGAGCAGCGTCACGTTCAACGCCCACCACAATGCCTCGAACAACGACTGGGTCTTCCCCGACTTGTCGAAGCCCGCCGTCACCATCGAGATGGACAATGCTGGTGGTTGGCCACGGTTCGAGGTGTACTCGACGCTGCTCAACGCCACCTCCACGTGGCGTTCGCGCTTTCGCGTGAGTGGCGACTCGGGCGACGTGGGCATGGCCGCCAACGGGGGTAACGTCGGCATCGGCACGTACGCCCCGACCGTAAAATTGGATGTGCGGGGCGACGTCCGGTTCGGACCGATCGGCGCCTTCGTGCCGGTGGCTGCTCCCGTTGGAGTGCGTGTCGCCTGGGGCACGGTCAACCCATCTGCCGGCGTGATCAGCGGAGCCGGCTTCACCGCCGCCAAGTTGAGCAAGGGCAGATACCGGATCACGTTCGATGTCGCCTTCCCCGTCGCTCCGACCGTCGTCGTGACGAAGGTCTTCGGAGGTCTGTCCGTGAATGCCGACAACGCCGTCCGTCCGTTGGAGAACGCGATCGTCGACCAGATCCTGGACAATTCGGCAATCATCGCAACATGTGACGACACGGGCGCCAAAGCAGACAGCTCCTTCTGCTTCGTTGCCCTCGGGCCGACCTGAAAGGGACGTCATGACCACAACCAGCATGGGCGGAACGAGTATCACAGAGACCGGCGGGATCGGCAGCGACGTGGACTGGGCGCTCGTCAAGCTGCGCGAGCTGCGCGCGCAGTTCGCTGAGAGCGAAGGCCAGCTGCTGGAGATCGAGCGACGGTGCGTTCACCTGCAGGATGCGATGTTGCGCCTCTCGGGTGCAATCCATGTGCTCGAGGAATTGGTCGCTGCGTCGGGGATGTTCGCATCGACTCGGGAAGGGGCCGATCCGCTGTCCGGACACGGCGGATAGACGATCGTGGCAGGGTCGGGCTCGCTGCACATTCGCCGGCATGTGGTGACTTACCGGTGCGTCGATCGGGACGCTGGGACACTCGCCACGGGCAGCCTCGACGAAGCGCTGGACGAAGGCCTCACCGCGCATCTCGACGAGGCATTGGCGGCGGTGGGCGCTTTCGCTGCCGGGGGAGTGTGGTTGATCCGCCGGATCGACCTGTCAATAGCGATCGGCAAGACGTGGAGTGCACAACGCATCGCCAGGGCAATGGCGCGCTGTGTCGCCGTCGAAGTTGCCCGGACGGTGTCGGACGGAGCCAACGGGTCGAGCGTGATCTGGTTCCCTGATCGGGCGACCTTCGTTGCCCGATATCTCGGCGATGTGGCTCGCGGGAGAGCGAAGCGACGATGGGAGTACGCTGAGTTCGCGTCCGCCGATGGTGGCGCAGCCGCGGCGATTCTGGAGGTCACCCGGGACTCGCCGGGCGACGTGATCGATGCCCTGCGGCGGTTCACCGTCGATGATGTCGACGACGTGCTGCGGACGCTTTCACGTGGTGATGCGTTGGCGATGTTGGGATTGCTCGCCTCCGACGTCGAGCTCGCGCTACGCGACCCGTTGGATGCCGTGATCAGTGCGCTCGTCGAAGCGCCCGGCGCCGCGCGACTCGGAGCTGATCTCGCCGCTCTTGCGCTGTTCGTTCACGCCGTGCGCAACGGTGCGCCGGCGTCGGTCAGCACGGCCGTTCGCGCCGAGCAGGTCGCGCAGCTTGCTGTCGCAATCGCGCGCCAGTCGCCGGAGCGGGCGCGACACGTCGCCGAGGCGATCATCCATGGCTCGTGGTCGGAGTTGGACGCCGGCTTGCTCGCTGATCTCGCGCCGATCGTTTCATGGCCACCCGACGCGCGCACCACTGCAGCTTCGGCCGTGTTGCACAGCGCGCACGGCGGCGCCGCCAACCAGCCCGACGAGCATCGCTCGGTCACTACTCGACTCGGTGGAATGTTCTTATTGCTGCCACTTCTCGACGAAATGCCGTGGTCGGCCGCCACCGCGACGTGGCCCCCGCTCGACGGCGTCGATGCCCAATCCGTCGCGAGGTTCGTGGTCATGATCGCTGCGCTCGGTTCGGATCGCAATGCAATCGCGGCATCCGACCCATTGCTGCGGATGACGTGCGGCATCCCGACATCACTCACGGCAGCTGCCGTGTCGGCGTGGCTCGGCGCTCTCCCCGAACCTGCGATTCGAGCCTTCGAGTCCGCCATGGTTGCCCAGCTCACAGCGCACGGCCGAGCGTCCGGCCACATGGTGCTGGCCACGACGGACGTTGGCATCGTCGCGGTCGACAGCAAGCGAGGGGTGTTGATCGCCGTCGCTGCCGACGATCCCGAATCGCTCCGCGACCTCGCCGCGCGCCTCGCAGATACGTTCGGACGACCGATCACGCTCGACGCCGTCGAAACGTGGATCGAAGCGTGTCTCCATCCTGACTCGAGGTCGGGCCGAATCGACGATCACATCGATCCGATCGAGGTTGTTCGTCTCGCCGATCTCCGCGAACAGACGGCGTGGACCAGACTCGGTCCTCCGTTCGAACTCCCGCCGAGGATCGGCTCGATCATGCTCACGACCGCGCAAGCGTTGTTGCGCGACTTGGCGTGGAGACTGCCCGGGCTCGCCCATTCGTCGCTGCCGTACCTGTGGCAGAACGTGCTTGCCTGCTCTGCTTCGGTTGACTTCGAGACCGATCGGGTCGTGGCAACGCTGTCGCGGGCTCCGATGCACATGCTGTTGTCGCTCACTGGGATGAACCGGCGCCTGTTGATGTTTCCCGCAACCGGGGCGCGCCCGTGGATCCTGACTCAGACGTGACCACCGCGCCAGCAGCTGCGGGCGCACTCGACAGTTGGGCAACCCCGTGGATGGAATGGCACGATGCTGTCGTGCACCGCGAGATCGTGCGCGTACGTGCCCGCTACGAACTCACGCTCGACGAGTTTCGCGGCCTCGACGTCAGCAACGAACAGGTCGATCGGCTCGTCGAGGATCGCCTGCGCGGTCGCGTGACCGGACCGATCACAGACTCCGACGCGGTCGAGAAGCAGATGTCGTCACTGTTGGCGTCGGCCGATTCGTCGAAGTCACCGTCACCGCTCGAGCGGGTGTGCGACGTCTTCGCCCTTCCGGCGGCGCGGCGCAGCCGTGGAGGCGCGCGGCCACGATCGCCGGCAACGCGTTGCGTCGGTTCGTGCTCGACGCACCAGAGGTGTTTGCGATCACCACCACTTGAAATTCGCCGAGGGCGGTCTGGATCGTTTCGGTGATGCCTCTCCGATGCATGCTCACGTTCTGACCCGGCGACTCGAACGACGCGTTGTTGTCCAGGTCCTATGCGAAGGTGACCGTCGTCCCCTCGGGATCCACGCCGGTCGCGCCGAGCGTCACCGAGCCACCCTCGATCGCGCTGTAGGGACCGCCGGCATCGTCGGAGTTGATGTGCCAATCTGCCGCACCGGTCACCTGCGCTACCAGGGCCGAACTGGCCAGCGAATGGTCCAGGTAACCGGCCTGGCCATCGAAGGAGTAGGCGTAGGTGCCCTGGTACTGGGCGATCAGATTGGTGAAGTCGTCACCGGTTCCGGCAACGTCATCCGCGCCGGCCCTGATCGCGTCGATCGGGTCTTCCTTGGCGTAGGAATTCAAATCGCCCATGATCAAGAAGTCAGGGTCGCCGCTGCCGGTTGGATCGGTGGCCAACCAGTCGACCAACGCTCCCGCATGTGCTGAAAGCCCGGCCAGCGATCCACGTCTCCGTAGTCGGGCGAGATCAGCGCCGCCAGAGACGTTCGTCGACTTTCAGCCAGACGAGAAGGTCTTCGCCTTCGGAGGGCATCAGGCCGGTCGTAGACGAGCCGGAACGATGGGCGCAAGTCGACAACCGCCCGTAGTGCCCTGCTCGGCTCCGCGGCCACGAATTGACTGGAGCGGTTGGTCGTCGGGCGGGATCGGATGGTTCGTCGCTCGAGTGGTTCGGTATTGGGTGACGCGCTCCACAATTGGGTGAACCTCTGTTGGGCTATGTACCGCAGAAGGTGCGGTATTGGCCGAAGCTCGCCGGCGCCGGTTCGGCGTACGACTCCAGACCGGATCGTTTGTGGAATGGCTGGGCGAGCACGTCGAGCAATCGTTGGAACGGTCGCAGGTCGCCGTCGCTCGCCGTGGCGAGCGCGTGTTCGACTTGGTGGTTGCGGGGGATGTAGACAGGGTTGACCCGGTCCATCGCGGCCGCGGTCGCGTGGGGGTCACGGGCTTGGTGGGACAGCTCTGTCTGCCAACGCAGCGACCACGCGTCGAAGGCGGCGGGTTGGGCGAAGAGCGATCGGGCGCGTTCACGATCTCCGAGCACTGCTGACGACAGCGCCCGGAAGCACGAGGTGAAATCGACCCGCTGTGCTTGCAGCAGTGCGAGCAGTTCGTCGATAATTTCGCGGTCGTCTTGTTCGCCATCGCACAGACCCAACTTGGCGCGCATCCCGTCGACCCAGTACCTGTGGTAGCGGTCGGGGAACGACTGCAGCATGTCGGTGGCCGCGGCGACGGCCATGTCCGTATCGACACCGAACAGGGGCAGCAACGCCTCCGCCAACCGGGCCAGGTTCCATTGCGCGATGTTGGGCTGGTTGCCGTATGCGTAACGGCCGCCGTGATCGATCGAGCTGAACACTGTGGCGGGGTCGAAGGCATCGATGAAGGCACACGGGCCGTAGTCGATGGTCTCGCCAGAGATCGTCATGTTGTCGGTGTTCATGACCCCGTGGATGAACCCGACAAGCATCCAGCGGGCCACCAGTGATGCCTGGGCGTCGACGACTCCCTCGAACAACGCGAGGTACCGGTTGTCCGTGTGGACCGCGTCAGGGTAGTGACGACTGATTGCGTGATCGGCGAGGCGCCGCAACAGCGTCGGCTCGTCATGCGCGGCTGCGTACTGGAACGAGCCAACGCGGAGATGGCTCGCAGCGACTCGGGTGAGTACCGCGCCGGGCAGCAGCGTGTCACGCGCAATGAGATCGCCGGTCGCGACGACAGCGAGCGCTCGCGTGGTGGGAATGCCGAGCGCATGCATCGCTTCGCCGATCACGTACTCGCGCAGCATCGGTCCGACCGCTGCCTTGCCATCGGAGCCTCGCGCGAACGGCGTGCGACCCGAGCCCTTCAGGTGCAGGTCGCGGCGGCGCCCGTGGACGTCGAGCACCTCGCCGAGCAGGAGCGCCCGGCCATCCCCGAGGCGGGGCGAGAAACCACCGAACTGATGACCAGCGTAGGCCTGCGCCACCGGCGTCGCGCCGTCGGGTATGGCGTTACCGGCGAGGACGGCGACACCGTCGGGTGCGCTCAACGCGTCGGCGTCAACTCCCAGCTCGGTGGCCAAGTCGGCGTTGATTGCCAACAGCCGCGGCGCCGGTGCAGACGCCGCTTGCCACGGCTCGTACAGGCCCTCCAGGTCACGGAAATAGGAGTTGTCGAACGTGAACAGCGGCGGGGCAGCAACGCTCATTCACCCGAGGATAACGGGCAGCGGGCTCGGTCGAATGCGCCGCTGACGACTTCCATCTCGCAATGTGAGTTCGACGTCCTCGCGGTCACCTGGAGCGAGAACTACGGCGGCTACTGGGTCGTGACCGGTCTCGAGGAGGTCAGCGCGTTCCTCCGACGCCCTGGCCTCTTCTCGGCCATCAAGGACCTGAGCAACCCGGACAGCCCATTCCGCGGCATCCAGATCCCCGACAACAACCCGGAGATCACCGCGGGGTTCCTGGAGATGGACCCTCCGCTACAGCTGTCGTATCGGCATGTGCTGAATTCGTACATGTCGCCGACAGCCATCAGACGGTGGGAACCATTGGTGCGCGACTTCACCAACGCTTGCGTCAACGACGTGATCGAATCCGGTCGGCTCGACTTCGTCGACGACATTGCCAACATCGTGCCTGCGGTGCTCACCATGGCGATCCTCGGGCTACCGCTCGCGGACTGGGTGATTTATTGCGAACCCACGCACGCGATGGTGTACACGCCACCCGACAGCCCGGATCCGCGGCGTGTTCAGCAGGCATCGATGGCGATGGTGATGCGTCTCGGTGAGTGTGTGGCCGAGGCCCGTCTCAACCCACGACCGGGCATCATCAAGGCGCTGATCGAGGCCGAGGTGGACGGGCAGCCGCTGAGCGACGAGGGAATCATCGGTACCACGTTCTTGGTCATCGGCGGAGGTTTCGACACCACCACGTCGCTGACGTCGAGTGCGTGGCATTGGCTCTCCGATCATCCCAACGAGCGGGCACGCCTTCTGGCCGATCCCGATCGGCTCGACACGGCGACCGAGGAGTTCCTGCGGTTCTTCAGCCCGTCGCAGGGTGACGTGCCAAGATCGGCCCCGGTCTGGTCGAGATGATGCAGATCTGGCAGGCGCGCCTCGACCAAGGCGCCGCTGCCGACGCAGCCGCAGAGAGCTGAAGGAGCCCAATTGAACGTTCAGGTCGATCCGGATCGGTGCCAGGGCCACACGCTCTGCAACATGGCCGCGCCCGATGTCTTCCACCTCCGCGACGAGGACGGACATGCCTACGTCGCGGTCACCGAGTTCACCCCGGAGATCATCGCGGCCGCGAAGCGCGCCGCGGCTACCCGCCCCGAGCAGGCCATCACCGTCGTGGAGTGACCGTCGTTGGCCGAGGTCGGGCCACGCTCACACAACTGCGGAAAACCACGGGCTCGCCGTCAATCGACCGGCACGAACACCGGCAGGTGGAAGTCGCCGCCGGCGAGCGCGTCGATGCGGGCGCGGGCGCGCATGCCGATCGCCACGTCGTCGGGGTCGATGTCGACAATTCTTCCCGGCAGCCGCAGTCCCGGCTGCTCGGCCAGATCGACGAGTGCGACGGCGTAGGGCACTTTGTCGAAAAAACCGACCACCGCGGGCTGGCGTTGAATGATGAACGTCGAGACGGTTCCGTCGCCACTCACCGGTTCGAATGCGGTGCTTGCGGCGCATCGTCGGCAACGCTCGAGCGGTGGCTGGAGCCACAACCCGCACTGCTGGCAGCGGCAGATCGACAGGTGCCCCGAGGCCGTCGCCTCCCAGAAGGGTGCTGTGTCGACGTCGGGTGCTGGCTGCGGCGGCCGCAGCGCCGATCGGTCGACGGCTGGTCCTTGGGAGGCGTTCATGGACGACGACTGGAGTAGACGATTGCGCCGCCATAGGGCCCGGCGCCGGCAGTGACCAGCGCGAGTTCGGCGTCTGGCACCTGGCGTGCGCCCGCCTGCCCGCGTAACTGCAGCACGGCCTCGTAGTGGTGGTTGAGGCCGTGGAGGTATCCCTCCGACAGGAGACCGCCGTGAGGATTCACCACCACGTCTCCGCCATATGTCGCCCGACCTTCGCGGAAATAGTCGCCGACCTCGCCCTTGCCACAGAATCCGTAGTCCTCGAACGTGGCCATGATGGTGTACGTGAAGCAGTCGTACATGCACGCGACGTCGATGTCGGCGGGCGAGAGGCCGGTGCGCGCCCACAGCCGCGGTGCGGCATCGCGGGAGTACATCGCAGTCTGGTCGTCCCAAAGGTCGGGCATACCACCCGCACCGGTCGAGTCGGCGGCACCGATCGGATGAACCGCTGGATGGCGCAGATCGGCTGCCCGCTCGGCAGTGGTCAGCACCAGCGCAACGGCCCCGTCGACCTCGTAGGCGCAATCGAACACACGGAACGGCTCGACGACCATGCGGCCGGCGAGGTAGTCGTCGAGGGAGATCGGGTCGCGTGCAATCGCGTGCGGGTTGTTCGCGGCGTGATTGCGGCCGTTGATCGCGATCGCGCCGAGGTCCTCGCATGTCGAGCCGTAAACGTGCTGATGTCGCCGCGCCCACATCGCGAACCACTGGGGCGGAACGAGATAGCCGTGAGGACCAGCGAACTGCTCGACTCCGCCGACGGAGACCTCGGCGGTCACCTTCCCGTAGCGGACGCTCGCATCGAGCACCCGGTAGACCACAACGGTCTCCGCCTGTCCGGTGATCACCGCTGCAGCAGCATTCGCGATGACCGTCGCGACGGCATTGCCGCCAGCGTGGATGCCGACCGCCCAGCCGATGTCGTCGATGCCGATCGCATGCGCGACGCGCAGCGGGCTTGCCGAGTCACCCGTGGAGAAGCAGGTGATGCCGTCGACATCGGCGGCGGTGAGCCCGCAGTCGTCGAGAGCGGCGCGTACGGCCTCTGCAGCGAGCGCGAGCCCGGTTCGTCCGGATCTGCGCGTATATGCGGTGCGGCCGATCCCGACGACTGCGCAGCCGGACAGATCCACGTCAGCGCTCTTCGACGGCGCGGGTGAGTGGCGAGTATCCGCCGAATGCGGCACCGCTCCAAAGCCCGGAGTGACGGGTGCCGAACACGAGCTGGTCCATCGCCTGACCGAGTTCGGCCGGCTGCCACCTTCGGTTGTTGCCGGGCACGGTGACGGCTTGCGCCGGCTTCCACGGGTCGAATCTGGTGACGGTGCCACCGATGCTCAAGAACATCTGACCCGACACGTTCGACGACAGGTCCGATGCCAGCCACACCACGAGTGGGCCGACGTTGCCCGGGTCGCGCGGCGAGTACTGCTCGTACTCGTCGGGTTCGACCACCCGTTCGCTCGCTGCGGGCAGCAGCCGCGTCGAACCTGACGGCGCAACGCAGTTCGAGCGGACTCCGTAGCGCTCCATGTCGTGGGCGACGGCGATCGAGAACATCGCAATCCCGCCTTTGGCGGCGGCGTAGTTGGCCTGTCCGACGTTGCCGAGCAGGCCGACCGACGAGCTGGTGTGAACGAGCGATGCGTTCACGGGTCTACCGATCTGCTTGGACTTGTCCCTCCAGTACGCACAAGCGTGGCGGGTCGGGTTGAAATGGCCCTTCATGTGGACTGCGATCACCGCGTCCCAGTCGGACTCGTCCATGTTGAAGATCATCTTGTCGCGGAGGATGCCAGCGTTGTTGACCACGATGTCGAGGCCGCCGAACGTGCCGACCGCCTTGTCGATCATGGCCTTGGAGCCGTCCCACGACGACACGTCGCTGGCGTCCGCGACCGCCTCGCCACCCCGCTCGACGATGACGTCGACCACTGTCTGGGCCACGGTCTCGTCAGCACCTTCACCTCGCGTCGAGCCGCCGAGATCGTTGACGACGACCTTGGCGCCGGCCTCTGCCAACTGCACTGCGTGACCACGCCCGACGCCATGCCCCGCGCCGGTGACCACCGCGACTTCTCCATCGAGAATCCCCATGATCTGACAGTATCGTCAACAAGCTCGGGGTCGTCAACCGGACGAGTGCCCGACGGCAAGGCAAGTCCGGTTCCGCGTCAACCATGCCGCGAAGGGCTCGCGGCTCTACGGGTGGCGGAACAGAGACCCGCTCCGCCACGACCCGAGATCGGCCACGGCTCCACCTCGACCGCACCAGACAACCTGGGCTGTCCCACATTGGTACATCGGATCGCGACTGTTCGCGCAGACACTCGGCTGCAAGGTCGGAGGGGTATCGACCTGGAAGTTCGCAGACAATATGCCCGGTTTCTGAAAGGGGGTTGAAAGATGTCGAGTCGCCGCCTGCGGCCGACGCCGCGCTGGGTCATTGGAATCGCCGTAGTGCTGTTGCTCGTCGTTTCCGAGTTGACGCACAGCGGCGCGTTCTTCTCGAAAGCAACTCTTTCGACCTTGACCCCCTTTGTGGGTGTGATGATCATCGCTTCGTTAGGACAGGCGGTCGTCATCGGTGCGGGTGGCATCGACTTGAGCATCCCGTCGACGATGACGTTCGTTGGTGTGATGATTCTCAAGTTGTCCGAGTCCAAGGACGACCGACTGTGGTTGGCCGCGATCGCGGCGGTCGGATTGTGTGCGATCGTTGGGCTGGTCAACGGACTACTGGTCGAGCGGCTACGGCTGAATCCATTTGTGGCAACGCTCGCCGTCGGACAGGTTCTTGCCGGGGTAGCGCGCTACCTTCGTGGGCCGGTGCCACGTTTCACCCGGGTACCAGCGTTACTCGTCAGACGGACTCGATGGAATGTCATCGGAGTCAGCGTCGCGTTGCTCATCGCCGTTGGACTGATGATCGCAGGGACGCTGATCTTTCGGTCGACCGTATGGGGCCGTCGCCTTGTGGCAAGTAGCGCGTCAAAGCCGGCTGCGACGCTCATCGGGCTGAACTCGTCGGTATTCCGGGTGACGACGTACATCGCCGCAGCGGCACTCTCCGGGGTGGCTGCAGTGCTGCTATCGGGTCAACTGGGTTCGCCCGACCTCTCTCTCGGCTCGCCGTATCTGCTCGCCACCGTGGTGTCCGTTGTATTGAGCGGCGCGACATTGAGTGGTGGTCGAGTCGATCTCGTCGGGGTTGCCCTCGGTGCCGTTTTCATCACCGTTCTGAATCACGATCTGCGAGTCCAAGGCTATTCGTCCGGGTTCGCCCAACTCGTCCAGGCGGTTGTGCTCGGCGGTGGCCTGGCCATGGTCCACCTGCTCGGAAGTCGCAACGCCTGGTGGCCGCGCCTTTCGGCAGCGTTGCCTTTCCGCTTCCTGACAACAACACCACCATCAACAACAACACCAACCACCAAGTGAACAACAGAAGAGGGAACCCAAGAATGAATCCCAGATCCCACAAGAGGTCGAGCCGATTCGGACTCACGACCAATATTGCGCTGGCCGCAGCATTCGCGCTGACCATCGCGGCCTGTGGCAGCGATGCCACGACTGGGCCGGCAGCAACGACAGCGCAATCGGCCGGTACCGCAACCACAGCGGCAGCTGTGAATTCGGCTGCCCCGGCTGCTGGCGCTACTGCAGCTACGGCTTCGCAACCAGCGTCGACCGACTCGGCAGTCAAGGTCGATGACGCGGCGTTGAAGGCGTTGATCAACAAAGTTTTCCAGCAGGATATGAAACCGGCTGACGTCGATCCGCTCATCGTCGAAGCGCTCGGCCGCGCAACCGTACAACTGACTTCTGCACAACTCGACACGGCGTACACGTGTTGGAAAGGTTCAGAATGCAAGATCGCAGGCGGCGGTGACACAACATTGGCCATCGTCGATGCGTTCGGCGGCAACACGTGGCGTCGAATCTCCAAGATGGAGACGATCCTGCAGGCACTGACCTATCCCCAGATCGGCCGGATCATTTCGTCCGACGCGAACTTCGACCTCCCGACATACCAGTCGCAGGTACGCGGAGCGGTGGCCCAAGGGGCAAAGCTCATCGTCGGGTATAACGACTTCGGTGACGCGATGGTGCCGACCTTCAAGGATGCCCAGTCCGCTGGTGCCTTCGTTTCGATCTACGTCGGTCCTGCGCCGACAGCTGGGGCGAGTGCAATCGTGACCCAGATCGTCACCGACACCTGTAGCGCAGGCAAGAGCATGGCCGATGTCGCGGCGAAACTGACAGGTGGTCAAGGCAAGATCGCGTTCTTCAACGGAACTCCGGGCAACCCGCAGGGTGCAGCATGGAACAAGTGCGCGCTCGACCAACTCGCGGCCAAATCACCTGGCGTCACGAAAACGTTCGCGGCAGACACGAGCTGGACGCCGGCCGGAGCGGCCGAGGCAGCCTCGGCGCTTATCGCAACGGGAGATCCTGTGAAGGCGATTCTGTACGACTACGCGGATCCTCTCCCCGGTGTCATCGACACCTTCAAGCAGGCCGGTCAGAAGCCCCCGGCATTGATTACCTGGACGATGAACAATGACTTGTTCCGAGTTTGGCAAGATGCGCAGGGAACCCCCAACGCGTTCGACCTGTACTACACCAACGGTCTGAACTGGGTGGCTCGTGTTTCGGTGACCGCCGTGATGAATGCCTTCCTCGGACACCCGAACAAAGCCGTGGTCAACTACCCGCTGCCGTTCGTGCCCGCCCAAAAGGGCATGTACGACAAATCCAAGCCGGGCGACTTTCCGGGTACAGCGATCGTCCCTGACGCGTTGCTGGCGAAGATGATCGGCTGAGTTCGCCTCGCCTGCGTCGGCCTGGGTAGACAATTCTGGTTCTACCCAGGTCGACGAGGCGGAGATCTCGAAGGCAGCGCGAGTGTGATTTCACGTTTCGACTACTCAATGAGGCATCTTCAATGAACATCGTCCGGAGAACGGGCCGAACCTATGAGTGTTGACCTGTCGGTGTCGTCGTCTGCATCGTCACCGTCGTCGGCACCGATGGCGGCGCTGGTTGTGCGAGGAGTGAGCAAGCGCTTCGGTGCGGTTCAAGCACTCGCCGACGTCTCACTGGAGTTGGCTCGCGGCGAGATCCACGCACTGGTCGGTGAGAACGGATCCGGCAAATCCACGTTGGTGAAGATTGTCGCTGGAACGATCGTCGCCGACTCCGGCTCGGTCGATATCGCCGGTCAGGCACTTCAACGCCCCACCCCGAGACGATCCCGGCGGCTCGGCACTCACACCGTTTTCCAAGATGGTTCGATGATTGACGAGTTGTCGATCGCCCAGAATATGTACATCGGCTCCGAACCTGGAGACCGGCCCGGGTACGGAGACATTGAACGATGGACCCAAGCGATCCTGTCGGCTCGAGGTGCTTCGGTGACTCATCCGGCGATGCGGGTAGCCGCCGTCGCGCCTGGGGACCAGCAGCTGATCGAGATCGTGCGGGCCGTCCACGGGCGACCTGCTGTTTTGATGTTGGACGAAGCGACCTCAGCCCTCGACGCAAACGGCGTCGATCATGCTCTCCGGCTCGTGCGGGATGCCGCTGATGGTGGTGCGGCGGTTCTGTTCGTAACGCATCGGTTGTCGGAGGTGTTCCGGGTCGCGCATCGCATCACGGTGTTGAGGGACGGTGTCTGCCAAGGCACCTTCAAGACGGCGGACATTGATCAGCAGGGATTGGTCGAGCTCATGGCTGGTACGAGCGTCGACGTGGAGTTTCCGCAGCGGCATCCGATCGCCTCGGACGTCGCCATTGCTGTGGCGGCGAGCGATCTCGCAGGACCCCGCCTCGGTCCGCTCAGTCTCAGCGTGAAGCGGGGCGAGATACTCGGTGTAGCCGGCGCCGACGGAAACGGCCAGGTCGATCTGCTCCGCGCTCTGGCCCGGATTGATGATTGCGGCGGCGCGGTGGCGATCGATGGGCGCCCCATCGGGTCGTATCGTGAGGCCGTCGAGTCGGGAGCGGTCTATCTCAGTGGTGATCGGGCGAATGGCTCGCTGTTGACGGCGTTGAGCGTCAGAGAGAACCTGACTGTCGGTGTACTGCGTCGGCTTGCCCATCGGGGGGTGCTGAGGCGGTCGAACGAGGTTCGTCACGCGGTGTCCGAAATCGAGCGATATGGCGTCAGAGTTGGCGATCCCGAGCACCTCATCACTTCGCTCTCGGGAGGCAACCAGCAGAAGGTCGCAATCAGTCGCGTCCTGGCGACCAATCCGGCAGTGTTGTTCATCGAGGAGCCGACCCAAGGTGTCGACGTCCGATCCCGGCTGGACATCTATCGGTTCCTGCGATCTGCCGCAGACGATGGACTGGCAGTCGTCATGCATTCGTCGGATGCGTCCGAACTGGCTGGTATGGCGGATCGCATCGTCGTTCTGTCACGGGGGCAGATCGTCGAGGAGTTCGACGGCAAGGACGCTACAGAAGAGTCGATCGTTGGTGCCTTCGTCGGGGCCACCCACTTGGCGGTCGCGTCGGCTGGCGGTGATGGCAGCATCGGGACTCCGCCGGTGTTGTCGCCGAGTCGCCCGCCCGCACATCTTCGGTCGATCAACGACTTCCCGCGAATGTCAGCTCTCGTAGTCGGTCTGCTGTTGATCGGCGCCTACGCCCGGTTCAAGAACGACACGTTTCTGTCGGCTCCTAGTCTCAACAACGTCGCGTTGCTGGCGCTGCCGCTGGCGGTTGCCGCGATCGCCCAGTATTGCGTGTTGGTCGTCGGCGGCCTCGACATCGCCGTAGCAGGAACTATCGCGCTGACGGTGGTCGCGCTGTCGTTCACAGCGAGGACCGGTGGCCTCACGAGGGTTCTCCTGATCGCCGTTCTCGTGGCACTCGGTGTCGGTCTCGCTGTTGGGCTGCTCAATTCGCTGCTCATCGAAGGAGCGAAGATATCGCCGGTCATTGCGACGATCGCAACCCTGGGCGCTTCAACGGGTGTCGCTCTGATGCTTCGGCCCACCTCTGGCGGCCTGATCAGCGATCAACTCGGGAGGATCTTCAAAGCCGGCCCATCGTTTCTTCCCTGGCCACTGATTGTGCTCTCGGGCGTCGTCGTCGTCGGTGACGTCGTCTTGTGGAGAAGTGGTACCGGACTCACCGTGCGGGCGGTCGGGCTCAGTCCGGTGAGTGCCCAGCGGCTCGGCTTGCCGACTCGTCGTTTGCGAGTCGGCGCCTATCTTGCGTGCGGGGTCCTCTCGGCAGTTGCGGGCATCACCGTTGCCGCTCAAGTCGGTATCGGTGACGCCACTGTCGGCGGCAACTACACATTGCTCGCGATTGCCGCGCCCGTGCTCGGCGGCGCGAGTCTCCTCGGAGGACGGGGAAGCTTTCTTGGCTGCCTGGTCGGGGCGATTGTGCTGGCGCTCGCTCAGACCTTGCCGCAAGTGCTCGGGATCTCGGACGCGATGAGTTTCCTGTTCACCGGCATTCTCACGCTCGGCGCGCTCCTTGCATACTCCACACGCCGGAACCACGCCGTCAAACGCAGAAGTCTCGAACCGGAGCCACATGCGACGGAAGCGTTGGCAAGTGGCTCGTCGGCGCCATGACGACGCAACACCCCATATCGGATGTCAGGAGATGGAGATCGCAACAATGCGGATGAGTGCCTTTATGTTCTTGACCGATGAGACGATCGGGCCGGCCGACCTTGCCGTCGCATTGGAGGATCGAGGGTTCGCCGGCTTGTGGGTTCCAGAGCATCCGCACATCCCGACCAAACGCCAGACGCCGGTTCCAGCGGCATACGGCGGCGGCGAGCTGGCGCCGATGTACCTGCGCCTCTTGGATCCTTTCGTCGCGCTGACGGTGGCAGCGGCGGTCACGACGACGCTGCGTGTCGGGACCGGGATCTGCCTCCTCGCACTTCGTGATCCGGTCGTGACCGCCAAGGAGATCGCAACCTTGGACTACGTCTCGGGTGGTCG
This sequence comes from Actinomycetes bacterium, assembly GCA_025358125.1. GTDB lineage: Bacteria > Actinomycetota > Acidimicrobiia > Acidimicrobiales > Ilumatobacteraceae > WLMZ01. The sequence continues at coordinate 52,510 of JANYKS010000008.1, forward strand.
GTTCGAGTTCGGTGTCGGCTACGGGTGGAACGAGGACGAGTTCAGCGATCACGGCCAACACTTCTCCGAGCGGCACAGCGTGGTCCGTGAGAAGGTCCGGTTGATGCGCAACCTGTGGCAGGACGATGTCGCCGAGTACAGCGGCGATCATGCCCAGCTGCAATCCAGCTGGGCATGGCCGAAGCCGGCGCTCGGGGCTCCGCGTGTGTGGCTCGGTGGGAACGGGTTGGCGACGATGCGCGAGGCGGCGCAATGGGCTGACCGCTGGTTCCCGACCCCGTCGTCGCCCGATCTCGGTGAAAACGTCCGCACGTTCCGCCAGATGGTGATCGACGCCGGAAGGAACCCCGCCGACGTTGGCGTAGGGATGGCCGCCGCGCCGCCAGATCCCGCGTTGCTGGGCAGCTTCCTCGAGTGGGGGGTCGACGAGGTCTCGGTCGTTCTTCCCAGTGCCGGACGCGACGAGGTCCTGAGTGCGCTCGATGACCTGGTCGACGTTCGCGATCGATTACTCGGCCAATGACGAACGAGGACGAACGAGGAGGACCGATGACGGACGCAACACATGCACGACCGAAGACGATTGGCGGGCTGGTGGTCCGACACCCGGACTCGCTCGACGAGCCGATCCTCGCGCTGTTGCGTTCGCCGAACGTGTGTGTCATCAACACGCTTGGTCCCAACGGTGTCATCCATTCCCGCACCGTTTGGGTCGACACCGACGGCGATCACGTGGTCGTCAACTCCGTCGCCGGTCGCGTGTGGGTGCAGGATCTCGAACGGAGCCCGACGGTGACGTGCACCATTGTGAACCTTGCCAACCCTTACGAGTTCGTCTCAATCGAAGGTCGGCTCGTCGAGCGAACGACCGAGGGGGCAGCGGTCCACATAGATTTCCTCGCCCACAAGTACCTCGGCCTCGACCGGTACCCGTTCCACAGCGCGACCGAAGCACGGTTGATCTTTCGGGTTCGCCCCGAGCGAATCCTGCACATGTCCCCTGAGGACGCCAACCTTCAGTGACCGCGCGGCCGATTGGGCGTTGGGGTTAGACACCGAATCGGATCACGGAACGAGTAGCGGAACCGGCAGCAAGGTCGTCGAGACCGCGGTTGACGTCGTCGAGGCCGAGTTCGCCGCTGATCAGGGCACGCAATTCGATCTCGCCACGTTCGTGAAGATCGAGGATGCGTGGCACGTCGATCTGCGGAAGTGATGATCCGTACCAGCAGCCGCGGATCGTGCGGGCGCCATAGACAGCCGCGAGAGCCCGCATCGGAATCATCGCATCGCGGTCGGGCATACCGACCAAGATCGTCTGCCCGCCGCGCCGGGCGGCCCGCAGCGCCTGCTGGATCGTTGTCTCCAGCCCGATCACCTCGAAGCTGACGTCGACCCCAACGCCGCCTGTCAGTTCCTTGAGCGCGGCGACGGAGTCGACCTCACTGGCGTTGACCGCGTCGGTAGCGCCGAAGCGGGTGGCGAGGGCGAGCTTGGCTGGGCTCGTGTCGACGGCGATGATCCGCCCTGCGCCCGCCAGCCGGGCTCCCTGCAGCACGTTCAAACCGACGCCACCGCAACCGAACACGGCCACCACGTCGCCTGGCCGTATCGACGCCGTCCTGGTGGCGGCGCCGATGCCGGTGAGCACGCCGCAGCCGATCAAGGCAGCCAGCTCCCAGGGAACATCGTTCGGGATACGCACTGCAGATTGGACGGGAACGACGATTCGCTCGGCGAAGGTCCCGAGCGCCGACATCTGATGGACATGAGTGTCATCGTGCTGAAGCCGAGTCGTTCCGTCCAGCATCCGACCGGCATCTGCGGCCTGCTGGCCAGAAGCACAGAGGTAGGCCTCGTCACGCCGGCACCACGCGCAATGGCCGCAGGAGGGTACCCACGACAGCACGACGTGCTCCCCCTCGGAGACCGAGGTGACGTCGCGGCCGATCCGCGTCACGATCCCGGCACCTTCGTGTCCGAGCACGACGGGACGAGGAACGCCGACGATGCCGCGCTGCACGGAGAGGTCGCTGTGGCAGATTCCCGAAGCGGCGATCGTGACCTCGATCTCGCCGGCCTTGGGCTCTTCCAGTTCGAGGTCGAGCACCTCTAGCGGTTCGCCGATCTCTCGAAGCACGGCTGCTCTTGGCATGGGAAGATTCCTCCGATGGTCGCGTTCGAATTGGCTGCGAACCTGTTCGAGGATCGCCGCCTGCCCAGCAGCATCGTGGACAGGAGCTCGAGTGAGCTGCCTCAACTTGGCACATCGCGTGAGGATGTCGAGGGCGCACGCTTTGCGGGAGTACATATGGCGACCGTGAGCGAGGTGAACCGATGGCGAGGCTGAGTCAGGGACGCGTCGCACCCGACAGTACCCTTTTGCATGAGCAGTCGAACTGGAACTATGCAACGGTGCTGCGAGCGGTGGCAGCGGTGGTTCCTGATCGCGACGCGATCAGCTGTTCTGGGCGGCGCATCTCGTTTGCGGAGTTCGACGGTCGCACGGATCAGCTTGCACTGGCGCTACAACGCCGCGGCATCGGCGCCGGCGCCAAGGTCGCGATCGATCTGCTGAATGCTCCCGAGTACCTCGAGGTCTTCTATGCCGCGCTGAAGCTCGGCGCAGTGCCGGTGAACGTGAACTACCGCTACAAGGGCGCCGAGTTGGCGTATCTGCTCGACTATGTCGATGCTGCGGCGATTTTCGTTCACGGCGAGTTTCTCGGATCGCTTCGACAGGCGTTGCCAAGTCTGAAGAGCAACGTCTTGACGGTCGTGGTTCCCCACGGTGAGACCGACCCGGCCATCGACTTGTTGCGCTATGACGAACTTCTCGACGAGGGCAGGCGTTCGAGCGGCGCCTTGGGTCATGTGCCCAGCGGCGACGATCTGATCTTCGTCTGCACCGGTGGCACCACCGGCATGCCGAAAGCCGTGATGTGGCGTAACGACGACCTCTACGTCTCGCAGTGGATGCTGTCTCGACCGGGTACCGAACCACCCGACCCTGGGCAGGCGATGAGGGACGCAAAGCGTGCCGGGACCACGTTGCCCGGGCCACCGCTGATGCATGGGACCGGCTTGTACGCAGCACTGGCCACGCTGTCGGGGGGCGGCTGCGTCGTATTGATCGACGAACCCGGGTTGGATCCGAACCGGATCTGGAACGAGATCGCTGGCGAGCGGGTGCAGGTGCTGACCATTGTCGGTGATGTGTTCGCCCGACCCCTGCTCGAAGCCCTCGACGCGCTCGATCACGATGTCGACGTTGATATCGATGTCTCATGCTTGAAGGTCATCAGCTCATCGGGCACGATCTTCAGTGCCGAGCTCAAGGCGGCGCTGCTCGAACGCCTGCCGAACTTGCGGATCGTCGATTCGCTCGGGGCAACCGAAGGGATGATCAGCCGGTCGACGGCAACCAGGGGCGACGTTGGCACAGCCAAGTTCATGGTCTCGGAGCGCGTCGGCGTGTTCTCCCCTGAAGGGCAACCGATCGCGCCGGGTAGTGGCAAGCCGGGATTCCTCGGTGTCACAGGCCGGCTTCCGGTCGGTTACTTCAAGGATCCCGAGAAGACGGCCGCGACGTTCCCGACGATCCATGGTCGTCGCTATTCGATCGCAGGCGACATGGCGACGGTGGAACCCGACGGAACGATCGTCTTCCTGGGTCGCGGTTCGGCGACGATCAACACCGGCGGGGAGAAGGTCTTCCCCGAAGAGGTGGAGCGCGAGATCCGAGACATCGTGGAGGTCGTCGACTGTTGTGTCGTCGGTGTGCCCGACGAGCGTTGGGGCCAGCGCGTCGTGGCCGTCGCCCAACTCGGTCGTGGCGCAGCGATGACGGGTGAGCAGATCATCGATCGTCTGCGGATGCGCCTTGCCGGCTACAAGGTGCCGAAGGCTGTCGTTCTGGTGCCATCGCTCGAACGGGGACCGAACGGGAAGATCGATTACCGACGCGTGACCGAGATGGCCTCATCGCCCGCTCGCCCCGATGCTTCGAACGCGGAAGGTTTGCCATCATGAACGATCTGGCGCTGACCGACGACAGCATGCTCGACCTGCTCGCTCGCACTGTGCAGAATTCAAAGAACGCAGCAGCGATTCATTTCTTCGGCCACACGTTGAGTTGGAGCGAGGTCGACGACATCACCGACTCTCTCGCCACTGGCCTGATCAACCATGGCGTCGCCTCGGGCGACCGCATCGGTCTGCTCATGCAGAACGTCCCTCAGTACATGTTGTCGCTCGTCGCCATCTGGAAAGCAGGCGCCGTCGCCGTCCCGATCAATCCGATGTTGACGCCCAAAGACGTCCGCTTCATCGTGAACGACTCCGACGCCTCGGCGTTGATCGGCCTCGACTCGCTCGTCGAGCGTGTGGTCTCCGATGACAGCGCCGAAGCGTTCCCTGCGTTACTGGTAGTTACCACCACTGCAGGCGAGTACGCCACCGCGTGGCCGGAGGTGTTGACCCTTCCCCGACCCTCGACGGTTCCTCATTCGATCGAGTGGGGGCGGCTGTTGGGGGACGCGGGCGGACCCCGGCCGTTCCCGCCGGTGACCGCAGATCAACCCGCGGTGTTGACCTATACGTCGGGAACCACTGGTCCCCCGAAGGGTGCCGTCAACACCCACGCCAACATCGTGTTCGCGTCGAGGTTCTATGAGCAGTGGGCGAAGCTCGACCAGGCCGATGTGGTGCTCGGCATCGCCCCGCTGTTCCACATCACCGGGCTGGTGGCACACATCGGCCCATCGATCGTCACCGGCGCCGCGTTGGTCCTGGGCTACCGGTTCGAGGTGAACCTGATCGCAGACCTCATCGAGCAGTATCGTCCGACCTTCACCATCGGGGCGATCACCGCGTTCATCGCGCTGATGACCGATCCAGTCGTCAAGGGTCGCGATCTTTCGTCGCTGACGACGGTCTACAGCGGGGGAGCGCCCATCGCGCCGACCACCGTCGAAGACTTCGAGCGAACCTTCGGGCCGTACATCCACAACATCTACGGGCTGACCGAGGCGACCGGGCCGTGCCTCGCCGTACCTCTGGGCGCTCGCGCTCCCGTCGATCCGACCACCGGCGCGCTTGCCGCGGGGATTCCGGTCTGCAACACCGAAGTGAAGATCGTCCGCGAAGACGGAACGGCGGCGCCACGGGGAGAACCGGGTGAGCTCGCCATGCGAGGACCTCAGGTCGTGCCGGGATACTGGCGCCGCGATGCGGAGACGGCGAATGCAATTCGTGACGGGTGGCTGTACACCGGCGACGTGGCGGTACAAGACGACGCCGGCTGGTTCTACATCGTCGATCGTCTCAAGGACCAGATCAACGCTTCTGGCTTCAAGGTCTGGCCACGCGAGGTCGAAGACGCGCTCGTCAGCCATCCCGACGTCGTCGAGGCAGCCGTCGTCGGCGTTCCCGACGAGTACCGCGGCGAAACTGTCAAAGCCTTTGTCGTTCTCACAACCGGCTCGGCCGTGTCACCCGAAGAACTCATTCGGTTCAGCCGCGAGCGGCTCGCTGCCTACAAGTACCCGAGGTTCGTCGAGATCGTCGATGAGCTGCCCCACACCGCATCCGGAAAGATCTTACGTCGAGCGCTGCGCTCGACGTAAGAGAGACCGACGGCGGCAGGTGGTGGATCTGTGGCCGACTGATCGCGTCGTGTCACGACCCGTAGGGGCGGCGGTGGTGCTCGGTGAGTTCGACGGGGTGCACAGAGGCAATGTTGAACTGATCGCCGTGGCGCGACGACATGCCGAGGCCCTGAATGCTGCGGTCGTCGCGGTGGTAGCCGATGTCGGGCAACAGGCGCCTCACATCATGAGCGTCACCCGGCGGTGTGAACTCCTGCTGAGCCAGGGGGTCTCATCGGCGTTCGTCGCACCCATTCGTCACCCGGACCAGGTCGAGGGCACGCTCGGATCGACGCTGGAGCAGCTGAGGCCGCTCTCAATGTTCGTCGACAACGAATCCTGGCCCTCGCTGCCCCGTGACAGGCTGTACTCGTACCTTCGGGGAATCGGCGCTGACGTACATGAAGTCAGGGCGCATCGCGACCCGGTGCTCGGACGGATCAAGGCCCAAGCGATCATGGACCGAATCCGGGCGGGGGATGTCCAAGCGACCAGCGCGATGCTTGGCCGCCCGTACGAACTCTCGGGCATCGTCGTTCGACGTAGTCAGGGGCGCCTGTCCACGAGCTTCGCGTCCGAATATTTGCGCCCTGAACCTGGCATCGTGTTCCCTCGGACCGGGGTCTACGCCGCTCGGGTGCAAGTCGGCCGGCGTTGGATCGGTGCGGCAGTGGACATCGGTATGCGACCAACATTCGACTCATCGGGTTCTGTCGTGGTCGAGGCCCATCTCATTGGACTAGATGGTGACCTGCTCGACACGGAGCTGTCACTTCGCTTCGTGGAGCGACTGCGCGATGAGCGGCAATTCTCCGGACCGACCGAACTGGCCGAACAGATCGGACGCGACATCACCGGTGTGTCGACGTTGCTCTCTGCGTTCGGCTAGAAGAACGCGGAATCTCGGTCGAGGCCGTAGGCGCGTATCTTCCGATAGATCGTCGAGCGCGACAGCCCGATCATCCGTGCTGCAACGACCTTGTTGCCGTCAGCCTGGTGCAGTGCCTTCACGATGGCATCGCACTCCAATTGGTCGATGGTCGACAGCGATCGGCGCGTCGACCGAGATCGGACGTCGACGGGGAGATCCGCCACCGTGATCTCGCCAACCCGCGATGCAATCATGGACCGGACGACGTCTGCCAGTTGTCGAATGTTCCCGGGCCAGCTCGCTCTGCTGAGCTCACTGATCGCATCTGCCGACATGTGCACCGCCCGGCCTCGCGGATGACGCGCCAACAAATCGCGAACGATGGCGGGGATGTCATCGGGACGATCGTCGAGATCCGGAATGGGGAGCACGATGCCCCCGAGTCGTTCCATCAGTCGCCGCTGCTCGGGCGCGACCTCATCGTGCTCGGTACACAACGTTGCAACGATCCAAGGCGACTCCGTCGAGCGAACCTTGTCGATGAACGAGGTGAGCTCTCGAAGCCCTTGCCCTGAGATCGCCTCGAGATGGCGAATCAGGATCAGCCTGAATGTCGTCCCGGTGGACCGGATCTGCTCGTCGAATGGTTTCAGTTCGTCGATGTCGGCACAGTCGATCGAGAGTGTCGTGTCGGCATCGAACTCGGCTCCGGTCATCGCTTTCACGACGCTCCACTTGCCCACGCCCGGTTTGCCGACGATCACGACGGGGATGCGGTCGTCGGCGTAGCGAGCGGCAGCGTCAAGCGCGCCGATCCACTTGGAGTTCTCGCCTGGCAGCTGGAAGCAACGAGGCGGTGCCTGCGGACGTCGGCGGGCGTGGACAGCCGGTCTATCTGCTGATTCGTCGAGCTCGACGAGAGCGCCGATCAGACGGCCAGTGTCGTGAATCGGCGTGCACGACACGCAGACCTCGTCGCCGGCGCGCGTTGCCAGGACACGCCGTGTCGAGCCGGATGCCGTAACGACCTGCGAGACCACGTCCCAGAGAACGTCGCGGTCGACGAACTGATCGAGCAGCCGAGTGACCTTGGCACCGGCAATCAACAGATCCTTGCCGATCGCGGCGACGAGTCGATGCTGTTGCTTGGCTGCAAGGTAGGCGTCCAACACCCGTCGTTCGTCAAGGGTCGCCGACTGGAGCAACCTGTTCTCGATGTCGGCCGCCGTGCCGACCATGAGCGGGGTCAACAACGCGTTCGCTGCATCTGCCTTGCATGACAGCGTGATGATCCCTTCGAGACGCCGAGTCGTCGGATTGTGGATCGGCGCACCCACACACGCAAATGAGACCAGCGCATCGGCAAAGTGCTCTGGCCCGACGATCAACTGCGCTCTGCCGAGTTCGGCGACCGTTCCGATGCCATTTGTACCAACTCGATCTTCTGGGGCGCCGAATCCAGCATTGGAGCAGATTCGATCGAGGGAACGCACGATCGACGGATCCGCGACCCATCGCTGGACGATGTTGGCGTCCCGGTCGGCGAGCAGCACCCCGGCGTGCAAACCAGCGAGGCTTTCAGCGAGTGCTTTCAGTACCGGTTCGGCTGCCTCGAACAGCCTTCCTGTGGCCGCAAGGTCCTCCTGATAGGGCAGCGATTGGACGTTCGGTTTTGCTCCGAACGCCGCTGAGCGTCGCCACGAAGCCAGGATCTCGGGTCGTACGACCCTGCTCAGCGGCTCGCTGACAGAGCCGGTCTCGAACAACTCGGTGCGGGCACGATGTACCTGTTTCACATTCACGATCATGGAAACGTCAGTTCCCTTCCCCTCGTTGACAACCATCCGGTCTCGGCCAGGCGACGGCCGGCAACACGTATGGTTCTCGCAGACCCACGGTACCAGGTGTGTCAAATTGGGACAATCCTCAGAGGCCCGCGCCCACGTCGCCACGGGAGTCTCACATTGAAACATCCTGACGGGATCAGTGCGCCTCACTCTTGCGATCAGTGGCGCAATCTGTGCGCATCACTGAGTTACCTGCGCACGCACTGGTGTGAGTTGGAGGGGTCAAGCATGGAAACCACACTTCGGGGTCTCAACCTCGGGAACTTCGGTCTCGACATGTCCGCTTTGTTGGATTCACCCGAGTACTACGGCATGCCATATCAATGCCCCGCAATTGCGTACATCATCGAGCACCCTGACGGACTGGTTCTGTTCGAGACCGGGTTGTCCGAGCATGCCCTCGACGAATGGCCAGCCGCCTGGCAGAAAGGCGTCGACTTGACGACTGTCTTGCCCGAACATCGCTTGGAGGCGAGACTGAAGCAGATCGGGCTCGGGCCGGAAGACTTCAGATATGTCGTGCTCGGCCACCTGCACACCGACCATGCCGGCGGGGCGCGTATTTTCAGAGATGCCGGCGTCGAGGTGGTAGTCCATGAAGCCGAGTACCAGCATGTGCGGAACATGACCGAGGATGCCGCCAACTTCTTCAACAAGGTCGACACGGAAGTGCACGAGCACGTCTCGCTCACGACGATTTCGGACGCCGAGTATGAACTGTTGCCCGGTGTGCGCCTCGTGCATCTCCCCGGCCACACGCCTGGACAGATGGGAATGGTGATCGACCTCGCGCACTCGGGCACTGCCGTCCTGACGTCGGACGCCCTGTATCGACACGAGACCTACGGACCGCCGTTGATCGGTTCGCAGACGGTGTGGGATCCGCAGCAGTGGCGTGATTCTGTCGAGAAGGTCCGCGGCTTGGCGAAGGAGCACGAAGCATTGATCTTCCCCGGCCATGACGGCGAAGCGATCCAGCAGTACGCGACACGTACCGAGCTGAGGAACTTCGAGTTCACGCCGGACTTCTCGTACAGCTGATGTCTGTCGCGACCGTCGAATAAGTCCGACCGAGATCGTCTCGAATTGAGACATCCGATGGCCGTGCGGACAGCGGATCATGGTCGCCAATTGGGATGTCGTGGTCTTGTCGGCACGAGTGCGAAGACCGGGTGGCTTCCTGGGCGGCAGGTTTCAAGACAGCTCATCGTGCAAGAGGAGAGGACCAACACCGATGGATCAACTGGCAAACTCGAACGGAAGCGCAAACGACACGGAGGTCGATGTCGTCGTCATCGGCTCTGGGTTCGCAGGGCTGTACGCCCTTCACAAGCTGCGCAACGGACTCGGCCTGAAGGTTCGTTCTTTCGACGACGCAAGTGGCGTCGGGGGCACCTGGTACTGGAACCGCTACCCCGGGGCGCGTTCCGACACAGAAGTGACCGCCTACTGCTACTCGTTCGACCGTGAGCTTTTCGACGAGTGGAAGTGGACGGAGCGGTACCCCCGCCAGCATGAGATCCTCGGCTACCTCAACCACGTCGCCGACCGGTTCGACCTACGTCGCAGCATCACGTTCGGGACCACGATCGAGAGCGCTTGGTTCGATGAGACCACCAACCGATGGGACATCAAGACCAGCAAAGGCGAACGGATCTCAGCGCAGTTCGTCGTCGCCGGCGTCGGATTGTTGTCTTCGACGAACTATCCCGACATCAAGGGTCGAGACATCTTCGCCGGCGACGTCTACCACACCGCCCGGTGGCCGCAAGAGGGTCTCGATCTGACGGGGAAGCGAGTCGGTGTCATCGGCACGGGTTCGAGTGGCACCCAGGTGATCGCGGAGATCGCGCCCCAGGTTGGTCAGCTCGTCGTGTTCCAGCGGAGGCCGCAGTACAGCGTCCCCGCCCAGCACGGTCCAATCCCACAACAGGTACTGGCGGAGATCAAAGCCGACTATGACGGCTACTGGGAGAGCGTTCGCAGATCCATCACCGCGTTCGGGTTCGCCGAGAGCGATGTTCCGGCGATGAGCGTCTCGGAGGAGGAGCGCGAGGCTGTGTTCGAAAAGGCGTGGAACATCGGCGGAGGGTTCCGCTACATGTTTGCGACGTTCGGTGACATCGGTGTCGATCCCGCTGCCAATGAGGCCGCAGCATCGTTCATCCGAAATAAGATCAAAGAGATCGTCAAGGATCCCAAGACTGCCGAGGCACTGACACCGCACGACCTCTATGCCAGGCGTCCTCTCTGTGACGACGGCTACTTCGCGACATTCAACTGCGACAACGTTTCGCTGGTCGATCTGCAGGTCGAACCGATCCAGGAGATCACACCCAAAGGGATTCTGACGTCGGCACGCGAGTACGAACTCGATGTGCTCGTGTTCGCAACCGGGTTCGACGCCGTGACCGGCAACTACGTGAAGATCGACATCCGTGGCAGGAATGGGCAGAAACTACGCGACGAGTGGTCGGAAGGTCCACGAGCGCATTTGGGGCTGGCAATCTCAGGCTTCCCGAACCTGTTCATGATCTTCGGCCCAATGGGTCCGTTCACCAACCAGCCGCCGGCACATGAGGTCCAAGTCGACTGGATTGCCGACGCCATCGAGCACGTGCGCCGCAACAGCCTCGGCTCGATCGAAGTCAACCGGGCTGCCGAGGATGACTGGGTCTCGGAATGCAACCAGATCGCGCATTCCACGCTGTTCCCGAAGGTCGATTCGTGGATCAACGGCGCCAACGTGCCGGGCAAGCCTGTGTCGGTGATGTTCTACATGGCCGGCATGGGGGCCTACGTTGACCGGCTGGAGCAGGTGGTCGCTAACGATTACGAGGGCTTCGCCGTCGGGGCGCCGACCGTTTGAACCCATGCGATGACCGAGCCGCGGCGAGAGCGGTCGCTGCAGAGTTGTCCCTGTCACGGGAAGTCGCAGAGCCAAACCCCCGCTCGTAACAGTCGGCGCTATGCGCCGTCTGGGGCTTTGCGCAACAAGCGGATGAGACGGTCGAAGTTCGGCTGACCTGTCGCGGCAGTGACACCGCCGTCGACGACGAGGTTGTGGCCGGTGATGTACGATGCGTCGTCGGATGCGAGGAACGCGATCGCAGCAGCGATCTCCTCGGGTTGCGCCGGCCGGCCCATCGGTACCAGCCGCTCGTACTCCTCGCCGAAACGCCTGAGGACGCTGGCAAGCATGGGAGTGGCGACCCCACCGGGGCAGACCGAGTTGACGCGGACGCCATCACGCGCGTGGTCCAGGGCGAGGCTTCGCGTGAGGTTGGCCACGGCGCCTTTCGCGGTGTTGTACGCAACCAGACCGGAGTCGCCGAACAGCCCCGAGATTGAGCAGGTGTTGACGATGCATCCCTTGCTGGCTACCAGGTGGGGTAGCGCCGCTCTGGCTCCGTAAAACACAGAATCCACGTCGACGGCCATGACGCGATGCCATTGCTCGGACGTGATCTCGGTGACGTGGCCGAACAAGCTGATGCCGGCGTTGTTGACCAGGACGTCGAGCCGCCCATTCCGATCGACCGCGAAGTCGACCAGGCCACACACCTGTGCCTCGTCGGCGACATCGACGCGTTGTCCGACGGCTTTGATGCCCAATGCGAGAAGCTGATCGACCACGCCGTCGAGACGTTGGCCATCGATGTCGGCGAGCGTCAGAATTGCCCCCTCGGCCCCCAATCGTCGCGCTGTTGCTTCGCCGATTCCGGACGCTGCGCCGGTTACGATCGCCGCCCGGCCCTCGAAGCGTCGGGTGGCTTGATGTTCGTCGGTCTGCTTCACGCCGAGAGCAGCCCGCGAAGTCGGTCGACGACGCCGTCAGCTGTGAGGCCATAGTGCCGATAGAGATGGGATGGCGGCGCGACGAGGGCGTACTGATCCTCGATGCCGAGCTTGGCTATACGGGCCGGCACCCCGAGCATCGCAACAGCCTCGGCCACCGCTGTCCCGAGCCCACCGATGACGTTGTGCTCTTCGACCACGAGGATGCGCCCCGTTTCGCGTGCCGCGATCTCGATCGCATCGACATCAAGCGGCTTCAGATAGACGGCGTCGAGCACGCGAACGGTGACTCCGTCTCCGGCCATTCGTTCAGCGGCGCCGACCGCTGCCTGTACGCCAATGCCGGTGGCGATGACGGTGACGTCATTTCCTTCGCGGACGCGGAGGAAGCGGCCCCGCTGCACCTCGACGTTCGACTCGTGAACGTCTGGATCATTGCCGCGGCCGAGGCGCAGGTATACAGGTCCTGGCTCGTCGAGTGTTGCCCGAACGCATGCTCTCAGGGTTGCCGCATCGCAGGGTGCCATGACGGTCATTCCGGCGATGGCCCGCGTCACGGCGATATCTTCCACGGCATGGTGCGAGGTGCCGTAGAAGCCCATCGAGATCCCAGCGTGATGGGCCAGGATTCGGACGGGCAGGTTGGGGTAGGCCATGTCGGTACGGAGGTGCTCAGCGCAGAGTAAGCTTGCGAACGCGGCAAAGGTCGACACCCATGCCTGGTGGCCGCATGCCGCCATGCCGGCGCCGATGGACATCATGTTCTGCTCGGCGATGCCGACGTTGAAGAACCGTGCGGAGTGACGCGCCTGGAAGTCGGTGAGGCGGTTCGATGTCGAAAGGTCGGCGGTGAGCACGACGATGTCGTGGCCGTCATCGACGAGGTTCGCCAGCTCCTCGCCGGCGACGAAGGCACTGAGACCGGGCAGCGAGGTGGTCACATTCCACGATGGTCGGGGGGCGTTCATGCGAGCCTCCCCTCGATCTCGGCGACCGCCCGTTCACGGTCCTTCGGACCGAGGTAGCCGAGATGCCAACCGGGGTCGGCTTCCATGAACGACACACCTTTGCCCTTCGTTGTCCGCGCAATCAGCACCGACGGCGTGGAGGAATCGATCGGCGGCAGACGATCCGCCCAACGGCAGAGCGCGGAAATGTCATGACCGTCGAACTCGTCCACCTTCCACCCGAAGGCTCGCCATTTGTCGACAATCGGTTCGACGCCCATTACCTCGCTCACCGGTCCATCGAGCGACGTGCCGTTGGCGTCGACGATCGCTACGAGGTTGCCGAGCCGGTAGTGAGCAGCCGCCATCGCCGCCTCCCACACCTGACCCTCGTTCAACTCGCCATCGCCGAGCAGCGCGAACACCCGATAGTCCAGGCCGCGCAGGCGTGCTGACAACGCCATGCCCGCGCCAACCGACAGGTTGTGGCCGATCGAACCGGAGCTGAAATCGATGCCCGGCACTTTGGTCATGTCGGGATGGTCTCCGAGCGGACTTCCGAGACGGGTATACCGACGGAGCCATTCCTGGGGAAGCATCCCGAGATCGGCGAGGCATGGGTAGACCCCGATTGCCACGTGACCCTTTCCCAGAACGAACCGATCTCGATCCTGCCACGACGGGTCGGACGGTTTGAGTCGGAGAGCGTGGTAATACAGCATTGCGAGGATTTCGGCACATGAGAAGGTGCTGGCGTAGTGACCGCTTCCGGCGATCTCGGTGAGTTCGATGGTCTGCAGCCGGATCCAATCGGCGCGGCGCTTCAACTCGGCGATCGACCTCGATCGGCCACGTGGCAGATCAACCAGAGTGGGGTTTGACATGTCCACATCGTCGCGTCTGTTCGGGGCGTTGGTACGTCTCACTTTGGGTCAGCGCGGGACACGTCCGCGCCGTTAGGGTCGAACCGTGCGAGCCCTTCGATACCACGGTCGAGGTGATGTTCGGCTCGAGGAGCTGGCCGAACCCAGTCCAGGCCCGGGTGAGGTGCTCATCAAGGTCGCGTACAACGGGCTGTGTGGGAGCGACGTCCACGAGTTCTACGAGGGACCGGTCGCGGCGACGATCGATCCACATCCGCTGACCGGATGCTCGGTGCCGTGCGTTCTCGGCCATGAGTTCTCGGGAACAGTGGTCGAGGTTGGTGCTGGCCTCGACGATCTCGCGATCGGTTCGGTGGTCGCCGTTGAACCGATCGAAACATGCGGAGTGTGTCCGCGTTGTGCCGCCGGTCGACGGCATCTCTGTCGGCGGATCGCCTTCCATGGCTACAACCGCGAAGGCGGCGGCCTGTCGGAACTGACGGTCGTTCGCCGTGACATGGTTCATGTTCTGCCCGCTGAGCTATCGGCCGTTCATGGGGCGCTCGTCGAGCCAATGGCCGTTGCCCGGCGAGCCGTCCGCCGCACCCGGGTCGAACGTGGCGACCTCGTCGTCGTCCACGGTGCTGGGCCGATCGGGCTCGGGGCGATTCTTGCCTTACGGGCGGATGGCGTCGAGGTAGTCGCCGTTGACCCGTCCTCCGAGCGAAGATCAGCCGCCAGAGCGCTTGGCGCACGTGAGGCCGTAGATCCGTCCGATACGGACATCGTGTCGATGGTGCGCGACCTGACCGATGGTATCGGAGCAGCTGGCGCGATCGACGCCGCTGGCGCCTCCGCTGCTTTTGCAGCAGCCGTGCGAAGCACCCGGCCTGACGGCACCGTCGTCGTTGTGGCACATCACCACGAGCCCTTGCCATTGCGGTCTGGCTCGCTGATCTTTGGCGAGGTAACCGTCACTGGAAGTTCGATTTACGACACAAACGACTTCGCGTGGGTCATCAAAGCCATGCAGAGCGGCGCGTATCCGCTCGATGGTTGGATCACCACCATCGAACTCGACCGTGTCGTCGAGGACGGGTTCGAGCCGCTGCGTGCTCATAGCGTGAACAAAGTGCTCGTGCGCCTCGATCAACGCACGGCATGAATCGGCATGAATCCCAAGAACAACGAAGCGGACCGGCGTGCCTTCATCGCGGCATGACGGCGTCAGCGTGCCATTTCCCCCGCCGAGAGCGCCAGAGTGCTGCCGCCGGTCCTCCGGCACCGTGAATGCTTGTGTGGTGCCTGCCGGCCGTATGGTCACGTCGACCTGACCAGGGTGCCGCTGTACCATCGGCAATGAATGGACAACTACGAGCTCTTCGATATTGCTCGGACTGCGACGGCCGATGAGGTGCGAGACGCGTACGTGCGACTCGTCAAGCGTGTTCATCCCGACAGCGGCGGTAGCGCGGCGCTGTTCCGGCAGGTGGAGGAGGCGTACAGGGTTCTGTCCGATCCAGCGGCGAGGCAGCGTTACGACCGCGAGCGCGCTGTTCGGGGCCAGACCCGCGCGCCGCACAACCCGATGCCGACAGCGCAGGATATCGCTGAAGCAGTGTTGAAGGGAGGCACGAAGTGGGTCGAGGATGTGGCCGGCAAACGCGCCGGGCGCCGCAACGAGGAGCTACGACGACTGCAGGCGATTTGGCCGAAGACACTCGGCCTCGACTTCCTGCGCGTGGATTTGAAGAGCTGGCTGCCGACCCTGATGTCGGCCGTTCCCGGCGAGACGCGATGCACGGCATCGTGGGCGCGCAAGGAAGTCGTCGAAGCACCGATGTCGTTGGTGGCGTTACGCGTGGATCCCGGCTCGCCGCCTCGGCGGCTGATATGGCGAATCGAACGAACCGAACAGGAATGGGTTTCGTGGCGGGCCGCCTCGGCCGACGGCAGCGAGGTCCAGTTGAGGATGCACCTGGAAGCATCCCCGGGATGCCGGCCAAGGTGGGGGCGCAGGCGGTTGCCGCCAGGGACGCACCTCATCGTCGACAACTGGATCGCCTAGCGCGCCCTCGTCCGCCGGTCACGCATTCGCCTCGGCCTGTTCAAGCCGACTCGCTCTTCGGCCTACGGCCGTCGTTCATAAACGTCCGCCGTCGCCTCAGACGGTGGTCAGCACAGCAGCGCCCTTCGGCGTCGGGCTCGTACAGTGGGCGGATGAAGTACACCAAGCTCGGTTCTACTGGTCTCGACGTGTCCACGGTCTGCCTCGGCTGCATGAGCTATGGCGTCCCCGGCCGTGGCAGCCACGAATGGACCCTCGACGAAGAGGCCAGCCGGGCGTTCATCCAGCGCGCCGTCGAGCAGGGCATCAACTTCTTCGACACCGCCAACGTGTACTCCGATGGAACGAGCGAGGAGATCGTCGGGCGGGCGTTGACCGATTTCGCCAAGCGTGACGAGATCGTTTTGGCCACCAAAGTGCATGGCTCGATGCGCAAGGGTCCCAACGGTTCCGGGCTGTCGCGTAAGGCGATCATGGCCGAGATCGACAACAGCCTGCGCCGGCTCGGCACCGACTACGTCGACCTTTATCAGATTCACCGGTGGGATAAGCGGGTGCCGATCGAAGAGACGATGGAGGCGTTGCACGATGTCGTCAAGGCCGGCAAGGCGCTGTACGTCGGTGCATCGTCGATGTATGCGTGGCAGTTCTCCAAGGCCCAGCACCTGGCGGAGCGCAATGGCTGGACCAAGTTCGTCACGATGCAGAACCACTACAACCTGTTGTACCGCGAGGAAGAGCGGGAGATGCTGCCGCTGTGTGCGGATCAGGGTGTTGGCGTCATCCCGTGGAGTCCGTTGGCCCGTGGTCGACTGACCCGCGTCGACGGCTCGACGATGCGCAGTGAGACCGACGAGTTCGGCAAGACCCTGTACGGATCGGCCGACGAGGCGATCATCGGTCGGGTCGCCGAGATCGCGGAGCGTCGTGGAGTGCCAATGGCGCAGGTCGCGCTCGCCTGGGTCGCCGGCCATCCGACCGTGTCGGCGCCGATCGTCGGAGCGACCAAGCCCCACCATCTCGACGACGCGATCGCGTCGATCGACCTCATGCTGACGGCCGACGAAAAGCACGCCTTGGAGGAGCCGTATACACCGCAGCCGATCTCCGGTTTTGCCTGATCCACATGACGCCGCCTCGTCGGCTCGATTCCGGTCCGCGTCATCGCCACGTGCTGTCTTTGGCGCAACGAACCGCGACCCCGAGGGTCGCGCTGCTCGCAAGTGGTGAGCAATCACTCGCACCGCGAAATCCGGCGCGCGAGACTCTGTGGCCGATTGTCGAGCACGTCGGGTCGGCCGCTCATGGGGACAACGAACGATGGTACGTTGGTTTGCTGGCAGTCGGTCGTTCCGCGGAGCGTGCCGCTGCATCAAGAATGTTGTCCAACCATCCCGTCGGCCGCCGCCGCATCGTCAACAGGAGCCATCATGGCACTGCCTCAACACCTTCAACAGCTTGCCTCAAAGGTGTCCAACTGGGGCCGCTGGGGGGACGATGACCGTCGTGGCACGCTCAATCTGATCGATGTCGCGGCAGTGCAGCGCGGTGTCGCTGCGGCACGTCAGGGCCGGGTCTTTTCGCTGGCGATCCCGTTCGACGAAGATGGGCCACAGACCGGGGTGATTCCCGGGCGAGAGAACCCATCCCGTTCGATGATCATGGTGAACGTGTCGTTCACCGGCGACCCGTCAGATTTCTGCACCAGTGACGACGCTCTGACCATGGGCGTCCAGGCGGCAACCCATTGGGATGCTCTCGCCCACGCCTGCTACGACGGCAAACTCTTCAACGGTGTCTCGGCCGACACCACCGACGAAGCGGGTGCTCATCAATTCGGGATCGAGCGCTTCGGGCCGGTCGTCAGCCGTGGTGTCCTGCTCGATGTCGCGAGGGCGCTCGGCGTCGACTACTTCGAAGACGGCCATCCGATCACCGGAGCCGACCTCGACGCCGCAGCCGCGCTCGCGGGGATCACAGTTCTGCCCGGTGACATCGTCTGTGTGCGTACCGGGCAAATGCACTGGTTGCGTCAGGGTGACAAGGGCCGTTTCAATCAGCCGAGCCCGGGAATGTCGACCCAATCCATCGAATGGGTACGCGATCACGACGTCGCGGCAGTGGCCACCGACACCCTGGTTTTCGAGTGTTGGCCGTGCGAGGACCCGGCGGTTTTGCTACCCGTGCACATGATCCACCTCCGCGACATCGGACTCGTGCAGGGTCAGAACTGGGCGCTCGACGAACTTGCCGCGGACTGCGCCGCGGACGGCCAGTACGACTTCTTGCTCAGCGCCTCGCCATTGCCACTCACACGAGCCGTCGGCGGGCCCGTCGCGCCAACGGCCGTGAAATAGAGCTGAAGATGAGGACTTTCACCACGGCGTGATCGTCCCCCGGTGCGCGGACCGCGCCGTCGCGTTGATCAGCCGGTCCGAGAGCGGACCCGGTCGCCCGAACCGGTGCTCGTCGATCAAGACCCGTTCGAACCAGTCCGGATCGAACGAGCCCCGTTCGAACGAGTCAGGGTCGAACGAGTCAGGGTCGAACGGGGCATCGTCAGACGCAGCTCGACGAATGCCGTTGGCATCAATGGGGGTCCGCACCTGGACGTCGCTGCCGGACACGACGCGCCAACACTGCTGGGTGAGCCGAAAGAGCGTCTGGAGGCATTCGGTCTGTGTCGATCCGAGATCGCGCAGCGACGGGATCGCAAGGATTCCCGGCTTGAACTCGTTGACGGCCGCAACGATGTCGTCGGCGTTGTGCTGAGTGTCGGTCAGCACAACGATGGACCTTCGTCCCATCCGCTGCCGCCTCGGGCGAGCGCGTCGAGGCACGCCTCGATCGAGTACCCGATGTCATGCTCGGACTGGCGGACCACGATCAGCGAGCCGACCGGACGGAGGTCGCGCCAATCGATCGACCGGTGGTGGCGGTGGGTGCCAGCACGTCGGCTACAGCCGCACGCGTAGCAACGCACGCGTTGTTCGCTGCGCTGTGATCGACTCGTGAAAGCGAGTTCGTTCCGGCACAGATAGCAGCGCACGTCTGCTGGCAATGGTGACGCGTGCCGGTTCAATCCTGTGGCCGGCAGCCCGACCAGTTCGGCGATGTCGCCGACCGTGAGGTCGGTGTTCCAGTACAGACGGTCGAGTTCGGCGTCAACGGAAGATTCGGACATGGCACGCTCCGCGGATCGGTGGGATTCCGGGGAGCCACATGGCCGACTCCGATGCCTGCTCGCTACGGTACCCGAGGGGTGTCGCAAACGCGCCGCCATAGGGCGCGCCGAATGAAATGAGAATATCGCGCACGAGCGGCGCTGACGTGGTGGACTAGTGACGTGAGGAACAGTCGATGACCGAAGCTGCGCCGTTGCGCTTCAAGGTCCCGGAACCCCCGGCCCGGCCAGGCGACCAGCCCGACTTTTCGTACGTCGGCCTTTCGGAGGCCGGCTCCGTGCGGCGCCCCGCCGTCGATGTCGATCCAGCGGCGATGCGCGACCTGGCCTATGCGATGATTCGGGTCCTCGACGACAATGGGGTAGCGATCGGGCCATGGTCGCCGGATGTGACAGCCGACGATTTGAGGCGGGGACTGCGGGCGATGATCAAGACCCGCGTCTACGACGATCGGATGCAGAATGCCCAACGCCAGGGCAAGACGTCGTTCTACATCCGCTGCACGGGTGAGGAGGCCTTTGCCGTCGGACAGGCTCTCGAACTCGGGCCGCGCGACATGTTCTTCCCCACGTATCGCCAGCAGGGCTGGCTCATCGCTCGCGATTGGCCGTTGGTCGACATGATGTGCCAGGTCTTCTCCAACGAGAATGACCGGCTCCACGGTCGACAGTTGCCGGTCATGTACTCGGCCCGCGACGTTGGTTTCTTCACCATTTCGGGCAACCTCGGCACGCAGTACATCCAAGCCGTCGGGTGGGCGATGGCAGCGGCGATCAAGGGCGATACCTGCATCTCGTCGGGTGTGGTGGGTGAAGGGGCCACGGCCGAGGCCGACTTCCACCACGCCCTGACCTTCGCCTCCACCTACCAAGCGCCGGTCATCTTGAACGTCGTCAACAACCAGTGGGCCATTTCTTCGTTCCAGGGGATTGCGGGCGGGGGCAGCTCGACGTTTGCCGCCCGTGCCCTGGGGTTCGCCATTCCGGCGCTCCGAGTCGATGGCAACGACTATCTCGCGGTCATCTCGGCAACTCGATGGGCTGCTGAACGGGCCAGGGCCAACTGCGGCCCGACGCTGATCGAGTGGGTCACCTACCGGGTGGCCCCGCACTCGAGCTCGGACGATCCGTCGAGGTACCGACCGGCCGACGAATGGAAGGCGTGGCCGCTTGGTGATCCGATCGATCGGCTCAAGGCCCATCTCATCGTCCGTGGCGAATGGTCCGACGACCGACACGCCGAGCAACAAGTCGAAATCCGTGACGAGGTCCAATCGGCGCTCAAGCAGGCAGAGAGCTACGGCACCTTGCTCGATGGCCGGGTGGCCAGCGCGAAGAGCATCTTCGAGGACGTCTTCGAAGTGATGCCGCAACATCTGCAACGTCAACGCCGGCAGTTGGAGGGTTGAGCGATGCCATCGATGCCGATGAACGTGGCGCTGCGCTCGGCGATGGACGTCATGCTGGGCCGCGACGAGAACGTGGTCGCGTTCGGCGAGGACGTCGGCTATTTCGGTGGAGTGTTCCGTGCAACCGAAGGGTTGCAGGCCAAGTACGGCAGCCACCGCGTGTTCGACACGCCGATCGCCGAGGGGGGCATCATCGGCGCAGCGGTAGGCATGTGTGCGTACGGCTTGCGTCCCGTCGTTGAGATCCAGTTCGCCGATTACGTCTATCCAGGTCTCGATCAATTGATTTCCGAGGCAGCGCGGCTGCGCTACCGCTCGAGTGCGGAATTCACGGCTCCGCTGACGGTGCGGATGCCGTGTGGCGGTGGGATCCACGGCGGTCAGACCCACAGCCAGAGCCCTGAGAGCCTGTTCACCCACGTATGCGGTTTGAAGACTGTGATGCCGTCGAATCCCTACGACGCCAAGGGTCTGCTGATCGCGGCGATCGAGGACAACGACCCCGTGATCTTCCTCGAACCGAAGCGGATCTACAACGGACCGTTCGACGGTCATTACGACCGACCGATCGTGCCGTGGTCCAGCCATCCGCTCGGCGAGGTGCCCGACGGCTACTACCGCGTCCCATTGGGCAGCGCCGCGGTTCGACGGGCCGGCGAGGACCTCACCGTGCTCACGTACGGGACCATGGTGCATGTAACCGAGGCTGCAGTCGCCGAGACCGGCGTCGATGCCGAGATCATCGACCTGCGCACGCTGTTGCCATTGGACACCGACACCATCGAGGCGTCGGTGAAGAAGACGGGCCGGTGCGTGATCGTGCACGAGGCCACCCGCACGAGCGGATTCGGCGCCGAGCTGGCGGCATCGGTGCAGGAGAGCTGTTTCTACCAGCTCGAGGCGCCGATCGAACGGGTCACCGGCTGGGACACGCCATACCCGCACGCCCAGGAATGGGACTACTTTCCTGGCCCGGCCCGCGTCGGCGCGGCCTTCACACGGGTGATGGAGGCCTGAGATGGGTGCATACGTCGTCAAGTTGCCCGATGTCGGCGAAGGTGTTGCCGAAGCGGAGATCGTCGCCTGGCATGTCGCCGTCGGCGAGGTGATCGAGGAGGACGCCGTCTTCGTGGAAGTGATGACCGACAAGGCGACGGTGGACCTTCCCTCACCCGTGGGCGGCACGGTCACCCGTCTCGGCGCGGAGGTCGGCGACGTCATTCCGGTTGGTTCCGAACTGATCTGGATCGAGGTCGACGGCGCGGGGAACGCGCCCGGTCGGCCGGCAGCACATCAACCGGAGAAATCGTCTTCGCCGGGGCCGTCGGCCTCGCCGGTGCCGTCGCCCTCGCCGTCGCCCTCGCCCTCGCCCTCGCCCTCGCCGTCATCATCGCCGTCGCCGTCGCCCTCACCCTCGCCGTCACCCTCGCCCTCACCCTCGCCGTCGCCCTCACCCTCGCCGTCATCCTCGCCCTCGCCCTCGCCCGCACCCTCGCCGGTACCACCACCGGCCGCGTTGCGATCGCCAGCTGTCAGACCAGCGGCCGCGGCAGGCACCAAACCGGTAGCAGCGCCAGCCGTGAGGAAGCGGGCGCAGGAACTCGGCATCGAACTCGCTGATATCGCCGGCAGCGGTCAGGACGGCCGGATCGGCCACGCCGACCTCGATGCCTTCATCGTCAACCGAGATCGGACGACGGCACCGGCCGCCGCTCTATCGTTACTACCCGCCGAGGATCAGATCGAGTTGGTCAAAGTCGTCGGCCTCCGGCGTAACATTGCCAAGCGGATGCAGGAGGCCTACCGGCGGATCCCCCACTTCACGTATGTCGAACAAGTCGATGTCACCGAAGTGGAACGACTGCGCAGCCAACTGAACGAGCGCGACGACCAGCAGCCAAGGCTCACCCTGTTGCCGTTCCTGATGCAAGCGGTGATCGTCGCCGTTGCCGATCACCCAGAGATGAACGCCCGGTTCGACGACGAGCGCGGCGTCGTGCAGCGATACAGCGCCGTACATCTCGGCATCGCTGCGCAAACGCCGAAAGGTCTGATGGTGCCCGTCGTCAAGCATGCAGAGGCGCTCGACCTATGGGGTTGTGCCGCCGAGGTAACCCGACTTTCAGAAGCGGCCCGCTCGGGCTCGGTGACATTGGACGAGTTGACCGGCTCGACGATCACGATCACCAGTCTCGGCTCGTTGGGTGGCATCGTGTCGACGCCGATCATCAACGCCCCCGAGGTCGCCATCATCGGGGTGAACAAGATCGTCCAGCAGCCGGTGTACGCCGACGGAACCTGGGTACCCCGGCAGATGATGAACCTGTCGTCGTCGTTCGATCATCGTGTGATCGACGGCTGGGACGCGGCCCAGTTCATCCGCCGGATCAGGGTTCTCCTCGAAACACCGGCCTTGCTGTTCGTCGACTGACAGTGAGACCCGCGTGAGGCCCTCGCCGGAACGCACCGCATCGACGTGGTCCAGCGAGGCCATCTGTCGGCAAAGGTCGCTTCACCCGCCGGAGCTATTGGCCGCCCGCGAAGAGCGACCTCTCTGCCGGCCCATCGTTACCCCGTGCGGTAGGCGGCATCGGTTCGCTGGCGTTGTTCTGCTGACTTCGGCTGGGAACGGATTCAGGGCCGAGAGCGATGACCGGCGGGCCTGCCAGAGTCACAATGTCGACTGCCCGTCTGATCCCGCGTCCTGGCGACGATCACGCAGGCAGACTGACCAGGGCAAGAATCGGCTGACTCACTGCCCGTCTGATCCCGCGTCCTGACCGTGATCACACGGGCAGACGCGAAGCCGGGCCGGACGAGCGGCACCTCTGTGCCGCTCAGAGTGGTCCTAAAATCTCTCACTGTGGCCGTTGTGTTCGGTCGACCACTGCGATACTGTCCGCTCGGGGAGCCCGGAAATTGGGCTCGGCGAGCGGAAGCGGGCGGAATGAAACACTCATCGAATGGCACGAATTTGCCGCAGGCTGGATCCGGTCCGGCGCGCGGCCGAGGTTCGGCAACGGCGCGAATGCACCGTTGCATGGTGCTGATATTGGTGTCGTTGGGTTGTCTGGCCCTGATGCCCGGCACGGCTCTCGCAGGTGTCGGTGCGCAATCGACGCCCACCTTCCCCGCGCTGGTGAGCGTGGGGACAGCGGGCGTGACTGCGTCGATCCAGGTGGCTAACTTCAATTCAGCGGCCGAAGCCGGTGCGACCAACACGGTGTGTAACTTCGGGGACGCCTCACCGTGCCCGGCTGGCGACCCCGGCATCACGTTGATCCCCTCATGTGGTCTTTTGGGCAGCTTCTCATCATGCGCTATGGCCGGCCAGGATCCCGGCGTGTTCCAAATCTCGACGACGGCTGCGGGCGCTCCTGGAACCTCGTGTGCCGGCATGGTCTTCAACATCACAGTGATCGACCCCGCGTTCGGGAAAGTGCGGTTCACGCCAACCGGCGGCGTACACGTCATATTGCCGGGTGTCGGCTCGGTGTGCAGAATCAACTTCACATTCGACGTGCTGAAGGTTCCGACCATCGATCAGGATCCAGCAACGCCGGGCATTCAAACCGTTCAGATCGTCGACGCAACCCAAATATCTGGCGGCATTAGCGCGTCGGCACGCGGGACTTCCAGCGGTACGACAGTTCAGGCGGCACCGACGATCGCGACCCGGGCGTCCGGCAACATCACTCTCGGCGGTGGCCAGGTCACGGATACGGCCACGGTCTCGGGGCGGGTGAACCCGGTTGCTGGTGCGACGGTCGCATTCAACCTGTTCGGGCCCGGCGATGCGACGTGCTCCGGTACGCCGATCTTCACCTCGACGGTAGCGATCGACCTCGGCGGTACGGCGACCTCTGGTGGGTTCACGCCGCCGGCAGCCGGGACGTACAGATGGCGGGCGAGCTATGGCGGCGACGCCAACAACGCCCCGGTCGCAGGAGCTTGCAACGATGCCAACGAGTCGGTGGTCGTGAACCCGACCAATCCGACGATTGCGACAGTGGCTTCGGCGAACATCGGCACCGGTGGTCAGATCAGCGACGTTGCGACGGTGTCGGGCCGGGTGAATCCTGTTGCCGGCGCGACGGTGGCCTTCAACCTGTACGCCCCCGGCGACCCTGCGTGCGCTGGTCCCGCAGTCTTCACGTCTACGGTGGCCATCAATCCCGATGGCACGGCGACATCGGCTGCATTCACCCCGACCGCCGCCGGGACCTACAGGTGGATCGCGAGCTACAGCGGTGACGTCAACAACAACAAGGTCAGCGGCGCGTGCAACGACGCCAACGAGACCGTGACCGTCAACCCCGCCAATCCGACGATCTCGACGTCGGCTTCCGGGTCGGCGGAGCTGGGCGGCCCGGTCACCGATACCGCCATCGTCACAGGACGAGTCAACCCGATTGCCGGAGCGACGGTCACCTTCTTGCTGTTCGGACCCAACGACGTGGCATGTTCGGGAGGGGCAGTCTTCACGTCGACAGTGACGATCACCGATGGCGGAACCGCGACCTCTGCGCCGTTCATTCCCGCCACCGCTGGCACCTATCGATGGACGGCGAGCTACAGCGGCGATGCGAACAATGCTTCTGTCAGCGCGGCGTGCAACGATGCCGACGAGGCGGTGTTCGTGAGTCTTCCCGAGCCGACCGTGACGTTGCCGGCGACCGGCTCTGCGAGCGGGGCCCCGACTCTCATGGCCCCATTGCTGATCGTGGTGGGCACCTCGATGCTGCTGCTCGTCCGGCGCCGCCAGCGAGACACCTCCACCAACTGACGGGCTGCGATTCGGTCGGCGGCCGACATTGCCCTGTATCAAGTTTGACGGATCCTTGCTGGTCGCAGACCTGGCAGGGTGCAATACTGAGCCGCATCCCAACCTCGGGTTGACAAGGAGAAATCACAAATGGCAGACATCGGCAAGTTTGTTGACAAGGCCTACGAAGGTCAGGATTTCGCTGCCCTCGTGAAAGCACCTGTTGCGTCGTTGCAGGGCGTATCCGACAAGATGGCAGAGGCGCTCAAAGAGGCGCTCGGGGTCCAGACGGTCGGCGACCTCGCTCGCAACAAATACGTCCTGTGGGCGCAGGCGATCGAGGCGCTCTCGCACTGATCGACGTGATCAGCATGCGCGGGCGACCGCGCATGCTGATTTCGCAGTGCTCAGCTCGCTGGAAGAGCAAGTGTGTTGCCTGGCCTCGGCAGCTCGATGAACGTCCGCCCGGGATGGAGCTTCACGACGCTGCCGTCGTCGGCAGTGAGGGCGAACGGGTCGTGGAGACCGTTGCGGGTCCATTTGGCGTGGATGTAGTTGCCGCCTGTGAAGACGAATGCCTCTCCGGTTCCGATCGTCTGTGCGTCGGGGCTGTCGGAGATGCCGGGCAGGTACTCCATGTTCAAGACGACGACGTTGTTCGTGGTGACTTGGCCGCTGGAGGCGTCGTTGTGGACCCTGCCCTCCATCATCCGCCGGTACAGACCCGCTTGAGCATCCCAGTCCCACCGCACGTTGATGCTGTCGAGAGTGACGGCGACCCCGGGGCTCGCCACGCCGGCGGCAGGCGCGTCGGGGGAGCGATAGCTAAACTGCTGCGGCGGCGGTCCTGCGTAGACCGGCGTGTTGGTCCACAGCGTGTCGGTGCTCGAGTAGAGGTTGTGCGGAACGCCGCGATCGCGGGCGCGGAAGTAGACGTTGGAACGGCTCGGCCCGATGTCGATCAGTTCGCTCGCGCGGATGGCTGCCGTAACCGTTGCGTTGCCGCCACTCCATGCGAACAGGGGACGGTTGAGTGCCGAGAACAGGTTGATGTCCTGGATCCGCCCGGAACGGATCGGACCGACCGGGTTCGAGCCTTGGCTCTGGAAGACCATCGCGAACCGGGTGAGGTTGGCGTTGACGATCTCCTCGAACACGAGGTCTGCTTCGTTGAAACCGTTCTGGGGCCGGGCGCCGGGAGCATTGTCGATCTTCACGACCAACGCCACCTGACCGGCCAGCGCGGGATCGGCGATCTCCACGCCGGTCAGCGGGTAGACGGGAGGGCCCGGTACCGTCGTGGTGGTCGCCGGCACGGTCGTGGTGGTCACGGGGACCGTGGTCGGGGCAACAGTCGTCGGGGCAACAGTCGTCGGGGACGCTTGCGTCGTCACGGTCGCCTTGACGGATGCTGACGTCTCGGTGGCCTTCTTCGCGTCGCTGCTACACGCGACCAGACCGGTGGCGAATGCAACGGCGACGGTGATCGACAGCAACGAACGACTTGACTTGGAACGATGTGGGTACATGGTGGAAAACGCGTCCTCTAACGGAAAGTTGACAAAGCCCGCTCCCCCATTCTGCCGAGCGCGGCGCCTCTGCGTACGTCACCTCCAAAACATGTCGGTCGCTCCCGCGCTCGCAGACCGAGCCGCGCCGCCGTCGCTGCTGCGCTCGATCAGCGCTAGGTCTCGTCGAGCCGGAGGTGATCGGGGAAGTCGTAGATCGCTGCCGGGATGTTGTTGCGGGCGAGGGAGTGGTACGTGCGATGGCCGAACCACCACCGCCCATCGACTCGCGAATACCGATCGTGATACACACCGTAGATCTGCGACCAGTGCCCGGTCGGCGTCTGGCGCAGTTCGGTCATGTACATCCGACCAGCAGCCGCATCGACATCACCACGACTGCGCAGCTGCACCCGCGTGCCGAGTATCACGAACTGGAAGAACTCGAACTGCGACACCGATCTGGCAATGAACTCGCCGATTTCGTCCGGCCCGG
This sequence comes from Actinomycetes bacterium, assembly GCA_025358125.1. GTDB lineage: Bacteria > Actinomycetota > Acidimicrobiia > Acidimicrobiales > Ilumatobacteraceae > WLMZ01. The sequence continues at coordinate 79,914 of JANYKS010000008.1, forward strand.
TGAGCCGGATGGTCTGCTCGCGCAGGTCCAGCTCGAGCACCATGTCGGCGAGGAAAAGGTCGGCGAGCTCGGGCCACTGGCGCCGCGAGACGGCATCGGCGTAGGCGTCGTGGAGCCGTCTGATCTCGCTGTGATCGACTGTGTCGGCCAGCCGCTGGTCGTCGATGGCCACGGTGGGAATCAGCCGTTGCGCTCGGGCGCGATCGCGATCACCGGGCTGATGCGCCTCGCGCAATCGGCATCGATCTTGGCGTTGCAGTCGTTCATGTCGGGCATCGCGCCCCCTTTCACTCGTCGAGGGCTGAGGTTACGTCGTGTACGCGGTGTTGCCGGGGCTGGACTTCGCGACGCGCCCGCGCGCCGGTGTCGGCGCGGCGAGCACATCGTCCCAATCGACCATCGACTCCTCGTGCAGCGTCTTGAAGCCTCCGCGTAGACCGAACAGGTGCTTGCTGTAGACGAGCCACACGATCAGCGCGACGTTGACGATCAGCGCCGCGATCCGAACAGCGGTGACCCGTTTGATCAGTTCGTGGACCTCCAGCGGGAGGAAGCCGGCGGTGGCAACCACGGTCAGGTATTCGGCCCAGCGCTTCTCTTTCCAGAGCCCGATGGCCTCGGTCCATTCGACCACGGCGTACACGAGTGCAAGCGCCAGCAACACCTTGACCGTGTCGGTGCGGAGATCGAAGATGTGCTGGGTCTGGCGGGCGAGCCAGCCCCGACTGGCCTGCTGGCCGGTATCGGCCAATTGGCTGGACAGTTTCTGGTTGAGGCTCTGGGCCCATGAGTGGATCTGGGTGAAGTTCGATTCGAGCAGGACCAGCACGACAGCAAGGGTGGTGAAGACAAGTGCATGCGCACCCTTGTTGACGGCAATCAGCTTCATCACCACGGCCTCGCGTAACGGCTTGCCTCTTCGTGGCTTGGGCAGTTCGCTCGTCGGGGGCAGCGTGGACCATCGCGCGGTGGCCGAGTCCGGGATCGGATGTTCGATCCAGGTGTCGCACCGCAGGCAGCGGGCCAGCCGGCGCCCGTCGGCCAGCGAAGCGCCGAGCGCAGCGTCGTCAGGGCCGATGGTGGCGGCGTCGGCAGCGGGCGTCGCGTGGCCGCGCATCGAGCAGATCCAGGTTTCGAGGTGCCAGTGCTTGGGCCACAGACGCATTGTTCACCCCCTCATTGCACGATGCTCGCGAACCCGACCCCGACGGCGAGTATTGCTACGAGCACTCCGACGAGACTGAGGACCCATGCCCACATCGGCCACGGCGGCCGGACGTGGGTGCCGCTCGGTGGCCGGCCGACGAGGGGAGCAAGCGCGGCGACCCATGCGTCGGCTCGCTCGTTGCCCTTACCGAACGCGAACCGCAGCCGTCTGTCGTTGTGCCAGACGTGAATGCCCGTCACTGCCCTGGCCACGGAGTGCAGTTCGGCGACAGGTGAGTCGAGCAACACCTCGTCCGGTGACACGGTGAAACGGAGGCGGTCATCCGCCAAGCGCAGTTCGCCCGATTTGATGAATATCGCGACCGGAACCCTGGCCACCAGATCGGCGGGCGAGGCAACGATGCTGGGGTCCATCGCCCGCACACTACCGCCGCCCGGGACAGAGCCTCCGCGGGTGCTCGGCGGCGAGCCACCCCGTGCGCCGCGTGGCGTTTCTGGACGAGGATCAACGACCGTTGTACCGCTTGAATCTTGCCAGACCGTGCTTTGGACGTCTGCCGATCGCGCCGTGCAATGGCGCTGCGCAGCCGATCGGCGTAGCGTGCTGCCCATGTCAAACTCGAAAGACGTGGAAAAAGTCGAACGATTCATCCCAGCGCCTGCCTCGGCGATCTTCGACCTCCTTGCCGATCCGGCCAGGCACCAAGACATCGACGGTTCCGGGACGGTGCGCGCCGCCAAGACCGGATCCGAGCGGCTCAAGCTCGGATCGAAATTCGGAATGAAGATGAAGATGGGTTTCGGTTATTCGATGGAGAGCACTGTGATCGAGTTCGTCGAGGACCGACGGATCGCGTGGCAAACGCGTCCACCGAACAAGATCGCGGCGATCCTCGCCGGCGGCCGCATCTGGCGCTACGAACTCGAGCCGGTCGAGGGCGGCACCACGCTCAGCGAGAGCTGGGACATCTCCCAGGAGCAGATGAAGTGGCTGGTACGCCCGGCGCGCAAGAAGACCCATGAAGCGATGGCGAAAACACTTGCCCGCATCCAGGAACTGACGACCAGCCCGGCGTAGCCGTTGCCTGACAGCTGTCGCGGGTCCGGGGTGATGACGGACCGCAGAGCCGGTGTGGGATCTGCCCTCGGTGTTCTCGGTCCACAGTTCTGATTCAGGAATCGCCCAGTCCTGTCGATACTGGTGTGTGACACCTGTCCCGGCACGAGAACTCGACCGGGAAATCGACGCGCGTGCCATGCTCGACGGTCTCCCCGACCTGGTCATGGTTCTCGGCGCTGATGGACGGCTGCTCTCGACGAACGCGACGGCGACACGGTTGCTCGGCTGGCCGCGCGATGAATGGATCGGGCGTTCGGTTTTCGACATCGTGCATCCGGACGACGTTGCAGTGGCGATGTCGTCGATCGTCTCGATGCAGGACAAAGAAATCGGCACGCCGGTCGAAGTACGGGTCTGCGACGTGGATGGCGGTTGGCACTGGATGGAGGTCATCGGTACCAATCACCTCCTCGACGACGGGGCCTGCGGGCTGCTGTGCACGGCACGCGACATCACCCGACGACGAATGTGGGAAGTCGCTCAGGGAGACGTAGCCCGGGTCCAGCAGGTGTTGCACTATGCGCCGTCGATCACGATGCTGCTCGATGCCGACGGCGTCGTCACGAGCGTCAACGCTGCGTTCACTCGCCTACTCGGCCACGATCCGTCCGTCGTGGTCGGTTCGCCCCTCGCGGCTTTCGTCGACGAACAGTCATTGCCCCAGCTGCGCGACGCACTGCAGAGCGTGCGCACCCCTGATCGAACGTCATCTGCGGAGTTGTCGATGCGCACTGCTCACGGCCCGACGCGCCCGATCCGGTTCGACCTCGTCGATCAGCTCGCCGATCCGGTCGTCGACGGCATCATCTGCTCCGGGTACGACATCGCCGAGCTCCAACACATGCGCCACGAGCTGGAGTTCATCGCCGGGCACGACGCTTTGACCGGCCTCGCCAACCGCAGCCTCCTGCTGCAGGGCCTGGCGGGCCTGCTCGCCAACCACTCGTCCGTGGCAGTGCTGTTCATCGATCTCGATCGGTTCAAGACGATCAACGACCTCTATGGCCACGAAACGGGTGACGCGGTCCTTCGTCAGGTCGCCGAGCGGTTGCGCGGACTGGTCCGGGCCGGTGATGTCGTTGCACGCGTGGGCGGTGACGAGTTCGTGGCGCTGGCCGCGAACGTGGGTGAATGGCAGACGGCGCGCGATCTTGCCGATCGGATCGAGTCCGTTCTCGGCAAGCCCTATCTGCTCGATGTCGGACCGGTGAAGATCGGTGCCAGTGTGGGTGTCGCACTGTCGGATGCGACAGCTACGGTGGCCGGGTTGCTGTCGGCAGCCGACGCGCAGATGTACGACGCGAAGAGCGAGCGCGAGGGGTGGTGCGCCAGACAACGGTCTTGCAACCAGGAACATCCGGTGACCGGCGCCGGATGGCGATCGAACTCGCCGCCGGTCTCGGGCGGGGCGAGGTCGTTGCCTACCTGCAGCCGGTGGTCGACCTGTGCACGGGGAGCGTTGTCGGGATGGAAGCCCTCGCCCGTTGGAACCATCCTCGGCGAGGGTTGTTGACACCGTCGTCGTTCATCGACCTCGTCGACGACGCCGGTCTCGACATGGCCCTCGGCGACGCCATGTTGAATTCCGCGTGCAGTGCTCTCAGCGGCGTCCGCTCCCGCGGGTTCGACCTCGAACTCGGCGTCAATCTCTCACTCGGACAGCTCACGACGGCCGGGTTGTGCGGTCACATCGCGGACATCGTCGGCCTGTACGCGATGGACATGTCGAAGGTGGTCGTCGAGATCACCGAACGGGCCACGCTGGCGTGTCACGTCCCTCGTGGTTGCCCGACACCGGAGGAGACGCTGGACGAGCTGCACCGGGCCGGGGCTTGCCTGAGCCTCAACGGTTTCGGCGCGGGGCATTCGTCACTGACTCACGTCCGCCGCTTTCCTCTGTCGTCGCTCAACATCGACCGATCATTCGTCGTGGCGATGGAGCGCGGGGCCGAGGATCGTGCTGTGGTCGAAGTCGTGATCGGGCTCGCCAGGGCGCTCGGGCTGGGCGTCGTGGCCGAGGGCGTCGAAACTCCGGCGCAGTTGGAGATGCTGCGCCGACTCGGCTGTGGGCGGGCCCAAGGCCCCTACCTCGGTCGGCCGGTTGAGCCGTCGGCGGTGGCCGACTGGCTGCTGGATCGCCGGGGACTCGGCCGTCGCAACCCGGTTCATTGAAGCGCGGCGGTGCGCCCGGTGACGCCGTCCCGGTGCGCCGACGACTCTGCAGCTTTAACGCACCGCTGGCGCGCACCCTGCCAACTGGCGTTGCAGGCCGACGCGGAATGCCTCGGCCCGGTCGGATTCGTTGGCGCGTAGGTCCATGCCCGCCAACTCCAGCGAGATGTAACCATGGATCCCCGCCCACAGATGATGGGCGAGTTCGAACGGCTCTCCCCTCAGCGCGTTGTCGGCGACGGCGGCTTGGGTCGCGACGACGAGCTGATCGAACGTGGCCCGCGCCTCAGCGAGGGCGTCGTCGCTCGGGTCGTAGTCGGGAACAGCCTTGGCGAACATCACCATGTAGTGCGTCGGATTGGAGAGCGCCCACGTTCGGTAGGCCTCACCGAGAGCGGCGAGATGCTTCCGGGCGCTGTTGCCACGCTTGGCCGCGTCGAGCGCTTCTCCGAACCGCTTGAAACCGTCGACGAAGATGGCTTCGACCAAACCGTTCTTGCCCCCGAACCAGGTGTAGACGCCGGTGGTCGAACAACCGGCGGCCGCCGCGACCGAACGGACGGTGAGCGCGCCGGCACCTTCGCTCCGCAGGATCGAGATGGCGGCGGCAAGTATCGCCGACCGCGGATCTGTGGCGTTGGCCACATCGTCGGTCTGAACACTTGACAAATGCGGAGCCATGTAACAATGTTACACCACCGACGTAACAGTGTTACATCTAGGAGGCTGCGATGGCTGGGAACATGTACCTCGAGGGCAACTATGCGCCAGTCAGCGAGGAGGTGACCGCGTTCGATCTACCGCTGATCGGCGATCTGCCAGAAGAGCTCAACGGTCGCTATCTGCGCAACGGCCCGAACCCGTGGAAGGTCGACGATCCCCACACCCATCACTGGTTCACGGGCGCCGGCATGGTGCACGGCGTGTGCCTCCGAGACGGCAAGGCCGAGTGGTACCGCAATCGCTACGTCGGCAGCACCGACCTCAGCCAGTCGCGGGGCGAACCTGACATCACCGGCCGCAACTGGAACAATTCACCGGTCGGCCCGAACACCAGCGTCGGGGGCTTCGCCGGTACGACCTGGGCGTTGGTGGAGGCCGGAGGATGCCCGGTCGAGCTCACTTATGAGCTGGAGACCGTTGGCCGCAACGACTTCTTCGCAACACTCCCCGGCGCGTTCACTGCGCACCCCAAGGTCGACGCGGACACCGGTGAGATGCACGCGATGGTCTACGCCCTGCCGGAGTGGCTCGATCATGTGCAGTACGTGGTGGTGGCAGCTGACGGCAAGGTTCGGCGAACGGTCGACGTTCCGCTCGGGCAGCCAACGATGCTCCATGACATGTCGCTCACACAGCGCTACGCGGTGGTGTACGACTTTCCCTGCCGGCTCGACTTCGACCTCGCGTTCGCGGGGCGCTTCCCGTTCGTCTGGCAGCCCGGAACAGGTAGCCGGGTGGGCTTGCTGCCACGCGAGGGTGAGGCGACCGACATCGTGTGGGTCGATGTAGCGGAATGCTATGCGTTCCACCCACTCAACGCCCACGACGCCGACGACGGCAGTGTGGTGATCGACATCTGCGTCTACGACAAGATGTTCGACGTTGATCGTGCCGGTCCGTTCCAGGACAACCTGGCCAGGCTCGAGCGATGGGTGATCAACCCCGAGTCGCGCACATCGTCTGCCACGGTCATCGATGCGACCCCGCAGGAGTTCCCACGTCATGCCGGCCGTTTGACCGCCAAGCCGAACCGCTACGGATATTGCGCGGGCATCACCGCCGGCGCGCCGGAGTGGCCGACGTTGAAGCACGATCTGATCACCGGCGAGCGTTGGTCGTTCGACCACGGCGCAGGGCGCAGCGGGGGCGAGGCCGTCTTCATCGAGCGGTCGGGTGCGACCGCCGAGGACGACGGCTGGTTGATGATGCTCGTCCACGATGTCCCGAACTGCAAGGCCGAACTCGTCGTGCTCGATGCGCAGGATTTCAGCCGCGGCCCGGTCGCCCGGGTGTTGCTCCCACAGCGCATCCCGTACGGCTTCCACGGCAACTGGGTCAGCGATCACGCCGTGCCGCCGAACTGAACAGCTGCTCGCTGACGTCGTGGATGCCCCACGGATGTCGGTGGTTCATTGCGGCCCGGCCGCCGGATGAAGCGAGCGACGTAGATTGGCATCATGTCCTCCGTCATAGTTTCTGCTGTCCAGATGGCAATGTCAGAACGCGTCGCCGACAACATCGCGACCGCCGACCGTCTCGTTCGCGAGGCCGCTGGCATCGGTGCTCAGATCGTGCTGATCCCCGAGTTGTTCGAGGGTCCGTACTTCTGCATCGACATGCTGGCGGAGCATTTCGCTCGCGCATTTCCCGTCGAAGGTCATCCGACGGTGGCCCATTTCCAGAAGCTGGCGGCGGAGCTGAACGTCGTCCTGCCGATCAGCATCTACGAACGCGCGAACAACGCCACGTTCAACACGGTGGTCATCGTCGACGCGGACGGCGCTCAGCTCGGCATCTACCGCAAGAGCCACATCCCCGACGGCGTTGGGTACACCGAGAAGTTCTACTTCAATCCGGGTGACACCGGCTTTCGGGTGTGGCGGACCAGGCACGCGACGATCGGCGTCGGCATCTGCTGGGATCAATGGTTTCCCGAGGCGGCACGGGCGATGGCGCTCCAGGGCGCAGAGCTGTTGTTCTATCCGACGGCCATCGGTAGCGAGCCGCCGGATCCGGCGTGGGACTCGAGTGGTCATTGGCAACGGGTGATGCAGGGCCACGCAGGAGCGAACCTGACGCCTCTCGTCGCCGCAAACCGGATCGGTCGCGAAGTCGGTCGCGCCGGCGAGCGCGAGATCACGTTCTACGGGAGTTCGTTCATCGCCGATCCGACCGGGGCCAAGGTGGCCGAAGCCGGCCGCGACGAGGAAGCGGTTCTCACGGCGCTGTTCGATCTCGGTGCCGTTCGCGAGATGCGCCACTCGTGGGGGCTGTTCCGAGACCGTCGCCCCGACCTCTACGGTGCGCTGCTGACCCACGATGGAAGCGGCAGCCGATGACGTTTCGGATGCCAGCCGAATTCGGGCGGCACGAACGAACGGTGCTGTGTTGGCCAGTTCGCGAATCCCTGTACGGGAACCTGATGCCCCAGGCGCAGGACGCGCATGCGCGGGTGGCGCGTGCTATCGCCGAGTACGAGCCGGTCTCGATGATCGTGCATCCTGGTCCGTCCGCCGAGCTCGCAGCCGAGATGTGCGGTGGCCGGGTCGAGATCGTCGAGCTCCCGATCGATGATTCGTGGTTCCGCGACAGCGGCCCGATCTACGTCGTCGACGTCGACGCCGAAGGCGAACGGGTGGCAACGGATTGGACGTTCAACGGCTGGGGTACGAAGTGTTCGCCCTGGGATCAGGATGACCTCGTCGCACGACGATGGGCGGAACGCTCCGGCGATCCCACTCGGCGGATACACATGGTGCTCGAAGGTGGTTCACTCACCGTCGATGGCGAGGGCACGCTGATCACGACGATCCAATGCCTGATGCACCCCAATCGCAACCCGGACCTCACCAAGCTCGACATCGAGGAAATTCTCGGCGACGAACTCGGCGTGAGCACGGTCATCTGGCTGCCGTACGGCCTTGCGGACGACGACGACACCGACGGCCACGTCGACAACGTCGCCGTGTACGCGCGACCGGGCGTCGTGGTTCTCCAGGGTTGCGATGAGCCCGAGGAGCGCGACTGGTTGCGATTGAACGTGAACGCGCGCTGGGCTCGCGGCTCGACCGACGCTGCCGGACGTTTGCTCGAGGTCATCCAGATTCCGGTGTTGCCGTTCGTCGAGATCGGCGGCGAACGGCGGCCGGTTCCATACGCCAACTTCTACGTCGGGAACGGCTTCGTGCTCGTGCCGACGGCCAACCATCCCGCTGACGCGGACATGCTCGCCATCATCAGCGAACAGTACCCGGGGCGTGAAGTCGTCGGTCTCGATGTCGGCCCGATCCTTGCGTTCGGGGGCGGCGGTATCCACTGCATCACCCAACAGATCCCGGCGGAGTGACCCCGGGGGACGCCGGCGGAGACGCCAGCCCGGCCGAGGTCCTGATTGCGCCTACAATCTCCGAATGAGCGACACAGTGATGCCACAAGAGTGGGACGGCCTCGACATCATCGTGCGTGGCCCAGTGCTGATCCAGATCGAAGAGCACATGGCCGCCAACCCGCTGACGCCATGCGGGGGTGTCGTGATCGGGAACGCCTCACCGAAGGCGAACCTCGTTCTCGTCACCGCTGCGTTGCCGGTCGATCTCGCCAACGATGCCGCCCACTTCGGGTTCACCGACTCTGTCTGGCAAGCGCTCGTCGATCGAGTGTCTGCCACATATCGGAATCAGCGCATCGTCGGCTGGTATCACAGCCGTCCCGGCCAGGGGGTGTACATGTCGCACGCAGATCGCGCGACGCACTCGACGTTGTTCTCCCACGTGTGGCAGGTGGCCTACGTCTACGACCACGAAGCACAGGCTCGTGGGTTCTTCGGTTGGTCCGGACCGGACATCGTCCGCGTCCCCTCCTGGGAGGTGACGAACGGGCAGTACGGAATCGACGCGTCCGTCCCTGTCGATGATCCGGCCGCCATCGCCGAACCCGAACCCGCCGTCATCGCGTGGCCGGAGCGTGGGGCCGACATCGATCTCGACGGACCCGGCGTTCCCGTCCCCGGATCCGACAGCGCCGGCGGCAACGAGATTGGTGGCCAACCGGTGGCGGGTGAAGCATGGTCCGCTACCTCCACCACTGGGCCGGTGGCGCCGTTCGAAACCGCGACGAGGTCGAGCAAGAAGATGAAGCAGTCGACGCTCGGATGGTTGATCGCGGCCGGCGTCGCCGCGGTCGTCGTTGCGGGCGTCGTGATCAACTCGGGCAACGACGTGAAAGCCCCAGCGGCGTCGCTCTCGACCGGCAACTCCTCCGCCACCGGTGGATCGGTTGCCGTCGATGTGTCCAACCCTTCCGGCACCGACTCGACCTCTTCGACGGGAGCACAGACGACCACCCCTGTATCTGCGACGAGCCTGCCTGCCACTGCGCGCGGCGTCGTCGCTCCGGCCGCGCGGCCCGGCGGTTCGGCGAGCCCGTGCGCGGCAACCGGCAAGAAGTACTCACCGACCGGGGACTGTTTCGTGCCGTTGCCGAGCGGCAACCTCGTCGTCTACAAGTCCGCGGCATTGGGGTGCGCCGATCCCGACGGAACGGTGCTCGCCCCTGCAGCAAAGTCGTTCACGGTCGGCACGGCCGGTGACCCGTTGGCCATCACCGCCGATGGTGCGCTTGTGAACAAGTGCTCGGATCTCTCCTATGCCAAGAAGGTGATGGCAGCCGGCGCCAACGCGATGGCGGGGTTGTGCGGCAGTACCACCACCACGATCAACGAAGCGGCCACGCGTTGTTTCGCGATGAATCCGGAAACGGGAGCGATTGTGGCCATCGTCAGGAGCGCGACGACGACGGACCTCGTCGCCGCCTGCTCCGGCGCGACATCGTCCGACCTCGTTCCACTGACGTGGTCGATCTCCGGCGTGCAGTCGATCTGGCGGGTCGAATCGGTGGCCTACGACCCCAGCACCAAGCAGTTCACAGCAACGGCGACACGCCAGGGCGCAACAGCGACGGCCCCGATCACCTGCACCTGATCAGGACGAGATGTGGCGCATCAGGTGGAGCACGGCAACGTCGGCGTGCTGGGGGCCGACGATCTGCAGCCCGATCGGCAGCCCGGCCGCGCTGGTGCCGACCGGTATGGTGCCCGCCGGCGAGCGCGTCAGGTTGAAGGGGTACGTCGCGCGCACGAAGCGCACGTCGTTCTCGCCGAGGGGTGCCGGGTCGTATGCGAGAGTGGGCGTCAGCAGCAGATCGCAGCCGCTGAACAGCCTGACCAGGCGTAGGTTCAGTAGATGGCAGGCGTCCTCAGCCTCGATCAACTGCTGTGCGGACACGAGACCGGCAAGTTCGACGTAGCCGCGTACATCGGGATCCATCAGGTTCAGGTCGAGATTGGCGACTGTTCGCTTGAGATAGCTGGCGACCAGCGTGATCCACGGGCCAACCGGGTCCTGTTCGAAGACCGACTCCGTCTCGACGATCTCGACGCCGTCGGCTGAAAGTCGCTGTATCGTCGCCTCGCACGCGGCGATGATCTGTGGATCGACCTCTGCATAGCCAAGGCTCCGGCTCCAGCCAACTCGGGTCGGCATCGGCTGGGTGCTGACCTGCGTCGACCACGGCGTGGGTGGAATCGGCAGCGAGCGCAGATCGGTCGGGTCGGGGCCGACGATCACGTCGAGCACGGCAAGCAGTTCGTCGACGGTGCGGGTGAGGACCCCCCGAGTCGTCAAGTCATGCCAATCGACCGGCTGCGGCCCACCATCGGGGATCCGCCCGAGCGACGGTTTGAAGCCTGGCAACCCGCACGCCGAGGCGGGTATCCGGATCGAACCCCCTCCGTCGGACGCGGTGGCGAGCGGCACCATGCCCGTTGCGACGGCAACGGCCGCGCCGCCCGAGGAGCCGCCCGCTGAATGCTCGAGATTGTGCGGATTTCGTGTCGCGCCGAACAGCGGGTTGTCGGTCACGCCCTTCGCGGCCAGTTCCGGCGTGTTCGTCTTGCCGACGACGACGCAGCCGGCGGCTTTCAGCCGCTCGACGAGTACTGAGTCACGGGTCGCGATCGTGGCATCGGCCCAGAGGCGAGAGCCGAACGTCGTGCGGTAGCCGAGCGTGTCCTCGGTGTCCTTCACGCCGAGCGCCACCCCCGCCAGCGGCCCGCCGTCTGCTCCGCTGCTGATGCGTTCGTCGAGCGCCTCGGCGTCGGCGATCGCCTGCTCGGCATTCACGGCGATGAATGCGTTCAGCGCAGCGTTGCGGGCGTCGATGGCGGCGAGCGATTCTGCGATCACATCGGCTGCCCGCCGTTCGCCGGACCGGACCTGGTTGGCGACGGTGATCAGAGATGGGTCGGTCACCCGATCATCATCGCATGGTGATGATCGTTTCGTGCCCCAAGGCCAGACTGCACTGGTCGCCAAACAGGCGCCCTTCGGAGAAAGGATCTAACGAACGGACTTCATCGGCGGGCGCTCGTCGAGGTTGAGCGGTTCGGCGACGCCGTTCGGACGGAGCAGGGCCAGGTGGTCGCTGGCGAATGCCTTGTCGGCGCCGACGCGCGAGAGCAGGGTCGCGAGCACCTCGGCGGCCTGCACGCCGAGGCGGTCCAGCGGCTGATGCCGATGGTGGCGCTCGCCGACGTCGACTTGGGCGATCGCGGACGCGCCGAAGCGTTCGGCCACGTCGGCCAGCATCGCGATTTCTACACCCCAACCCTGCACGAACGGAATCTGCTCCATCGTTGTGCGGCGGCCGGCGAACTCGCCGCTCAACGGCTGATGCAATCCGGTGAGTTCGGGGAGGAACAGGCTGAGCATGGGTCTCGCGACGAGTTCGGTGGTGCGTCCCCCTCCGCCGTGCTCGGTCGGGCGGTGATAGCTGGCCTTGACGAGCAAGACGTCCGCTGTCGTGAGCAGCGGCATCAGCAATCCGATCACCCAGCGCGGCTCGGCGGAGGTGACGTCACCGTCGCACCAAACGATGAAGTCTCCCGTGCTGGCCGCCAGAGTCGCCCACAGCGCGTTGCCCTTGCCGCGGCCCTCGCCGTACACGTCGTTGACGGTGTTGACCGACACCACGGTGGCCCCGTGGGCGGCGGCGATCGCAGCCGTTGCGTCCGTCGAGTTGTCGTCGAGAACGATCAACTCGTCGACGAGTCCGCTGCCGTCGACGAGTTCGGTGCGCATCATGCTCACCAACCCGGCGATCGTTGCGGCTTCGTTCCTGCACGGGATGCACACGCTGACGGAACGCCCGGCCTTGGCTTCAACGGCATCGGCCATCGAGAACGACGATGCGTCGAACGTGCGAATTGCACTCACATCGTTGAGGGTAGATGGCGTCACGACGAATAACCTCGCTGAGCGTGGAACTGTTTGCCGTACTCAATGCCTCGCCCGACTCGCTCAACACGGACTCGATCGTGACCGGCGTGGAGTCGGCAGTGGCACGGGCTCGCAAAGTGCTGGCCGAGGGCGCCGATGGGCTCGACCTCGGCGGTCAGGGGAGCACCGACGCGGCGACGGTTGTCGGTTGGGAAACGGAGTGGCAGCGGTTGGCGGAGATCGTGCCGGCACTCGCGCAGCTCGGCGTGCCACTGAGCGTGGACACGTGGCGCCCGCAGGTGGCGCGCCGCTCGATCGAGGCCGGAGCCACGATGCTCAACGCTGCCGACGGAATGCAGACCGATCAGATGTGGAAGGTGGCAGCCGAGTTCGATGTGCCGATCGTGTTGCCATTTCTGTCCGGGCCGAACCCGCGCGAGATGCAGCACGTCCTCGCCGACCCGATCGACACCTTGATCGATTTCTTCGACGCCCGCCTGAAAGACGCCGACCGGTTCGCGATGCGCCATCGTTGCATCATCGATCCGGGCACCGGCTTCGCACCGAGCAACTGGGCGTGGGCGGACCGGTACCGGTACCAAAAGATCGTCTACGGCAATCTCGACCAGCTGCGTCGATGGGACCTTCCGTTGTACATCGCGCTGCCGTGGAAGGACACGCCCCAGCACTGGGAGTTGACGGAGATCGTGCTCAGGCAGCAGCCGGAGTTCGGGCGCGTTCACTACCCGGATCAGGTTCGTGCACTCGAGCACAGGCTCGGCTTGATGTAGCCGGAGATGATTGGGCACCCGAGTGTCGATCAGTAGAGGCCGGCGAGCGGCCCGAGCGGCGTGATGTCGTCTGGCGCCAGGTTGGTGCGCCAGTCGGTCGGACACAGCTCTGGCGCAACTTCCGACAATGGTGTGAGTACGAAGTGGCGCTCGGTGTAGCGGGGGTGCGGGATCGTCAGTTCCGGGCTGTCGACGGTGATGTCGTCGAAGAACAGCAGGTCGACATCGAGCGTGCGTGGGCCCCAGTGAACGACGCGCTGGCGCAGCGCGAGCGATTCGATCCGCTGGCATCGACGCAGCATCGCGAACGGGTCCAGCGACGTCTCGACGACAACCACCATGTTGAGGTATGCACCCTGATCGTGCGGACCGCCCACTGGTGCCGTCTCGAACACCTGCGACTGGTCGATGATGCTGCTGTCGAGCTCGGCGACGGCAAGCTTGAGATACGCCACCCGATCACCGAGGTTCGTCCCGAGCGCGACGATGACGCGGTGGGAGGTGCGTGGTGGGATCTGCAGATCGGCGCGCGTGCGTCGGATGCGCACGGCCGTCGTCTGGACATCTTCCGGGATCGATGGGCGCAGCTTGCGGACGACGACCTCGACCGCCTCGACGCGATCGAACTCGAGCGCATCTTCGGCGATGCGGTGCACGAGCCGCTCGAGCAGTTCGTCCTTGGATTCACGCGCAATCGCAGCCGCCCGCTCGGCCACCAGTCCGTAGTGAGCGGTGTCGGCGAGATCGTCGCTCGAACCGGCATCTCGCAGATCTCCCTCGAGAACGATGTCGATCTCGAGTGGTTGCGGGGACTCGCGTTCGTGACGCAGCACACCGACGATTGTCATGACTCGAAGACCAGAAATCTCGATTCTGTCCATGCCGAGCAGTTTCCCTTCTGTGGGCCTGGAGGGTGACCGCCAGTACATGACTGCAACCACGCCGCCGTCCGAGGCATTCCGCGACACTTCGAACCTACCGCCGACACACGAGCCGGCACACATGCCGAGCCGCGGTTGACTGCACAGCCCGGGCATCCGCCATTGGCCGGCCGCGGGGCTCGGTGATCAGACGAAGTGCTCCTGCAATGGAGCGAAGCCGTTGAATCCGACGGAGCTGTAGGTCGTTGTGTAGGCGCCGGCCGAGAGGATATCGACCATGTCGCCCTCGACGAGCGCGAGCGGTAACTCGTACGCACTCTTTTCGTACATCACGTCGGCGGAGTCGCATGTCGGACCGGCGATCGCGACGGGTCCGGTGAGGCCGCCGTCGTGGGGCGTGCGCAGGCGATATCTGATCGCCTCGTCCATCGTCTCGGCGAGGCCATGGAACTTGCCGCAGTCGAGGTACACCCAGCGCTCGCTGTCGAGCGGGGATCGTCGAGACACGAGAACGACCTCTGACCGCAAAACGCCGGCGTCGGCGACCATGTACCGACCCGGTTCGACCATCACTTCGGCCAGCCCGCTCGGGAACCACTTTGCCAACGCGTCGCGCACAGCGCGGCCGTATGAGTCAATCGGCGGTGTGTGCTCGCGGTAGGTGCCGGGGAAGCCGCCCCCGAGGTTGACGAAAGTGGGGGTGGCGCCGCGGTTGCGGGCACGTTCCATCGAGTGGGCGACGACTTGCAGCGAATCGTCCCACGCGTCGACGTCGCGTTGTTGCGAGCCGACGTGGAACGAGACGCCGGACCCCATCCCGGCCTGGGTCGCGAGCACGAGCAGATTCTCGACCTCGGATGCATCGCAGCCGAACTTGCGCGAGAGCGGCCAATCGGCGCCGCCACACTCGTGGCGGAGTCGCACGCACACCGAGGCGCCCGGGGCTACGTCGGCGACCTTGGCGAGTTCGGGCTCGCTGTCGACGGTGTAGCGGGTCACGCCGCAGGACGCCGCATAGGCGATGTCGCGCCGCTTCTTGATCGTGTTGCCGTACGAGATCTTGGCGGGAACGGCGCCAGCCTCGAGGCACCGGTCGATCTCGGCCGGACTGGCGACGTCGAAGGCCGAACCGAGACGAACGAGGCGTTCGATGATCGGCAGCGCCGGGTTGGCTTTAACGGCGTAGTAGACATCGGCCGCCGGGATGGCCTTGACGAGTTCGTGGTAGCGCTGCTCGACGAGGTCGACATCAACGACAACGAACGGCGTTGGAGCATTGGTCCCGCGCAGGAACGCATCGATCTTCGACAAGGCGTTGGAGGAGTGGTTGGTCACAGGTGCGACACCATACGGACATCTGCCGGTGAATGCGACTGGTCGATCGGACAGTCAGTGACGGCTGTTTGGTCAATCAACCCGGCTGACTTCTCAGTTGAAAATTCGATCGATCGCCAGTAGCCGTGACGGGCGGTGCGATGGCGATCTGATCTGAACTGATCAGTCGGGGAGCCGCCAGTCGATCGTCTGGCGGCTTCTCGTTGTCAGGGCGTCGTTGGCGCGGCTGAACGGCTTGCTCCCGGAGAAGCCATTGTGGGCAGACAACGGTGACGGGTGCGAGGATTCGATCACGACATGGCGCTCGGTGTCGATGAATGCCCGCTTCTTGCGGGCGTAGCCGCCCCACAGGATGAACACGACCGGTTCCGGTTTGTCGTTGACGACGCGGATGACCTGATCGGTGAAGGTTTCCCAGCCCTTTCCCTGATGGCTGCCCGCCTGCCCGGCGCGCACCGTGAGCGTCGCGTTGAGCAACAGCACACCCTGCGTAGCCCAGTGCTCGAGATTGCCGTGTCGCGGTGCTGGGATACCAAGGTCGCTCGTCAACTCCTTGTGGATGTTGGCGAGCGAGGGAGGGATCTGCACGCCTCTTCGCACCGAGAAACAGAGGCCGTGGGCTTGGTTCGCACCGTGATACGGATCCTGTCCGAGGATCATGACGCGGGTATTCGTGTACGAGGTGAGGTGGATCGCCGCGAAGACGTCGGGATCCGGCGGGTAGACCGTGTATCGGCTTCGTTCGACGCGAACGAAATCCTGCAGCGCGGCCCAGTAGGGCTTGTCGAATTCGCCCCGTAGCAGGGGGTTCCAATCGGTCGTCATCGGTGCCAGTGATAGCACGCGAAAGGACCCGGCGGTGACGCCGGGTCCTTTCGGCTCGGGCTGTCGACGATCAGTCGTCGTTGCCCTCGTTGCCGCCGTGATTGTCGCCGTCGTGATTGTCGCCACCGTGCTTGTCGTTGCCACGTGAGCCGCTGGTGCTCGAACCGTTGCCCGAACCGTGGTGATCGCCGCTGTCGGGTGTGTCGCCGGGACCGACGTTGTCGGTGTTGTCGTCGTTCACATCGCCTTGGTCGGTGCCGTCAACTTCGCTGTTGTCGATCGTGTCGTCATCGACACCGTTGTGCTCGTCGATGCTGCTCGAGCTGGAGGCAGTCGTCGGCGAAGCGCTGCTCGATGTCGAGTTGTCGACCGCGCCGTTGTCGTTCTCGCCGACTCTGTCCGGCGTCTCCGTACCGGCGGTCGCGGCCCCAGCGGCGACGTTCGTCGTGCCCCCGGTGGCGACTGTCGTGCTCGATGGGATGGCGACTGTCGTGCTCGATGGGATGGTGACGGTCGTGCTTGATGGGATGGTGACGGCTGGAAGTCGGGCAGGCGAGCGATGATCGGAGCTGGCTGCGGACACGAGGCCGGCGGCGCCGAGCACAGCGGCCGCCGTGACGGCGATACCAATCGTCAGCCGCCGGTGTGTCTTTGCTGAGTATTTCATGGGCCCTCTCCTCGGGGTTCGATGGACATCGATGACACGTTGCGGCGTCGTGAGAGGTTTGGCCGTCTTCAGAAAGCGATGTTCAGACCTCTTGCGCGATGTGAGCGGTGGTTCAGCCGCTGTGACCGCTACCGTCTCCGGGGCTTTGATCCGAACGGCCCGAACCGGTGTACGAAGTGGTGGGATCGGGGCGGTCGCCGGCAACGGTGGAGCCGGTGTCGCTGGACGCTCCGCCGTTCTCGTTGACGGCATGGCTGAGGTGACCATCGCTGATGGTGACGTCGATGCTTGATTCGTGGGAATCGATGACGAACTTCACTCGAATGCGTGATGGCTCGTTCTTGTCCAACTCCAGTTGGTACCCGGCGTTGGCCTTGGTGCCGAGCAAGCTGAGCTGGTTGTCCTGCAGCCGAACGGTGATACTGCCGCCCTGGGACACGAAGGTCCGTACCTCGGTCGTTGAAACGGGTGTTGAGCTGCTCGGTGTGAAATCTGGTGCCGACGATGAGGGCGGTGAGGAGGAGGCGGTGCCCGTGCCCTTGGAGCCGGTGCCCTTCGAGCCGGTGCCCTTCGAGCCGGTGCCCTGGTTGCTCGACGACGTATTGCTCGACGGCGTGTCGCTCGGTGTCGGACTGATTGGCTCCACTGCGCTGGTCGGCGGCGTCGTGGTTGCGGTCGTCTCGATCGTTTCCGTCGGCGCGGGCTCGGAGGACTCGGTGGTGGTGGGTTCCGGGCGTTGAACTCCGGTCGTCTCGGAGATCGCCTGATTTTGCTCGACACCGCTGTCGGCCGGGCTCAGCCTGTGCGAGTCGTTGCTGGTCACGGCGAACGCGCCGACGGCGAACAGGCAGGCGGCGCCGAGGCCGCCGAACACCGCCGCGGCGCGACGGCGCTTGGCAACGCGGACTTTTTGCAGAACGGTTGCGTACGCGATCTCGTCGTCGGCGTAATGCCCGCCGAGACGTTGCAGTTGATCGCGGAAACCGGGATCGTCGAATTCACTCATGGTCTGTCTCCTCAGCCTGAGCCCGCAATGATTTGCGTCCCTGGTGCAGATGGAATTTCACGGTGCCCTCAGAGATATGAAGGGTGGTGGCGATGTCGGCGATGGGTAGACCATCGACGTAGTAGAGGGCAAGCGACAGGCGTTGTTGGCGTGGAAGGTTGGCGAGCAGGTCGGCCGCACCATCGGTTTGTGGGGCAGGGGACTCAGCTGGCGGCTGACTCACCAATCGCTCCAGTGCTCGTCGTTTGCGGACATCGCTGCGATGGTCGTCGCGCAACTGGTTGATCGCGACGCGCCTGATCCAACCGACCGGATCGTCGTAGTGCATGATGCTCCGCCAGCGCATGTGGGCCTTAATGAACGCCTGCTGGACAGCGTCGGCAGCCCGCTGCTCGTCGCCGCATGCAACCGTGAGCGCGCGAACGAGACGCCCGTGGTGGGCGCGAAACAGCGATTCGAGATCCTCGACCACGCGAACATCATCCATAAGGGCAATCAGCACCAAAGATGACACGCCACGGGGGCGCGATCGGTTTGGTTGACAGCCAACGTACAGTTCAACCCAATGCCATTGCGTCGTTTGGCGTCCCTTCCCCGGTCCGTGCTGGCCACGCTTCCCACGCCGTTGGAGCGCGGGCCCGAACTCGGACACGGTCCTCGGCTGTGGATGAAGCGCGATGACCTGACCGGGCTTGGCGTTGGCGGCAACAAGGCGCGAAAGCTCGAGTTCCTGTGCGGCGAAGCGCTTGCACTCGGAGCCGACTGCCTGATCACGGTCGGTGCCGGCCAGTCGAATCACTGCCGGATGACGGCTGCCGCCGGTGCCCGACTCGGCCTCGAGACCCATCTCGTGCTGTCCGGCGACAAGCCGGATGTCCTCGTCGGCAATCAACTCCTGGCCAACCTCTTCGGAGCTCACCTGCACTTCACCGGCGTTTCACCCTCGCACTGGGGCGCGCTCGAGATCGCCCGCGAAACGCTGACCGAGGAACTGGCTGCCGACGGCTTGCGGCCCCACTCGATTCCGATCGGTGGCAGCACCCCGGTCGGCGCACTCGGATACGTCACGGCAATGATCGAGCTCTCCCAACAGTGCGAGGCTGCCGAGATCTCGCCCTCCGCGATCGTGTTCACCTCGTCGAGCGGTGGAACCCATGCCGGTCTCGTCGCCGGCAAGGCTCTGCTCCGCTCGATCGGGCGCACGGTGCCTGACATCTTGGCCATCGGCGTTGCCAAGGGTGTCGTGATGGGCATGCCCGACATCGCCGGCCTTGCGGCCGAGACACTCGCGCTGCTCGACAGCACCGGTGTCGTCGATGACGACATCGAGATCGACGCGCGCTGGCTCGGTGACGACTACGCCGAGCCCACCCGGGCCGGTGACGAGGCCATCGCATGGGCAGCACGGCGCGGTGGTTGGGTGCTCGACCGCACGTACTCCGGCAAGGGTTTTGCCGGTTTTCTCGGCAACGCCGCGCAAGGCCGGTGGGGCGCTGACGAAGATGTGATCTTCATTCACACGGGTGGCCTCCCGGCGGTCTTCGCGCCGGGAGGTCTCCCGGCCCCGTAGCAGCCCGCGACCGGGATACCCTTCGCGCCTGATGGACGTTGTACTTGCCATAGATATCGGCGGCACCAAGATGGCTGTCGGACTGATGAAGATGACCGGCGAACTCATCGACCTCGAGCGCGAGCCGGTCAATCACGACCTCGACGGCGAAGGTGTCTTCGGCCAGCTCGAGACGATGGTGGTCTCCCAACTCGAACGAGCCGTCGAGCACCACGAGGTGCGCCCCGTGGTGGTTGGCGTCGGCTGTGCCGGGCCGCTGACCGAGAACTGCGAGACGGTGTCACCGCTGAACATCCGTGCCTGGCGCAACTTCCCACTCCGCGAGCGCCTGCAGCAGGTCACCAAGCTCGGCGTCTATGGCGATCTCGATGCCAAGGCGCTTGCATTGGCAGAGGGATGGATCGGCGCAGCGCAAGGTCGGAGCAACTTCATGGCGATGGTCGTGTCCACGGGTGTCGGTGGCGGCATCGTGCTCGACGGGCAGTTGCTCGATGGCGCAACCGGCAACGCCGGTCATATCGGCCATGTGATCGTTGAGCCGAACGGCCGCCGCTGCGCGTGCGGGTCACGCGGCTGTCTCGAGGCCGAGGCGTCCGGCACCGCGATCGAGGCGATCACGGGTCGCCCCCCGACCGAACCGACCTACGACATCATGGTCCGTACCGGCCGTCTCGTCGGCCGCGGCGCCGCTTCGGTGTGCAACGCGCTCGACCTCGACTTCGTCGTCGTCGGCGGTTCGGTAGCGCTGGGATTCGGTGCGACGTTCTTCAATGCGGCGCAGGACAGCCTGTCCGAGCACTGCCGGCTGAGCTTTGTGCGCGGGGTGCGGATCACGCCGGCCCGTCTCGGCGACAGAGGCCCGCTGATTGGCGCCGGAGCGATCGGACTGCGCGGGCGGCACCGCCGAAGCCGAGTTCGCGCGGGCTCCTGACCTGACCATAGGCTGACCGCATCACCCATCTGCGACAGGATCACCTGTGACAAAGATTCGCGAAACAGCAGATTCCTCGATGATCCAAGATCGTCGCGGTGCGAGCGGCGGTGGTCTCGGCGGGATGCTGGGTCGTGGAGGCGGGGGTGGCATTCCGTTGCCCGGCAAGCTCGGCGGAGGTCTCGTCGGCATCATCATCACCCTGGCCGTGGTCCTGCTCCCGAGGTTGCTGGGCGGCACGAGCACGAATTCGGCGCTCAGCACGGGAACCGGCGTTTCGCCGGCCAGCCCGACAACGGGCTCGTGCCGAGGGGAACTCGAGAGCATCATCTGCGGAGCGACTCAGGACGTGCAGAACTTCTGGAAGCGCGAGTTCGCGGTGAAAGGCTTGCAGTTCGAGGTCACCCAGACCGTGTTCTTCACCCGCTCGACCGAAACCGGTTGCGGCACCGCATCCTCCCAGACCGGCCCGTTCTACTGCCCCAACGATCACCTCGTCTACTTCGACCTCGACTTCCTCGCCCAACTGCAACAGCGGTTCAGTGCCCAGGGCGATCTCGCCGCTGCGTACATCGTCGCCCACGAATACGGTCATCATGTCCAGAATCTGCTCGGGATCAACGCCAAGGTCCAACAGGCACAACAGCAAGATCCCAGCAGCGCCAACAAGGTGTCGGTGGCGCTCGAACTGCAGGCCGACTGCTTTGCCGGTGTGTGGGCGAATGACGCGAGGAGCCGCAATCAGTTCGAGAACGACGCCGAGATCAATGAAGCGTTGAATGCCGCAGCGGCAGTCGGAGACGATCGGATCGAACGAAAGACTCAAGGGCGAGTGGACCCCGAGACCTTCACCCACGGCACGTCGGCGCAGCGGACGTCGTGGTTCCGGAAGGGTTTCACCACCGGCGACCGGGATCAGTGCAATACGTTTGCGGAGCTGTAGATCACTGCGGCTATCCCCCGAAGTTGCGGTACAGGCGCTCCAATGGGCCGACGCCCGCGACGCGGTGCCACAAGCCGCCGAGCATGATGGCGAACACCCAGAACGCGGCGCTCAAGACCAGGGCCGTGTCCAACCCGGTCGGGCGTACGAGATGCCACCAGTGCACGACCGCGTTGAACACGAGAATGTGGCAGACGTACAGAGTCAGGGTCATCTGCCCGGCGTGGCGAAGCAGCTGCGTCGCGCCCGCGTGCGCAAACCGATCGGCGAGCCAGGCGAGCGCGCAGAACGACACGAGAGACGACCCGAGCGTGCCGATCGTGTAGAGCAGCCCCCGGTCGAATGGTCCGGTCGAGAGCAGTATCCGCCACCGTCGCGCCGAGTGATCGTTACTGACGAAGTTGTCGGTTGCCCAACGCAGTCCGATGTAGTTGACGAGATACGTGACCGCGAACATCGACAGGCCGCAGAAGATGATGCGCGCGCGTCGTTGCTTCGAAAGCGGCAGGAACCGGCCGATCGCGATGCCAGCGCACAAGAACGCGAGCCACGGCAGCAGCGGGTGGGTGTAGCCGACGAACGTGCGCAGGACAAGATTGCGGGGCGATGTCACGGCCGGTTCCAGCCACGATGTGTCGTGGCCCTTCAGTTCCTGGGCGATGCGGAACCACGCGATGCCGGCGCCTGCGAGCGCCGCACACGTGCCGAGCAGCGCGATCCAGCGCAGTCGGAGCGTGAACAGCAACGCGGCGACCATGAAGAACGCGCCGTAGTACACCAAGATGGTTCCGTTCCAGATCCATTCGATCAGCAGTCCAGATGAGTAGAGCAGCAGGCCGCGCCGGGCGAGTCGCCAGCGGTCCGAGCGGATGGCCGCGATGTCGCCCGACAACCTCGAGCGGTTCGTCATCAGGGTCACGCCCATGCCGGCGACGAGCACGAAGACGCTCGCGAAGCGGGTGCTCAGCGGGCCGTCGAGCGGATCGAAGACCCGTTCCGCGTACGAGCGTTTCGGGCTGTGACGTCTACCGTTCAGGTAGCCGTGGTAGTTCAGGGTGACGACGCCGATCAGCGCGACGGCACGGGCCACGTCCAGCCCCGGCAGGCGCGGCGCGCCGGTTCGGTTCGTCTCGCCCGAGGGGGCCGAGGCGGCACAGGTCACGTCATTCATCGACCCATTCCAGCTCGTCGATCGACGTCGAGATCAGCGGACGCTGTACGTCGACCCGATCCGTGATCCCCGGACATCGCCCACCGTTCGGCACGAACAACATCGACGTGTGCATGTGCGCTGGCTCGACCAGCAGCATTCGTTCGCGTCCGAAGTGAAACGGGCTCAAACCGTTTTCTAGTGGGCGCACGCCGTGCGCCGAGCCGGCCGCGACGAGCACGAGTTGTCCGTCAGCCGGCACGATCGTTGCCCTGTAGCCGACGGCACTGCCGGCGCTGACGGATTGGACGTCGAGCACGTCGGCGCTGAGGTGGAGCAGCGATTTGTCGCCGTGCCAGAGCGCGGTGCCGCTGCGAATCCGAAAGCTCCGCTCGGGGTGTTCGTTGCCCAAGCGGGCGTACGTCCCCTGGTCGAGATGGCTGACCGCGATCGCGAGCCCCGGATCCAGGTGCGCCAGCCATGCGGTGACCTCTGCCTCGTGGTCGGCCTGCGATCCAGCGAGGGGTAGATGCAGCGCGTAGGAGATCGCCGTACACCCAGCGGCCGTCACGGCCGCCGCGAGCGACTCCAGGTTGCTCGGCGCGACCCCGTAGCGGCGCATGCTCGACCTCAGCTTGAGGATCACGTCACCCGTCCAAAGCTGGGCGCGCAGTGCTTCGACGTGGGCGATGCTGCCAACAGTCAGTACGGCGCCGACCGGTAGGTCGGCCGCGGTGCCGATGTGCGGGGTGAGCACGATCGCAGTCCGGTCAGCAGGAACGTCGCAGGCTTCGTACACGGTGCCGACGGCGATATGAGTGCCGAGGCGGGCTGCGATCGGCATCAGCACTGTGCGGCCGAAGCCATAGCCGTTTCCCTTCACAACCGGAATCAGACCGGGCAGTGAGTCAGCGACCGCCTCCACCCTGTGATGCCACGCCTGGCGGCGAACGCTGAGACGCAGACCCATAGGCCAACGACGGTAGTTGCCAGCGAGGCGACCACCCTCGCACCTTATTCCCGAGTTGTTTGGTCGGGATTATCGTCGTACGCTCTGGGTATGCGTTCTTTGTTCCGATTCCCCAATCCGGTGAACGAGACATCGGCCCGTCTCGTCGCGGCCGGTGTCGTGCTGCTGTGTGTCGCGTTCGTCGTCATTCGGCAGTGGTGGTTGCTGATCCCTCTGGCATACGGGTTCGTCGCGAGGGTGCTCGCCGGCCCGACGCTGAGCCCGCTCGGGCAGGTCGCCACTCGCTTGCTGACCCCCCGGCTGAGCGTTGAGCATCGCCTCGTGCCCGGGCCGCCGAAGCGATTCGCGCAGGGTATCGGCGCGACGCTGTCGGTCGGCGCGCTCGTCTCGTGGTCACTTGGCGGTCATGGCGTTGCGGTCGTGCTGGTCGTGGCAATCGCAGTCGCGGCGACACTCGAGTCGGTGTTCGCGGTGTGTCTCGGCTGCCTGATCTTCGCCCGACTGATGCGCTGGGGTGTGATCCCTGCAGATGTCTGCGAGTCGTGCAACGACATCTCCCGGCGTCTTGGGGCATCCGCCGCTCGCTCATCGGTCGCGTGAGGCCGGTGAACGTGGCTTCGGCCACGACGTCAGATCGGGCGTGAGCGCGTCGAGTGACCGCTCGCGGAGCGCGCCGCTCGCGAGGCCGGTGCCGTAGGCGAGGTCGTCGAGCAATCGCAACGCGACATAGCTCGCCGGATTCAGTTGCGGCCGCTTGGTGAACCAATCGAACGTCGCTGGAGCGACCGCTGCCAGCAGCACAACGCGGCGGCAGCGCTTCGAGACGACCGCCGCGACGGCAGCGAGCGGCCACCAGGCGCGGGTGACGGCCGACGCGAGCGAGCGGCCGGCAAAGGCGTGCCCGAGTCCTGCGAGGCGAATGGCCTCGCGCTTGCCGTCGGGAATGTCGCGCAGCTTGCGGGCCAGCAGCGCGGTCGTCGCCACCGCGATCCCTCCACCGATGACCGGCCATCCCAGCACCGCGATGAGCCACGATGCCGCGCTCCAGCCGCTGACGCGCACCGGGGCGAGGTTGCCGGGATGGGCGCTCGCCAAGGGCGCTGCCGACGTGCCGTACCTATATCGTTGCCCGAGCCAGGTGCGAACAGTGGGTCGGGGTTCGTGGTGCACAGTGACGCCCGGTTCGTAGCGGACGCGATGTCCGGCCTCGTCGAGTCGCCAGACGAGATCTACGTCCTCGCCGACCCGCAGTGATTCGTCGAAGCCGCCGATCGAGCGGACGGCGTCCACCCGCGCGACGACGGCAGCCGATGGCACGTAGCCGACACGCGTGCCGGCACGGACTCGGGCGGGCCGGCGTCCGAGGTCGAGCGGCGAGTGGAGAAATTCGTAGCGTGCGAGCACCGATCGGCCCGTCGCGCTCTCGACGCGGGGAGCAACGAGCGCAACGCGCGGATCGGCGAAGTGGGCGAGCAGCGCGGTGAGCCAACCCGATGACACCTCCACGTCCGTGTCGACGAATGCGACGAGCGGCGTGAAGACCTGGGCGAGGCCCGTCGACCTCGCCGCTGCCGGCCCGCCGTTGACCCCGCGCCGAACGACCGTCGCCCCGGCGATGTCGGCGATCGGTACCGGCGACGCATCGTCGACGATCACGACGGCCGCTGCGTCCGGGCACTCGTCGACGATCTGGCGCAGCCGTGCTTGCGACGTGCGATAGGCGGGGATCACGACCGTCACGGCTGCGATCGGTTGGCCGGCCGTGTAGCTGGGGTGGATCACCCCGGCATCGAGCAGTCGGTCGACGAGTGCCTGGGTCGCGGTGGTTTCCGGAAGCGACTTGCCATGCTCGATGCAGTCGATCACGGCGGCGCCGGCCTCGGTGAGGCGGATCAGTTTGAGCGGTGAACCACCGATCAGGACGCGTCCGCCACCGACCCGGCGGACCGACGCGTCCAACGCCAGGCTCCTCACGTGGACCACGCAGTCACCTGCCGGACGAGATCGTCGATCAACACCGCCAGCATCCGGGAGCCCTCGGCGGCTGACGCACCGGCGGGATCGCCGAGCACCCCGTTCGGACTCACCGCGAGAACCCCACCGGAGCGCAGATCGTCGAGCAGTTGTTGCACGGGCTCGGTCCGCCCGGCCACCGCGGCCTCGAGCCGAACGAGTGACGGATCGATCGCGAGCATCAGCGACGTCTCGCTGCGTCCGGCATGGGCATCGCCGGCGGCGAGGTTGGGCCACCAACTCATCACCCGTCGTCCCTCGTCGCGCAGGGTTACGAGAGCACCGTTCACTGGCGCGAGGTTGCCGCCGTGGCCGTTGACGAACACGACACCGTCGCTCCAATCCGCAGATCGGACCAACTCGACGAGCACTCGTTCGAACACTGCCGTGCCGATCGACAGAGTGCCGGGGAAGCCCCGATGTTCGCCACTGGCCGTGATCCCGAGTGGCGGTGACACAAGCGTGCGGGCGTTGCTCGCCGCCAACCCGGCGGCGACCGCCTCGGCGATGCGGGTGTCGGTGTCCAGCGGGAGATGGGGCCCGTGCTGCTCGCACGATCCGATCGGCACGACCAGCAGCGTCCTGCCTCCGCCCCCCGAGCCGTCGCCGCCCGACGAGTCGAGGTCCGTCCAGGTGGCTTCACCCAGTAGACGGTGTCGGCCTCGACGCTTCATCAGGGCAGGTAACCCCAGTCGCGAAGCGCGGAGAGGATCCGCTCGGCAGCTTCCGCCGGCGGGAGTACTACCAGCTCACCGCGTGCCCCGGACGCGACCGGCGCGAGCAATTCCTTGACGCGATCGAGCGCTGTCTCGCCACTCGGTGGCGCGAGCGCCCGCGGTCGCGGTCGATACGGGCGGGAAACTCCGGCGCCACTCGTCTCACCGATCGCGACCGCTGTTGCGCACGCGACCTCGATCTCGTGTCGGCCCAGCAGCGCCCGCAGCGGCGCACGGCGCAGCATCGCGGTCGAGCCCTCGACGGAGAGCACCGTCGGACCGGAGATGGCGAGGCGCTCGCGGCGCCCGCCGTCGAGCCGGCGCAGTACGTCGAAGCGCACACCATCGGCGGCCGAGCCCGACGCCAGATCGACGGCGACGAGACCGAGTGCCTGGGGGTACCCGAGTTCATCGGCCAGAAAGGCCGGGACGGAGCCGGTGCCACGGTCGAACGAGGCGTCGCCGCACCACACGAGCGAGGCACCGCCCAGCTGAGCTGCGAGGCAGGCCGCGACGACCCGGCTCGGGGCGCCGAACGGTACGTCGATCCTGACGGCGCGGGTCGCCCCAGCCGCGAGCGCATCGCGCAGCACGCCGTCGGCTTGCGATGGTCCGACGGTGATCGCAAGCACGTCGTCGCCTCCGGGGCCGCTGCACCGCAACGCCCATTCGAGAGCGGCCTGATCGGCCGCTGACACGCCACCGAAGCGCGCGTCAGGCTCCGCGGGCAGGCCGAGCGCGTCCGCCTCCGGACGCTGATCGACCCATTTCAGGCAGGCCGCGATCATGTGCGCCGGAAGACCACTCCGTGGCCGCCCTCCGGGTAGTTCCAGGTGATGGCGCCCTCGCGGTTGCAGACCATGTAGCACGTACCGCACTCGAAGCACTGCTCGTAGTTGAACAGGATGCCGCCGTCGCTCGTCGGAACGAACAGGTTGGCCGGGCAGGCAACGATGCATTCCCGCGTGCTGCAGTCGGCACACACCTTGGCGTCGACGACGATGTGCGGCTGCGGGTGGACCTTGAACGTGGCGGTGCCGATGCGGTCCTCGAAGGAGATCTCCGGCCACATCGGATCGCGCTCGATGGGCGGCGGCGGGCCGAACATCATCCGAAACTCCGCAACCCCGTGATGCCGTCACGGATCAGGTCGCGGCGGCGAATGCCGATCCGCTTGCGTTCCTGCTTGACGATGCGGCGGACGCCGGGCTTCGGCTCGGGGTTGTCCACCCGGAACATCCGCTCGGCAACGGATGTCGCCAGCTCGGGGTACAGGTGCTGCACGCGGTCCGACAGTACGAGTTCCGGCGCCCGGCGCAGCTTGCGATGGTCCTTGAGCACGAACGTCGCCTCGAGTCGGCGCTGATAGCCGGCGAGTCCCTTGGCCGACGTGTCACCGCTGCGCAGTGCCTCGACGACGGCCTGGGCCGCGTACATGCCGCTTGCCATCGCGAAGTTCACGCCCTCCAACCAGATCCCGGCTGCCAGGCACAGCGCAGCGGCGTCACCGGCGATCAGCAGGCCGTCACCGATGAGCTTCGGGATCATCGCCAGGCCGGCCTCCGGGATCAGATGCGCGGAATATTCCTTCAGCTCGCCACCCTCGACGAGCGGCGCGATCGCGGGGTGTTGCTTCATGCTCGCGATGAGTTCTTCCGGCCGCTTCTTCTGCGCAGCCAGCTTGGGCAGCTTCAGCACGAGACCGACGGCGAGCGTGTCGAGGTTGGTGTAGATGAACCCGCCGCCGTTGATTCCGTTCGTGCAGCCGATGATCTCGATGTCGACGCCGTCGGTGCCGCGTACCCCGAAACGTTCGTCGATCACGTGCTTTGGCAACGCAAGTGTCTCTTTGACACCGAGCGTGTAGTTCGCAGCATCGACCTCTCCGTACAGGCCCTCCTGTTTGGCGAGGAAGCTGTTGACGCCGTCACACGCGATGACGACGGAGGCCGTCAACTCGCCATCGGGGCGATCTGCGGTGACGCCGACGACACACCCGGTCGAATCGTGGAGCAGGCCCGTGACCGTGGTGCTGCAGATCAACTCGGCGCCCGCGGCGACGGCCTTGTCGGCGAGCCAGTTGTCGAAGTCCGGGCGGAACGCCGTGGCCCCGTTGTACGGCGGCGCGCCCCACGTCTGGCTGCGGAAATCGATCGTGAGCGCCTTGGTGTCGGTCATGATCATCGTCGAGCGGCGGGTGACCCAGCGCTGGATCGGCGCCTCGAGCCACCAATTGGGGATCAGCTGATCGAGGATGCGCGGGTAGACCACGCCGCCGTACATGTTCTTGCTGCCAGGGAACGGGCCGCGTTCGAGCAGGATCACCGACTTGCCGGCGCGGGCGAGCTCTATCGCCGCGCACGAACCGGCCGGGCCGGCACCGACGACGATCGCGTCGACGTCAGGCATCGGATGCCATTGCAGGACGGGTCGCGACGCGCTCGAGGAGTTCGGCGATGACTGCATTGGCGTCGCTGACGATGGCGAGGTCGGACAGTTGCATCATCGGGCAGCGCGGGTCGATGTTGACGCTGATGATGTGCTCGGGTTGGCCGAGGCCGCTCGTGTGCTGCACCGCACCGCTGATCCCGAACGCGAGGTACAGCTTCGGGTCGACGACGACGCCGGTGGTGCCGATCTGGCGGTCGTGGTTGACCCAACCGCGATCGGTGATGACCCGAGTAGCGCCCATCGATGCATCGAGCGCGCGGGACAGCGTGGCGAGTTCCGCGAAGATCTCCGCCGTTTGCAAGCCGGCGCCGCCGCCGAGTATCCGTTGCGACTCGGCCAGATCCATCGTCGCGGCGTCGGGGTTGAGTACCTCGACAACCTGTGCATCGGCTGCCTCCGCATCGAACTCGGCGCTCAGCATGGTGACCAACGGCTCCGCGCTCGACGAAGCCGGGTCGGCGCCCCGGACGCCCGGCTGCAACGTTGCAACGAAGGCCGTGACGGGCCGGACCTCGTTGATGACGAGCCCACCGTTGCGGGCAAGTTCGACACGATGCGGCGCGACCGAGATCGCTCCGGCGAACAGCTCGCGCTGCAGCAAAACGGCGAGCCGCGGCGCCAGGTCGCGGCCGTCTGGCGAAGCCGGCAAGACGATCTGATCCTCACCGCCGAGGTGCCGGAGGAGCGCGCCGGCCCACGCGGCAGGCGCGTAACCTGACGCCTCGATTGCAGTGACCTCGACTGCGTGGCCCGCCAGTTCGGTTGCGGCGGCCGCGCTGCCCGAGCCGATGAGGAGCACCCGCCCGCCGCACTCGTCGACGGTCTCGATTCCCCCGGCCGGCAGGACACCTTCTCGAACTGGCACGACAGCAAGCATCGGATGCAGGTTACGAGACCACAGGGCGAGTAGGGAAGTGGAATCGGAACGAGGCCCGACGTCCGACGTGGGGGACTGCCCCGGCAATGTCGTGGCCGACGCGATATCGCAAGGGCAGTCGTCGCCGGACGGCGCGGATGGCACACTGACGAGATGTCTGCCGCAGAGCCCACGCCCGTCTCGTCCCGCCCAACCGGTCCGCTCGACGGACTGCTCGTCGCCGATTTCTCACGGGTGTTGGCCGGACCGTACGCGGCGATGACGCTCGGCGACCTCGGCGCCGACGTGATCAAGGTCGAGCGACCGGGCGCCGGCGACGATACCCGGGGGTGGGGTCCGCCGTGGGCTGACGGGATCGCCACCTACTACCAGGGCCTGAATCGCAACAAGCGCAGCGTCACGCTCGATCTGTCCGACGAAACCGACCGCGGGCTCGCGATCGAACTCGCATCTCGGGCCGACGTCCTGATCGAGAACTTCCGTCCGGGGACGCTCGACCGGTTCGGTCTCGGCTTCGAGCAGTTGCGCGGGGCCAATCCGGGGCTCGTCTACTGCTCGATCACCGGTTTCGGCGCCGCAACCGAGGAGGCAGCTGCGCTCTCCGGCTACGACCTGCTGGTTCAGGCGATGGGTGGACTGATGAGCATCACCGGTCAGCCGGACGGGGAACCAACCAAGGTCGGCGTCGCCGTCATCGATCACATCTGCGCGCTCCAGGCAACCGTCGGCGTGCTCGCCGCCTTGTCGGTCCGCCGCGAGACCGGCAACGGTCAGCGAGTCGAGGTGTCGCTGATGGGCGCGGCGCTCGCCGCGCTGGCCAACCAGGCCTCTGCCCACGTCGGGGCCGGTGTCGTGCCGCGCCGGCTCGGCAACCGCCATCCGTCGATCGCCCCGTATCAGACCTTCTTGGCCGACGATGGTTGGTTCGTGGTCGCCTGTGGCAACGACTCACAATTCGCCAACGTCGCGAAGGTGGTGGGCCGCCCGGAGTTGGCGGCGGACGAGCGGTTCGCGACGAACACGAGCCGCGTCGCCAACATCGATACGCTCGACGAGATCCTGACGGAGTCGTTCGCGGCGGCTTCTGTCGGGCACTGGGTCAGCCACCTCGGCGCCGGTGGGGTCCCGGCCGGTCCGATCAATGACATCGGTCAGGCGTTCGTCGACGCCGAGACGCTCGGCATCGAACCCGTCGTCACCACCGAGGTCGACGGCCACATCCAACGCAGCGTGCGCTCGCCGATCCGGCTGGCGGACACGCCTGTGTCCGTGCGTCGCAACGCACCCGCCCTGGGTGAGCACGATCTCGAAATTCGGCGGTGGTTGGAGCAGCGCTAGGGTCGACCCGCATGAGGACGATCGAACGGGTTGGGATAGTTGGTTGTGGTCTGATGGGGTCCGGTATCGCCGAGGTCTGCGCACGGGCAGGTCTCGACGTGACCATCGTCGAGACGAGCCAGTCCGCCGCCGACGCCGGGGTGATGCGGATCACGAAGTCGCTCGACCGGGCTGTCCGTTCGGGAAAGTTGGAAGCCGGCGACAAGGAACGCTTGCTCGACGGCATCCGGATCGGCACAGATCTCGATCGTCTTTCACCCTGCGACATCGTGGTCGAGGCCGTCGCAGAGGACCAGAAGCTGAAGGTCGAGTTGTTCCATCGGCTCGATCAAGTGATGCACGGCGCCGATGCGATCCTTGCGTCCAACACGAGCTCGATCCCGATCATGAAGCTCGGCATCGCGACGCGCCGACCCGACCTCGTTGTCGGCGTGCACTTCTTCAATCCGGTGCCGGTGCTCAACCTCGTCGAGATCGTGCCGTCGCTGCTCACCTCCGAGGACACGGTCAGCGACGTCGTGTCGTTCGTGACCACCGCGCTGGGGAAGCGCACGATTCGCTGTCAGGACCGGGCGGGCTTCGTGGTGAACGCGCTGCTGATCCCGTACCTCCTGTCGGCAATCCGGATGTTCGAGTCGGGGTTCGCTTCGGCCGACGACATCGACACCGGCATGATCGAGGGATGCAATCACCCGATGGGTCCGCTCCACCTCGCCGACCTGATCGGCCTCGACACCACCTTGGCCGTCGCCGAGAGCCTGTACGCCGAGTTCAAGGAGCCGCTCTACGCGCCGCCCCCGCTGCTCAGCCGGATGGTGGAGGCAGGCCTGCTCGGGCGCAAGACCGAGCGCGGCTTCTTCGCCTACTAACGGTGGGCGCCGGGTTTGGCCTTGCGCAGGCGGGCCGGTGTGGCGGCTGCTTTCTTCTTCTTCGGGCGCCGATCCAAGCGCAGTACGAACCGCAGCCCGCTCCAGGTCTCATCGATCGCGCAGACCTTGTTATCGACCCAGCCGGTCGGCAGGAACTCCTCGCGGAGCACACCTTCGTTGATATCGGTCGGGACGGCGCTCGCCTTCTTCGGCCATGCGAGCCAAATAGATCCTTCCGGTGTGGTCGCTGCAACCAACGCCGGCCAGTTGGCGACGAGCGCCGAGCGGCTGGTGTGGAACGCGATGACGACATCGAGCGGGGGACGCACCCGGTTCGCCCACTCGACGCCAAGCGGCAGCTCACCGAGGTTGTCGCGGAAGTCGGCCGGGGCGTTGACAGCAGCAAGGCGCGTTCCCTCCTTGATGCCCAGTTTCTGGATGAGTTCTGTCTTGGAGTAACCGGCCACGATGGATCCCTTTGGTGCTCAGGCCCGGCCCATGATGCGGTCGACCTGGATCTCGATCGCCACCCGGTCGGGGCGCTCTCCCGGCTGGCGATAGCGGGCAGCGTATCCCTCGGCCGCTGCCGTCACGCTCTCCGGGTCGGTCGCGAGGCGGACGGTTCCCTCCAGCGTCAGCCAGCGGCGACGGTCGATCTGGCACACGGCTGCGCGCCCGCCACGAGCCGCATTGCGAGCCTTGACCGCCGACGCGAACGTGATGACGCGTACGAGATGCTCGGCCGCCGAATAGCTGAAGCCGACGGCCACCACATGGGGAGTGCCGTCGGCGCGCATTGTGGTGAGGGTTGCGAGATGGCGCTCGGCCAAGAACGCGAGCACCTCGTCGCCAGGGTCAGCGAGATCGATTGTCATGGTCTCCGTTCAGGTGCCGGTCGAGATGGCCTGGAGGACATCGAGTTTGGTCGCCCGCCAGGCCGGAATCACTGCTGCCACCACGCCGACCACGAACGCCGTGATCACGATCACTGCGATGGCCGTCGTCGGAATGCTGTAGTGCGACAGGCCCTGGTCCTTCAGCGCGACGATGACGATGTAACCGAGCACCAGCCCGAGTAGGACTCCGACGATCGCACCGTACAGCGACGTGAGCACGCTCTCCCAGCGCACCGTCGTGCGGACCTGCGATCGGGTCATGCCGACCGCGCGGAGCAGGCCGATCTCTCTTCGGCGTTCGTACACCGCGAGCAGCATGGTGAGCACGATGCCGAACACGGCAATGACCACCGACAGCGCGAGCAGGCCGTAGATGAACGACAGGCTGCGGTCGATGATGTCGCTGCGGCCGTCGATGAACTGCTGCCGGTTTTGCAAGGTGCCGACGCCGTAGGTCTTGATCGCGGCGTTGACCACCGCCCGCAAGGCGGTGTCTGACACGCCCGGCGCCTTCGTCATGAACACGAACCCGGCGGTGTTGCTGACCGATGTGCCGTTGAGCAGATCGCGGTGGATCACGCGGGCCTGGGCGAGGTCACTCGATGCATAGATGCCGTCCACCGTCAGCGTCACGAACTTGGCACCGACCCGCATCGGAACCGTCGATCCGACGCTGAGGTGCTTGCGTGTGGCCTCGCCGGTGCTGATCAAAAGGCCGTCAGGGGTGAGCGCCGCGAAGGACCCCTCGACGAATTTGTAGTCGAGCAGGCCCTGAGCGGTCGCTGGGTTGATGGTCGTCGCAAAGACACCCTTGTTGGTCGTCGCGTCCTGGAGGCCGGCGAAGCCGAGGCCGGTTGCACCGCCAACCTCTGGCAGGGTGTTGAGTGTGTCGATGAAGCCCTGGCTGAAGCTCAGCGAACCCGCATTGGACGAATTGATCACATAGTCGCCGAGGAATTGCTTGCCGATCGTGTCGCGGAGTTGCTCCTTGATCGAGGCGGCGAAGACGCTCGCACCGGTGACGAGCGCGACCCCGATGAGAACAGGTGCTGCCGTCCTCGCCGTGCGGCGCGGGTTGCGCTGTACGTTGCTGCGCGACATCGAGCCCGCAATGCCGCGGACGCGCTGCACGGGCGCACCGAGAACGCGCGCGATCGGGTTGGCCATCACCGGTCCGAGCAGCAACACACCGACGAAGATCGCGACCACCGCGAGGCCGAGCAGGATCGAATCGGCGCCGGCCAACACGCTTGCGATCGCCGCGATCCCGAGCGCGATGAACACCGCCGCCGCGATCACGCGCCCACGGTTGCTGCGCGCCTGTTCGAAGGCCGACTCGCTCATCGCGGCGACAGGCGCCACCCTGCCGGCGGAAACTGCCGGCACGATGGCCGCGAGCAACGTGGTCACTACGCCTGCAACCGTGGTGATGGCGACGGTGCTCACCGTGATCGACAGCGCACGCGCCGGCACCCCGAAACCGAACGCGTTGAGCAGGTTCCCGATCCCGAGCGCGAGCCCGGCGCCGGCGACGAGTCCCATCGCCGAACCGAGCAGCCCGATCACCACTGCTTCGACGAGCATCATGCGTGTGACCTGGCGCCGGCTCGCGCCGATCGCGCGCAAGAGCGCGTTCTCGCGCCTGCGTTGCGCAGCCGTGATCGAGAACACGTTGTAGATCACGAAACATCCGACGCCGAGCGCGATGAGCGAAAAGATCGAGAGGAAGATCGTGAACAGACCGAGGCCCTTCTCGATCTCGGTTTGGCTCCGAGCGATGATCTCGGCACCCGTCAGCACCTGGCTGACCTCGCGGCCCTGGCCCTGATCCAGCGCCGCCTGCACGCGGTGCGCGAGCTCGTCGTCGGAGACGGTGCCGTCGCCCTTCACCAGCACGGCGTCGACGTAACCGGGCTTGGACACGAAGTTCATCGCGGTCTCGGCGTCGAAGAGCGCCCACGTCGCATCACCGAGCGTGGACACGGCGTTGTACCGGGCGACACCGACCAGCGTGAACGACTTCGAGCCACCCTCGGCATTGACCTTCACGGTGTCGCCGATCGAGTAGTGGCCATCGGCGGTCGTCTGGTCATCGAGCACCACCTCGCCACCGTTGTCCGGCGCCCGACCGTCGACGATTTTCCACACCGTCAGGTCGCCACTGTTCAGCGTGCCGCCCGAAGTGGATCGGCTCGTGCGCTCGATCGGCCTGCCGTCCTTGGCGATGACTGATGCATCGCCTTGCACCAGCGCCTGGGCATCGACGACGCCGGGCACCTTCGCGACGAGCGCGACCGCCGAGAAAGCCACTTTGTCCCTGTGCTCGAAGCCGAACGCCGTCTCCACCGAGTTGGCCGACTGCACGTAGGCGTCCACCTTCTCGTACGACTTCGCGAACAGGGCGTCGAAGCTGCGTTGGAGGGTGTCGCGGAAGATGAATGTGCCGGACAGGAACGCCGTGCTGACGATGATTGCCAACGCCGTCAGAACGATACGCCCGAAACGGGCGGTCACGTTTCTGACGGCGAGGCGGAACATGCGTCGAGGTTACGAGCGACAGCGTGCGCTCAGGTCGTGGCGATTGCCTGGAGGATGTCGGACTTGGCGGCGTTGCGGGCCGGGATCCATGCCGCGATCACCGCGAACACGATCGCGAGAACGGCAAACGCGGCGATGGACACCGGCGCGACGCTGAAGGTGTTGAGACCCTTGTCGCGCAGCGCGCTCACCACGATCCATCCGAGAGTGAGGCCCAGACCCGTGCCCATGATCGCGCCGAGCAGGGCGGTGAGGATGGCTTCCCACCGGATGCTGCCCCTCACCTGAGGGCGGGTCATGCCGATGGCACGAACCAGACCGAGTTCTCGGCGCCGTTCGTAGACGGCGAGTAGCAGGGTCAACACGATGCCGAGCACCGCGATGAACACCGACATCAGCAGCAGCGCGTAGATGAAGTTGAGAAAGCCGTCCACGGCGGCAACCTGGTCGTCGATGAACTCGCTCCTTGTCTGCAGCTTGCTGCTGGCGTACTTGTCGGTGACCACCCTGATCGCCGCTTTGGCTTCGGTCGGTGAGACACCCGGCTTCGACTGCACGATGATCTGGCGGTCGTATACGTCGCCGTGGCCCTTGAACACGGTGCGGTCGACGATGAGGTTGCCGAAGTCTTCACGGCTGAAGATGCCGGCCACGGTGAGTGTCGTGGTCGACTTGTCGACGAAGACGATGTCGAGCAAGCTGCCGATGGTGAGGTGATCGCGGTCGGCCTTGGCCTTGGACACGACGATGCTGGAGGCGTCGAGGTTGGACCATCCGCCGGCGATGAAGCCGACGTCGAATAGACCCTCGGCATGAGCGGGATCCACTGCGAGGACGACCTTCGCGGATGGCTTGCCCTTCTCGACGATCTGGAGCAGGCCTGCTCCTACGCCGACTGCGTCCTTGACCTGCGGGACGGTGTTGAGGTCGTCGGCGAGCTTCGTCGGTAGCCCACCGAAGTTGCCCGCATCGGGGCTCGAGATGGTGAAGTCGCCGGTGAACTGATTGCCAACGGTTGTCCGGATCGAGCTCTGGATCGAGGAGCCCAGCGTCGCAACGCCGACGAGCAGGGCCAGGCCGATGCCGAGCGCGGCGGCGGTGAGCGCCGTGCGCTCCGGGCTCCGTGACGCGTTACGGCCGGCGATCTCGCCGGTCACGCCACGGAGCTTGCCGAGCGGTTTCGTCAACAGCTTGGCGAGCGGCCCGACGACGAGCGGTCCGAGCGCGATCAGCGAGGTGAACAGTCCGACCACCCCGACGCCTAGCCACTTCGCATCGGACTTGAATCCGAGGATGATGCCGACCACAGCGATGACGCTGAACACGCCGCCGACCGCAAGCCTCTTTCTGGACAGGCCGGAGCGGTCGATGCTGACGTCGCGCATCGCTGCCAGCGGAGGCACCCGGCCGGCGCGGATGGCCGGCAGTGTTGCACAGAGGAGTGTGACCACGACACCGACGACGAACGTGATGACGAACGACGCAGGCTGGATCGCGAGCGACGTGTCGCTCGGCGCCTGGCCGACTGCACCGAGGATCTTCAAGATGAGAGTCGCGAGGCCGACGCCGCCGGCAAATCCAAGTATGGCGCCGATGATGCCGACGATGCCCGCCTCGATGAACTGCGCCTTGACGACCTGACTTCGGTAGGCGCCGATGGCTCGCATCAACGCGTTGTCCTGTTGTCGCTGGGCCGAGGTGATCCGGAACACGTTGTAGATGACGAAGCTTCCGACAAGGAGGGCAATGGCCGCGAAGATCGTGAGGAACGTCGTGAAGAAGCCGATGCCCTTCGCGATCTCGGACTGGGTCTTGGCCGTGATCTCCGCGCCGGTCAGGACCTCGATGTCCTTGGTGTCGAACAGCTTCTGGATCTCGCCTTTGAGTTGAGCGTCGCTGACCGAACCGTCGCTCTTGACGGACACCGCGTCGAGCAGGCCTGGCTCACCGATGACGAACTCCTGGGCCGTCTTCAGGTCGAACAGGGCCCAGGTCGCACCGCCGGACGTGTCTGATCCGGCGAACGTGACAATGCCGACGACGTTGAACGGCTTCGCCGCCTTGGCCGTGACGGTGACCATGTCGCCGACCTTGATGTTGCCGTCCTTGGCCGATCTCTTGTCGATCACCACCTCGTCGGGGCCGCTGGCGATCCGGCCCTCATCGAGCTTCCATGGCGACGTCTTCTCAGCGGAGAACGCACCGCCGAACTTCGGCGGACCGTCGATCCCGATTTGCTTGCCGCTGCTCGTCGAGACGCGGGCGAAGCCCTGCACCTCGCCGCTCGCCTCGGCAACGCCCGGCACCGCGCGGATCTTGTCGAGGACGGTGTCGGGCAGCCGTCCCCTCGTGTTCGCGCCGAAGTCGCCCTCGATGATGTTCGCCGAGCGGATGAACGCATCGGTCTGGGCATAGGCGTTCGCGAAGAGGCGATCGAAACTGGCGCGGATGGTGTCGCTGAACACGAACACGCCGCTGAGGAAGGTGCAGCTGGCGATGACGGCCATGGCCGTGAGGAGAAGCCGACCCTTGCGGGCCAGCACGTTTTTCATCGCGATCCGGAACATGTCATTCTCCGAAGCGCTTCAGGCGGTCGAGCACGGTCTGCGATGTCGGGTTCTGCATCTCGTCGACGACGCGGCCATCGGCGAGGAAGATCACCCGATCGGCGTAGCTCGCGGCGACGGGGTCATGGGTGACCATCACGATGGTCTGGCCCAGTTCGTTGACGGCGCGGCGCATGAAGTCGAGGATCTCGGCGCCGGTGCGGCTGTCGAGGTTGCCGGTTGGCTCGTCGGCGAAGATGATCGTCGGCTTGCTGGCGAGCGCGCGGGCAACGGCGACGCGCTGCTGCTGACCGCCGGACAGCTCGCTCGGGCGGTGCCGTAAACGATCGCGGAGGCCGACGGTGTCGATGACGCGGTTGATCCAGGCTTCATCGCCCTTGGAGTTGCCGAGCAACAGCGGGAGTCGGATGTTTTCCTCGGCGGACAGCGTCGGGATCAGGTTGTAAGCTTGGAAGATGAACCCGACTTCGCGGCGGCGGAGCTCGGTCAGCTGCTTGTCCTTGAGCGAGGCGAGGTACGTGCCTCCGATGTAGACGGCCCCTGAGGTCAGGCTGTCGAGACCGGCCAGGACGTGCATCAGCGTTGATTTCCCTGATCCGGAAGGGCCCATGATCGCAGTGAACTTGCCGACCTCGAACGCGACGGTGACGCCGTCGAGGGCGCGGACTTCGCTGTCGCCGGATCCGTAAATCTTCAATGCGTCGACAGCACCGGCAGCGGCCGTCGCCGTGGCCGTGGCAACAGGGGTTTGAGCGTGAGTCATAGGTGCATGTCTACAGTGAGCGCAGCCCGGTTCACTCCCCACCCGGGGGTGATCTCGGTCCACCGTTGGCGGACGTCGGTCAGGAGCTTGATCTGCATCCAACCGACATGGGTCTCGATCGTGGGCTCACCCGTCACGCAATCCAACCGGTTTCGACTCGGCGTCAAAGCTGAGGATGAGTGGCTCACGCCGCAGGTCTGAGGCCGGAAACGGTGAATGGTGTGACGAAACCGGGGCGCATCATCCTGACGGCGATCTCGCCCGCATGCCGTACGATCCCCATGTGAGTTCGTGCCCGTCCTGTGCCAATCCGGTTGCTGCCGGCTCACGCTTTTGTCCGACGTGCGGGTTCGCCCTCAATGCCTCGCTGGTCGAGGAACGTCGCGTCGTCACCGTCATGTTCGCCGATCTGGTCGGTTTCACTGCGCTGTCCGAACACCTCGACCCCGAGCAGGTGAAACGGTTGATCGACGCCTCCTTCGAGCGCCTCGTCGACGACATCACCACGTTCGGCGGCACGGTCGACAAGTTCGTCGGCGACGGTATCGTCGCCCTGTTCGGCGTGCCCGTTGCGCACGAGGACGACGCCGAGCGAGCGGTTCGTGCCGCGTTGCGGATGCAGGAGACCCTGGCCAACTTCGCGACGTCGCGGGTCGCAGCGAGTCTTTCCGGCGAGCTGCAGATGCGGGTCGGGATCAACACCGGGGTGGTCTTGGTAGGCACGGTTGCCGGAACGGACCATACGGCGATGGGTGACGTCGTGAACACGGCGTCGCGCCTGCAGTCGTTGGCCCCGCCAGGCGGTGTGCTCGTCGGCGAATCCACCCACGGCCTCACCGAAACGAGCATCGACTACATGCCGCTCGGCGATCTGTCGGCGAAGGGTCGCGAAGCGGCGGTGCCGGCGTGGCTCGCTCGCGTTGCCGTGTCGCAGCCGGGTGCTCGCCATCGCCGCCGCGAGGTTGCGATCATGGGCCGCTCGACCGAGCTGGCGCTCGCGGTCGCGACGGTCGATTTCGCGCTCGCCAATTCGCAGGCTGCACTGTTGGCCGTCGACGGCGAGGGAGGGGTCGGCAAGAGCCGCCTCGTCGATGAGCTCATCAACGAGGTTCGCTCGCGCGACTCGTCGCTCGTGCTCGAGGGCGCAGCCGTCCCGTACGGCGAGGCGAACGTCTGGTGGCCGCTGGCGAACGCACTCTTCAATCAGCTCGAACTGGATCCAGCAGCCGGACCGGAACTCGTGCGTGATGTCGCCCTCGCCCGTAGCCGCGAGCTGTTCGGCGTCGACGACGAGATCACGGTGAAGCAGCTCGCCGATGCGTTCGAGCACCTTCTCGGCTATCCGTCCAAGCTCGACGAGATGGATCGACAGGCATCCCACGAGGCCGCGTCACGCGCCGTCACGCTCGTCTTGGACCGCTGCCTGCGTTCGGGGCCCGTCCTGTTGTCGATCACCGATATCCACTGGGCCGATCCGGCAGTGCTCTCGTTGTGCGAGCACCTGCTCGTTGCGTTGGCTCGGACCCCGTTCGTGCTCGTCACCACGAATCGTCCTGATCCAGAGCTGGAATGGCCGCCGCTGTCGACCAGGGCAGCCGTCGTCCGACTGCCGCTCGAGCCGCTCGGGCCGGCCTCGGCAGCCCAGCTGTGTCGAGCGATCCTCGGTCCGGACGCGGATGACGCGACCGTCACGACGATCTACGAGCGATCCGGGGGTAATCCGCTGTTCCTCCAGGAACTTGCCGTGCTCGTCGCTGAGGGCGGTGACGTCACGGCGCTTCCCGATTCGCTTCGTGCCGTGATCGCGGCCCGCCTCGATCGGTTGGCCCCCGAACAGCGAGCGGTGCTCGACAACGCGGCAGTGCTCGGTCCATCCGGTCAACTGAGCGGTCTTGAACGCTTCGCCGAGGCGCTCGATCAGCGGGTCGACAGTTCTGTCGTCGAAGGTTTGGTCGAGGCAGGTCTGCTCGATGTCGATGGCCGGCGGTGGCAGTTCAAATCGGACTCCGTACGCGAAGTTGCCTACAACACCTTGACGAAGTCGGTGCGCGCCCTGCGTCATGTGGGCATCGCGATGAGCATGCAGGAGCGCAACTTCAACCCCGACGACGTTGCCCATCATCTCGCATCGGCAGCCGAACTGGTGGCGGAGATCGGTGCGGTCGATGGTGTGCCGCCGGAAATCCGCGAGCACGCCCTCGTTGCGCTCGAGGCGGCGGTACAGCGCGCTGTCGATCAGGGCAACCTCCGCCAGATCGTGCGTTACACGACACGGGCGCTCGAGCTGGTCGAGCACGGCCATCTCAGCGAGAGCAATCTGCGCCGGCGGGTTGCTCTGCGCCTGCGCCGGATCAGCGCGTGGGTGGAGTTGCGCCAGCTGGATCGTGCCCGTCCGGAAGCCGAGTCCGTACTCGCCGAAGCGCTCACCTCTCAGGATGTCGCAACTGAGGCGAGCGCCCGACGCGCCCGTGGCCTGATCAGCCAGGCGATCAGCGATCTCCCTGCGGCGCGACGCGAATTCGGCGAAGCGATCGACCTCTTCCGTGAACTCGGCGATCGCCCACAGCTGGCGGAGACGCTGCGCCTGCGTGGCTTTCTCGAGTTGTTCGGGGGATCGCTGGCCGACGCGGAATGGCTGTTCGGCGAGGCCGAGGGCATCTACACCGACCTCGACGACAGGAGAGGGCTTGGCTACATCGAGCAACATCGGGCGTGGATGGCGTTTCTGGGCGGGAACATGTCGGTGGCCGGCGAGCATCTGCGCCGTGCCGCGGACACGTTGACCGAACTCGGGGATCGCGCCGGCGTCGGTTGGGCGTTCGGACTCCTCGCATTCGTTGAGTTCTACCACCGTCGCTTCCAGGAGGCGGAGGATCTCGCCAACCTGGTGTGCGCCGAGGCGAAAGAGCGCGGCGACGAATGGGCAGAGGGGA
The DNA here is from genome assembly GCA_025358125.1 of Actinomycetes bacterium. Taxonomy (GTDB): domain Bacteria; phylum Actinomycetota; class Acidimicrobiia; order Acidimicrobiales; family Ilumatobacteraceae; genus WLMZ01. Next base: position 121,400 of record JANYKS010000008.1, read on the forward strand.
TGATGACAGCACTGCTGTCGTCGATCCGCCTGTGGACGGGGCATCTCGATGCGGCTGCCGCCCTTGCCGAGCAGGCCCGGCTCAAGTTCAAGAAACTGGGCGACCGTTTCGGGCTGAACCAGACGCTTGCCGTGCTCGGGCGGACCCAGGTAGCCCTCGGCGATCCGAACGCCGCGCGCACCAGCGAAACGCTGATCGCGCAATCGGAGCAGCACGGCCAGTCGCCGTTCCCGTTGCTCGCTGCGGCCGGCATCGCAATGCACGCCGGCGACGGCCGGACGGCGGTCTCCTACTCCGACCAGGCCATCGAGCGGCTGGAGTTGACCCAAGTCGACAGCGGCGAAACGTGGATCGTCCGCGCCGTCGGATTGGCCCAACTCGGTCAGTACGACGAAGCCAGGACATCGCTCGCCCATGCCGACGGCGAGATCGAGAATCATCCGTTCGCGCTGTCGACCAACAGCCTGATCGCGGCGCTCGAGCGCAATCCTGATCAATCGCTCGCGGCGGCACGTGCCGTTTTCGAAGCGGCCGGTCATTCCTATCTGGATGGCGTCATTGCGAGCCTTGCCGCGGGCGCTTCGGCCGCATCGCAGGGCGATCAAGATCAGGCCCGCCGATGGCTCGATGACTCTGTCGGGCAGGCGCTCGCGGCACAGGACACAGTGGCAACGGCATTGGCGCTCGGCGCGTACCAGCACGTGCTCGGCTCCCCGCATCCACGCGGCGCAGGTGATCCGAATGCGCTCGGCGTCGGGTGGCGATCGATCGTCGAAGCCCTCCCTCGGCTGGCTTCGACGGTTCGAGACGATGCCAGCGACCCTGCTGGCTGAAGCGTCAGCCTCCTGTGACTGTGAGTCTCTGGGTCCAGAAAATCTGCTGTGATTACTTGCCGGGCTGGGGGAGAGTGCGCAGGTACGGCTTGACGGTGGTCCAGCCGTTCGGGAACAGTTCCTTGGCCTCCTCGTCGCTGACGGACGAACCGATGATGACGTCGTCGCCGTCTTTCCAGTTGCCAGGCGTTGCAACCTTGTGCTTGGCGGTCAACTGGAGCGAGTCGATGACGCGAAGGATCTCATCGAAGTTGCGCCCGGTGGAAGCCGGGTAAGTGATCTGCAGCTTGACCTTCTTGTCCGGCCCGATCACGAACACCGAGCGCACGGTGAGCGTGTCGTTGGCATTGGGGTGAATCATGTCGTACAGGTCCGAAACCTTGCGGTCGCTGTCGCCGATCACCGGGAAGTTGACGGCGGTGCCCTGGGTCTCTTCGATGTCGGCGTTCCATTTGCCGTGGCTGTCGACGGAATCGACGGACAGGCCGATCACCTTCACGTTGCGCTTGTCGAACTCTGGCTTGAGCTTGGCAACCAGACCGAGCTCGGTGGTGCAGACCGGCGTGAAGTCCTTGGGGTGGCTGAACAGCACGCCCCAGCTGTCGCCCAGCCAATCGTGGAAGTTGAGGTCGCCCTCTGTGGTCGTGGCGTCGAAGTTGGGGGCGATGTCGCCGAGACGAACGGTCATGGTGGTTCTCCTACGTGAATTGAGGACGGACGGCTTGCCACAGTATGCCCGAATCCCGATTGGTTTGCTCAAGTATTGGACAGATGACTTGATGGTCACCTATAGTGGTCGTTGGTGGATACGGAGACCGTGTTCACGATCAAGTACTTCTACGGCGCCGCGATCGAAGGCACTGTCGATGAGATCGAGCCGGGCGCTTGGTTGCCTCGGCCATGCAGACAGCGCCCGTGACAGCCCGCGGCCGCGATCGAGATCCCGATGCCGAGGGTCGAAATATTGTTGAATCCGACCTCGCGTCTGAGCCATGGTTCGGTCTGTGACGCCGCCTTCCGACCCAGCGCCTATTGCGGCGACACCGGCACCGCCGTACACCGCTGTCATCTTCACCAGCCTTCGAACCGACGGCGACAACGGCGACGACGCCATGGCCGTGAGGATGAACGAACTCGCTGCCCGCCAACTCGGGTACGTGGGCGTCGAATCCGCTCGCGAGGGAGTTGGGATCACGGTGTCCTACTGGGCCACCGAGGCCGATGCCGCGGCATGGAAGCGGGTCATGGAACACGCCGAGGCCCAACGCCTCGGCCGTGAACTCTGGTACGAGAAGTACGTCGTGCGGATTGCCACTGTCACGCGGGAATACGGGTCATGAGGTTGCTCGCGATCTGCGGCAGCCTGCAGCAGAGGTCGTCGAATCTCACGTTGCTGCACAGGGCCGCGGCGCTGGCCCCGGCTGACGTCGAATTCGTCCTCTATGACGGCTTCGCGCCCTGCTCGCCGAGCTGATCGAGGTCGCGACCGCCCGAGTCGGATTGGCCAACCCGGAGAAACGATCTACGGTTGGCGGATGAGCATTGCCGTGACTCTCGCCGATCTGCCCGCTGCCATCGACCAGCAGATCGGATGGTGCTATCTGCTGACCGTCACCGACGACAGCCAGCCACGCGTGATCGCGATCGCTCCGACGTGGTCGGTCGGCGGAGTCCTGTCAGCCGAAGTCGGACGCGGCACGGCCGCGAATGTGCAGGCCAGGCCGAATGTCACCTTGGTGTATCCCCCGGCGTCCGCTGCCGACGGCATGACGCTCATCATCGACGGTTCTGCGTCAATGGATGGCTCGACCGTGTCGTTCCTGCCGGGCACCGCCGTCATGCACCGTCCGGCCGTCGCAAGTGGTGGTTGTTGAGCAGCGCGGAGCTGGTGGCGCATATCGCCGAGGAGCGATTGGTCATGGCGGATCTGTTCGAGTCGTTGAACGAAGGGCAACTGCGGACGCCATCGCTGTGCGACGGATGGACCGTCAAGGATGTCGCCGCCCATCTCACGATGGCGTTCAACGTGACGGTGCCGGGAATGATCCTTCGTGTGCTCGGCGAGCAATTGTCGTTCGCGCGGGCCGTCGATCGGGTGACGAGGCAGTTGGCCGACCGCCCGATCGAAGGCATCGTTGCCCAACTTCGCGACCACGCCGGCAACCGCCGTCATCCGCCGGGTGCGCCGCTCGCGCCTTTGGTCGAAGTGATCGTGCACGGCGAGGATGTGCGCCGTCCGCTCGGCATCGAACACACGGTGCCGTTCGATCGGGTTTCGGCCGCGATGGGCTTCGTCACCGGGGGGAGGGCGCTCGGCTTCCTCCCCGGCTCACGGGTTCGCGGTCTGCGCTTCGTCGCCACCGATGGCGACGGCGAATGGGGCAAGGGCCACATCATTCACGGCCCGGCGATGAGCCTGCTACTCGCGGCGATGGGACGCCGTGTTGCAATGGCGGAACTGGGTGGCGCAACCAATGTTCTGGCCGATCGGCTCAAGCGTTGAGGTGCTGCTCCAACTGCGGGGCGATTTCCACTGGTGTTGTCATCGGACCGAACCGCGAGACCACGTTGCCGCTGCGATCGACCAGGAACTTCTCGAAGTTCCATGTGATGTCGCTGGTCTCACCGGTACCGGGTTGGGACTCCTTGAGCCACTTGTAGAGATCGGCCGCGCCATCGCCGTTCACTTCGATCTTTGAAAACATCGGGAAGTTGGCGTCGTACTTCGACGTCGCAAACTCGAGGATCTCGGCATCGGTTCCTGGTTCCTGTGCGCCGAACTGATTGCACGGAAAGGCGAGAACGGTGAACCCGCGCTCGGCGTTATCGACCTGGAGCGTACGCAGACCTGCGTACTGCGGCGTCATGCCTCAATTGGAGGCGACGTTGACGATGAGACAAACCTGATCGCGGAACTGGTCGAGTGCGACCGGCTCACCTTCGATCGAGGTCATGGTGAGGTCATACATGTTGGACACGGGGCGCACCATATCGCGTGAACGACAGTTCGTCGGCCCCGTGACGGGGCATTGGAGCGTGACTTCGCTCGTCCCGGGCTGAGTGCGCCGGCTGACCTCCGGTCGGCTGAGCCGCGTGAACCACAGCTCGTGTGCACCGTGATGGGGCGTTGGAGCGTGACTTCGCTCGTGGCGAAGTTCGGCCGGTGCGACGAAGGTGGCATCATTTGGGTGGCGTTGCGCTGGAACCCCCACCGAAATCGAGCCGAACCCACCGCGACTCGCCAGATGCTGTGCCCGTTGCTGCGGGCTGCCGGTGAGTAGCGAGCGGTCCTCCCCATCAGTAGCTTGTGGAGGCCCACAGGTTGGTCCCATGCGGCCAAGCTCCCGTAGCTCAGGGGATAGAGCATCGGTTTCCTAAACCG
>JANYKS010000047.1 GCA_025358125.1 Actinomycetes bacterium
GGGCAACCAACCCGTTCAACGGCGGCCCCCAATGCCCAACCCACAACAGAGACAAACACCACGGCCGAATCACCGTCAAACGCGACCACACCGGATGGCACCACCACCGCCCAAACGGCACCGAAATCGCACCCCGCACCAACCCCTAACTTGCACGCGCAACGCTCGCGGCGATCGAACATGCGCCAAACGGAACCACCACCCGCAGGCCATCGAGCACACAAGGCGTATACCGTGCAGAGCGGACGCGGCTGGCACGGCGACCGGGGGCGTGAACAACCTCGCTTCAGCTCGCGGGGCCTCGTCGCCGTTGCTCACTGCTGCGGCTTCGGCGGTGTCGATTCGCCCAAGACCGTGGTCCTTGGTGGCGGCCCGGGCAACAACCCGCCGACGGAAACCGGCGTTGACGCGAACATGCCGGCGGATACCCGTTTCATCGTCACGGCCGACGGTGGCACTGTCCCGCTCCAGGGCGGCGAGCTCGGCCCGCTCGGCAACATGTTGAGCGCGTTGACGAACCGAACCTGCGTCCTTTTGCTCGTCGATCGCGTACCGAGCGGGCGCGATCGGGGCTCAGCCGAATTCAGGGATCACGTACTGACCGACCATCTCGATCGTCTGCATGACTTTGTCGTGGGCGATGTCGTACGGGTTGACCAAACACAGCAGCAAGTCAACGCCGGCGGCTTCGTAGCGGCGGCAGATGTCGACGACGTCGTCGGGTGTGCCGCACGCACAGGCGCCGATCGACTGCAAGATGTCGAGGCTCAACAAGTCGAGCGAGCCGTCCCTGTCGTGATCGTGCATGCTCTGCGCGTAGGCGTAGTTGCCGAGCCCCTCCTGGCGCTCGGCCATCCACTCGGCCAACGCGCCGATGATTCGCGCGCCCGCCTTCGGATACCACTCGAAACTCCGCCTGGCCACTTTCTCGGCCTCGTCACGAGTCGGCGCGCAGTTCATCATGGTGAACGTCGCAGCCGTCGAGTTGACGAACGACCCGAGCGGCTTGGTGCACCGGCTCTGTGCCTCGCGGTACAGATCGATCTTGCGCTTGATCTCCTCCGGCGCTACGCCGACCGCGAAGCTGCACAGGCCGAGACCCAACTCGCCGACCTGGGTATGACCCTCGTCGCTGCTCGTCGCGCCGAAGATCGGCGGGTGAGGAGTCTGCATCGGCTTGGGCAGCACCCGCCGCTTCGGCATGCTCCACGTCGCACCACTGAACTCGTATTCGTCGTTGGTCCAGCACCCGACCACGTGGCCGATGGCCTCCTGCCACATAGCCCGGGTTTGATGGGGATCGATGCCGAAGCCCTCCAGTTCCAGCCGCGTGCTCGAACGTCCCGTGCCGAAGTCGACCCGGCCGTTGGAGATGAGATCCAGCACCGCAACCGATTCCGCAGTACGCACCGGATGGTTGTACGGCGCCGGCATCAGCCGCACGCCGTAGCCGAGGCGGAGGTTCTCGGTCTTCGCCGCAATCGCGCCGTACAGCACCTCCGGGTTGGAGCAGTGGCTGAACTCGCTGAGGAAGTGATGCTCGACCGTCCAGAACGCATGCCAGCCGAGCTTGTCGGCCGCGACTGCCTGCTCGATCGTGTTGTGATAGGCGATCCGTTCGCTGTCGGGCGTCCACGGCCGAGCAACGGGGATTTCGTAGAACAGGGCGAACTTCATCGGCCGAGATTACATCTGGCCATCGAGATCTGACGAGGCGTCAGAAACCAGCCGGCGTGGCCCGACGAGCTTCAACGGCCGGGCTGATAGGTGCCGAACACATCCCGTAGAGCGTCGCTGATCTCGCCGAGAGTCGCGTCGGCACGCAGCGCTTCTTTCATCGGGTACAACACGTTGTCGGAGCCACGCGCCGCAACCCGCAGGTCGTCGAGCCGCGCTGCCACGGCGGCGTGATCGCGGTTTGCCTTGTACTCTGCGAGGCGCTCGTTCTGACCGACCTCGAGCAACGGATCGATGGGGAAGACCGCCGGCGTGGGCTCGTCGTCGAGCGTGAACGTGTTGACACCGACGATCACCCGCTCGTCGTCGTCGATCGATTTGGCGTAATCGTATGCAGCCTGCTCGATCTCGTCCATCTGGAACCCCGCCTCGATCGCCTCGACGGCGCCGCCCATCGCGTCGATCCTGGCGATGTATTCCCACGCCAGCCGCTCGACCTCATCGGTCAGCGTCTCGACGAAGTAACTGCCGGCGAGCGGATCGGGGGTGTCGGCGATGCCGCTCTCGTAGCCGATGATCTGCTGGGTCCGAAGCGCGATCCGAGCTGCGTGCTCGGTCGGCAGGCTGAGAGCCTCGTCGAAACCGTTGGTGTGCAGGCTCTGCGTGCCGCCCATCACCGCTGCCATCGACTGCACCGCGACACGAACGATATTGGCTTCTGGCTGCTGCGCAGTGAGCGTCGATCCACCGGTCTGGGTGTGGAAGCGGAGCAGCTTCGATGCCTCCTTCTTCGCTCCGAACCGCTCGGTCATCAGCCGGTACCAGATCCGACGCGACGCCCGGAACTTGGCGACCTCTTCGAAGAAGTTGTTGTGCGCATTCCAGAAGAAGCTGAGCCGCGGGGCGAAGTCGTCGACATCGAGCCCTGCCGCAATAGCGGCTTCGACGTAAGCGATGCCGTTGGCGATCGTGAACGCGATCTCCTGCACGGCCGTCGAACCGGCCTCCCGGATGTGATAGCCGCTGATCGAGATCGTGTTCCAGCGCGGCACGTGGGCGCTGCAGTATCCGAAGATGTCGGTGATCACACGCATGCTCGGCTTCGGCGGATAGATGTAGGTGCCGCGGGCGATGTACTCCTTCAGCAGATCGTTCTGGATCGTGCCGCTGATCGCCGTGGACGCGACGCCTTGTTCCTCGGCGACGAGTTGATACATCAACAGCAGAATCGCGCCGGTGGAGTTGATGGTCATGCTCGTCGTCACCTTGTCGAGCGGCAGATCGGCGAGAAGAAGGCGCATATCGGCCATCGAGTCGATCGCAACGCCGACCTTGCCGACCTCGCCCTCGGCGCGCGGATGATCGCTGTCGTAGCCCATCTGGGTCGGCAGATCGAACGCGCAGCTGAGCCCGGTCTGGCCGGCCTTCAGCAAGAACTTGAATCGCTCGTTTGTCGACGAAGCCGTGCCGAAACCCGCGTACTGGCGCATCGTCCACAACTTGCCGCGGTACATCGTCGGATACACGCCACGGGTGTACGGCGGCTGACCCGGCGCGCCGAGCTGGGCCTCGGCGTCCCAATCGACGAGGTCGCTCGCGTCGTACAGCGCCTTGATCTCGATCCCGGAGTCAGTGCGTTTTTCGTTGCTCACATCACTGAGCGTACGACTCGGCGGCAATCAATCGGAAGCTGCGATAACGGAGATCTCGATTCGCCACACGGGACGAGCGAGCGCCGGCACGGCGACCAGAGTGCTTGCGACGCGATGGCCGCCGAGAATGCGATCACGCACAGCCATCGCCTCCGATACGGGTTCGCCGTCGATGATGTACGTCGTGATCGACACGATGTCGGTCAGCACCATCGATGCCTCGGTGAGGATCGCGGTGATGTTGGCCCACACGACCTCGGTCTGTTCGACCAGGCTCTGTGGCACCGTGCCGTCCGGCGATGTCGGAACGACACCGGACATGTGCAGCGTGCGCGCCGGGTTGGTCACCAACACCGCATGGGCGTAGTTCGCTGCTGGCTGAGCGATCGTTTGGGGCGAGATCTCGGTGTTCATCGTGTTCAGATCTTGGCACATTCGTCACGAATCGGCACCGGCACACGTCTGGACAACTCGGGTCCGGTCAGATCGACGCCGCGGCGTAGGCTTTGATCATGGCCATGACTGACAACCAAACCCGGGTGATCGACGGGGTCGAGCTGATCCCCAAGCAGGTCGGTCTCGATTTGCTTCCACCGACGTTCGCGACTGTCGAAGACGAGCGTCGCGAACGCAAGCAGAAGCTCGCCGGCGCACTGCGAATTTTTGGGCGGCTCGGTTTTGGGGAAGGCGTTGCCGGTCACATCACCGTCCGCGACCCCGAGTTCCCCGACTGCTTTTGGGTCAATCCGTTCGGGAAGAGCTTCCGCCACATGACCGTCAGCGATCTGATCCTCGTCGACCACTCCGGCGAGGTCGTTTACGGCAACTCGCCCGTGAACCGCGCTGCATTCGTGATCCACGCCGCGATCCATGAGGCCCGTCCCGACATCGTCGCAGCCGCACACAGCCACTCGGTCAACGGTAAGGCGTTCAGCTCGCTCGGCATCCCGCTCGACCCCATCACCCAGGACTCGTGCATCTTCTACCAGGACCACACGGTCATCACCGAGCAGGGTGGCGCTGTCGTGTTCGAGGTCGAAGCCGGCAAGGAGCTGGCTGCGAAGTTCCCGACCGGCAAGGCTGCGATCCACCGCAACCACGGTCTGTTCACCGTCGGCCAGACCGTTGACGAAGCTGCGTTCTGGTTCATTTCGATGGAGCGCAGCTGCCAGGCTCAGCTGTTGGCGATGGCGGCCGGCACGCCGCATCTGATCAATCACGACGACGCCGAATACACGCAGAAGCAGACCGGATATCCGCTTGCCGGATGGTTCAGTTTCTCGCCACTGTGGCAGGAAATCTGTCGCACCGATCCTGATCTCTTCGACTGAAATCTGCCTACCGCGCGTGGCGAACCGCTGGCGTGATGCCGAGGCTGGCCGCGATGGCCGGCTTGCGCAGTTTCCACACGAAACCGTCGTACAGGATGTGCAGCGCACCGAAGAAGAGGATCGCGTACGCGTACGCACGCCCGTCCCACATGTTCCACGTCACGGCAACGAGCGCGATCACGGCCACGAAGTAGACCGTGTACAGCCCGATCCGGCGGTCTCTCGTGGCGCTGGCGGTTGCGACGACGCTGTCGTCACCGGTACCCGCTCGGCCGCGCAGCGAGCTGTGCACGATGCCGAAGTACTCGATCGCGTGGGCGGCCACGTAACCGGCGATGCCGGCGATCGGGTCGACCATGACCGCGACGACCAGGCCGAGAGTCGCCAACGCGTAGATCCACTTCGCGTTGCGGGCGGGGCCCCGCGGACGGCGGTGCTCGGCGTGCATCCACACCGCCGCGAGTACCAACGACACCGCAGCGCCGATCCAGAACACGGGCTTGGCAACGCCGCTGATCGAGCGGAGGATGTCGACGCTGCGGGAATTGGTCTCATCGATGCCGATCTTGTGACCGAGCGCCTGCAGGTTCACGTACGCCGCGAGGAACAACAGTGCGGTCACGAGCCAGGTGACCAGCATCGGCTTCTCGATCCGGCCGTGGTCGTCACCGGCCTTTCGGCCGTAGATCCGCATTACGCCGTAGCGTTGCATCAAGGTGTGCTCCGCGTTCCAGAGACCGGCGACGAGGCCGACGAGGGTGAGGCTGAGATTCACGCCGACGCCAATCAGCACGATGGCCGCGACCGGCGCCCATGTGTACAGCCGCCGATGAGCGGCGCGTTGGGCCTGGTCGCCGTAGACCAGCCCGAGCGTCAGCGGCTGATGGATGAACGACACCACGAAAATGATCGCCATCAGCGCCTGGGTGTGGGTGAGCGACGATTCCAAGTTGTGCATCAACAGCGCGATCGGAAGCCAGCACCATCCGAGCAGTACGTCGGCGAGTGGCCCGTGGAGCCACACTCTGTCGGCTGAAACGAGCTGAGATCGGGCACGCTGTGTCAGCATCACCCGTACATTAGCGAGCCGACGAGGGTGCCGTCAGCGCTGCAGAATCAGTGCCGAGCAACTGGTGCGCAGAGACCTTCGAGGTCGCGCACTTCGATCTCGTCCCGGTTGGCATAGGTGACCCAGTTGTTCGGGTCGGTCTTCAGATTGAACGTGCGGAAGCTCATGTCGGTCGTGTCGATCGCGAGGATCCGCCCCGACAGTGATTCGCCGATGCCGAGCAGCAGCTTGATCGCTTCGAGTGCCTGGATCGTGCCGACGATTCCGGGCAGCACACCGAGCACGCCGGCCTCCGAGCAGCTCGGCGCGAGTTCTGCCGGCGGGGCCTCGGGAACCATGTCCCGATACGTCGGGCCGTGCTAGGGATCAAACACGCTGACCATTCCCTCGAACCGGAAGATGCTGCCGTGAACCACGGGAATGCCGAGCTTCACCGACGCATCGTTGAGCAGGTAGCGGACGGGGAAGTTGTCGGCGCCGTCGACGATGACGTCGTAGTCCTTGATGATGTCGAGGATGTTGTTGGCTTCGAGGCGGACGTCGTAGGTGACCACGTCGACGTCGGGGTTGAGCATGGTGATCGTCTTCTTGGCGCTGTCCACCTTGCGATCCCCGATCCGGTCGAGGTTGTGCAAGATCTGGCGCTGAAGGTTCGATGCATCGACGACGTCCATGTCGACGATGCCGATGGTGCCGACACCGGCGGCCGCCAGATACAGCGCGGCCGGCGAGCCGAGCCCGCCTGCCCCGAGCAGCAACACCTTGCTGGCGAGCAGCTTCGACTGACCCTCCGTGCCGACTTCTGGCAGGAGGAGGTGACGGCCGTAACGCTCACGCTGATCGGGTGTGAGCACGATCGGCTTCTTCCATGCACGGCCTTCGTCTTTCCATTTGCCGAACCCGCCTGCCATCGACACGACGTCGGTGTAGCCGAGATCCTGCAGCGTCTTGGCGGCGAATGCCGAACGCACACCGCCGGCGCAGTAGGCGATGACCGGCACCGACTTGTCGCTGATCCGGTTCTCGATCTGGGCCTCGAGGTGACCGCGGGGAATGTGGATGACGCCTGGCAACGCACCCTGATCGAACTCGTCGGGTTCACGGACATCGAGCACAGTGACGCCACCTGCAGCGATGCGGGTGTCGGCGGTCGCTGTGTCGATCTCGGTGATCTCGGCTTTGGCCGCGGCGAGCAGGTCACGAAACGTTGGCATGGTTAAAGGCTACCAATCTAGTCGGGATTTGCGACAGTGCCCTGATCGAGGGGAAGTACAGCTCTCGACATGCCCGGTAGTCAGCTGCTCGGCCGGCACCCGATGATCGCTGGCAGGATCTCACCGATCGGGCCGCGCAGGACGACGTCGGCGTAGCCGTCCATTGTGGTCGACTCGCCGTTGACGATCACGACGGCCGCGCCCGCTCGCTTGGCGATCGGCACCATGTTGGCGACGGGGTACACGCTCAGGGTCGAGCCGACCGCGAGGAGCAGATCGCAGTGCTCGGCCGCCTCCAGGGCGGCGTCGATCACCTCGGGGACGAGGTTCTGGCCGAAGCTGATCGTGTCGCTCTTGAGGATGCCCGACTCGCCGCGCTCGCGGCAGATGAGACAATCGGGATCATCCTCACCGGCGCGCAACCGGGCCAGCGCGTCCACCATCGGCCGGCGATCGCGGCAGCTCCAGCAGAGTGTCCAGTGCATCGTGCCGTGGACTTCGACGACGGTGGCCGGATCGCTGCCGGCGCGTTGGTGCAGACCGTCGACGTTCTGGGTGACGAGCGCAAGCAATGTGCCGCGCCGTTCCAGATCGACGAGCGCGCGATGGCCGCTGTTCGGCTCCGTCGTCCACACCACACTCGTCAACCGGTTCTGCCACGCGAACCTGCGGACCTCGCCGTCGGCGAGATAGTTCTGCAGCGTCGAGGCTTTCTCCGCGGCTGGATTCCTGGTCCACACCCCATTCGGGCCGCGAAAGTCGGGGATACCCGAATCGGTCGAGATGCCTGCGCCGGTCAGCACGGTGATGCAGTGTGCGTCGTTCAGCGATCGGATCGCGGTTTCGATGTCGCCGAGGATGCTCACAGTACGCAAGTCTCGCCTTCATTTTCCATTTTCGCTGCGCCGAAGCACTCAGCCAGATGCGACTTCCCTCGATTTTTCGGCCTTTCCCCCAGGGGGTTCCGCATGTTGCCCACACCGTCCACACCGTCCACCCAGTCCACACCGTCCACACAGTCCACACCGCTCGCCCGATCGCTGATCGTGATGCCGTGGCACGACCCCGTCGTCGAATCCGTCGGCTACGAAGCCCGCTCGCCGTACGTCGAATTGTTCTGGCTCGGCATCCTTGGGCCGACCGCGACGTGGTTGCTGCGCCGACTCGTCAGCGGCCTCGACGCCTATCCGGATGGCTACGAACTCGACCTCGCCGAAACGGCGAACGCGCTCGGCCTGTCGCTCACCGCCGGGACCCACAGCCCGTTCGGTAAGGCGCTGAACCGCAACGTGATGTTCGGTATGGCTCACCACCTCACCGGCGGCATCGCCGTGCGGCGCCAGATCCCACCACTGTCGATGCGTCACCTCCGAAAGTTGCCACAGCATCTGCAGGACGCCCACGTCGAGTGGGTGGTCCGGCGGAAATCCGATTCGGAGATCTTGGCCAGGGCGATCGAACTCGCGACCGCGATGGTGAGGGCCGGCGACGAGCCGCATCAACTCGAGCGTCAGCTACTGTCGATCGGGGTTGCGCCACGAGAGGCCGCCGAGGCCGCCCGGCAGTGTGCGATGGCCTGAGGTGACCTTCAGGTCAGCGGCGTGAAACTGGTGACGAGGTCGATCAGCAGGCGGGTGCCGTATCCGGTTGCGCCCTTGGCCAGCCAGCCGTCGTCGCTGTCCATCTTCATCGTTCCGGCCATGTCGATGTGCGCCCACGGCACGTCGTTGGTGAACTCGGACAGGAACAGCGAGGCGGTGATGGTGCCCGCTGCCGGGCCGCCGATGTTGCGCATGTCGGCGACATGGCTGTCGAGCAGCTTGCGGTATTCCTTGGCGAGGGGCAGCTGCCAGGTCGGCTCGTCGGTGCGCTTCCCGGACGCTGTGACCTGATCGATCCAGCTCTGATTGGTGCCGAGCACGCCGGCCATACGATCGCCGAGGGCGCTCACGACCGCTCCGGTCAACGTGCAGATGTCCACCATTGCATCCGGCTTGGATTCCGCGCCGAGCGAGAGCCCGTCGGCGAGGATCAGGCGACCCTCCGCGTCGGTGTTTTGGATCTCGACGGTCTTGCCGTTGCGCATCGTCAGCACGTCGCCGAGCTTGAGCGCACTGCCCGAGGGCATGTTGTCGGTGCACATCAGGTAGCCGGTGACGGCCGTCTTGCACTTGAGCACCTTCAGCGCCCCGAGCGTGGCGAGCACCGCTGCGGCGCCGCTCATGTCCATCTTCATCGAAGCGTGCGACGCGTCGCTCGGCTTGAGGCTGATGCCGCCCGAGTCGTAGGTGACGCCCTTGCCGACGAGCACGATGTGGCCGGTCGGGTTCTTCGGCGTGTACGTGAGACGCACCATGCGCGGCGGTTCGGTACTCCCCGCGTTGACGCCGACGATTCCGCCGCAGCCCATCGCCTTGAGCTGATCCTTGTTGAAGACCTCGACGCCGAGCCCGGATGCGGCAGCGATCTCTACCGCCTTGTCGGCCATGATCCGTGCGGTGAGGTACGCGGGCGGGGTGTTGGCGAGATCGCGGGCGAGCGAGGCGGCCGTGGCCGTTGCCTCGCCGCGCTCTGCGCCCTGCTGCGCGCCAGCAGCGCGGGCCTGACCGATGACCAGCGACAGCGTTTGCACCGGAGAGCCGGTCTTGTCGTTCTTGAGGCCGACGTAGCGGTAGTTCGCGAGCGCGACGCCCTCGACGACGGCCTGCGCCGCCGACTTCGCATCGACCCCGCCGACGTCGGCCAGCGACGTGGCCAGATGGGCTCGCTTGCCGGCGGCTCGGGCCAACGACGCTGCCGCATTGCGCAGGCCGTTGGCGGTCAACTCGCCCATCTTGCCGATGCCGACAGCGATCTGCGCCGGTCCCGTCGCCGAGGCCAGCACGAGGGTCTGTCCCGGCTTGCCCTCGAACCCGTTGGCGGCGAGGGCCGCACGATTCAGCCCCAGCGAGCGCGGTACCGGGCCCTCGCTGGCAACGGGCACGCCCACAGCGTCTGCTGAGCGTGGAATGGAACGGACGATTTCGAGAGTGATTGGCACCATGACTCCTGTTTCGACTCTGTGACCTCGCAAGGATAGGGCGTGACAAAGTCGGTCACGCTCGTGTTCGCCAAGGGCTGAGCCGGTCCGCCGCAGATTTCGGCGACAGAGACGCTACGACGCAACCTGATTGCGTTCCCACGCGGCCGAGAGCGCCGCGTACCTGCCACCGAGCGCGACGAGTTCGTCGTGGTTGCCGATCTCGGCCAGACCGCCCGAATCGACGACGGCGATCCGGTCGGCGCGCCGCACCGTCGACAGGCGGTGCGCAACCACGATCACGGTGCGGCCCTGCATCAGTGATTCGAGCGCGTGTTCCACCTCTGCCTCCGTGCCCGGATCGAGGTTCGACGTTGCCTCGTCGAGCACCAGCACGGCCGGATCGACCAGTGCCGCGCGGGCCAGCGAGACGAGTTGGCGTTCACCCGCCGACAACCGCGAACCACGCTCACGGACCTCGGTGTCGAGCCCTTCGGCAAACGCGAGGAAGTGATCGAGCACTCCGATCGCTTCGAGCGAGCGGGTGATCTCCTCGTCGTCGGCCGCCGGCTTGGCAATGCGCAGGTTGTCGCGGATCGTGCCGCTGAACAAGAAGCCCTCCTGGGGCACGACGACCACCCGCTCGCGCAGCGAGCGCAGTGTGGCATCGCGCAGATCCACCCCTGCGAACGACACCGTGCCCTGCGATGGGTCGTAGAGGCGAGCCATCAGCTTGGCAAGGGTGCTCTTGCCGGCCCCCGTCGGGCCCACGAGAGCGAGCCGTTCACCGGCGACAACCGTCAGCGTGACGTTGGCGAGAACCGGTCGGCCGGGAACATACTCGAAGCCGACGTCATCGACGATCACCTCGCCGGCCGCTGGAAGATCGACAGCATCCGGCGATTCGTCGACGTCGGGAACGGTGTCGAGGATGCCGTACAGCTTGCGCAGCGCGGCACCTGCCGACTGCACCGTGTTGTAGAGCTGCGACAGTTGCTGCACCGGTTCGAACAGACTGCTCAGCAACAGCACGAACGCTGTCACCACGCCGAGCGTGACCGAGCCACGGTGCACGAGCAAGCCCCCGACACCGACCATCGCAGCGGTGGCCACGATGCCACAGAACTCGACCAGGCCGAAGTACCACATCGAGATCCTGATGCTGTCCATGTGGCTGTCGAACAGAGCACTGTTGGTCCGTGCGAAGCGCCGCGACTGTTCGTCCTCGCGGGCGAAGGCCTGGATGACGCGTACGCCGCTGATTCCCTCCTGCAGCGAGCTGAGGTTGTTGCCGACGCGCTCGCGGACCGTGAGATAGACGCGGTTGGATTCGCGCTGAAAGCGAACAGAAGCGACGACGATGACGGGGAACACGACCAAAGCCAGCAGCGTGAGCTCCCAGCTCAGCACGAACATCAGAGCGAGCGTCATCACCACCAACAAGCCGGCCGAGACGAACTGGAGCAGACCGAACTGGATCAGCTCGCCCATCGATTCGATGTCGGCCGTCATCCGCGACACGAGTACACCGGTCCGCTCGCGGTCGAAGAACGCCAGTGACTGCCGTTGGAGGTGATCAAAGACCCGCACCCGCAGATCGCGCAGGAAACCCTCGCCGGCCCTGTTGATGTAGACGAACTGGAGCCGGGCGATGAGGTACGCCGAGGCCGCGACAACGATGTAGCCGGCGACCGCAAGGTCGAGCACGCGACCGTTGTGCTGGGAGATGCCACTGTCGATACCGACGCTGACGAGAACGGGGCCGGCGAGCGTGGTGGCTGTCCAGATCGTCACGAGCAGGAACGCAGTTCGCATCGTTCGGTGATACGGCTTGGCGAACTGCCACGAACGACGGATCACCTTGCGCGTCTCGTCACGATCGAGTTTGTCCTCGTCGGTAACGGCGTTCATCGACCACACGGCTACTCACCACCGATCGGCTCGTGCAACGTCTCTTCGAGTTCGATGTCGTCGCCGAACACTTCGCGCGGGATTTTCACGGCGATCAGCTCGGCTTGTGGAACCGCCTCGTCGCGCGCTGCGAGCGAGGCGAGCACCTCGCGATAGTCCGCGTTCGTCGCGAGCAGTTCGCTGTGTGTGCCCTGCGCCGCGACGCAGCCGTCCGCGAGCAGCAGCACCATGTCAGCAAGCGCGATCGTGCCTGGGCGGTGGGCGATGACGATGGTCGTGCGGTTGCGCATCACCGTTGCCATCGCCACACGGATCTCGTGTTCCTTCGACGGGTCCACCGCCGATGTCGCGTCGTCGAGGATCAGCACCCGCGGATCGGCGAGGATCGCTCTCGCGATCGCGATCCGCTGACGCTGTCCGCCGCTGAGTGAGAAGCCGCGCTCGCCGAGCATCGTCGCGTAGCCGTCAGGAAGTTCGTCAATGAAGTCATGGGCGCCCGCGAGGCGGGCGGCGGTCTCGATCCGCGCACCGCTCGCGTCGGGGTCTGCGAAGGCGATGTTGGCGGCAACCGTGTCGTGGAACAACAACGTGTCCTCGAACACGACACCGACCGCGCGGCGCAGGTCGTGGAGACGCAGGCTGCGCAGATCGCAGCCGTCGAGTTCGATGCTTCCGGCCTGCACGTCGTAGAAGCGCAGCAGCAGCCGGGTAATCGTCGATTTGCCGCTGCCGGTCGCACCCACGATCGCCACCGACGTGCCCGGCTCGATCGTTACGTCGAAGCCATCGAGGACGGGCCGCGCTGGATCGTAGCCGAAGCGCACGTTGCGCAATGACAAGGCGCCGAGCGCACCGCCGGAGGGCGGCTCGGTCGGCAGCGAGACGGGGTCGGCCGGGTCGGCGACGTCGGCGACGGTCGAGAGCACCTGCTGCACCCGTTGCAACGCGACGGCAGCACGCTGGCCGGTGGCCAGTGTCATCCCGATGTTGCGCATCGGCCAGATCAACAACAGCACACTGGAGTTGAACTCGATCAGCTGGCCGATGGTCATCTCTCCGTTGAGCACGCGATGTCCGCCGATTCCCAACACTGCGATCAGGCCGAGTGACGGAAGGATGTCGATGGCCGGCAGGAACCGGGCCCTGATCCTGGCGGCTCGCAGCGAGACCTCGCAGATCGCGTCTGCCTCGCGCCCGAGCTTGCCCGCCTGTACGCCCTGCGCGCCGAACCCCTTCACGACCCGCACGCCGGACACCGACTCCTCGACGACCGTCGCGAGCGCCGCCTGCCTGGCCTGTACCGCCATCACTGCCGGATGGATCTTGTGGCTGAACCGCCGCGCCGAGACGTTGACGAAAGGGAGCGGCGCCAACGCGATGACGGCGAGCAGTGGATCGCTGTTGAGCAGCAGGATCAGGATTGCGACGAGCTGGAACAGGTTGCTGATCGTCAACGGAATCATCACCACGAATGCCTGCAACTGCTGCAGATCACTCGACGCGCGGCTCATCAGCTGCCCGGTCTGGGCGTGATCGTGATAGCCGACGTGGAGCGCCATGATGTGATTGAACAACCGTTCGCGCAGCCGGCGCTCCGTCGTGCGGCTCTCGCGGAAGGCCAGCCAACGCCGCCAGCCGGTGAAGATGCCGGCCAGCACCCCGACACCACCGATGATCAGCGACCACTTCAGCAACGGCTCGGAGCCTTTGATGCCACGGTCGATCGCATTGCGGATCAGGCGCGGGATCGACACCTTTGCGGCCGCCCACAGCACCCCGACGACGGCGCCCGCGATCAGCCCGCGCTTCTGCTCGGCCAACAACCCGGTCAGGAGGCTCCACGGAGTACGTTCGGTCGCCGGCTGTTGCATCGCAGGCCGAGGATAGTTCCGACGGGCAGGATCGAGCGGGTCGATGACCGCCCACCAACTGACCGGATGAACCAGCCACGAACCGGCGTAGAACCGGCGTAGGGTGGCGTTCGTGAACATCATCGGATGGATCGTTGTCGGATTGGCCGCCGGCCTGTTGGCACGGTGGATCGTCAAGGACGAGCGCAGCGGCTGCATCTACACCATGGTCGTCGGCGTGCTCGGCGCGCTCATCGGCGGGGCGCTGATGAACGCCACGGGACGTAACGGCATCAACGAATTCGATCTCCGGTCGATTTTCGTCGCGGCGGTCGGCGCGGTGCTGCTCCTGCTCCTCTTGAAGGCGATCGGCGGTCGCTCGATGCGTCGCCGCCGCTGACGGTTGGCCGAGGCGGCCGGTGCGTCGAGCAACTGACGCCTCGTGTCTGAGCCGGCCGGCGCTCTACGATCCCGGCATGGCCGACATCTCAGCTGAACAAGTACGTGCCGAAGTCGCCGAATGGGTGGCGGGTGCATGGGATCCATCGATCACGGTCGCCGAGTGGTGGGTGCGACTCGCCGCAAGCGGTTATGCGGCGCCGATGCTGCCCGAATCCGTGGGAGGCAGGGGTTACCCGCGCGATCTCGCGACCACCGTCAGCAACGTACTCGAAGAGCACGGCCTCGTCGGGCCACCGTCGGGCCTCGGTCTGATGCTCGCCGCGCCAACTCTCGCAGTGCACGGATCGCCGGAGCAGCAGAACGAATTCATCCCACCGATCCTCGATGGTAGGAGCGCGTGGTGCCAGCTATTCAGCGAGCCCGGGGCCGGTTCGGACCTCGCCGGCCTCGCGACCAAAGCCGAACTCGACGGCGACGAGTACGTGATCACCGGCCAGAAGGTCTGGACGAGCGGTGGTCAGCACGCCGACTGGGGCATGCTCATCGCCCGCACGAACGTCGATGCGCCCAAGCATCAGGGCATCTCCTACTTCGCGTTCCGGATGGATCAGCCTGGCGTCGACGTGCGGCCGCTGCGGGAGATGACCGGCCGGGCGATGTTCAACGAGGTCTTCATCGACGAGGCACGCGTGCCGGCTGCCAATCTCATCGGTGGGCTGAACAACGGCTGGGCTGTTGCCAACACGACGCTCATGGTCGAGCGGGCCAGCCTCGGCAGCGGTGGCGGGGGTGGCGGCACGCTCGGCATTGCGGTACCCGGCCCGATCGCCGGTCATCTGAATCGCCCGGTCGGAGACTTCGTGCAGCTACGTGCGGGAGCGGCGACAGGCGCCGTCGGCGGTGGAACGCTGAAGCAGCTCAGCGAGTTGGCGCGCACGGTGGGCTGCAGCGGAGACCCAACGGTGCGTCAGGGTCTGGCCGAGCTGCATACCCTGGCCGAGGTCGGCAGATGGAACCTGATGCGCGCTCGCAGCGGCCAGCGCGCAACCTCGGTCGAGGGCAACCTCGCCAAGCTGCTCGGCACCCACAGCCTGCGCCGGACGCGCGAGATCGGCAACCACATCATCGGCGCGCAGGGCATGTTGTGGGGCACTGACACGCTGTCGAACGGCGCAGTGCAGGAACTCACGGTCTTCTCCCCCGGCCCTTCCATCTACGGCGGCACGGATCAGATCCAGAGGAATATCGTCAGCGAGCGTGGGCTCGGCCTGCCCAAAGAACCGGGGAATTTCCGCACGACGCCGTATCGAGACCTGCCCAAGAACGGCTGAGGCGCCTGCTCCAGCAGCTGTTTGCTGCTCCAGCAGCTGCAGCTTGTTTCCGCTTCAGCAGCTGTTTGCTGCTACGCGTAGGGTCGGAGGGCCTCGGCGACTCGCTCCTTTGGCCTGCCGATCAGCGCAGTCGTCGGCGTGACGATCACTGGACGCTGGAGCAACGCTTTGTGCTCGACCAACATCGCGATGACCTGCTCGTTCGTCTGGACCTCGGCCTCACTGAGGCCGAGCTTGGCGAAGTTCGAGTCGCGGCGCACGAGATCGGTCACGGGATCCTCGAGCTTGGCGATGACCGACTCGAGCGTCGCGGCATCTGGAGGTGCCTTCAGGTAGAGCACGATGTCGACATCGACGCCCAACTCCTCCGCAATGCGCACGGCATTGAGCGAAGAGTTTCAATTCGGGTTGTGATATATGGTGATCTCGGCCATCCCTGCCACACTACGCCGCCAATCGGCAGACATTTCTCGACGCGCCCAAGCGAGACGATCGCCGCCCACTTTGTGACACCCTCGGACTACGGTGCCCCACACGGCTTCCCCCGACAACACAACTCAACCGACGGGGTTTGTCATGGCTGTTTCTTCTTACGGGCGTGCACCGCGCGCCCGGCTCGATCCGATCTTCACCGCGCACGATGCGATGGCAGTGTTCCGTCTCGCGATGAGCCGCCCGCTGCGTCACGAGACGCTGGTGATGTTCCTCGATGCGAACGACTGCGGCTCGTCACTCGTCACCGTCACCGGCACCGACGAGGCGTTCCACATCGTCGAGATCGCCGAGACGATGGCGCTGTCGGCCTGCGACGCGCCCGATATCAGCGGGCTCGTCCTCGCCACCGTTCGCCCCGGTGGCTGCCTACTGCCCGGCGACGACGAATTGTGGCTCGAGGCTGCCGACCTGGTAGCGGACTGCGGGTTGATCCTCGTCGATTGGTTGATCATCGGCCGCTACGGCACCCACAGCCCTCGAGAGCAGTTGGGAATGCCATCACGCTGGACCTGCGGTGCCTGAGCCGGCTCGGCGCTGCGCCGGCGTCAGCCGCAGGCCGGCATCGCGTAGACGGCGCAACAACTCGCGGCTGGCCACCTGCTCGGCCCCGGCCTGCACGACCAACGGCCGAGATTCCTCCGCCACGTCGTAGTGGTCCCCCTGGAACGCTCGGCGCGGTAGCCCGACGTCTTCGGCAAAAGAGTGCAATTCGTCCAGATCCGAATCGCTGACCAAATGGCACCACCGCCGACCACGCCAGTGCCAGAGGGGGTCATCGACCAGGATCGCCACGGCCCCTAGCTTCGCACGCAACCCTTGCGCCGCGTGATAGCGCCGTCTCCATCCAGCCGTGTTCGCCAGCATGGAGCGGAGATGGCGCTCAGTTCGAGCGGTTCACCCGTGCGCCCCGCCTGTTGCGAACAACTACGGGAATGGCCACGGGTACGCGTTCTGCCGCTGCGGCACTCGCTGCTACGACTGCAGCAATCACGGCGATGGCAACGACGATCACGGCACCGACTCTAGGCCGCGGGCGCCAACTTGCCAACAGACTCAAACATCGGCGCGGGATGGTGCGCGGGCGCGGGCGCGGGCGCGCAAATCGCGCCCACCGGGGCTTCAGCGCAGGGGTTCGGAGGACCTTGGGCGCGTTGTGCGCGGGCGCGGGCGCGCAAATCGCGCCCACCGGGGCTTCAGTGTGGGGGCTTCAGTGCCGGGCGTCAATGATGGCAACCGCACGCCGAGCCACAACCGCCACCGGTGGTTGCGGCCGCAGCTGCAGGTACTGCCGAGGAACCGGAGCCGCCAACGCTCGCGAACACCGACAGCAGGCGCACTGCGTCGTCGTGGCCCGCCGGACACGAGACAGGTGCGTTGGACTCGGCCATCGATCGGCGGAGCTCGAACGTGTCATCGCACGTGCGGCAGCGGAATTCATAGAGCGGCATCGGTCGACAGAGTAGCTCTTAACCAGTCGGCCTGCGGGATCATGCGAGCATGGAGCATGAAGTTCACGAAGGACGCTGTCCCGGGGCTGCTCGATGGCTCGATGACGCTCACGTTCCGGATGTGGAAGAGCCCGCAGGCCAAGGTTGGTGGGCGTCACAGAGTTTGGGGTTTGCTACTGCAGATCGACGACGTGCGCCAAGTCGGGGCCGGCGACATCACCGACACCGATGCTCGCCGAGCCGGCAGTGAATCGGCGCTGGCGCTACGCGAACGACTCGGTGATCCTACTGCCGACCAGCCGGTCTGGCGGGTTGAGTTTCGTTGCCTGGGCGAAGATGATCGAGTGGAACGGCGCGCTGCCCGGACGTTGAGCGCCGAGGAGCGGACCGCGATCCAGGTGCGGCTCGACCGGATGGATCGGGCGAGCAAGAACGGGCCGTGGACGAAGCGGACGCTGAACCTGATCGCCACCTATCCGGGCGTGGTGTCGACAGCGCTCGCCCGGCGGCTCGGCCACGAGCGGCCGGCATTCAAGCTCAACGTGCGAAAGCTGAAAGAACTCGGCCTGACCGAGAGCCTCGACGTCGGTTACCGAATGTCGCCGCTCGGCGAGGCGTTGATCAACGACGACGCAAGCGTGGTTGACTAGAGAGGCATGAGCAAGGTCCAGACGCTGCCAGCCGAGACGATCCCGTACCTCGACGAGGAAACCGAGACCGGCGAACCCATCGTCGCCCATATCGTGAAGACCGAGCCGGGTGTGACGGCTGCTGCCAAGGTGCTGGAGGCGCGTATCTACGGCACGCCGCTGGAGGCGCTCTGCGGCCATGTGTGGGTGCCGTCGCGCGATCCCAAGAAGTTGCCGCTGTGCCAGAAGTGCAAGGACGTCTACGAGATGTACCGGGCCTTCAACGACGGCCTCCGCGACAACCCCGACGAATAGAAGCGAAGAATGACCCGCCGACGAGCACCGACAGACGTGGCGGTCCCAGGTGCACACACAGCCTGATCCACATCCAGACGGACTTCGAATCCGAGAAGCGGCGCGGGCTCTGGTGATCGACGACGACGACCGGGTGCTGCTCGTCCGGTTCGAGTTCCCTGCCGCCACACGCTGGGCGCTGCCCGGTGGAGGGCTCGACGACGGCGAGACCCATCACGATGCGCTTCGTCGCGAACTGGCCGAGGAACTCGGGCTCGCTGATGCGCGGATCGGCCCCCACTTGTGGAATCGGCTCCACATCATCCCGTTCATCAGCGGCAAGTTCGACGGCCAGCGCGAGCAGGTCTACGAGGTTCGTGTTCCGTCCGGGTTCGATCCGGCGCCGACGTTCACATGGGAACAGCTCAACGCCGAGTACGTCTTCGAGTTGCGCTGGTGGACGGCGGCCGAACTCGACGCAGCCGATGTGGTGATGGCTCCTTCGGAGTTGGCGGCGCTCGTGCGCGACCACCTCGATCACGGCCCACCCTCGGTTCCCAAGACGGTCGCGCCGTAGGGCTCGGATTCTCGAACTTGGGCTGATTTATCGCCAGCTCGGTCGTTGGCGATGCCCCGGACTGCTCACCCGGCGCCCGGCCACTAGCGGAAATCACGGCTGGTGGTGACGGTGTTGGATGGCAGGTGCAGCGGTGTGAGTTGCTCGGCAACGATGTTGATCACGCCCTCGTGACGTTCAAGCCTGCCTCGGATGAACAGCGCAGGCGCTTCACGGGCGAGGCGCCGGTAGCGGGCCCAGCAACCCTTCGAGCACACGATGTTGATCAGCCCCGTCTCGTCCTCGAGATTCATGAATGTCGTGCCCTGCGCGGTCATCGGCCGTTGGCGATGGGTGACGATGCCGGCCACCAGCACCTTGCTGCCCGGCTCGCACTGCCACAACCCGGTTGCGGTGACCACGCCGAACGCAGCGAGCTGTAACCGCATGAACCGGGTCGGATGGCCGTTCGGGGCGACGCCGGTCGCCCACAGATCGGCAACCGCGATCTCCACCGGATCCATGCCCGGCAGCCGCGGGGCGCGCTCGCCGGTGACCACGCCGGCAAGGCGATCGGGGCGCGACTGCGACACGGCGCCGACGGTCCACAGTGCCTCGCGCCGATCCAGCCCGAAGCATTCCGTGAACGCCCCTGCCGTCGCCAACGCCTCCAACTGGGCCAGATCGAGCGCCGGGACACGCCGGGAGAGATCTTCCGGGCTGGTGTACGGGCCGTGTTCCGCCCGCTCGTTCTCGATGGTGGATGCCAACTCCG
The DNA here is from genome assembly GCA_025358125.1 of Actinomycetes bacterium. Lineage (GTDB taxonomy): Bacteria > Actinomycetota > Acidimicrobiia > Acidimicrobiales > Ilumatobacteraceae > WLMZ01. Next base: position 19,654 of record JANYKS010000047.1, read on the forward strand.
AGCCGATCCCGCGCACCGAGCTGATCCCCAATCGCACGGCCTGGCCGGTGAACGAGGCGGGGTCGGGCTGCAACGTTGCCGACGCCTTGGACGCATTGAGATCGGGGGTACGGGTGACGACGCCGTGGCGGCCGGCATCCTGCACGAGCGAATGCGGCGACCAGAAACCCATCGGCTGCGCGTTCAGCAGCGCTGCGCAGAACGCGGCCGGCTCGTAGAGCTTGATCCACGACGACGCATACACGAGATAGGCGAACGACACCGAGTGCGATTCGGGGAAACCGTAGTTGGCGAAGGCCGACATCTTCACGAAAAGCTGCTCGGCGATGTCGTCGGCGATGCCCCGTTCGGCCATGCCAGCGAACAACCGCTCGCGCAATTTCTCCATCCGCGCCTTTGACCGCTTCGAGCCCATCGCCTGGCGGAGCTGATCGGCTTCTGACGGCGTGAACCCAGCGACGTCGATCGCCATCTGCATCAGCTGCTCTTGGAACAGCGGCACACCGAGCGTCTTGGCGAGGCTGTTCTCGAGCAGCGGATGCAGGTACGTGACCGGCTCCTGGCCGTTGCGACGGCGGATGTAGGGATGGACAGAGCCACCCTGGATCGGGCCGGGGCGGATCAACGCGATCTCGACCACGAGGTCGTAGAACTTGCGTGGTTTGAGCCGCGGCAGGGTGGCCATCTGGGCCCGGCTCTCGATCTGGAACACGCCGACGGTGTCGGCTCTGCACAGCATCGAGTACACCTCGTCGTCTTGGGGCAGGGCCGCGAGATCGACCTCGTAGCCCTGATGCTCGCGGATCAGATCGACTGCGTAGTGCAACGCACTGAGCATGCCGAGACCGAGCAGATCGAACTTGACGAGACCGGCTGCGGCGCAGTCGTCCTTGTCCCACTGGAGCACACTGCGGTTCTCCATCCGCCCCCATTCCACCGGGCAGACCTCGATCACGGGGCGATCACAGATGACCATCCCACCGGAGTGGATGCCGAGATGGCGAGGCACGTCCTCCACCTCTGCCGCGAGTTCGAGCACCGCCGGTGGGATGCTGTGGCCAGGTTGTGAAGCGGTTGCGCCCACACCGCTCCAGCCGTCGATCTGCTTGCTCCACGCATCCTGCTGGCCGGGCGCGTAGCCGAGCGCCTTGGCCATGTCGCGGACAGCGGAACGGGCCCGGTAGGTGATCACGTTGGCCACCTGCGCGGCATGGTGGCGGCCGTGCCGCTCGTACACGTACTGGATGACCTCCTCGCGCCGGTCGCTCTCGATGTCGATGTCGATGTCGGGTGGGCCATCGCGTTCGGGCGATAGGAACCGCTCGAACAGCAGACCCAACGACACGGCATCGGCCTTGGTGATGCCGAGCGCAAAGCACGCCGCGCTGTTGGCTGCACTGCCCCGGCCCTGGCACAAGATGTCGGACCGCTCGCAGAACTGGACGATGTCCCACACGACGAGGAAATAGCCCGAGAACCCGAGCCCTTCGATGACATCGAGTTCGTGATCGATGGTGCGCCACGCCCGCGCCCGCAGCGACAGGTCTTCTCCTGGCTGAGGCCGTTCGCCGTAACGGCGGTTCCCGCCTGCGGTGACCAGCCGGCGTAGGTACTGCATCTCGGTCAGACGAACGCCGCGATCATCGACAGGGCACGGGAAAGGCGGCAGCTTCGGCGCGACGAGCGAGAGGTCGAACGCGGCGGCGCGGCCCATCGCCGCAGCTGCCGCGACGACACCCGGATAGCGGACGAAACGGCGGGCCTGTTCGGCACCGCTGCGCAGGTGAGCCGTCGCGCCGGCCGGCAGCCACGGGTTCATCTCCTCCAGGCTGCGCCGGGCACGAACGGCCGACAGTGCCGTGGCCAACCGCCGCTGCTGAGGCGTCGCGTAGTGCACGTCGTTGGTTGCGATGCAGCCAACATCGTGGCGGGCGGCGACCTCGGCCAGCGCGTCGTTGCGGGCCGAATCGAGCGGGTCGCCGTGATCCCACAACTCGACAACGACGCGCTCGCGCCCGAACAGGCTGATCAGACGCTGTAGTTCTCGTGCCGCTGCCGCCGGCCCGGCGCGCACCAGCGCCGCCGGCACCACACCGTTGCGGCAACCGGTGAGTACCCACCACACGCTCTGCTGCGCGCCGGCGCCCGTACCCCCGGCCACCTCGCTGAGTTGATCGAGCGAGAACTGTGGCGCCCCCTTTTCTCCCGCGAGCTGGCCGAGGCTGAGCGCCCGCGCCAGGCGGGCGTACCCGGACGGCCCATCGGCGAGCAGCACGACGTGTTCACCGGGTGGATCGGCACGGCCGGGTTCGAACCGGGTGATGCCGAGCGTGACTTCGGCGCCGAACACCGTCGGTAATCCGACAACCCTCGCCGCCTCTGCGAAACGAACGACGCCGTAGAAGCCGTTCTGATCGGTGAGCGCGAGCGCGTCGAGGCCGAGCCGCGCGGCCTCCTCCGCCAACTGCTCGGGATGTGACGCACCGTTGAGGAACGAAAAGTTCGATTGGCAGTGCAGTTCGGCGTACCCGGCCCCGATCCCGGCGTACCTGGCCCCGGCAGTGCCGAACCGGCTCGACGGTTGCAGATCTGTTTCGAACGGCTGGCGTTTGCGGGTCAATGCCGGGCCGTCGCCTCCGGCGTTCCAGCTCGGGCTGCCAGGGGCGCGCCCGTTCGGCCGGCGCGATCTGTCCGATAAGGTCTGCTCGAGTTCGTGCCACGGCATGGCCGGGTTGTTGAATCCCATCAGCTACCCAGTGTATCGAACGTTTGTTCGTAACGCCAGGGAACTCTTCTGCACGACGTTGCCAAGGCCCAACGGTTCTTCGGCGGGGTGCTCGCTCGAAGAGCGCGGCGCCGCTACGTGAAGTAGCCGTTGACATCGATGATGAAGTCGGTCTGCTGATTCGTGAACAGATCGAGCGCGCCGCCGGCCGACAACTTGAGCAATGCCCCGTTTGCCACCGGCTGGCCCGTGACGAAGTTGAGGCTCGACGTCGACGGCCGTGAGCCGCCGGAGGGATACGCAACCATGAACCCGGACCCGGCTTCGTCGGCGGCCGTGAGGTTGATCGAGATGCCCGTGGCTCCCGCCGGCACAACGGGGGCTGGCGGCGCGAACCCGGTCAGCGGTACGGTCCGCGTGCCGTTGAGGCCGAGCACGGTCTCGGGCGGGTTGCGGCTGTCGTACGCACGCGTCGTCGGCATCGGGACGAAACGGCCGACGGCAGCGATCGGCGCGCTGGCATCGGTGATGTAGCCGGTGACGTCGACGACGATGTGCGACACGTTGTTCGTGAACACGCTCGCCGTGCCATCCGCGCCGAGCGCCACGATGACGGTGTTCGCGGCGTCGGTGTTCTTTCTGTAGTTCACCGTCGACGACAATGGCGATGTACCTGTCGGCTCGGCGCGCAGGAACCCGTCGCCCACCGATTCCGTCGATGTCACGTTGAGCACCAACGCTGAAACGCCGGTCGTCGGAACATTGGCAGCAGCCGGAACGACGACGGCCTCGCCCGCAGGCTTGTGGGCCACCCAGCCGGCAGGCACGAGGTTCGTCGAGCGCGTGTCGAGCACCCGAACCGGATCGATCGGCACGAGGCGACCGGCTGCGACGGTGGCACCGGTCGGCGAGAAGTAGCCGAGGATGTCGACGATCACGTTCCCGCCGGGCACGGTGTAGATCGAGATCCTGCCCTCTGCACCGATCGGAACGATCGCAAAGTTCGGTCTCGTCGCACCGCCGATGACGATGTTGAGCGTGGACGACGACCCGTACGCGCTGCGCAGATATGGAATCGCCTGAACGAACCCGGTGCCGACGGCTTCGGTAGAGGTGATGTTGATCGCGACTGCGGATGCGTCGGCGGGCACGCCACCGACTCCGGCCATGGTGACGTCGAGGATGCCATACGGCCGCTGCACGCCCTGGGCCGGATCCGACGTCGGGATACGGGTATCGATGAGTCGTAGCGGCGTCAACGGGTGATAGGCCGCTGCCATCACCGCCGGAGCGGGGGCCGGCACCGTCGGCATCCGGATCTGGCCGCTGCCGTACTTGTTGTCGGGTCCGTCGGGTGGGGCGATTCCGCCGTTGAACGGGCGATCGAACGTGAAGTGTCGCATCGCGGCCGCCAAGGGCGCGCCCGCCAATGCGACCCCGGCATCGAGCAACAACGCGGCCATGCCGGCTGCAGTCGGTGAAGCAGCCGACGTCCCGTTGAAGCACGACGGGTAGATCGTGCTCGTCAGGCACGACGGCGCGGAGACGTCGGGTTTGATCCGTCCGTCGTTGGTCGGGCCCTGCGAGGAATAGTACGCAATCGCGTCGGGCGAGCCCGACCCGTTGGCGGGATCGATCGCTCCGACGGCAATGAGGCCGGGGTTGGCCGAATCGACGACGGGCTTGGCCGCTGAATACGGCGCTTGCGACCGGTGCAGTTCGATGAAACCGGAGCCGAGTGCGACCTCGAGCGTGTCGAGCGGACCGCTGGTCGGTGTGTTGGCCTTGCGCTTGATCCGGATGTAGATGATGCCGTTCGCAAACCCGAAAGAGTTCGGCGCGCAGACCGTAGCGTCGGCAAGCTCCAGCGGCGGCGCGCCGCTGGACTGGATCTGGTCACCGCCCAGCAGCGGCACCGGAGCGAGATCTGCAGGGTTGTAATTCTCGTCATGGGCAAGATCGGGGTTGCTCACCGGCGCCCATGCCTCGACGACGTAGTCGGTCCGCTCCTTCGGTGGGACGCCCCATTCGCTCCAGCGGATGCCGTCGAAGAGCACGCATCTGCCGCTGATGCGCAGATACGTGTCGACGCCCGGCCCGTTGTCGAAATCGATGTAGCCGCCGGTGGCGCTGAGATCCTTCGCGACGGTGATCCGCGCGTAACCGTCGGCAGCGTCGTTGCCGACCGAGTTGAACCACGTGATCCCCCTGCTCGTTGCGTAGTCGACGACGCTGGCCAGCGGGCCAGTGCCGTCACCCGGACCGTCGTAGGCGGCGCCGAGCGAGCGGGTCACGATCCGGACACCGTTCTGGGCGAACCAGTCGATCGCCGCCTTCAGATCGCTGACCGTGCCGGTAGAGGCCAAGAACAACTCCGCCGCCGGCGCCATGTCCTTGACCACCTGCGCGACTGCTACACCGTGCTCGAAGCCGTCGCCGTTGTTGATACCGGCGTTGTTCGATTCGGCACAGATGTTCTGCGGCGACCCAGAACTGTCCTGGCAGAACCGGTGGGCCGTGTCGGGGACAGGGCCTTCCTCGGTGGCGCTCCACAGCCCGAGGTCGAAGTAGTCGATCACGCCGACCTTGACCGCTCCGGCCACCCCTGCCGCCTGCCACCCATCGGCACCGGTCAGTGCCACGTTCTGGCCGACGGTTGTTCCGAAACCGGGGCCGACCTCGGAGCGTCGCCCTGCGGCGAGTGTGGGGGGGCGGGTCACGAGTTTCGGCGCGCGCACGAAGCTGACGCCGTCGGTCAGGGCGAGGTCGCCGACGTGCACAACCGGCATCCGCGCCTGCACGACCTGACCGGCGACAGCCCCGGTGACCACACCACCGAGCCGACGGACGGCCTGCTCGACATCAGCGCTGTAGCTGGTCAGGACCTCGACGGCGATGGTCGGGACGGCATCGACCCGCATCGAGCGCGAGTGCGCGAGGGCCGCGATCTGATTGCGAAGAGTTTGGTCGGTGATCGGGTCTGACGGATCAGCCGGCGACGGTGGCAGCTGGGCAACGCCCGGCGACCTTGACAGCCGCCGAGCGCCCGGCGACGCCTGGGCGTGCGCACTTTGCGGCGCGACGAACCCGGCAACGAGGACCATCGCGATGGCTGTGCGAGTCCAGGACCTCATCTGCTACCCGCTCCGCCGTTTCCAGATGCTGCCGCCCGCTGTACGCCGACAGTAGCGCGGATAGCGCGGACCGCGCGGAGGGCGCCCGACAGGCCGGCGTCGGCAACGGCGATCGCCTCATCCCATGAAAACCAGCGGGCATCAGGACTTTCACCCGGCGGCGGCGACGGATCGACGTCCGCCGAGGACAGCAGATAGCGCAGGTCGAGATGCGTATGTCCGCGTGGCCCGGGGTGCACGTCGACGTGGACGAGTTCGGGTCCGGTCTTCGGGTGGGCCACGTCCAGCCCAGTCTCCTCGCGCGTTTCACGCAGCGCGGCGTCCCACGCAAACTCGCCCGACTCGATGTGGCCGCCCGGTTGGAGCCAGATACCGAGCCGCTTGTGGCGGTGGAGTACCACGCCCCGTGGCCCGACCACGATCGCTGATCCGGTGACATGCACCGGGTCGGCGGTTTCGCTGAATGGCTCATCGAGTTGGTCGAAGTGCTCGATGAAGGCGAGCAGGGAACGGGCCTCGCGGTCGTCGACGGGAACCCTCACAATCACGGCGTCGCGTATTTGGCGGCGGATATCCACCGGGCAACCGTATCCATGTCGCGGTCGTCGGCCGCCGTTGCAACGGCCGACTCTCACCGAATGGTCAAGCCGGCCGGCACAGGATCGTCAAGGAACCTTCTTCAGTTGCCGCTCGTTCGCGCCGATACATCATTTGTCCAGCAGATCGGCGCCCCCCGACGATCCGATCTGAGCACGAGAATGGCGGGAGAACCACCGATGGCTGAGCCCGACGCACAACTGGCGCCACGAGTACTGATCGCGGTCGGCGATGCGCTCCTACGACGTGTCGCATCGGCGGGTCTGCGTGATCGGGGTTTCTCCGTCAGCGCAACCAACGAGGAATCTGCCGCTCTCGTCCTGGCCCGTTCATTCGCCCCGGACGTGATTCTGGTCGACCTACTGCTTCACGGCCCGACCGGCGGGACGCTGTTCGACGCGATGCGATCCACAGCCGACTGCTACCTGCTCGGGCTGGCCCCTCCCGACTCCGAAACCGACCGCATCCGTGCGCTGCGGGCTGGTGCCGACGATGCCGTGTCGCTGCCGATCTCGACCGAGGAACTCGCAGCGCGCTGTCAGGCATTGCTGCGACGGCCCCGCCAGTTACACGCCCGATGGGATCCGATGGCCGCTTCGATGGTGCGCATCGGGCCGCTCCAGGTCGATCTCGGCCGCAAGGAACTGCGGGTCCGCAGCCACGACGTACCGGTGACGCGGATCGAGTTCGCGCTGTTCGAACAGCTCTGCCGCAAACCGGCCGAGGTGTGTTCGCGAGTGCATTTGCTCGAGCAGGTGTGGGGTCCGAACTGGGTCGGCGATACCCACGTGGTCGACGTTCATCTGTCGAACCTGCGGCGCAAGCTCCAGCGCCATGCCCCCGAACTCCGGTTCATCCACACGGTGCGTGGTATCGGGTTCCGGCTCAGCAACGACCTGCTTCGCGCCGAGCGTGATCGTCGTGGCGACCCCGCCATGAGTGCTACCGCTTAGCTGAGCTTGCTGCTGCGCCGAGGCGGAGCTGAGGCTGAAACACCCTCGCGGAGCGTCTCGGCTGCTACGAGTAGACCGCGGCGACCCACCACAGCTGATGTTCGACGACGGCCAGCAGCGCCGTGCCTCGTTCCGTGATGAATTGGAAACGCGCCAGGCGGCGATGCTGTTGATCGTCCCACCACCGTTCATCGACCGGCCACGGACCAGCCCAGGCGGTGATGGCCTCAGCGGCACGACCCTGCACCGACACGGCCTCCGGGACAGCACTCAGCATGCCGCGACCATTGACTCGCACGACCCGGCCGGCGGCATCGAACACCTCTGCCGGTAGCGCCTCTGGCAGCACAATTGCCGGCGATGGCGACGGCAATTGACCGGGCCACGGCACATCGGAGATGGCGAGGCGTTCGGTCGGTTCGGTGACATCGCCACGATCGACCGAAACCCACTGATAGGCGTCGGCCGGTAGGCGGCCGCCGCGCCACATCGGCACGAACACCTGCTGCTCGCCGACCAGGCCGGCCACACGGGCGACTGCGCGGGCGGCCCACTCGTCGGCCTCGCTGCGCCCACCCCAGAATCCGAGCTGATGACCATCGTCGGAGCGCACCTCATCGGGGGTCAAGCGGAGCAGGACGATACCGCCGCTCAAGCCGCCGGGCTGCTGGATCCACCCATCGAGTTGCCAGCGAACTCGTTCGATGATGGCGGCAACGCTGAGTCCGCTCGGTCGATACCAGAGGTGCTCATTGCGTTCGCCGTGTTCGGTTTCGGCAACGACGGCGAGTCGGGTGCAGACCCGACCGTCACCGGCCAGCGCCGTATGCAGTTCCTGGGCGAGCTGCTTGGACGCGAACACCAACGGGTCGAGCATGTGGACGGGATCGTCGAACGTACACGTGACCATCAGGTCCGCTGGTGGCGCCATCGTGCCCGGCGGGCGGTCGTCGCCGCCGGCCGCGATGCGATGGGCGAACGCACCCGCAGCGCCGAAGCGGGCCAGTACATCGGGGGCCGGCAGTGCGGCAAGACTGCCGAGGGAATGCAGACCGAGTCGGTGGAGGAGATCGACGAGTTCAGCCCCGACCCCCGCGATGTCGCGCAGCGTGGCCACGGGGAGCGGCGCCAGGTACGCGCGCGTCGCTTCGATCCCGGCGGCAACGATGATGGGCTGCCCGGCCGGGCTGCCCGGCCGGTCAGCAT
>JANYKS010000059.1 GCA_025358125.1 Actinomycetes bacterium
GCCTTAGCTGGGCTGGGTCCGATGTCATCGGCCGGCGGCCGACTGCGGGGAGGAGCCGGGGCAGTGCCCGAGGATCAGGGCGCGGTTTCGATCGGGCTCGTACTGATGTAGGGTCGGCTTCGTTGCGCGGTGGCGTGGGGCCGAGGAGGCCCCCGATGTGCGAAGCGTGCACGAAGTTACTCAACCGCCGAGCATTGCTCCGCGGTGCGATCATCGCAAGCTCCGCAGCTGCGACGACGCCACTCTGGTTCCCAGACGGAGTGTTGGCCGCCCAGCAGCCGCGCGAGCGGGCGGCGATAGGGCACAACAGCCCAACGGCAGGTCACATGTCGTTCAACACGGCCGGCGCCAGTGCTGCGAGGGCATTGGCCAAGTTGTCCAGCGCAACAGCCGCCGGGCTCGTCGGCACGCGAATCATTCCGGCGGACAACCCCAACGCTCTTGCACCACCACCGATAGTCAGCCGCAAGCAATGGGGCGCCGACGAGTCCATCCGGGTGGACAACCGAACCTACGCCCCCGTTCGAAAGCTCATCGTCCACCACACCGCGAGCGCGAACAAGCCGTCCAATCCGGTGGAGGTCGTTCGCTTCGTAGAGCGATACAACGCGTCAAGCCGCGGCTTCTCCGACACCGGCTACAACTACCTGATCGATCACAAGGGCGTGATCTACGAAGGCCGCGCGGCGAGGACATATGGCCCGAAAGAAGCGATCACGTCAGAGGACAGCCGGGGGTGGGGCGTGGTTGGTGCTCATGCCAAGGGCAACAACGCTGGAAGCTGCGGCATCTGCCTGATCGGTGATTTCGATCTCGTCTCTCCGACGGACGCGGCGATGTCCAGCCTGGTGGCGATGCTTGCCTGGAAAGCGAGCCTGCACCGGATCGATGCCACCGCGAGCGAGACCTACATCGACATCTACGGCAACCGTCGCGTCTTCCCCAACATCGCCGGGCACCGCCAGGTCGGCCAGACCGCATGCCCCGGCAGCCGGCTGTTCAAGCTGCTGCCGAGCGTGCGCAACGAGGTAGTGCGCCGCGCCGGACACTGGGGCCCGCTCGTCGTCGACATCCCCGGGGTGATCCGCAGCGAGGTCGGTGCGCTCCGCAGCCCCGACACGAGCGGGTCCGGATCTGGCTCTGGCACAGGCGTGACCTCGATCGTCGATCCCGGCACCGGCGTGAAGCTGACGGGATACCGGGTGCTGAGCCAGGCCGGCACGGTGTACACCGCTGGCAAGGCGCGCCCGCACGGCAGTCCGTCTGGCACCGCCGCGAAGACGGCCGTCGCGATCGCGAACTCCACCACCGGCGACGGCTACTGGGTGCTCGGCCAGGATGGCAAAGTCTACCCGTACGGCGTCGCCGGCTTCGGAGACGCCGTCGGCAAGGGTGTCGCGACCGATCTCACGGTGACCACCAGCGGCAGCGGGTACTGGATTCTGATGGCAAATGGTGACGTCTACCCGTTTGGCGACGCTGGCCGCGCATCGTCGCCGGCCAAGGCGGGGATCGCCGGAGCTGCACGCAAGATGGCTGCCCGTCCGCAGGGCGACGGCTACTGGATCGTGATGGCCGACAACAGCGTTCGTGCATTCGGCGCAGCGCCCAAACTCGGCGCGCCAACCGGGGCAGGCAACCTGGTCGACATCTGGCCGACACCGTCCGGGAAGGGGTATTGGGTCCTCACCGCCACCGGTACCGTCGCGCCATTCGGGGACGCGGTGGACAGGGGCGACCTCAAGCGGTCGAAGTTCAAATGGGCCAAGCCTGTCGCCCATCTCGTCGGCACACCATCGGGGAACGGCTACATCATCGCCAATACCGAGGGGGCGATCCGGGCGTTCGGCGACGCGCCCCAATTCGCCTCGTTCGGGAGCAGCGGGATGAAGTGCGTCGGTGTCGCGCCGGCGTTCGGCTGATCCGCAAAGATGTTGATCGGGCCAGCAGCTTCGACTGACGAGCTGGTCAGTTTCGGCTGATCCGTCAGCGAGTAGACGTCTGCGTACCCGTGGGCCATGCTGGTTGGCGTGGATGCGAACTTCCTCTCACCAAAGGCCAGCGTCCGAGCCGCCGGCGAAGGTTGGCGAACCGTAGTCATTGCGCCGATTGACGCCGGTGAAACCGTTGCGGCGTTCGGAGGGTCGTGTCTGACGCGCTCGGAACTGAACGAGACGACGGCCGGTCAACAAGCCCAAGCGATCCAGATCGACGAGGACCTGTTCATGGTCGGAGAGACTGCAGCCGTTACCGGTGCGACGATCAACCATTCGTGCGCGCCGAACTGCGGTATCCGCGCCGGCGTGCTGGTCGTTGCCGTGCGCGATATCGCCGTCGGCGAATCCCTGGCGTACGACCATGCGATGAGTAGCGGGAGCGACTTCAACGACTTCGAGTGCGGTTGCGGCGCAGCCTCGTGCCGCCACAAGGTCACCGGCAACGACTGGATGCTGGTCGAGTTGCAGCTCGCCTACCGCGGCTACTTCAGCGCATACCTGGCCAAGCGGATCGCGGCCCTGGTCACCGTCGGCGCCGAGCGGCGCGCCTTCGCGCTCTAGCCCGGGCCCTTGCCACGACGGCGGGTCGATTGCGTCGGCACGCGCTACTGTCGCGCTCATGCGGGTTCTCATCGTCGGCGCCGGCGGGGTCGGGGCGGCGTTCGCCTCCATCGCGGCCCGTCGCTCCATTTTCAGCGACATCCTGCTGGCCGACATCGACGCCAACCGCGCCGGCCGGGCTGCACAGGCGGCCGACAGCATCAGGGTCCGATCGACGCGGGTCGACGCATCCGATCGAGTCGACATCGTCGAGCTGGCCCGCACGATGAAGGCCGACATCATCGTCAACGCATGCGATCCTCGCCTCAACCCGCCGATCTTCGACGCTGCGTTCGACGCCGGCTGCAACTACCTCGACATGGCGATGCACATGTCGTCGCCCCATCCGACCAATCCCTTCGAGCAGCCCGGCGTGATGCTGGGCGATGCCCAATTCGCGGTGGCCGACGATTGGGCCGACCGAGGTCAGCTCGCGCTGTGCGGGATGGGGGTGGAGCCGGGTCTGTCCGACGTACTCGCCCGCTACGCCAGCGATCACCTGTTCAGCACGATCCACGAGATCGGAGTCCGCGACGGCAGCGACCTCACCATCGACGGCTTCGAGTTTGCGCCGACGTTCAGTATCTGGACCACTATCGAAGAATGCCTCAACCCACCCATCGTGTGGGAGCGAGAACGCGGCTGGTTCACCACAGCCCCGTTCAGCGAGCCGGAGACCTTCGTGTTCCCCGATGGCATCGGCCCGCGCGGTTGCGTCAACGTCGAGCACGAGGAAGTGGTCCTGATGCCTCGCTGGCTCGACGTGGATCGGGTGACGTTCAAGTACGGACTCGGTGACGAGTTCATCAGCGTGCTCAAAACGCTGCACATGCTCGGTCTCGACAGCACCAAACCGGTGATGGTACGAGGCGTCGAGGTTGCGCCCCGCGATGTCGTTGCAGCCGTCCTTCCGAACCCTGCCGGGCTCGGTGACCGGATGCGGGGCCGCACCTGTGCCGGATCATTGGTCAGCGGTCTCGGACCAGATGGCGAGCCTCGTGAGGCGTACCTCTATCAGATCGTCGACAACGAGTGGACCATGCGCACCTTCGGCCATCAGGCGGTCGTGTGGCAGACTGCCGTGCATCCAGTTGTGGCGTGCGAACTGATCGCGGAGGGCGAATGGAAGGGCACCGGCGTGCTGGGGCCGGAGGCGTTCAGCGCCGACGTCTTCCTCGATCTGCTGGTTGAGCACGGTGTCGGCTGGACGCTCGAGGAGCGCACGCCATCGCCGCGTTGAGCAAACGAGATGTCGAGTCGTTGCTTGCCGGCTACGACGCCGAGCCCGTACTCGCGCTCACGGCTGCCCTGCGAATCGCTTTGGAACGCGACGGTTCGTGGCCGGAACTGATCGCCGCGACGGGGTTCACCGACACTCGCAAGGCCGCGCTGCTGCTCGGCGAAGAGGGCGCTTTGGACGGCCTCGCAGCCGAACTCAACGAGTTGCGCGGGCCCGCCGATCTGGGTCGCTGATTCTGCGCCGCTGAATCAGGGCCGCCGGGTTTGGTCGCTGAATCTGAGTGGCAGGTCAGACTGTGGCGATCACGGGCTGGGCGAGCCGCATGCTCTGGGCGTAGCCCGGTTCGGTCGGCAGGTTGCCATTCCTGTCCGGCCACAGCAACTGCACCATTTCGAACGGCTGGCCCTTGCGCCACGCGATCGCGGTCGTGAAGTAACCGGCGTGCGGCTCGACGTCCACCGGAGCGAACAGACAGCGCAGATCGTTGTCGAACAGACCGACCAACTCGACGCCGATCGGAATCTCCGTGCCGCCCTGGACCATGTCGACGACGAGTCCGATCAGCCCGCGCGCCGCAACGGGCTTCAGGCCGAAGATCACCACCTCGGGGAAGTCGACCAGCGCCGACAGCCCGATCGTGTACGCGTAAGCGGGTAGCGGTGGATCCGCATCTGGATTCGGCGCGACGGGTTCGAGCGCCCAGCCGTTGGTCTCGATCATCCATTCGATCTTTTCCAAGTGTGGGATGTGGAAGTCGGCAAGTTCGTACACCTTCGACCGCGACTCTCGTGCGATGTGCTCAGGTCCCACACCACCGACGGTAGCGTCCTCGATCCGACAGCGGTACCGTCGAAGCCGCATGTATCGGTTCCTCCTGCGCCCGAAATGGCTCGCCTTCCACATCCTCGTACTGTCGGCGGTCGTCGGGATGTTGGCCCTCGCGAATTGGCAGTGGACCAAGCGAGAGGCCCGCAACGGCTTCGTCGCGAAGGTGCACCTCCGTGAAAAGTGCGCCCCTCAGGACGCGACCACCCTGCTTGGGCACGACAAGTCGTCCGACATCGTGTGCGCTCTGCCGGGCAAGACAATCCTGCTCGCGCACGACAACCCATCCGACATCGAGTACTTCCGCGTCACGGCCACCGGGTCGTATCTCTCGACCGGTCAGCTGATCCAGATCAATCGCACCCAGGACGGGGTGATCGGCGTCAACGTCATCACACCGTTCCAGATCGACGGCGGCCCGTTGCTGATAGTGAATCGCGGCTTCGTGGCCGATGGCACGGTGGTGCCGTCTGCCCCGACCGGCACACTGCTCGTCGGCGGAACGGCACGCACGTCCGAGCAGCACAAGACCGGTGAACTGACCGACGACAAAGGCGGTGCGAGCACCGAGGTCCGCAGGATCGACCTCGGCGAGATCGCGAAGCGGATCAACGCACAGGTGGCGCCGGTCTACATCGACTTCATCGGCTCGAAGCCGGAATCGGCAACGCCACCGGTACCGGTGCCGGCCCCCGATCTCGGTGGCGGGCCACCACACCTTTCGTACACCGTTCAATGGTGTGTGTTCTCGCTCAGCGTCGCGGTCGGATGGGTGTTCGCGGTCAAGCGGTCGGCACGCAACCAACAACGGGTTGCTACGCGCGCCCAGAGCAGTGGTCGCCCAGATGTGAGTGCGACGCGTTCCTGATCGCTCGCCGATTCGCCGCCGAAACAAGGCCCACCTGGCCCACCTGGTCCACGAACGAAGACGTCGGCATCGTGTCCGCGTTCTAGACTTCGCCGCATGCGCCAGCTCGGTGGTATCGACGTCAGCTTCTTGAACATGGAGACGCCGAGCACGTTCGGTCATGTGTCGTCGCTCAACATCTTCGACCCGTCGGGAGCTCCTGGCGGCGCCGGGCTCGAGGCGACAAAACAGATCATCCTCGAGCGGATGGACCTGTTGGCGCCGTTCCGCCGCCGACTGATCGAAGTGCCGCTCGGCCTCGACATGCCGTACTGGATCGAGGATCCGGACTTCGACATCGATTTCCACGTGCGCCACCACGCGGTGCCGCCACCGGGGACTCCTGAGCAGTTGTCGGAGGTCGTCAGCCGGATCGTTGCCCGCCCACTCGACAGAAGCCGTCCGTTGTGGGAGCTGTACGTGATCGAGGGAGTCGACAACGGTCGCCTGATCGCACAACTCACCAAGGTCCATCACGCCGCGATCGACGGAGCCGCGGGGGCATCGATGCTTGCTGCGATCCTCGATGAGAGCCCCGACTACCGGCCGACCGGCTTCACCGCGCCATGGGAGCCGGAACAGGTGCCGACGGATTCGCAGATGTTGCGGATCACAGCGCTCGAGTATCTCCGCCGGCCGGAGAAGTTCATCCGGTTGTCCGTGCGCAGCATCCGCGAGATCGCCGCATCCAGCCGGATCGGAGGCCTCCGCGCTCTCGCCGACGTGATCGCCCAGCCGATGCCGGGACCGCTTGGGCAGATGATAAGGGTGCGGCTGCGGGGCACGAACAACGACGTCGACCATCCGCCAGCGCTGCCGCCGACTCACGCGCCGCGCACACCGTGGAACAGGCCGATCACACCGCACCGGCGCTTCGCCTGCACCACCATTCCGCTCGAAGATGCCAAGCGCGTCCGTCGCCAGTTCGGGTGCACGTTCAACGATGTGGTCATGGCTCTGTGCTCGGGCGCCCTGCGACGGTATCTCATCCTCCACGACTGCCTACCGGAGGAACCGCTGATCGCGATGGTGCCGATCAGCGTGCGCAGCGGCACGGAAACCAATACTTATCAGAACAAGGTTTCGATGCTGCTCGCCGACCTCGCCACCAACGAGGCAGATCCCGTCGCCCGCCTGCGCCGTGTTTGTGAGTCGATGACGGCGGCGAAGGCCAACTTCGCCGCGATCCCGGCCGAGACGCTGCAGGACTTCACCCAATTCGCGCCCCCGGCCATCGCGGCCAGGGCAATGCGGATGTACAGTCGGCTCCGGATTGCGGATCGGATGAACCCTCCGTTCAACCTCGTCATCAGCAATGTGCCCGGCCCCAACTATCCGCTCTACAGCGCCGGCGCGAAGCTGCAGCACTTCTATCCCGTCTCCGCGCTCAGCGACGGGCAGGGGCTGAACATGACCGTGCAGAGTTACAACGGCAACCTCGACTTCGGATTCATCGCCTGTCGCGACCTCGTGCCGGACGTGTGGATCCTGACCGAACTACTCCACGAGAGCATGCAGGAGCTACTCCTACAGTGCGAGTCCGAGCCTGCTGGGCGGCCCGCCAAGAAAGCACCAGCCACCAAGAAAGCGCCGGCCGCCACGAAGGCACCGGCGGCCACGAAGGCAGCAGCCGCCACGAAGGCACCGGCGGCCACGAAGGCACCGGCGGCCGAGAAGAGTGCTACGAGGCGGCAATAGCAGCCGCTATCCGCTCGGCAACCATCACGGTCGGCAGGTGAGTGTTGGCCCGCGGCAGATCAGGGAAGATGCTCGCGTCACAGACCCGCAACCGCGTGTAACCGTGTACCCGTGCAGTCGTGTCGACTACCGCGCGGACATCGCCCACCGGCCCCATCCGGCATGAACAACCCGGATGCACGTAGTCTCCGACATTGTCGGAAAGCCACACCCCGATTTCGTCGTCGCCCTCCGCAAGAGCGGCCAGCGGCGTGCCGATGTCATCGATGAGCACGGCCTGCGAGATTCGCTGAAACGGTTTGCTCCCGGCGAGCAACACCATGTGGCGAGTCGCCTCGATCAGCCGGGCACGGTCGCGTTCGTCGTCGAGCATATTCAAGCGCACGATCGGTCGGCCCTCCGTCAACTCGATCGAGCCGGTCGAGTGAATCGACATCACCGCCACCAACAGCGCGCCGTACTCGTCGGAGCCGACGTGATTGAGCGGCAGCAACTGGAGATCCGCATGCTCGATTGACGACGACCAGCGCAGCAGCGTTGCCGCAGCGAGTCCGGCGGAGTCGCCGGGTTCGCGCAGATGCAACACAAGCCGCGCTGATGCATGGTCCTTCAGAGCGCAGCCGACGCCTGGGAGATCGACGCCACTGCGCAACAACAGCAACGGGGAATGGATCGCACCGGCGCTGACGACGACCTCGCCGGCGTCGATCGTCTCGCCGTCGACGGTATGCACGCCGACCGCGACGTGATCGTCGAGGAGCACTCGCTCGACGGCCGTACCGGCGCGGACAGTCAGGTTGGGCCGATGACGGGCCGGAGCGAGGTAGGCGTCGTCGACCGACACCCGGCGTGCGTTCGCGCGGGTCAGCCACGCCGGGCCGGCGCCGAGCGCGCCCCCGCGCAGGTAGTCATCGCAATGCGCGTGGCCGAGCAACAGCGCAGCTTCGACGAGTGCCCTGTCGACGGCGCCCCACTCATGTGGCGCTGGCTGGGTGAGTGGGATCGCAAGCCCGGCAAAGACGGGTTCGACGTCGCGCCACGACCAACCGGTGCACCCGAGATCGCGCTCCCAATGGTCGTAGTCCTCGGCAACACCCCACATTCCGATCATCGCGTTCACTGCCGACGACCCGCCGACCCCACGGCCGAGCTGGTAGGGCTTGGCCGTCGCTCCCTTCGTGCGCTCGGCGACGACATCGGCATAGGTCCGGCCCTGCTCGTTCAGGTCACCGAAGAACGACGCCGATGTCGAAGTCGACGACGTCCGATCCGGCCCCGCTTCGAGCAGCAGCACTTGGCGGTCGGGATCCTGCGACAATCGCGCCGCGAGTACGACGCCTGCCGATCCAGCGCCGACGATCACGGTGTCGTAGCGCCCCTTCATCGCGGACAATCTACGGGTTCACCCGCCGGCCTGCCCCGGCGGCTGGCTCGCTGTCCGGGTCGGCGCCGCGTTCGCTGTCCTGTTCGCTGTCCTGTTTCGCTGTCCCGTTGCTGTCCTGTTCGCTGCCCGGGTCGGCGCCGTGTTCGCTGTCCTGTTCGGCGACCGGGCCATTGACCATTTCGGTCGACGTGTCGCGAGCCGTTTCCGATTCGAGGCCGCAGAGATGGGCGTGGTCGTTGTACCGGATCAGCTTCCACCGACCGGGCCGCACGAGTTGGAGCTCGGTGATGGAGGTGTTGAGGGTCCAGATGTCGAACGCACCGATATGTGGGCCGTGCAGGGCCTGGCGCAGCGCGGCGTCGACGACGCCGCCGTGACATGACACAACGATCGTCTTGCCGTCGTAGCGGTCCATCGTCTTGGAGATGACCTCGCCGACGCGCAGATGAAATGCCGCCAGGGTCTCCCCGCCCGGAAAGCCGATGCTGTACGGGTCGCTCTCCCAATCACGGTCGCCGTACCGTTCGACGAACTCGTCGAACGTGATGCCGTCGCAGTCGACGCCGGGGTCGTGCTCACCGAAGCCGTCGATCACCTCGATCGGCAGGTTCCTGAGCGCCGGCGCGATGATCTCGGCTGTTTCTCGCGCACGCGCGAACTGGCTGCTGATGAGCACGTCGGCGCAGACATCGGTTCCATCAGCCCAGCGGTCGCGCAGCCGTCCGGCCTGAAGACGGCCGAGCGGTGAGAGGCCCGTACAGGTGCGGAAGCCGCCGATTCGGCGCTGGACCGTGGTGTTCGATTCGCCGTGGCGAACGAGGATGAGGCGAGTCACAAGGAGGCCACAGTAGGCGCAGCGCCGCAGTTGTCCGACATCGGCAACGGAACCTGCTCGCTCTTCGCTGACTTTTCGTTCAAAGGAAAGCGGCCGACGGACCGTACCCTCGTAGGGTCAGAGTGCATCCATCAGAGCTTCAGAAGGAGGCACCATGTCCACCCCTTCGCCTTCCCGCCCGACCGGTCGTAGCGATCGCAACACATTCTTCGACCGCTTCGAGGCGCTCACGTTCGATGACGTCGTCATCGTCCCGGGCTATAGCGAGGTGCTGCCCGACGCAGTGGACACCTCTGCCGTATTCGCCCGCGACATCCGTTTGGCCATGCCGCTCGTGTCGGCAGCGATGGACAAGGTCACCGAAGCGCCGATGGCGGTTGCGATGGCGCGCGAGGGCGGCATCGGCGTGATCCACCGCAATCTCTCCATCGCCGATCAGGCCGCCGAGGTCCAGAAGGTGAAGCGCAGTCAGAGCGGGATGATCACCGATCCGGTCACGCTCGGCCCTTCCGCCACGCTGCACGAGGCCGAGGCGCTGATGCATCGATTCAAGTTCAGTGGCGTGCCCATCACGGATTCCGATGGGCGATTGGTCGGAATCCTGACCAACCGCGACGTCCGCTTTTGCGAGGGCAGTGACTACGACCGACCGGTCAGTGATTTCATGACCCGTGATCGTCTGATCACAGCGCCCGTCGGCACCACCCTCGACGACGCGAGGGCCACGCTCCAGAAGTACCGGATCGAGAAGCTTCCCCTCGTAGACGATGCCGGTTTCCTGCGCGGTCTGATCACCGTGAAGGACATCCTCAAGCGCCAGGAGTTCCCGAACGGCACCCGCGACTCCAAGGGCCGCCTCGCCTGCGCGGCGGCTGTCGGTGTCGGTCCTGATGTCGAGGAGCGGGCGGACGCGCTTGTGGCGATGGGCGTCGACGCAATCGTGATCGACACCGCGCACGGGCACTCTGCCGGGGTCATCAAAACGATCGAGCGGCTACACGCCGGTTGGCCGTCCGTTGCGATCATCGCCGGCAATGTCGTCACCGAGGACGGCGTCGACGCGCTCACCGCGGCAGGCGCCGATGCGATCAAGGTCGGTGTCGGGGCCGGGTCGATCTGCACCACGCGGGTCATTTCCGGCGCCGGAATGCCCCAACTGTCGGCAATCTTCTTCACCTCCAAGCACGCCAGAAAACTCGGCATCCCGGTGATCGCCGACGGCGGAATCACCTACAGCGGCGACATCGTGAAGGCGATCGCCGCCGGCGCCGAAACGGTCATGCTCGGCTCGCTGCTCGCCGGCACCGAAGAAGCCCCCGGCGAGCTCGAGCTGTTCGAGGGCCGCCGCTACAAGACCTACCGCGGCATGGGCTCGCTCGGCGCGATGCAGGGCCACGGCGCCGATCGCTACGCCAGCGGCCAGTCGTCCACCGGGACCCGCAAGCTGGTTCCAGAAGGCATCGAGGGTCGGGTGCCCCACGCCGGCGCTCTCGGCGACGTGACCTATCAACTCATCGGCGGACTCCGCAGCGGTATGGGCTATGCCGGCGCCGGCACCCTCCAGGCCCTCCGCGACGGAGCCCGATTCATGAAGGTGACGACCGCCGGTCGCGAGGAATCCCATCCCCACGACGTCACCATCACCAAAGAGTCGCCCAACTACCAAAGAAGTTGAGCAGACGCGCACGCGTACGCCGAGCGAAGGGCTTGGGCGCGATGTGAGCAGGCGCGGGCGCGCAAATCGCGCCCACCACTGTTCGCCAGGTGCGAGCCGACGTTCCCGCCAACCAGCGAGCGCCAGCGAGCGCCAACCGAGCGCCTACGCGAGTTTTTCGACGAAAGCTTCCAACTGGCGCAGGTTGCGGCACTCGTAGACACCGTCGGTATGTGTGGCGTAGTCGCCAACGATCGAGTCGCCGGTGTTCCAGTAGCTGCGCGGCTCGGGGTTGAGCCAGTACACGTGGCGGGCCTTCTGGCGGATGTTCTTCACGACCCACGCCTGGGTCGCGTGGTAGTTGTTGCGCGCATCACCGAGTAGCAGCACCGTGGTCTTCGGGCCGATGTCCTTGCCCCACTTGTCCCAGAACACCTCGAACGCGTGGCCATAGTCGCTGTGGCCGTCGACCCAGACGACATCGGCCTCGGTGTTCACGCGGTGAATGGCTTCCTGGATGTCCTCGGTGCTCTTGAAGTACTCGGTCACCTCGTCGATCCCGTCGATGAACACGAACGAGCGCACCTTGCTGAACTGACCCTGGATCGCGTAGACGAGCATCAGCGTGAACCGCGCGAATGCGGCGACCGAGCCACTGATGTCGGCGACCACCATCAGCTCCGGCTTGGCCGGGCGCGGATATTTGAACTTCGGCTCGGCCGGCACCCCGCCGTATGACAGTGAGTGGCGGACCGTGCTTCGAAAATCGAGCGGGCCCTTGCGGCCGTGGCGACGCTTGCGGGCCAGCCGCGCGGCGAGCTTGCGGGTCAGCGGGTAGAGCGACTTCTTCAACGCCTGCATCTCGTCGCGCGAGGCATGCATGAACTCGACGTCTTCCGGCAGCGGCTTGCGCAGCGTCTTGGCCATCGCTTCCGCGCCGCGATCAGCAACGAGGCGGCGGCGGATCTCGGCCTCGATCTCTTTCTTGAACTGCTCGATCCGGCTGTCGTACTCGTCCTTCTCCAGTCGCTCCTCGAGCGCGGTCAGGTCGCCGCCGACCTCTTCCCGGCTGGCGTCCATCAGCTTGTCCTGCATTGCCTCGAGATCGAGGTTGCGCAGCGTGCGATAGAGGTAGTACGTGCCACCGACCGGACGACCTGGCTCCATCCCTGCGAAGCGCTGAACGGCCTGCTTGGCGAGCGCCCGCATCATGCCCTGGTCGCCGTTCAACAGCGCCTTCATGAGCAGATTCATCAGCTCCTCGGGCGTCAGCGAATCCATGCCGCCACCGCCGGCGCCCTTGCCCTCGCCCTGGGCCTCTTGCATCTCGCGCCACATCTCGTCGAGATCGGTGTCGCCGTCGACCAACTTGTACTCCGGACCGCGCAGGCTGAAGTAGACCTCGAACACTGTCTCGAACGCGCGCCAGTGGGTGTTGTTCTTCACCATTGTCGCGGCGAGCGCATACTTGAACGCCTCGCGATCCTCGATCGGGATGTGCTGAACGGCTTCCATCGCGTCGAGATTCTCGGTCAGCGAGACCGGCAGCCCCGCGTTACGGAGCTCCGACACGAAACCGGCCAGCAGGTCCAGCATGTCGATCTACCAGCGACCCGGCGAGGTCATTTCGCCGCTTCGACGGACAGCTCTTTGGCCGCCTTGGCGATGTCGGTCTGGTATTTGAGGAGGACGTGCAGCGTGTCCTTGGCCTGCTGGGCGTCGACCTGCTCGACACCGAGCAGCACGAGCGTGCGAGCCCAGTCGATCGTCTCACTGACGCTCGGCGCCTTCTTGAGATCGAGTTGGCGGATACTGCGCACGATCCGCGCGATCTGATCGGCGAGGTTCTCGCTGACACCGGGCACACGGGTCGTGACGATGAGCTTCTCGCGCGCCATGTCGGGGTAGTCGACGTGAAGGTAGAGACAGCGGCGCTTCAGTGCCTCTGACAGCTCACGGGTGTTGTTCGAGGTGAGGAACACGAGTGGAATCTGCTTGGCGACGATAGTGCCGAGTTCAGGGATGGACACCTGATATTCGGACAGGATCTCGAGCAGCAGCGCCTCGGTCTCGACCTCGACCCGGTCCACTTCGTCGATCAGCAACACCACCGGGTCCTCTGCCGTGATGGCCTCCAGCAGTGGGCGGGTGAGCAAGAACTCGTCGGAGAAGATGTCGTCGTGGACATCGCTCCACGAGTCGCTGTTCTTGTCGGCCTGGATCCGGAGCAACTGCTTCTTGTAGTTCCATTCATAGAGGGCCTTGGATTCGTCGAGACCTTCGTAGCACTGGAGGCGAATCAACCGCGCTCCGGTCATCTCGGCGACACTCTTGGCCAACTGCGTCTTGCCGGTACCGGCAGGCCCCTCGACCAACACTGGCTTGCCGAGTCGATCGGCGAGGAAAACGACGCCGGCAATCCCTTCGTCGGCCAGGTAGTTGACGTCGCGAAGACCCTCGCGCACTGACTGAACGGACTCGAAGCGGTTTCCCATACGGATCGCACCTTACCGTTGGACACCGCCACGTCATCAATCGAGTATCACGACGCCATACGATGCACTCCGTGGATCGCGGGCCCCTCGGAGACGACATCGACCGGTTCGTCGACACGGTCTGCAGCGACCTCGCCGGCCTCTCCCACAAGCCACCGGAGTCGCATCGGCCCGACGCGATCATCGAGGCCGCTTGCGTCGTGGCCGCAGCGCTCGATGCCGATGACCGGCTGTCGGATGATGAGTCATGGGCGTACGTCCGCGGTATCGGCATGATCAGCGAACCGGCGATCGTCGGCACGCCTGCGGAGCTACGAGCCGGCGGCGTGTTCACGGACAAAGCCGGCTGGGTGCAGTCTCCTTCGGTCCTGTTCGATCTGCTGGTACGCGCCGACGCCCGCGACGGCACCGACCGCAGCCACCGCTATCACGATCTGGTCCTGCGCCTGTGCAGGTCTGCAATGGCCGTCGACCTGGTCACCACCACGGCCGAACTCGATCACATCGAGACGTTCCGCCACACGATGTTGACGGCGTTCGACGCGTCCGGCGTCGCCCGCCCCGGCCACGGCCGCACCCCACCGATCGCCAGCGATCGCGCAGGTGCTGGCTCCCCAGCCCCGAAACAGCCGGCCCCGAAACAGCCGGCCTCGACGTCGGCGGCGACGGACAAGGCCGTCGCGCCGGCCGCCACTCCCGAGCTCACACTCGCACCTGCCCGAACGATCACCGAGCTGCTCGCCGAACTCGACGCGCTGATCGGACTCGGCTCGGTCAAGGACGAAGTGGCACGGCTCACGAGCCTGCTCCAGATCCAGGCGTTACGCGCAGAGCGTGGCCTGCCGACGATCGAGATCAGCCATCACCTGGTGTTCACCGGCAACCCTGGCACCGGTAAGACCACCGTCGGGCGATTGCTCAGCCAGATCTACCGTGCGGTCGGCGTGGTCTCCAAGGGCCATCTGATCGAGACCGATCGTTCGATGCTCGTGGCCGGATTCGTTGGCCAGACCGCGACCAAGACGATGGCGGTCCTGCTGAGTTCGCTCGGCGGGATGTTGCTCATCGATGAGGCGTACAGCCTGGCCCGCGGCGGCGCGGATGACTTCGGGCGTGAAGCCATCGACACGCTCGTCAAGTTCATGGAGGACAACCGCGACGACATCGGCATCGTGGCGGCCGGCTACCCGGCCGAGATGCAGGATTTCATCGACATCAACCCTGGCCTGAAGAGCCGGTTCACGCGGACGATCAACTTTGCCGACTACACCGATGTCGAACTCGTCACGATCTTCACCAGCCTCGGCGAAAAGAATAACTACTCCCCCACCGACGACGCCGTCGCGAAGCTGCATGCCCTGCTCGCCGCTCAGCAGCGCGACCGGGGTTTCGGCAACGCACGGTTCATCCGCAACGTGTTCGAGGAAGCTGTCGGACGGCAGGCGCAACGACTCACCGCGCTGGAGGACCCGACCGACGAGCAACTCTGCACGCTCATCGCCGACGATCTGCCTCCGGTCGGAGCACTGCTGTGACGGCCAAGCGGTTCGGGGCCCTCCTTGTCGCGGTTGCGCTCGTCGTCGGGGCGCTCATCCTGCGCAATACGCTGAACGCCAGCACATCGAGCGGCACCGATTCAACGGGTGGCACGCCGTCGAAGGGCAGCCAGACTTTGATCTGCAGCACCGAGTTCGCTGCCGTGTGCGCGGGTCTCGGCGCCGCCATCGATGTGACCGTCGAACCCGCCGGCACGACGCTCGACCGGCTCGCTCAGGCGCCCGACGGCGATCTTCCCGACGCATGGCTGACGCTCGACCCGTTCCCGGCGATGCTCGAACAGACCAGGACCAGAACCGGTTTCGCGTCAGCTGTCGCATCGAGCAACACAGTCGCCGTAACGGATCCGAAACTGACCCTGCTCGCCGACCGTGCCGGCGCGCTGCAGGCTTCGTGTGGGTCGGCCATGTTCTGGAAATGCGTCGGCGATTTCGCAGGAAGCCAGTGGGCCGACCACGGCGGCAAGGCCGAGTGGACGACCATCAAGCCGTCCTTCCAGAACCCCGCTTCGGAAGCGATCGGCCTGTTGGTACTCGCCAATTTCGTCGCCGGCTACTTCGCCAGCAGCGACATCTCGGCCAAACCATTGGAGGGCGACCCGAACCTGGCCCGCTGGTTGCGCAGTCTCGGCACCAACGTCGCTGTCACCGCTTCCGGAACTACGCCGCTGATCACGCTGCTGACCCGAGGGAGCGCGCTCAACGTCGCCACGACCGACACGGCCGAGCTGAGCACCGTTGCCGAAGCGCAGACCGCCAAGTACGCGACCCTGGCTGCCGCGCCCGTCATCCAGCTTCGCGCCGTGCTCGCCCGCCTCAGCCGCGCCAACACCGGCGATCTCCTCGCACAAGTCGGCGCTCTCTTGACCAAGTCGGGCTGGGGTTCCCCGAACTTCGACCAGCCGACGCTGTCAGAGAGTACGTTCATAACACTTCGCCAGCTCTGGAAGGACACCAACAAATGAGGCGCACCCGGCACGCGATTGTTCTTGCAGCCGTGGCGACGCTGATCCCCGCCGCGTGTTCCAGCGTGAGCAAGCAGCAGACGAGCGGCACCGGCCTCTCGGGCGATCCGGGCAACTGCATCACGGTCGACATGGCTGTCAGCCCGGAAAAGGTGACGCTGCTCACCGATTTGGCGAACACGTTCAACAACAGTTCGACCAAGGCCAACGGCAAGTGCATCTTCGTGCGCCCGGCGCGGAAGGCAAGCGGTGGCGCCGCCCAACTGCTGATCGACGGCTGGCCAGACCCGGCCAACAACGGCCCGCGGCCGGTGATCTGGTCGCCGGCCGCCAGCGGCTGGGGTGCCGTCGTCAACGAGAAGTCCGCCAAGAACCTGGCGCCGGCAGGCACACCCTTCATGCTCACACCACTCGTCATCGCGATGCCCAAACCAATGGCGGACGCCCTCGGCTACCCAGCCAAGCCGATCGGCTTCAGCGACATCGTCGCCCTGGCCAGCAATCCCGCCGGCTGGGCATCGTACGGCCACCCCGAATGGGGTGCGTTCAAGCTCGGCAAGACGAACCCCAACTTCTCGACCAGCGGCCTCAATTTCACGGTCGCCGAGTACTACGCAGCGACGGGTAAGACGCGCGGTCTCACGCTCGAAGACCTCAAGCGCCCTGAGGTCGTCGACTTCGCCAAGAACGTCGAGCAGAGCGTTGTCCACTACGGCGACACGACACTCACATTCTTGAACAACTGGTACAAGGCGGACCAGCGCGGCAACGCGCTGACGTACGTATCCGCTGTCGCGGTGGAGGAGAAGTCGGTCATCGACTACAACAGCGGTAACCCCGACGGCATCCTCGACCCTGGCGAGACGCCGCGACCGCCGCGCGATCCGCTCGTGGCCATCTACCCGAAGGAGGGCACGCTCTTCTCCGACAACCCGTTCATCATCCTCAACGCCGACTGGGTCACGGCCGATCAACGTGCGGCTGCCAAGCTGTTCCAAGATTTCGTCCAGACCGCGGAGAATCAGCAGAAGGTGTTGCAATTCGGCTTCCGACCGAACAACCCGGCTGTGGCGATCGGCGAGCCGATCACCGCCAAGAACGGCCTCGATCCCAATCAGCCCCAGTCCGAATTGGAGGTCCCCGACTCGAAGGTGTTGGTCGGCGTACTCGATGCGTGGGCACAGCAGCGCAAGGACGCCAAGGTCCTGCTCGTGCTCGATGTCAGCGGCAGCATGGGCGATCCGGTCGGCGACAAGGGCCAGACCAAACTGGACCTCGCGATCCAGGCGGCCGTCAACTCGCTCGATAAGTTCAAGAACTCCGACGAGGTCGGGCTCTGGATCTTCTCGACCGGCCTCGATTCCAGCGGAGCCACTCACCTCGAACTGGTGCCGACTGCGCCGATGAGTCAGAACCGCGAGAAGCTGCGCAGTGCGATTCGAGCCCAACGCCCGCTCAACGCCACGCCGCTGTACTCGGTCACCACGGCCGCCTACCTGGCGGCACGCGACCGCTTCGATCCGACCAAGATCAACGCCGTCGTCTTCTTGACCGACGGCCAGAACGACGACGGCAATGTCGATGACGACCGGCAGCAGTACGACGAGATGATCAAGACGCTGAGTTCCGGGTCAGAAGGTGTCGACAGCAAGTCCGTGCGTGTGTTCACGATCAGCTACGGCGCCGGCGCCGACACCTCGACGCTCAAGGCCATTGCCGAGGCCACCACGGCCGCCTACTACGACGCCAGCAATCCGGCCACCATCGACCAAGTGTTCACCAACGTGGTGTCAAACTTCTAGTTGCTCATGGGCCGTCTTCGTTTTCGCGATCGTTTCTTCACTCCGCCGGTCGGCAGAGCGCTCCTCTCGCCGTGGAGCATCCTGCTGCTCGGTGTCGTCACCGCTGCCGCAATCGTGCTCGGCGCGCCGCTCGGGGTGGCAGCCGCTCTTGGCGTCACCGCATACGCGATCAGGGCGATGTTCGCAGTACCACGCGACGCAAGGAACGGCACCCGGATCGATCCATTCGTGCTCAAGGAACCGTGGCGTGGTTACGTGCAGAGCGCCCAATCGGCGAAGCTGCGCTTCGAACGCACCGTCGATGGTACGCGCCCCGGGCCGCTACGCGATCACCTCCGCACGCTGTCGGCTCGCCTCGACGACGGCATCGAGGAGTCGTGGCGGATTGCGTCGCGCGGCGACGACATCGACGCCGCGATCGGGCGACTGACCACGGACCAGGCACAATCCGAACTCTCCCAACTTCGCGCCCAGGCAGAACAGCAGGGCGGTTCGACGGACCTCGCATCGACCATCCAATCGCTCGAGGCCCAGATCAGCTCTGGTCAGCGGATGCAGCAGGTGTCGACGTCGACCCGCAATCGGCTCCGCCTGCTCGACGCCCGGTTCGACGAACTCGTCGCGCGTGCCGTCGAGGTGAGCATCGGCAGTGGCGATAGCGGCGTCCTCGGCAACGACGTCAACGATCTCGTCACCGAACTGGAGGGCCTCCGCCTCGCTATCGACGACACCCGTCGCGCCGACACCGGCGAACTCCCCGCCGCTGCGCCGCCGACATCACGTCAGCCGCCATCATTGCGGCCGTCTGCCTCGCAGCCGGCCGATGAAAATCCGCAGACCCGGCCAACCCAAGGCAGCGGATGAACCCTTCGGCCGAAAGTGGCCGATTGCTGCGGTCGAATCTGGTGGTCGCGATCGGTACCGCGCTGTCGCGAGTCACCGGCCTGATCCGGATCGTCGTGCTCAGCTACGTCATCGGCCAGACCGCGCTCGCGGATGCCTACAACGCGGCGAACAACAGCCCCAACGCGATCTACGAACTGCTCATCGGCGGCGTGCTCTCGGCGAGTCTCGTGCCGCTGTTCACCCGCTACGCCGAGCAGAAAGACGACGAGGCGACAACTGCGGTCGTCACCGTTTCCGTCGTCGCGATGAGCGTGTTGACGACCATGGCCGTGCTCGCGGCTCCGTGGGTCTTTCACCTCTATTCACTGAGCCCGTCATCGAAGGTCGACCGCGACCAGTTCCGGACGGTGGGCACCGAACTGGCCCGGATCTTTCTGATCCAGATTTTCTTCTACGGATTGTCGGCGCTCGGCACGTCGCTGCTCAACGCGCGACGCCGCTTCTTCGCAGCAGCGTGGGCGCCCGTGCTGTCCAACGTCGTCATCATCGCCAGTCTGCTGTCCATTCCTGCGATCGTCAAGCACAAGGACGTGCAGTTGGGCGACGTGCTCGACAACACCGCACTCCGGCTCACGCTCGGCCTCGGAGCAACGTTGGGCATCGCCGTCATGGCGCTCGCCCTGTGGCCGGCACTCAGGCAGGCCGGCGTGCCGTTGAAACTCAACGGCAGCTTCCGCCATCCAGCCGTCAAGCAGTTGCTGCGCCTATCCGGTTGGACGCTCGGCTATGCCGCCGCGAATCAGGTCGCCATCATCGTCGTCCAAAACCTCGCACTGAGCAAGGGTGTCGGTCAGCAGGACGCGTACTCCAAGGCGTTCATCTTTTTCGTGCTCCCCCATGGTCTGCTCGCCGTTTCGATCGCAACCACGTTCGTACCGGAACTGACCCGTTTCGTGACGAAGAAGGATAGAGCGGCGTTCATCTCGCGAGCATCGCTCGGCATCCGGATGGTGGCCTTACTGACACTGCCCGCCGGTTTCGGCCTTTTCGTTCTCCGCCGTTCGATCATCGGCGGCATCCTCCAGCACGGCAAATTCACCTCGATCAACGCGCTGCACACGAGCCGCGCGCTCGGTGGCTTCGCGCTCGGCCTCGTTGGCTTCAGCGTCTACCTGTTCGTGCTGCGCGGCTTCTACGCCCACCAGGACGCACGCACACCGTTCATGATCAACTTGTTCGAAAATGCGATCAACATCCTGCTGGCCTTCGTGTTGGTCGGCCGATACGGCGTGCTCGGACTCGGATTGTCGTTCGCGATCGCCTATCTGGTCAGCGCGGCACTCGGCCTGCTGATCCTCAGCTACAAGGTGCCGGGCTTCGAGCTGCGGCCGCTGTACACCAGCCTGTGGCGGATGTTGCTGGCCTCGCTGATCATGGCCGAGGCGGTGTGGTTCGTCGCTCGCCAGGTCGGGGCGAACTCCGGCAGCGGCGCCGTCCCGCGGGCGATCGGAGGCACGATCGTCGGCGCCGTCGTGTACGGCGCGGTGCTCACCGCACTCCGCTCGCCGGAGCTGGCATTCCTGAAAAACCAAGTGCGCCGCAGGACTGCGTCCACCGAAACTGTCTAGTATTCGGAGCATGTTCAAACTGTTTCGCAAGTGGTGGAAGTACATCGGGGCGAAGTTCAACAAGAACTTCAACGACAGGGCGGATCCCGCGATTCAGCTCGAACAAGCACTCACCGAGGCCCAGGATCAGCACCGGCGGTTGAGGGAACAGGCCGTCAACGTGATCGCCACCCAAAAGCAGAGCGAGCTGCGGTTGAACGCCAAAATGGCCGAGCTGGAGAAGCTCAACGCCAACGCCCGCCAAGCGCTGGTGATGGCTGCCGACGCCAGCAAGGGCGGTGACGCCACGAAGGCCGCGCAGTACAACAGCGCCGCCGAGACCATCGCTAATTCGCTGATCCAGGTCGAAAAGGACGTCGAGGGTTTGAAGGCGATGGTCATGAGCTCGACCCAGGCTTCGGATCAGGCCAAAGCAGCCGTCGCCCAGAACAGTCGGCTCCTGCAGCAAAAGCTGTCGGAGAAGAACAAGCTGCTCTCCCAGCTGGAGCAGGCCAAGATGCAAGAGCAGATGAACAAGGCGATGGATCAGCTCAGCGAAACCGTCGGCGACGACGTTCCGACGTTGAAGGAAGTGAGCGAAAAGATCGAGGCCCGTTACGCCAAGGCCCAGGCCTCATCGGAGTTGCAGGAAACCAACGTCGGGGCACGCATCCAGGAAGTGGAGATGGCCAGCGCCAACGTCGAGGCCCAGGGCCGGCTCAGCCAGCTCCGCGAAGAACTCGGCCTCAACCCTGCCCCTGCGGCCGCAGAGATCACCTCCCCGGCAGCGGATGCCACTGCGCCCGCAACCGACCCGGTCGAGCAGGCCAGACCCGTCCCCGGTGCGTAGCCGCAACTCAGTGCGGGAGGAGCACAAGGTCATCGCGGTGGATGACCTCATGGGCGATACGCGCCGGTAGGTCCCGTGTCCTGCGCCCGGCGTGCTCCTGAACGACCTCGGCGCCCGAAACGGCCATTCCGCGAGCGAACACCGTGCCATCGGGATTGCGCACCTCGATGGTGGCGCCCTCGCTGAAATCACCGTCGACGCCGATGACGCCCGCCGGCAGCAACGATGTACCCCGCTCTGTGAGCGCGCGGTACGCGCCAGCATCGACGGTGACCGAACCCTGGACCCGGCTTGCGAAGCCGATCCAGAGCTTGCGCGCCGGCAGCCGCCGATCGCTCGGCGCGAACCGGGTGCCCACCGGCACGCCGCCGACGGCGTCGACCAACACGTTCGGGCGCAGCGCCTCCGCGATGACGGCGCTCACGCCGGACCAACTCGCGAGACGAGCAGCCCACAACTTCGACGCCATGCCACCCCTGCCCCGATCGGTCCCGGTCGGCCCGGCGCTGACCGAAACCAACGGATCATTGGCGGGCACCTCGCCGATCAAGGTCGCAGACGAGTCGGTGCGTGGGTCGGCGGTGTACAGCCCCGGCGTATCGGTGAGCAGCACGAGCATGTCGGCGCTGACGTTGTGGGCGACGAGCGCGGCGATCCGGTCGTTGTCGCCGTAGCGGATCTCGTCGTTGGCGACGGTGTCGTTCTCGTTGACGATCGGGATGCAGCCGAGGTCAAGCAATCTGGTCAGCGTCTGGCGGGCGTGAAGGTACTGCTGGCGGTTGGCGAAGTCATGTGGCACGAGAAGCACCTGCGCCGCAACGAGGTCGTGGCGGGCGAGCTCGTGGTTGTACTCCTCCATCAGCCGCGGCTGGCCGGCAGCGGCGAGGGCCTGCAGCGTCAGCACGTCGGTGGGTCTCGACGCAAAACCGAGTGCCGCCACACCGGCAGAGATCGCGGCTGAACTCACGAGGATGACCTCATGACCCTGCGAACGCAACTCGGCCATCTGATCGCAGAGTGAGGCGATCACGTCGCGCTGGATGACCCCGGTCGCGTTGGTCAGCGATGACGTCCCGACTTTGGCAACGACGCGCATCTAGAGATCCGGTTCGTACTCGAAGCTGAAGTCGCCGATCCAGATGATGTCGCCCTCCTGCGCACCGGCGCGACTGAGCAGCCGGTCGACACCGAGCTTCTTGAGCCGATCGTCGATCCAGTTGAGTGCCTCCGGAGTGGTGACGTCGTTGAGCGCAACGACCCGCTCGACACTGCGACCGAGTAGACGGAACTGATTCGCATCGATCCGCTGGACCACGGAACCATCAACCTCGGGGCGGATGATGACGATGCCATCCCTGCTCGGTTGGGCCAAGCGGGCACGGTCCACGAGCACGGCCATCTTGGCGACGAGATCGCGAACGCCCTGATGGGTCGGAGCGCAGATCCGCAAGCCGTCCCACTCCGTCTCGGACCCGATGTCGTTCTTGGTACCGACGACGACCCGTGGCCGCTCGAGCATCTCAGGCTGGTAGTTCTGGAGCTCATGGAGCAGGATCCGCTCCTGCTCGGCCGGGCTGACGCCATCAGTGGCGGCGAGATCCACCAGCACACACAGCACGCGCGCCCGCTCGATGTGGCGGAGGAACTGATGGCCGAGGCCTTTGCCCTCGCTCGCCCCCTCGATCAGGCCGGGGATGTCAGCGACGATGAACTCGGTGTCGGCATCGAGGCGGACAACGCCGAGGTGGGGCTCGAGCGTCGTGAACGGATATTCCGCGATCTTCGGTTTGGCGGCGCTGATCGAACTGATCAACGTGCTCTTGCCGGCGTTGGGAAATCCGACGAGGGCGACGTCGGCCATCAGCTTGAGATCGAGTTTTAGCCACCGATCGTTGCCGTGCTCGCCCTGTTCGGCGAACGTGGGGGCGCGCCGACGGTTCGACCAGAATTTTGCATTCCCCCGACCCCCCCGGCCGCCCGGCGCAGCAATCCAGCGGTCGCCGTGATGCACCAGGTCGGCCATCAGCTCGCCGCTGTACATGTCCCTCGCGACGGTGCCCTCTGGCACCATCACCTCGATGCTCTCACCCTTCTTGCCGTGCTGATCCTTGCCCTTGCCGTGCGCGCCGTCTTTGGCCCGCCGATGGGGATGATCCCTGAACGCGAGCAGCGAAGCGACATTTCTGCTGGCCACCAGCCACACATCGCCGCCGGCCCCACCATCTCCGCCGTTGGGGCCCCCGAATGCGACAGGGCCCTCGCGACGAAACGATACACAGCCGGCGCCGCCGTCGCCGCCGCGCACATTCAGTTGGGCTTCGTCGACGAATCCACTCATAGGCCAGGTTGAGGCTATCTGTTACACCCATTGCGTATGTTGTGGGTCATGAATGAGTTCGTGCCGCAGCGAGCGCAACGGTGGGCGTCCACCATGTCTGGCCACATGTCCGGCGAAATCGGCGCTGGCGTTCAACTCGCGCACGCCGATTCGTGGGCCGGATCCGGCGCCAACGCGATCATCGAACGTGGCGCCCGCGAGGAGATCCAGGACGCGACGATGGCGCGCCTCGCGACCCGTTCCAGTGACGGTGGCGACCGCGCGACCGATGAGGAGCCAGATCCGTACCGCACCTGTTTCGAGCGCGACCGGGACCGAATCCTGCACGCCTCGGCGTTCCGACGTCTGGCCGGCAAGACCCAGGTCTTCGTCTTTCCGGATGATCACCAGCGCACACGCCTGACCCACGCGCTGGAGGTCGCCCAGGTGGCCGTGTCGATCTCGCGCGCCCTCGGCCTCAATGTTGCGCTGACCGAGGCGATCGCCCTCGGCCACGACTGCGGACACGGCCCGGGTGGGCATGCCAGCGAGGACGCGCTGACACCGTATCTCCCTGGCGGTTACGACCACGCGCTCTGGGGCGCCGATGTCACGCTCGCACCGCTCAACCTGTGCCGCGAGACGCTCGACGGGATTCGCAACCATTCGTGGTCACGGCCGGCCCCGATGACACCCGAGGGCGAGGTCGTTTCGTGGGCAGATCGCATCGCCTACGTCTGCCACGACTTCGAAGACGCCGTCGCGGCCGGCATCGTCACCGCCGACATGCTGCCTCCCATGGTGCGTGAGCGTTGTGGCGTCTCGCGCTCGCGCCAACTCGGCGCGTTCGTGCACGCGATGGTCGGTACCGCGGCGCAGACAGGTCGAATCGGCATGGTCCACGACTTCGCAGCTGCGCTGGCATCGTTCCGTTCGTTCAACTACGAGCAGATCTACCTGCGCCCGGCGTCGCGTGCCCAGGCAACCGCGGTCGTCGCGCTGCTCCAGGCGCTCGTCGAGCACTACGCCGACCGCCCCAATCTGCTCGCCGACAGCAACGAACCGGCAGTGCCGACATCTCGCGACGCCCGGGTGCGGGGCGGCCTCCAGGCTGGCAGCGCTGAGGCGCTGCACGAGGCCGTTCGCTACGTCAGCGGAATGACCGACCGGTTCGCCTGCAGGCAGGCGATGATGCTGCTCGGCTGGGGCCCTGAGCGCCTCCCCCAGGGAATCGGCATCACCGGCTGAGCCACCGATCCGGCACCCGAAAACGAAAGGGACCCGGCCCAGTGGGCCGGGTCTTTCTCGAATGGGCGCGGTTCAGTCGGCAGCGTTGGTCAACACGTTGATGACGCGACGGCCACGGCGCTCGCCGAATTCGACGACACCGTCTTTCAGCGCGAACAACGTGTCGTCCTTGCCGATTCCGACGTTGGTGCCCGGATGGAACCGGGTGCCGCGCTGGCGAACGAGGATGCTGCCGGCCGTGATGACCGTGCCGCCGAATTCTTTCACGCCGAGGCGCTGCGCGTTGGAGTCACGGCCGTTGCGGGTTGAACCGCCGCCCTTTGTTTTCGACATGGCTCAGCCCTTTGCGATCGAGGTGATTTCGACGACGGAGTACTTCTGACGGTGGCCGTACCGGCGACGCTGATTGGTGCGCCGCTTGTACGTGAAGCCATCTATCTTCGGGCCCTTTGCGGTACCGATGACCCGACCGGTGACGGTGGCGCCCTTCAGTTCGGATGGAGTAGCCAGCACTGCATCGCCATCGACGAGGAGAACTGGTGTGAATGAGATGTCGGCGCCGTCTTCAGCCCCGAGTAGCTCGACCTGCAATTGCTGGCCTTCTGCGACTCGTTCCTGCTTACCGCCGGTTGCGATTACTGCGTACATAGCGGGCAGATCCTATCGCCGAGGTCTGCGGATTCCGACACGGGCAACACTCGGCTGCGGATCATTCCGGCGGAGGTCATTCGAGCAGGGCGAGGTCGACGAGCACGCCGCGGCCATCGCAATTCGGGCATTGATCGGCAAAGTTGGTGAGCAGGCCCTCACCGATGCGCTTGCGGGTCATCTCGACCAGGCCGAGTTCGGAGATGTCGAACACCTGGGTGCGGGTCTTGTCACGGGCAAGGGCCTCACGGAACGCATCGACCACCTTGCGGCGGTTCTCCCGGATCTCCATGTCGATGAAGTCGATGACGATGATGCCACCGATGTCGCGGAGGCGAAGCTGGCGGGCGATCTCGTCGGCAGCTTCGAGGTTGTTGTGGAACACCGTCGCTTCCAGGTTCGAGTTCGACGTGCCGACGTTCTTGCCGGTGTTGACATCGATGACGGTGAGCGCCTCGGTGTGCTCGATGATGAGCGAACCACCAGACGGCAGCCACACCTTGCGGTCGAGCGCCTTGTGCAACTGCTCATGGAGGTGGAACCGCTCGTAGATCGGCAGCCCCTCCTCGTTCGGGTCATAGAACTCGACCCGGTCGGCGAGTTCGGGATTGAAGGCCGCGATGTAGTCGCGCACGTCGTCGTGGAGGCGCTGATCATCGATGACGACACCGCGGTACTCGGCGTTGAATTCCTCACGGATGACCCGCACGGCCAGCTCCGGCTCGCGGTAGAGCAGGCCGGGTCCTTGCATCTTCTTGGCTTTGGCCTCGATGGTGTTCCACTGGTCGAGCAGCCGGGTCATGTCGGCGCGCAGCTCGTGCTCGGACGCGTTCTCGGCCGCAGTGCGCACGATCAGGCCGTGCTCCGCCGGCTTGACCCGATCGAGGATGTTGCGGAGCCGCTTGCGGACGTCGTCGGGAAGCCGCTTGGAGATGCCATATGTCTTGGAGTTGGGGATCAGCACGACGAACCGGCCAGGCAGGGACACTTCCTGGGTGAGCCGGGCGCCCTTGGCGCCGATCGGGTTCTTGGTCACCTGGCAGACGATGAGTTGTTTGGCCTTCAAGATCTGTTCGATCCGGGCTTCCTTGCCGGCGCCTGCGCCGGGTCCGCGCTCGACGATGTCCTCCGGGTCGTACTGAACGTCGCCGCGATACAGCACGGCGTTCTTCGGTGTCGCGATATCGACGAACGCGGCCTCCATCCCCGGCAGAACGTTCTGGACCTTGCCGACGTAGATGTTGCCGTGAATCTGGCTGACATCGTCGGCCGGACGGCTGACGTAATGTTCGACCAGGTGACGGCCCTCGAGCACTGCGACCTGGGTGAGGTTGTCACGGACCTGCACGCACATCAGGTAGCGCCCGATCGGGCGACCGTTGCGCTCGCGCCCTCGTCGTTTCTCGAGCACATCTGGCTCGAGTTCGGCGGCGGCCGTTCGTGACCCGGTTCCCCCAGCAGCCGCTGAGGTCGGCGTCTTCATCCGAGTGGTGCTGCGCCGGCGCTTCTTCTTGGCGCTGGACTCGCTGTCGGCGTCGTCGGCGCTCTCGGCGCCGGCAGCGCCAGGTGCTGTCATTCGTTTCGGAGCTGGGCGGGTATCGCCGATCTGAGGCCGGCGCACGAGTGCGCTCTCAGCCGCCTCGGCGCTCGGGCGGCCTTCCGAGATGCGTTCGGGTAGTTCGGCCGGCGCCCTGGCGCCCTGGCGCTGACGTGGCGGGTTGTCCTGACGTGGCGGGTTGTCCTGACGTGGCTGGGCGGCCCCACGTGCGGGTTGCTGCGATTGGGATGGGGATGGGGATGGGGATGGGGATTGGGGCACCCTGGCCTTCTTCGCCGGCGATTTGTTGCTCTTCTCAGTGGCGATCTCGGCGGGATCACTGGCGACGGGCGAGCTATCGCCGCCGGCCTCATTACCGCCGCCATTGCCGCCGACATCATCACCACCACCGTCGGCATCATCTTCACCGCCGGCTTTGTCATCGCCATCTGAAATGGATCCGGCCGGTTTGGCCCGTCCCCTGCCCCCGCGAGAGCCTCGGCGGCGCTTGCGAGCCAGGGCGCTGAGCGTCGGCTCGCCGTCGATGTCGCCGTCGACGAAATCGGCGTCGTTGTCAGCGGCTGACGACGCCGTGACCGCACGAGCGGCGCCCGCATCGGCTGTCGCGACTGGGCGCGAGGGTCGAGCACGACCTTCGATATTCGTTTCGTCCATGGACGTATTTCCTTCCTGTGCGCCCGCCGGCCAGGCGAGCGTGTTTGCTGCGGCAGCCAAGCTGGAACCATCGTGCCTGCTGGCGCCATCGCGTTCGATCCCTCGACGAGGTGTCCGCTCAATGATATGTCGGCATCTAGCGCATGCGGCGCATGTGCACGCTCTGCGCCAGCCCGAACATCACGAAGTAAGTCACCATACCCGACCCGCCGTAGGAGATGAACGGCAGTGGAAGACCGGTGATCGGCATCAGACCGAGTGTCATCGCGATGTTTTGAAAGATCTGCCACAGCAGCATCGTGAACACGCCGGCGCAGATGTAGGTACCGAGCAGATCACGCGACAGATGGGCGATCCGCCAGATCCGGAACAGCGCGATCGCGAACAAACCGATGATCACGGCGCATCCGAGCAGGCCGAACTGCTCACCGATCGCGCTGAACGGGAAATCGGCCCACTGCACCGGGATATCGCCTTTGGCATTGGTGATCGGCCCCTGCAACCAGCCCTTTCCCGTCAAACCACCCGTTGCGGTCGCGTGCAGCGCGTTCCTGCCCTGGAAGATGTACTGCTGCAGCCGCACGTCGTTGGAGTTCGGGTTCAGCCAGGCCACGATCCGCATCGTCTGATAGGTCTTGATCACGCCGCTGAGCACGACCGCGCCGACCGTGCTGAGCGCCAGCAGCGTAATCATCGCGATGTACTTGGCCTTGGCCCCTGCAACCAGCAGCACACCCATCATCATCGCGACGAGGACCGACGTCGTACCGAGATCGGGCTGGAGGATGACCAGCACCGTCGGGATGCCGCCGAGCCACAGACCTCCGATGAAGCGTTCGTAGGACACAGAGTCACTGGAATCCTCGCTCAAAAACGCGGCGAGCACGAGCAGTACCGTCACCTTCGCGAACTCGGCCGGCTGGAGTTTGATCGGGCCGATGTCGAAGCTCAGCTGAGCGCCGCCGGTGACCTTGGCGAGCATGAAGATCAGCACGAGCGCCACGATCGTGAGCCCATACAAGAACTTCGCCCGCTCGCGCAGCCACGCGTAGTCGAGCGACATGACGAACAGCATCGCCGCGGTTGCGAGGATGACGAATATCACTTGGCGAGTCGCGTAGCTGTACCCGTATGGCAGGTTATTGCCCTTGGTCCGCGACGCGCTGTACACGGTGAGGCCACCGCACACGACGAGCGTTGCTTGGACCAGGAGTAGAATCCAGTCGACGTTACGGCTGGGGTCGCCGGGACTGGAGCGGACGTTTCCGAGGCCGGAGTCCGGCCGGCGATTGAGGATCGAGAATGCCATCAGTCACGAATCGGGGTGTAGATGTTCTGCAGGCAGCTGGCATCGGGCAATACGTTCGACGGTGCAGCCACTGACGAACTCTGATCGAGCGGATCCGAGATCGTGACCTCGTCCATCGTCACGGAACCACCGAGCGCCTGGAACATGCACTTCACCGCAGGTCCGGCGGCCTGGCTGCCGTAGCCGGACTTCTCGAGGTAGGCAACGACGGTGTACGGCTTGGCATTATCGAGGCTGACACCAGCGAACACCGACGAGTCGTACCAGGGCTTGCTCGCCGAGCCCTGCGCCGTGCCGGTCTTGCCGGCGATCTTCAGGTCGTTGTACGGGTAGCTCTTGAACAGTTGCTCGCCGGTCGTGGAGTGATAAAAGCCCGTCGGATCCGTGACACCTCGGCCTCTGATGACCCGGATCAGGCCCTGGATGATCGGCAGGCCGACATCGGCTGGGAGGTCGATCTGCTGGATCAATTCGGGCTTCTCGTACGACGTCATCAGCGTGCCTTTGGCGAGGTTGGCGGAGCCGGGATAGCCATCGGGCACACCGCCCTGGTAGATGGCCTTGACGACGTGGGGGCGGTTGAGGAAGCCGCCGTTGGCCAATGTCGAGTACGCGTTCGCGAGTTGCAGCGGCGACGCCGCGAACAGCCCCTGGC
The DNA here is from genome assembly GCA_025358125.1 of Actinomycetes bacterium. Taxonomy (GTDB): domain Bacteria; phylum Actinomycetota; class Acidimicrobiia; order Acidimicrobiales; family Ilumatobacteraceae; genus WLMZ01. The sequence goes on from JANYKS010000059.1 coordinate 29,651, forward strand.
CGATGGCGAGCTGAACGTTGTCGCCGACGAGCAGGGTCGGCACCTCGTCGACGCGCAGGACGTGGCGTTCGATCAGTTGCTTCTTCAGCTCGCTGGTAGGAATTCGGCCGGCGAATTCGAACGGCAGATCGATCCCGGTCTTGGACCCGAAGCCGAAGCTCTTCAACTCGTCGCCGAGCAGGGTGCGACCCTTCTCGAACGTCTTCTCACCGAGGCGGTAGAAGTAGGCATCGCTCGAAACCGCGAGGGCGTCCTCGAGCCTGACCGGGCCGTATCTGCTCGGGCTGCCCTGCGGATTGAGCGCGTTGAAGTACTCGCAGCGCACACCGGCGTTGCATTTGCTCGTATCGATGTTGAGCTTGTAACTGCCGGTGTCGTTGTAAACCTCCTGGGGGGTGATCACACCCGCCATGACCGCCGAATAGGCGACGAACGGTTTGAACGTCGAGCCGAGGTTGTACTGACCCTGAATCGCTCGATTGACGAGGATCGACTTGTCCGCCCGGTTGGGATCGGTCGGCTCTGGTGTCGGGAAGAGTTGTTTGAACTTGGCCCCCGTCAGCCCGATCGTGAACCAGCGGTTGTCGAACGTCGGATAACTCGCCATCGCGACGATCTGACCGCTCTCGTGGTCCTGAACGACCAGCGATCCCGCCGGGGCCGGGTACGGCAGGTACTGCTGGCCGGTGGAATCGACATACCAATTCTCGCCGACGAACTTGTACTTGCCGTCTTTGTCCTTGGGGTTCTTGGCCATCAGCGACGGATCGGCGGTCTGACGCCTCGCCCGCAACTCCGATTCGAGGAGACGTTCTGCGAACTGCTGCACCTTCATATCGATGGTGAGCTGCACGTCCTTGCCCGGCACGGGATCGATCCGGCTGACCTCGCGGATCACGTGATTGGCACTGTCGACTTCGTACACGACCTTGCCCCACGAGCCGTGGAGGACGGACTCCATGTTCTTCTCGACGCCGAACTGGCCGACGGTCTCGTTGCTCAGATAGCCCTGCGCCTTGTAGTCCACAGCCTGCGACTTGAGGATCAGGCCCAGGTAGCCGATCACATGACTGGCCAGCGGGGCATACGGATAGACGCGAGCCCAGTCCTCATCGCCGCGCACGCCGGGGAAGTCCTCGCTGCGGCTCTCGATCTGAAGGACGACGTCCTCCGCCACGTCGTCAGCGACGGGGAGCGGAAGGTAATTGCTGTACTGGCCGCTCTTCCAGCGGGCCTCCATCGTCTCCACCGGCACATTCAAGATTCCGGACAGGCGGGTGAACAGCGTGGTGCGATTCTTCTCCTTGCGGATGATGGAGCGATCGATTGTAACCGTGAGGACTCGACGGTTGTCGGCGACGATGCGACCCAGCGAGTCGAAGATCCGACCGCGCTCTCCGACCAGGAACTGGGTGCGCGTCGAGCTGCTCTGGACCTCGGCCTGGAGTGACGCGCGCTGAACGGTTTGCAGGAACCACAGGCGGACCCCGACCGCTCCGAGGAGCACCACGGACACGAGTGCGAGCGCGCCAAGACGTACTGCGCGTTTGTCAACAGCCATGACACCATTGTGCTTTCTCGACGCACGCGTGTGGGCGCGGGCGGCTCATTGCGCCGGCACCTTCCACGTCTTCTTGCGGATCGCGAGGCACCATCGACTCAGCGGGATCAGCAAGGGCGCGAGAAGACCGCAGCTGATCGCGATCACCGCCACGGTTCGACCCAGCCGTTGCCCCTGCCATCCACCGTTGCTCACGAATGTCTGGATCACGGGTATTGCGAACTCGCCGACGCCACCGCCCAACGCGACGAAGATCATCGACAGCCACCAGTGCGGGTCCACCGCGACGACGTTGACGAGACCCGCCGTGAACCCGGCAAGACCGTACGCCAGGGCGTGTTGGCCGAGCGGAGCCGCCGAGCCGAGGTCGAACATCAGGCCCATGACGAATCCCATCCAGGCCCCCCGTTCGGCCCCGCCGGGGACTCCGGACGCGGCGCACAACGCGAGCACGATCTGAAAGGACACACCCCACGGCCGAATGTCTCCGAACGCGGTGCGTTGCAGCGCGATGAACATCAGCCCGACCGGAAGCATCCTCAGGATCGGGCGCCGAAGAAAGGTTTCCACGTCAGCCGCTGGGAACTTCCGGTGGCGGCCGGTAGCGCACGATCTGGACGAGATTGAGGTGATTCAGGTCCGCTCCCAGCTTGATCTCGAGGATCGGGCCGGCCGAACCGGATCGCTCGATCTTGTTGATCACTTCACCGATGATGATGTCGGGCGGGGCCAGACTCTTCGATCCGCCGGTCGTGCTGATCACCGCTCCCACATTGATCGTTCCGAACACCGGATTCTCTGTGATGTAGTGCATTGCCGACAGCCTGCCGGGCCCTCTCCCCTGGCAGCCCCCGGTCTCTCGTTCGACGAGTGCCGGGGCGGTCGACGACGACGTGGTGCCAGAACCCGTGCCGGCCACGCCGGTCGTGGTGGTCGCACCGGGGTTCGCGTTGGCATTGCCGGAACTGCGGCCGACGGCAGTCGTGGGGGTCGTGGTCGCCAGTGGCTGGGTTGTGGTCGTCGACAGATCAGCGCGGTTGATCCCGCTCGGTGTGCTGTTGAGCGGCGTGCTGCTGGAGTCGACCGGAGCCGCATCGACGCCGGACACCTTGCATTCGATGGTGTAGTCCGAGTCGGTGACCAGCAGCACTACGCTGCGATTGTCGTAAACCTTGGTGACCTTGCCGACGAGGCCGGCGAAGTTCACGACCGGCATACCGACGAGGATGCCGTCGCTGCTGCCGCGGTCGATCTCGACGGTCTGGCGGAAGTTGCCGGGCGCGCCGCCGACGACTCGCGCCGTCGTCGTCGGATACTTGGCGGTGAGGCCGTTGAGCGTCAACAGCTCCTGGTAGTCGCCGTAGATGGCCCGTGCCGCGAGCTGATCGCCGCGCCCGCGGGCCAACTCGTCGCGCAGCTTTTCGTTCTCGCGCGCGAGGCTCTGGTAATCGGTGGCGCCGTGCCAGGCGTTGCGTATCGGCGTCGCGATGACTTCACCAGCCGTCTCGAACGGGGTCAGCACACGCGAAAACACCGAGCGCATCCGATCGATCACGGGATTGCCACGGAGATCGAGCGTGAGCAGCAGCACCGAGGACAGGACCAGCAGGATGATCGCACGGCGGCGATTGACGGAGTAGACGGGCACAGTGACTGAGGGGCGGAGCGACTAGTCGTCGCCACCCTGGGACAGCAAACCGCGCATAGCATCGATGTTCTCGAGCGCCCGCCCGGATCCGATAACGACGCTGTACAGCGGCTCGGCAGCGATGTGAATGGGCATACCCGTCTCGTGTGAGAGACGCTGATCGAGCCCGGCGAGCAGCGCGCCACCACCGGTGATGGTGATGCCCTGCTGCATGATATCGGCCGCGAGCTCAGGGGGCGTCTTGTCAAGCGTCGTCTTGACCGCGTCGATGATCGCCGCAACGGGTTCGGCGATGGCCTCGCGGATCTGCTCGGTGGTGATCTCGAGCGTACGCGGCAGACCGCTGATCAGATCGCGACCGCGGATGTCGGCCGTGAGCTCTTCGTCGAGCGGCCACGCCGACCCCATGTGCAGCTTGATTTCTTCGGCCGTGCGCTCACCGACGGCGAGCGAGAACTCCTTCTTGAGGAACTGCAGGATCGCATCATCGAGTTCATCACCCGCGACGCGCACCGACTGGGCTGTGACGATGCCACCGAGGGAAATGACCGCGACCTCGGTGGTGCCACCGCCGATGTCGACGATCATGTTGCCGCTCGGTTCGTGCACCGGCAGATCCGCACCGATTGCGGCGGCCATCGGCTCTTCGATGATGTGGACCGGCTTGCGGGCGCCGGCGAATTCGGCCGCGTCCTGGACGGCGCGTTGTTCGACACCGGTGATTCCCGACGGTACGCAGATGACCATGCGCGGCTTGCTCCACTTGCTCGCGTGAACTTTCTGGATGAAGTACCGGAGCATCTTTTCGCAGACATCGAAGTCGGCGATGACACCGTCCTTCAGCGGCCGAACGACCTTGATGTGACCCGGCGTACGGCCCATCATCCGTTTGGCCTCGAAGCCGACGGCGACGGGCCGGCCGTCGTTCACGTTGAGCGCGACGACAGACGGTTCATTGAGCACAATTCCCTGGCCGCGGGCATAGATCAGTGTGTTCGCGGTGCCAAGGTCAATGGCGAGATCCCGCCCGAGGGCGAGCGGATTGTTGCGTGCCATGCATGGCCCTTCCGAAGCAGCGGCGAATCTGTCGCCATAGTAGCCGGTGCGCTGGTTGTTACAGATTCGGGAAGAAGATCCCGATTTCACGTTTGGCGGAGTCGAGCGAGTCGCTGCCGTGGACGAGATTTTCGGTGAAGAGAATGCCGAGATCGCCACGAATCGTTCCTGGATCGGCCTTGCACGGGTTGGTCGCTCCCATCAGATTGCGAACGACTTCCCATGTGTCCTCAGGACCTTCGATCACCATCGCGACGACGGGACCGCGCAACATGAATGCAACGAGATCGGCGTAGAACGGCCGGCCCTGATGCTCTTCGTAGTGACGAGCGAGGGTCGCCTGATCGAGCAGCCGCAGTTCCATCGCAGCGACCGTGAGGTTCTTGGCCTCGAACCGGCCGACGATCTTGCCGATCAGACCGCGTTCGACGGCATCGGGCTTGAGCAGGACAAGGGTGCGGTCAGACATAGTTCCCCCAGGTTACGGGCCGTGTTGGCGTTCCCCCACCGTGGCGAACGCCACGTTCCACCCAACCGAGCGCGCCCGACAGCGCTACGCCGCCGACACGATGCCGAGAGCGCGCCGCGTCAGGCCATGCGCCGGCGGAGCATGAACGGGCGGGCCTCGCCAACAACTTTCAGCGAGCCGGTGACGACGATCGCGTCGTCGACACTCGCTGAGCTCAGTGCTCGCTCGCAGGCGGTCGTGACCGAATCGAACGCGGTCACGTCGTCGCATCCGATCTGGCGGGCGGACGCTGCGAGGACAGCGCCCGGCAGGCCACGTGGTGACGGGGCGGTGCAGCACAACACCACGTCGTATTCGTCGGCGCGCAACGCACTCAGCATCTGCGCCGGATCGCGGTGGTTCAAGATGCCGACGATGAGGACCCGCCGACCCTCCGGATGGAAGTCCTCGAAGAACACCTGCGCACAGGTGTCGGCCCCGGCCGGATTATGGGCGCCGTCGACGATGACGAGCGGGAGGTTGTTGAGCACCTCGAACCGACCCGGCATCACTACCTCGGCGAAGCCCTCCTCTACGAGTTCTTCCGGTACCGGCGAGGCGAAGAACGCTTCGACAGCGGTCAGCGCAACCGCCGCGTTGTCGCCCTGATGACGACCGTGCAAAGGCACGAAGACATCGGTATAGACAGTGGTCGGAGTGCGGATGTCGAGCACCCGGCCGCCGACCGCAAGGTTGTTCTCGAGGCAGTCGAAGTCCTCGCCCCGCTCGAGGACGACAGCACCCCCCTCGTTGCGGAAGATCTCGGCCAATTCGGGGTCGGTCTCACCGAGCACCACCGCGCTCGTCGGCTTGATGATGCCAGCCTTCTCACGGGCGATGTCGACCTTGGACGGCCCCGCGAACTCGGTGTGGTCGAGCGCGATATTGGTGATCACGGCCACCTGCGCGTCGACCACGTTGGTGGCATCCCAGCGGCCGAGCAGACCGACCTCGATCACGGCGACGTCGACCGCGAGATCGGAGAACCAGCGCAACGCTGCCGCCGTGACCGCTTCGAAATGAGTCGGCAGGACGCCTGCGAGGACTTCCAGGTCTGCGACGGTACCGACCTGCTCGGCGAAATCGTCGTTGCTGATCGGTTCACAGTTGTAGGCCATCCGCTCGTTGACCCGTTCGAGGTGCGGACTCGAATACGTGCCGACGGTCAGCCCGTGGGCCATCAGCAGACGGGTGATCATCTGCGACGTGGAGCCCTTGCCGTTGGTGCCGGTTACGTGGATCACCGGGTATGTGCCCTGCGGGTCGCCCATCACCGACATCAGCCGCTGGATCGTGTCCAGTGACGGCGCCTCGATCACGCCCGTCTTGTCGTACGTGGCACGCGAATCGAGATATGCCAGCGCCTCGCGGTAATTCATCGGTTCAGCTGGCGGCACGGCGCGGGCGCGCGGCGCGCACCGGCTCGCGGGGTACCAGCGTCGGGTTGACCTTCTCCTTGACGGTTTTTTCGTCAATCGTGACCCGGCCGACGTCGCTTCGCCCCGGCAGTTCGTACATCGTGTTCAGCAAGACTTCCTCGAGGATCGAGCGCAGGCCTCGGGCGCCGGTGCCGCGCAAGAGGGCCTGATCGGCAATCGCGGTGAGCGCACCCGGCGTGAACTCGAGATCGACGTCTTCGAACTCGAACACCTTGCGGTACTGCTTGACGAGGGCGTTCTTCGGTTCGACGAGGATCTTGACGAGGGCATCGTGGTCGAGACTCTGCACTGCGCCGACCATCGGCAGGCGGCCGATGAACTCGGGGATCATCCCGAATTTGAGCAGGTCCTCAGGAAGTACCTGGCCGAACAACACGCCGACATCTTTGTCCTGCTTGGAGCGGACGGTGCTGTTGAAGCCCATGCCCTTGTGGCCGATGCGGTGCTCGATGATCTGCTCGAGACCGGAGAACGCCCCGCCGCAGATGAACAACACATTGGTCGTGTCGATCTGGATGAACTCCTGGTGGGGATGCTTGCGGCCACCCTGAGGCGGGACCGAAGCGACCGTGCCCTCGAGGATCTTGAGCAGGGCCTGCTGCACGCCTTCGCCGCTGACGTCGCGGGTGATCGAGGGGTTCTCGCTCTTGCGCGCGATCTTGTCGATCTCGTCGATGTAGATGATGCCCGTCTCGGCCTTCTTGACATCGAAGTCGGCCGCCTGGATCAGCTTGAGCAAGATGTTCTCGACGTCTTCTCCGACGTAGCCGGCCTCGGTCAGTGCCGTTGCGTCGGCGACAGCGAACGGCACGTTGAGCATCCTGGCCAGGGTCTGGGCGAGGTGGGTCTTGCCGCATCCGGTCGGGCCGAGCAGCAAGATGTTACTCTTGGCGAGTTCGACTTCGTCTCGGCGCCCGACACCGGATGACTGCTGATGCTGGATCCTTCGGTAGTGGTTGTAGACCGACACCGACAGGATCTTCTTGGCGTCGTCCTGGCCGACGACGTACTCGTCGAGGAACCCACGGATCTCACGCGGCGTCGGCAGGTCCTCGAAACGGAGTTCGCTCGTCTCGGTCAGATCCTCCTCGATGATCTCGTTGCAGAGGTCGATGCACTCATCGCAGATGTAGACCCCCGGGCCTGCGATCAGCTTCTTGACCTGCTTTTGAGACTTACCGCAGAACGAACATTTGAGCAGTTCGCCTGTGTCACCAAACTTCGCCACGTTTGCCCCCTGTTGGTTCGGTCAGCGGATCGGACCGGAGCGGTCAACGGCTGAGCGGGACGAGATCACTTCATCGATGATGCCATACTCGACGGCCTGCTGAGCTTCAATGACGAAGTCGCGGTCGGTGTCGGCGTGAATCCGCTCCACGGTCTGGCCGGTGTGCTCGGCCAGGATCTGCTCGAGCAGGTCACGCATTCTGAGGATCTCCTTGGCCGCCAGTACCAGGTCGGTGACCTGTCCGTAGCCGACCTGGCCCCACGGCTGATGGAGCAAGACGCGGGCATGGGGCAGCGCGAGCCGCTTGCCTTTGGTTCCGGCCGCGAGCAACACTGCCGCGGCGGATGCGGCCTGACCGAGGCAGATCGTTGCGATGTCGTTCTTGATGAACTGCATCGTGTCGTAGATCGCGAACAGCGCGGTGATGTCGCCACCGGGGCTGTTGATGTAGATGTTGATGTCCTTGTCCGGGTTCTCGCTCTCGAGGTGGATCAGCTGCGCACAGACGATGTTGGCCACGGCGTCGTCGATTGCCGTCGGGATGAAGATGATGTTTTCGCGCAGCATCCGCGAGTAGAGATCCGAATGACGTTCGCCGCGGCTCGTCGTTTCGATCACATTCGGCACGTAGTAGTTGCGCACCGGCTCGAGCAATGGGCTCATCAGCTTTTCTCCTCGGAATCGTGGTCGTGATGGTGGCCGTCGGAATCGTGGTCGTGGTCGTGGTCGTGGCCGTCGTGATCGTGGTCGTGATCGTGATCGTGGTCGTGATCGTGGCCGTCGTGATCGTGATCGCCGTGATCGTGATCGTGGCCGAGGATCAGGTCGTTGTCGATCGGGTTGCCGTCGGGATCGACGATCTCGACATGACGGAGCAGCCAATCGAGGGCCTTGCTCTTGCGCAGCTGAGCGGTGAGTTCGGTGACGGCGTCGTTGCGCTCGTAGGCCTTGCGGACCTGGGCCGGCTTCTGGCGGACCTGGATCGCGATCCGCTCGTACTCGGCGTCGACATCTTCGTCGTTGACGGTGAGGTCCTCTGCCGTGGCAACGGCGCGTAAGGCGAGATCGACTTTGACCGCCAGATGCGATTGAACCCGCAACTGTTCGATGAAGCCGTTCGCGTCCTGGCCGGTGGCGGACAGCCATTGGTCGAGCGCGATGCCCTGGGCCTGGAACTGGCGGATCGTGTTCTGGACACGGCTTTGCAGATCGCCCTGCACCATTGCTTCGGGCGGCTCGAGGTCGACGAGTTCGGACAGCGCCGAGCTGACCCGTTCGACGATCTGGCTGCGCGCCTGATTGAGGCGGGTCTCGCTGAGGCGGTCGCCGACGGCGCTGCGCCATCCGGCGACTGTGTCGTACTCGGCGATGTTCTCGTCGACCCACGTGTCGTCGAGTTCGGGCAGGACCATCTCCTGGACCTTGGAAATCTTGACCTCGAACTCGGCCTCGGTGTCGTTGCCGTTCGGTTTGGCGGTGAACGACAACTCGCCGCCGGCGCTCGCACCGATCAGATGCTCGTCGAATCCTTCCGCGACCCAACCTTTGCCGACCTCGTACAGCCAGTCCTCGGTGTTGAGCCCGACGACGGGCTCGCCATCGCGCAGACCCTGCAGATCCAGCGTGACCTGATCGCCGAGAGCGATCGGCCGATCAATGTCGGCAAGCGTTCCCTGGCGACGCAATTCGGTGTTGACGGCTTCGTCGATGTCGGTTTCCGAGGCGACGACCGCCGGCACCTCGACCCGCAGGCCGCCGTAGCCGGGAACAGTGACTTCGGGCCGCACCTCACATGTGGCGTCGAATTCGATCGGCCCGCTCTCTCCGCCACCTGTTATCTCGACCTGAGGCGTTGCGATCAGATCGACGTCGTGCTCGCGGACGGCCTGAGCGAGGTAATTCGGAACCCCATCGCGTAGCGCTTGCTCGCGAGCGGCGGCGATGCCGATCCGGGCCTCGAGCACCTTGCGCGGCGCCTTTCCTGGCCGGAACCCGGGGAGGCGGACCTCGTGCGCGATCTTGCGGAAAGCAGAGTCGATATCACGATCGAATTCTGTTTCATCGACGGCGACCGACAGCTTGACCTTGTTTCCATCTAGGGGTTCGAGCGTACTTTTCACAGGCTGTCGAGTGTATCGGTGCGCAAAGATGCAACCGCTCCCTCCCGTCGGGCAGAATAGGTACGTGACTTTCTGGAAGCCCCACGCCCTCGCCAAGCCTCATCTCAATCAGCTTGATCTGCGGTTGGGTGATCGCGTCAGGGCCACATCAGAACTCCAGGACGTGCCAAACGGTACCGAGGGCCGCGTCATTCTGGCCAACGGTTTCAACTGGCAGCGATACCGCGTTCAGTTCGACAACGGCGCCGAGATCGGCGACCTCGACGGCCGCCAGATCACACCGACCGGCAAGGCCGAGAAGCGCATCGCCAAGGCCGCCAAACGTCCCTGATATGGTCGTCGGCGACGGAGATCGGAAACTCGCCGCAACGACGAGCGGGGGTCGTCTTCGTAGAAGTCGTCATCCGCCCCGCCGGCGGCGACGAATACTTCAGTGGTTCATCCGTCTCACGAAAGCAGCCACATGACCACAGGACGCATCTTGCGAATCGCAGCCGCGATCTCAATCCTGATCATTGGCATCATCCACCTCGATCTGTACTACAACGCCGGGTACCGAGGTGCTGGCGGTCCCGGGATGCCCAACTTCGGGCGCAGCATCCTGCTCAACGCGATCTCGTCCGGCGTGATCGCGGCAGCGGTCGCGGTCCGCAAAGAGTGGTTCGTTCGCCTGGCCGGGATCGGGCTGGCCGCCTCCACCATCGCATTGTTCTTCTACACCCACTCCGGGAACACGTTTCTCGGTTTCGTACACACCGGCGCGACCTTCGATCCGTCGCCGCAGGCTCAGATCGCGCTCGTCGTCGAACTCGCAACGATCGCCCTCCTGGCCGCCACATTCATCCCGTCCATCCAAGGCCACGACGTTTCGTCGGGCGTGCGACTGCTCGGCGCGAGCGCGGCCGTGGCCGCGATCGTCCTGATCGGAGTCAACGCCCGCTGGTCCACCGGCGGTTCAACCGCGGCAAGCTCCGTGCCGGGCGCATCCGCCACGACGGCGCCCGGATCGTCCGCTGCCGCGAGTTCCGTTCCCGGCGCATCCACCGTTCCCGGCGCATCCACCGTTCCAGGCGCCGCGACCGTTCCCGGCCCCGGCGCCGTCGCGATTCAGGACTTCGCGTTCGGTCCGCCCGCGCTGACAGTGGCCAAGGGAACCACGGTCACGTGGACGAACAACGACGGGTCGGCACACAGCATCCAGGGCAATGACAAGTCGTTCAACAGCAAGGATCTGCCAAAAGGCGGCACATTCCAGAACAAGTTCGACACCCCCGGCACGTTCGCGTATGTCTGTGGTATCCATCAGTACATGCACGGCACCATCACGGTCACCCCATGAACGCACGACACTGACCGTTGCGCCGCCACTGGGGCGACGCATCTCAATTCGGCGAGCACCACCAAGGCCACAGGCCTTCGGGTCGGCGGCATCGACATCGTTTCGGCCGCGGTGGTGTCCGCCTGCCAGGCTGGGCGGATGAACTTTGCTTCCCTTCGTCATCGGTTCCCCGGCGTGCGCGACGGATGGTCCCGCTTCGACGGGCCGGCCGGCACGCAGATGGTCGACGTGACGATCCAGGCGATGACCGATTGGATGTCGAACGGCCTCAACGGCTGCGGCGGTGGCGCCTTCGAGGCGGCGTATGCCTGCGATGCACTCATCGACCGCACCCGCGCCGCGGTCGGGCAACTGTACAACGCCGATCCGGACGGCATCTGCTTCGGACCGAACATGACCTCGATCACGTTCGCGTTGACGCGCGCGATCGCTGGCACCCTGTCTCCCGGCGATCGCGTCGTTGGCACCCGGCTCGATCACGACGCCAATGTGACCCCGTGGCGCAAGGCGTGCGAGCAGGCGGGCGCTGACCACGTGCTCGCCCACTTCGATCCGGGGACCGGCACGCTGCCGACGCAGAACGTGATCGACCTGATCGACGAACGCACCAGGTGGGTTGCGATCGCCGGCGCCTCGAACCTGCTCGGTACCATTCCCGATCACGCTCCGATCATCGAGGCCGCCCACGCCGTCGGCGCTCGGGTGTTCATCGACGCCGTCGCGTTGGCGCCGCACAAGTCGATCGACATTGCCGAACTCGGCTGTGACGCGCTGGTGACGTCGCCGTACAAGTGGTACGGAGCGCATTCTGGAGTGCTGTGGATGCAACCGGAGCTGCTCGATTCGCTGCCACTGTTCAAGGTCCGACCAGCGGCGGATCAGGGTGCGCGGCGGTTCGAGACCGGGATGCCCAACTTCGAGGCGCTCGCCGGCGTAGAGGCCGCGGCGCGCTTTTTGACCGAGGAGACGATGGACCGAATCGAAGCGGCCGAGCAAGCCGTGTTCGCCCCGTTGCTCAGCGGCCTCCAATCGATCGACGGCGTACGAATTTGGGGACCTAGCGGACTCCAGGGCCGTACGCCGACGGCCGCATTCACGATCGCCGGCGTGACGCCGGCAGACGCCGCAGCGGCGTTGGCCAACGACAAGATCGCGGTGTGGGACGGCCACAGCTACGCGGTCGAGTGTGTCGGTCAACTCGGCCTCGCCGAGTCCGGTGGAGTTATCCGTGCCGGTGTCGTTCGCTACATCGAAGATGACGACGTGCAGCGGCTGCTCGACACCGTCGACCGTTTGGCTTCCGGCGCTCGATAGTCGGGGCCGCCGTGTTCGTTGCCACACCCCTGCCGTAAGTTCGTCACCATGAACGGTTCGACATCATGAACAGTCCAGCCGACACTCAACGAACGACGACTCGAGACAACGCGGACCACCACCTGGGCGATGTGCTTGCCCGGCTCGCGGGGCCGAATGCCGTCGCCCGTGACGACCAACGCGAGGCCGTGCGGGCGCTCGTCGTCGATCGGTCGCGGGTGCTCGTGGTGCAGGCCACCGGCTGGGGCAAGTCCGCGGTGTACTGGGCGGCGACCGCAGCGCTGCGAGCCGCCGGGTCCGGCATGACATTGGTGGTTTCTCCCCTCCTCGCGTTGATGCGCGATCAGGTGTCGGCGGCAGAGCGGGCGGGCCTGACAGCTGCAACGATCAACTCGACCAATTTCGAGGATTGGGACGAAGTGCTGGCGGCGGTCGACGCCAGCACGTTGGATGTGCTGCTCGTGTCTCCGGAGCGGTTGGGCAATCCGCGCTTCGCGGCGCGGCTGCCCCGGCTGCTGGCGGCCACCGGGATGGTCGTGATCGACGAGGCTCACTGCATCTCCGACTGGGGCTTCGACTTCCGCCCCGACTATCAGCGCCTGGCCCGGCATCTGCTCGCGTTGGCACCCGGTACACCGGTGTTGGCCACCACCGCCACGGCCAACGAACGAGTCACGGCCGATGTCGCGGCGCAGTTGGGTGCGGACACCGTCACCTTCCGGGGCAGCTTGGCCCGTACGTCGCTGCGGTTGGCCGTCGTCGGTGGGCTCGGTGCGCTCGAACGTTGGGCCTGGGTTGGCGACGCGCTCGCCACGTTCGACGGCTCCGGCATCGTGTACACCCTGACGGTCGCCGAAGCGGACCGGCTCGCCAGTTTTCTGCAGTCGGCCGGACATTCGGTCGCCTCCTACTCCGGGCGGCTCGAGCCGGCCGACCGGATCGTGGTCGAGGAACAGCTCCGCACGAACGATCTGAAAGCCGTGGTCGCGACATCGGCGCTCGGGATGGGCTACGACAAGCCCGACCTCGCGTTCTGCATCCACGTCGGCTCGCCGGCCTCGCCGGTGGCGTACTACCAGCAGGTCGGCCGTGCCGGGCGAGCGCTCGACAGTGCGCTCGCGGTCCTGTTGCCATCAGAGTCCGACGAGCGGATCTGGGAGTACTTCGCGAGTTCATCGATCCCCGACCCCGACAACGTGCAACGGGTGCTCACCGCCTTGGATTCCGGCAACACCACGCTGGCATCGATCGAGAATGCCACCGGTATCCGCCGCGGCAGGCTCGAGGGTCTGCTCAAACTGCTCGCCGCATCCGACATCGTCGACAAGACCAGGGACGGCTGGCTCGCAACTGGCAGCCCCTATGTCCACGACGCTGCGAAATGGGACCTACTTCGCGAGATGCGCAACGCCGAGGCGAACGTGATGCGCCGATACGCATCGAGCGCCGGATGCCTGATGAAGTTCCTGCAGCAGGCCCTCGACGATCCCGACCCGACGCCGTGTGGACGGTGCTCGGTGTGTACCGGCGTTTTCCCCGAACCGGGTCTCTCGCCGTCGGAACCGTCGCTCAGCGCCGCCCGTCTGTTCGCTCGCGGCGCCGACGTGATCATCGAGCCACGCAAGCTGTGGCCGTCTGGATTGGCCGGGCGCAAGGGCCGGATCGTCGGATGCGGCGAGGGGCGGGCGCTGGCCTTCGCCGACGATCCGGGATGGAGCACCGAACTCGCCCGATTCAACGGCGCCGACGGCATCATCGACCAGGGCATGGCCGACGGCCTCATCGACGTCTTGCGCCGATGGAGGAACCACTGGGGCGAGCGGCCGGTCGCTGTGGTGGCCGTGCCGTCGCGCAGCCATCCGCTCAGGGTCGCCTCGATCGCAGCTCACGTCGGACTCGTCGGCAAGCTGGCGGTCATCGATGCGCTACGTCAGAGCGGCCAGCGTCCGCCGACCGAGGCGGCATCCGGGGCCCGAGTCGCAGCGCTGCTCGGCGGACTCGAACTTGTCGACGGCGTTGCACTCCCGGCGGGTCCGATCCTGCTCATCGACGACACCTATCGCACCGGCTGGACCATCACCGTCGCTGCCGCGCTGCTGCGCGATGCAGGCGCCACTGCCGTACTCCCCCTCGTCGCTCATCAGCTGCCCTGAGCAACCTTCACCGAAACCGCCGAGCGGTTCGCAGCGGCCGCACGCTAAACTGCCCGCCACAAACGGAATGTGGCGCAGCTTGGTAGCGCACCTGCTTTGGGAGCAGGGGGTCGGAGGTTCAAATCCTCTCATTCCGACTCTCTGACCTGGTATGATGTGATCACCGCAAGTGACCGATCGACCGATGTATCACAGATGTATCACATCGGACGCTCGAAAACGCCGGAGGTGATACATGAGTTGGAAGTCAGTAGGCCAGCCGACCTGCCGCCAACAGCGCGACAAATGGGTCGTTCGGATCGATGGCATCGACACCACGTCGGGCAAGCGTCGGCCCCGCCAGATCGGCACCTACGCGTCCCAGCGCAGCGCGCTCGCAGCCGCTCGCGAGTTCCGCGCGAGCGAGCGCAGCACCGAGCGCGGCACGGTGAGTTGGCTCGTCCGCCGCTACGTCGAGGGCAAGTCCGACATCACCCCGAAAGCACGCGAACAGTACCGGTGGGCGATCCCGCACATCGAGAACGAGCTCGGCGCGATCCCGTTGTCCCGCCTCGATCGCGATGATGTCGCGAGGTGGATCAACATGCTCGCCGACGGCGGCAAGCTTTCACGTCGCAGCGTTCAGATCTGTCGCGGCGTGCTTCGCGCCGCGCTCGCCGACGCGGTCGAGGAAGGACTCATCCCGCGCAGCCCGGCGGCACGCGTGCCGCTGCCCAGAACCGTCGCCAAGCCGGTCAAGGTGAAGGACATCCAGGCGTGGGAAGCGACCGACGTCCAGCGCTTCCTCGAGACGATCGCCGAGCATCGCTGGGCGACCGGGTTCCAGCTCGGAGTCCTTTACGGCCTGCGCCGCAGCGAGGTGCTCGCCCTCCGCTGGGACGACCTCGACAGCCGCGGCCGCACGTTGCGCATCGACGAGAGCCTTGTCGCCGTCAACCGAGGCGCCGTGCTCGGCGACGCCAAGAACGTGCGCTCGCGGCGACTCGTTCCGCTCTCGACCGAGACCGTTCGCGCACTGAACCGGCGGCGGGTCGAGCAAGCCGAGGAGCGCCTCCTCGCCGGCGCCGAGTGGGAGGACAACGATCTCATCATCTCGACCCGTCACGGCCGGCACGTCCTCCCCCGCGCCTACGACCGCTCGTTGGCGCTGCTCGTGAAGAAGGCCGAGATTCCTCGGCTCACGTCGCACGGCCTGCGTCATACCGCGGCAACGCACATGGTCAACAACGCCAAGGACATCGGCGAGCTTCGGGCGATCGCCGACATCCTCGGCCACAGCCCGGAGATGTTGATGACGGTCTACGCCCACGCGCTCCCCCAGAGCCGTCAGGCGATCGTCGACCGCCTCACCCAAGCGCCTTCGTAGTCCTCACCTCCCGCCAGCACGGCGGGGTAGTCCATGTAGCGCTGGAGTGTCCATGTAGTGCGGGATCGTCCAGGCTCGCTCGCGCTCCGGGCAAGTTCGCTCCGACCTCGACGGGATTTCTTGCTGCGCTCGGCCCGATTCGTGCTCTGTAACTCGGTGACGACCTCGCGAGGTTTTCCCCTTTTCGCCGGTTTCACGACCCCGTTGTTGAACAGATGCCGTCACGAGATCGGATTTCGCGAGGCATGTGTTAGTGGAGGGCCGTTCATGAGCGAACCGATCGAAGACCAGCGGAGTGACCAGCCGGCCAGGCTGACCGTTGAAGCAGCGACGCAACGTTCACGCGTCGGGCTCGTTCCCCCTTTTGCGGCGCTCGGTTCCCGTACTCCTACAGGAGGGTCGCGTGGACGAGTCGATTGATGAGTGGGACTCACTGCCGATCATGTTGACCATCGATGAAGCCGCGCGCGTGTTTCGCATCGGCCGGTCGAAGGCATACGAGATGGCTGCGACCTACACCTCGACCGGCGGCATGCAAGGTCTGCCATGCCTGCGACTCGGCGATCTCCTGCGCGTCCCGAAGTTCGCGTTGCACGAGTACGTGACCACTGGTCGCGTCGTTCAGCTGATTCCACAAACCAACGCGAACGCGACTCCCGACGCGACTGCCTCGCGGAAGCCGGCACGCAAGTCCCGCACGACCGATCGCGCCCAGCTGTCCTTGCTCGGATCGGACTGACCCATGACCGATCGATCGAGGACCTCTGAAAGAGCACACCCCAGGAAGAACAGACAGGTGCCCGCGGATCGGAGGGTGTCGTGATCCGGGTGACGACGTTGTACGCGTCGACCGCAGCAACGACCGCGAGGTATTACACCCGTTACCTGACGGATGCGCCCGGGGAGCTACCCGGGCAGTGGGCTGGCCAGCAAGCCGACCTGCTCGGCCTCAACGGCACCGTCACAACCGAAGCCCTCGAGCGTCTGCTGTCGGGGCGCGATCCGATCAGCGATGTCGAGCTCGGTTTCGCGTTGAAGGACCGCACACTCGCCAACGGCAAGACGATCCGCGCCGTCGCCGGTTTCGATGCCACCGTCTCCGCCCCGAAATCGTTGAGTGTGTTGTGGGCGCTCACCGGTGATGTCGGGTTCGCGGAAGCGCACGATGTCGCTGTCCATGCTGTGTTGTCTCATCTGGAACGGTTCGGGTCGACCACCCGGATCCGTTCCAACGGCGTTCGCCTCCACCCCGACTCCCGAGGTCTGATCGTGGCCGGGTTCCGGCAAACCACCAGTCGTGCTGATGATCCGCAGCTGCACACCCATCTCGTCGTCTCCAGCAAGGTGCAGACCGAGGACGGTCGCTGGTTGGCGTTGGACGCGCGGATGTTGAAGGGCTACCAACGCGCTCTCGGCGGCCTCTACCAGTCTGTGCTTCGCGCCGAACTCACATCCCGGTACGGGGTCACGTTCGGGGAGATCGTCAAAGGCCAAGCCGAGATCGCCGGCGTCCCCGCCGACCTGCTGGCCCTGTTCTCGAAACGCACCGCACAAGTCGACGACGCCCTCGCGGTGAAGGTGGCCGAGTTCTATGAACGTGAGGGCCGCGACCCGACCGATTGGGAGAAAGCCGCCCTCACCCGTGAAGCCGCAGCAGACACCCGCACCCACAAATCGTCGCGGCCGGTGGACGAGTTGCGATCGGGCTGGTTGGAGGACGCCGCCGACATCGGCGTCACCCCCGACAACCTGCTCGACTCCGTCCGCGAGGCGGCGCGGTCTGTTGAGCCGGCAGTCACAGTGACGATGGCCGATGTGGTCGAGGTGTTGTCCGCAACCGGGTCGGCGTGGCATCGCGAAGACGTGATCCGCGCCTTGTGCGACCTCCAGCGACCGGTTGCCGGTGTCGATGGTGAGCGGTGGGCAGCGACGATCGAACAGGCCGCGGACCGGTTCATCGACAGCTGTGTCGATCTCGATCCGGCGCGGGGTGTGAGTGGTCGGGTGCGTGGTTCGGACGGTCGCTCGGAGTGGATTGAACCCGTCGCCGCGCACATCACCTCCGAAACCATCCTCGCTCAGGAAGAAGCGATTCTGACCTGGGCGCTCGACGCACACAGCTACGACCCGGACCCGTCGACGAACGACCACGGCCAAGGGTTGGATGTGTTGCAGCGCGACGCGGCTGCGGCGGTCGCCGGCCGCGATCGCCTGGTCCTCGTGATCGGTCCGGCCGGGACAGGGAAGACGACGATGCTGCGTGCCGCGATCACCGGTCTGGGCGTCCAGGGCCGAGACGTGTACGGCGTCTCCCCGACCGCGAAAGCAGCCCGAACATTGGAGCGTGAGACGGGCATGCGTTGTGACACGGTCGCCAAACTTCTCCACGAATGGAGCCAACCCGACCTGCCACCCGACAACGAGTGGCGACTGCCCCGCGGCACAACGCTCGTCGTCGACGAAGCGAGCATGCTCGGCACCCCCAGCCTGCATCACCTCACCCAACTCGCCACCGCCAACGACTGGCGGCTCGCGCTGATCGGTGACCCACGCCAGCTGCAAGCCGTCGGCCGCGGCGGCATGTTCGCCGAACTGTGCAACACCGGACGGACGATCGAACTCGAGCGGGTCCACCGCTTCGAACAACCCTGGGAAGCCCACGCCTCACTCCTGTTACGCCAAGGAGACCCCCGCGCCCTCGACCTGTACGAACAACACGGCCGGATTCGTGCCGGTACCCTCGACGAGCACCTCGATCACTTCGCCCACCAATGGCTCGACCATCACGCCAACGGTCACAGCACGGCGATCATGGCGTCCACCAATCAGCAGGTCGATCTGATCAACGACCGAATCCAGTCCGCCCGCCACGACCACGAACAGCTCGACCCGTCCTGCCCAGTGTCGATCGGTGCCGGCGAATCCGCGTACACCGGTGACATCGTCGCCACCCGCCGCAACCACCGCCACCTGACCACCACCAGCGGGGAACGAGTCCGCAACCGCGACCTGTGGACCGTCACGCAGACCCACGACAACGGCGACCTCACCGTGACCCCACTGGTCGGACACGGCCAGATCACGCTCCCCGCCGACTACACCCGTGAGCACGTCCGCTTCGGCTACGCAGCGACCGAGATGGGCACCCAATCCGACACCGTCACCGCCAGCCTCGAACTCGCCTCCCGCGCGACCACGTGCCGCAACCTGTACGTCGCTTTGACCCGCGGCCGCCAAGACAACACCGTCTGCGTGATCACCGAAACCCACGACATCGCCGAAGCCCGCGACATCCTCGACGCCGTCCTCAACATCGACCGCGCCGACGTCCCCGCAACCACCCAACGCCGCAACCTCGCCACCCAAGATCGACACCTCCACCCGCGCTGTCAGATCCCGGACTGGTTCGACATCCTCCGCGCCGACGTCGTCGAACACCTCGACGAGGCATGGGACAACTACAAGAACGACCAACGGCGGGCCAAAGACCTCGACCGACAGGTCAAGGATGCGCAACGCCAACTCCAAGTCGTCGAGCACTACGCGCGACCATTCACCGACGCAGTCACCACCGCCGAGACAGCGCTGACGTCGGCGAAAGATTGCCGGCACTCGCTCCACGAGCAACTCGCCACCGCAAAGCGACGCGACCGACGCGTACTGGAACCCGAACTCGCAATCGCCGAACACGACATCCAAACCGCGACCATCACACGAGATCAAGCTGTCACCGACGCCAAACCCGCGCAGACGCTCACCGCGCAAGCCACCTCGGGACTGCGCGATCTGCAGGACGAACAATCCCGCCAGCAGATGTACAGCCATTGGCGCGCCAACCCGGAAACGATCGGCATCCTCCAAGACCGGGTCGACGCCCTCGACACCTGGCGCCAGTGGGCCAGCGGCCACCAACTCACACCGAACCGAATCAAAGAGATGAACGCCCGCCTCTTCGTCGCCAACGACACCATCCCCGAATACCTCGCCCTCCGTACCGCGCTGTTCCACGACCCGACCACAGCCACCATCGTCCGTCGCGTCGACCGCGGCATCGAACGCTCCCACGGACCAGAGCTATCCATCGACTGACGACCGACAGCACAGCATTGGCGCAGATCGCCGGCTCTGCGAGTGGATACGGAGCTAACGGCGTGCGTTCTGTACGCCGACCGGTGAGCGTTATGTGCGGATCGCGAATTTCGAGATGCGCCCGCAACGGCAGATAGGTACGGCGTCGTGAGGTCGCGGACGGACCCGTCTTGGCATCAAACGTTATGTGTTAGGTTGCCCACGAATCTAGATATTCCCGGAGGTCAAAGTGTCCGAGTTCCCTGCGTTGGCTCACGTCGCTGTGACGGTCACGGACCTCGGCCGCAGCCGCCCGTGGTACAGCACTCTGTTCGGGGCGCCACCAGTGCTGGACGAGGACACTGGGTCGTTCCATCACGTCGTCTGGTTGCTCGGCGGCACACTGTTCGGAATCCACCAACACGCCGCGCCTACGAGTGCCGCATCGTTTGACGAGGCACGTCCCGGACTAGACCATGTCGCCTTTGGCTGCGCCGATCGAGCGGAGCTTCAGCACTGGGAGACAAAGCTGGACTCGCTCGGCCTCGCTCACGGTGGAATCATCGATGCGCCCTACGGTTCTGGACTCTCGTTCCGCGATCCTGACAACATTGCTCTGGAGTTCTTCGCTCCACCCGGCTGACGCTCCGCGCGGCACCCACAACTCTCAACGAGGGGCACACAGGACCGTCGGTGTTGCAGATGGCCACGGCGCTACCAACGGACGTCCGCTCAGCGGTCACGCACCCCACGATCGGCGATGATCCGACAAGATGTGGGAATGAACTGGCTCGCAGACGTTGGTCTCGGTCTCGACTACGACTCGCTACTACTGGACCGAACGACGCCGGACTGGGTCGATGCAGGCGCTCGCCTACGACGCGAGGTGGCGGATCGGCTTTCGGGGTTTGCGGCGGGAGTCGAGCACGTCGGCTCGTCGTCGGTGGAAGGACTTCTCGCGAAGCCGATCGTCGACCTCGCCGTCGGCCTGACCACGGATCAGGAACTCATGCCCGTACGCGAGCGGCTGGAGTCGGCGGGATGGATCTACCGAGGCGATGCCGGTGCGCAGGGCGGCCACGTGTTCGTGCTCGAGTCCGCGCCGTGGCATCGCGTCGCCCATGCCCACGTCGTCGAACATGTCGGCGAACAGTGGCGCAAACTACTTGCGACTAAGGGACCTTCTCCGCCGCAGCCCGGGAGCCCGACAGCGGTACGAGGACACCAAGCTGCGGCTCATCGACGAAATCGGTGATGACCGTATGGTCTACACCGAAGGCAAGACAGAAATCGTCGCCTCACTGCTCAAAGAGGCTTGAACCTGGTGCCTCTAACCGCCGGTCCTGAGCTGGTGCCCGGCAGCGCCGATTGCCCGCTCCGCGCTCGTTCTGTCGAGCGCGAAGCGGGCCTTTCTGACTATCGGGCTGCGCCGGCGATGAAGGTGGACACGATGTAGGTGGCGTGTCGGTCGAGCGACACGCGGGCCCGGTCGTAGCGCATCGTGGTCCTCGGGTCGGCGTGGCTGGCGGCTTCTTGGACATCGCGGAGCGGGACGCCGGCATCGAGAGCGGCGGTGATGAACGCGTGACGCAACGTGTGCGGACCGACGCGCTTGTGGATCCCGGCACGGCGTGCGATCCGTCGCACGACTCTGGCGGCGCCGTGACGGTCGAGTCGTCCGCCGGTGCGGTCGCAGTAGATCGGCCCTTCACAGCGTTCGCCGACGGCGAGATCGACCGCGCGGGCGGTTCGTGGTGCGAGAGGGATGGTCACGGTCTTGCCGCCCTTGCGGTGGATGACGAGGGTGCGGTGACCGCGTTCGAGACCGAGTTGTTCGATGTTCGCTCCGATCGCTTCGAAGACGCGCAGCCCGTTCAGGGCGAGTAGCGAGATCAGCGCGTGATCGCGGGCGCCGGCGAGGCCGGCGGCGACGAGCATCGCGCCGACTTCGTTGCGGTCGAGTCCGGTGGCGTTGGACTCGTAGCCCAGGCGTGGTCGACGTACGTGTACGGCGGGTGACCGGTCGAGGAGACCTTCCTCGACGGCGTATCGGTAGAGGGAGGTGATCGTGCACAGCCGGCGTGAGATCGTTGCTCGAGCTCGGCCGAGCGTTTCCAGGTTCCGGGCGAACGCTTCGATGTCGCTGCGGGTCACGCTGAACAAGCCGGTCCGGCGGTCGTGACACCATTGTGCGAACTGGCGGAGATCGAATGCGTAGGCGTCGCGGGTCAGGCCGGAGTAGCCGCCGAGGAAGCCTGCGAGCGTTCGCAGTTCGGCTTCGGTGAACACGTCAGCAGTGACCACGCTCAACGTCGTGGAATGAGTCATTTCGGATTCCTTTCAAGACAGGCCAGAACCGCAATGTCCGTCACCGGACGAGGCGACTCTCAACCAGGCGAACCCGAAACCGTAGAACCCGCCCAGCCCTTCGGTGACCAGTCGGCCCTTGCATAACCGATCCAGAGCGGGCATTCGGCGCTCCAAGAGATCGGAACCTGGGCCCTCGTTGTAACGTCGAAGCATCATGCGTCGCTGTGCTTTCGCGCTGCTCACCTTCAGCATCGCGGCCGGCTGCGCGTCCGCGGGCTCCTCGCACTCGTCCGTTCCAACAACCCAGGCGAACGCAGCATTGTCGACGACATCAGAACAGGAAGCGGCGTCGACGGCAGCGACCTCTGCACCGATTTCTATCGGCGACACCGCTGCGTCGGCGAGCCCGCCGACAACCGGCGTCATCGCGTCATCGTCGACACTCGGCCGCTCGACATCCACGACCGCTGCGCCAACGACCACGACGCTGCCAGCTCCGCCGGTGCAGCCGTCGATCGAAGCGACCGTCCCGGTCGCTGACGGCCCGAAGCCGATCGTCACCACGAACAACCGGATCTGGGTGGCGACGCCAACGGAGATCTTGAAGATCGACGCGACCTCGAACACCGTCCTCGCTCACATCGCTCGCGCGGGCACGATCGCGATGACGGTCAACCCGTACCCGAGCGGACCCCCGAACGCGCCCAAGCCGCTGTTCGCGTGCTCGACGCAAGACACTGTCGAGATCGACAGCGCCAGCGCGACGATCGTGGAGACCTACCCGTACGGGTGCACCGGCATCGTCTATGGACCGAACGCGTTGCAGATCATGCACGGCACAGAGGTGGTCGAGATCGCCCCCGGCGGTGATCTCATCGCCGATACCCCCGTCGGCGCCGGCGACGCCGGGCTCGGCTACACCGACGACGCCGTCTGGGTCGCGGACACAACCGCAGCCACCGTCACCAGACTCCACTCCGGGTTCCACACCATCGACGCGACCGTCGCCACACCCGCAGCGACAACCAACCAGGTGCTCGGAACCCACGCCGCGATCTGGGTCACCACGACACCAAACAGCGCGACAGCGGATCAGACATCGCTGATCCGGATCGATCCAGCGACCAACCAGATCGCCCAGACCTACGCTGAAGGCATCGACGCCAACGGT
>JANYKS010000101.1 GCA_025358125.1 Actinomycetes bacterium
TCTACACACCCGATCACAACAGCGGCCTGCACCAGGCCGATGACGACAAGGTCGCTCAGATCATGCAGGCCCTCAAGCGGCGCCTCATCGATCACGCCAGCACGCCCAACATTCGTTATACCCAGGCCATCATCAACCATGGTCGCGAGGCAGGCGCTTCACTCGCTCATCCCCACGGCCAGTTGCTCGGACTTCCGTTCGTGCCCGGCGAGATCCTCGAAGAAGAGCGTGCGTTCGCCCGGTTCGAGAGCGCCTGCATCCTGTGCGCGACGATCGAGGCCGAGCTGACCGACGGCAAGCGGGTCGTGTTTGCCAACGACGACGTTCTGTGCCTCTCGCCGTTCTGGGCGGGCAGCCCGTTCGAACTGCTGGTCATCCCTCGCCAGCACGAACTCCACCTCCAGGACGCCAACGACGTCTCGCTCGCGGCCGTCGGTCGCGCCATCCGCGACGCAATCTTGAATCTGCAGGAAGCCTTCGGCGACGTGGCGTACAACCTCGTGTTCCACACCGCCCCGCATCAGCACACCGGCGAGTTCCACTGGCACGTCCACCTTTTCCCGAATCTGGTCACGACGGCCGGTTTCGAGCGTGGCACCGGCGTCATGATCAACATCGTGCCGCCGGAACGCGCCGCCGAAAAGCTACGCCGCGTCGCGATCCACATCTAAGCGCTCGTCGTGAGCCGCATCGCGGTCATGATCGAGATCGACGCCGCACCGGCAAAGGTGTGGGCCGTTGTCGAGCCGATCGAACGGCACGTCGATTGGATGACGGACGCCGTCGCGATCCGGTTCGCAACGGACCAGACCAGGGGCGTCGGCACGGCCTTCCTGTGCGACACCAAGGTCGGCCCGATCACTCTCGTCGATCGGATGCGGATCACCGAATGGGAGCCGGAACAGGCGATTGGCGTGCGCCACACCGGCGTCGTCACTGGCTCCGGCAGGTTCACGCTGACCCCGATCGATTTCGGCCGACGGACCCGCTTCGCGTGGACGGAGGACCTGACGTTCCCGTGGTGGCTCGGTGGCCGGCTCGGCGAACTGGTCGGCGGAAGACTGGTGATGAAGGCCATCTGGCGTCGCAACTTGCGTGGCCTCAAGACATTCATCGAGTCCCCGGATGTCAGCGCAGGGAGCGGACGAGCGCCGTCACACCGGCGCCGATGACGATCACCACGATCACCGGGGCTCTGCGCCATGCGGCGATGATCGCCGCTGTCACACCGGCGAGGCGGGCATCGACCTGGAGGTGCTGACCGACCGAGAACGTGTCCTTGGCGATGAGCGCAGCGATCAGCGCAGCGGGAATCAGGTTGAGACAGCGTTCCACCACCGCCGGCAATGATCGGTCGCCGACCACCACCAGGCCAAGCACTTTGAACAGATATGCGCCGGTGGCGAGGCCGAGCACCAGGCCCCAGGTCATCGCGAGGCTGGCTGTGTTGTCGGAGCGGGCGCCGGGACGGCGATCAGGATCGCGAGCGCCGCAATCAGGATCGGCAATCCGACGGGCACAACCGGGATCGTGGCCAGGCACAGCACCGCGCCAACGGCAGCGGCGCGGCGGCCGGGCCGAGTACGGAGCTGGGGCCAGATCATCGCGACGAACGCGGCGGGAATGGCGGCATCCAGTCCGTACGTCTTCGGGTCGATCGCGTTGCCGGCGAGCGCGCCGATGAGCGTGCCAAGATTCCAAAAGACGTAGACGGAAACACCGGTGATCCAGAACGCTGCGCGCTGCAGATCCGGATCGTCGGGAGTCGTGCCCATCGCTGTCGATTCATCGATCGTCAGCTGCGCGGCCAGCAAACGGGTCGGCAGCCGGCCGGTCAGTCGTCGAGACATCGTCAGTCCGAACACGCCGTTGCGCGCCGCGAGCAGCAGCGCGCCACTCATCGCCGAACCGATCGATCCGCCGCTCGCGATGACCGACACCGCGCTGAACTGGGAGGCACCGGTGAAGACCAGCAACGACATCGCGCATGTCTGCCCGGTCGTGGCTCCGGCCGCGACGCCGGCAACGCCGAACGAAATCGCGTAGACGCCGACCGCGAGGCCAAGCGTCACTCCCGTCGTCAGGATCGGGCGAACGCGCCGGTCGCGCAGGGTTGCGAACACTGCCGGCGTCACGACTCGGGCGAGCCGAGCCACAGCACGCTGAGCGGTGGCAGATCGATGACGATCGAAGCGGGTTGGCCTTGCCACGCAATACCCGCGTCGGCGGCCACCGTCGCCTCGTCGCCGCGATATCCGCTGCCACCGAAGCGATGCCCGTCGGTGTCGATCAGGACCCGCCAATCGCCCGGCTGGGGCGCGCCTATCCGGTAGCCGGGGCGAGGTGTCGGCGTGAAGTTGGCGACACAGATCACCTTCGCGGCCGCACCGTGGCGGATGAAGGCATACACCGAGTGCTGGGCGTCGTCGGCGTCGAGCCACTGGAAACTGGCCGCAGACGTGTCATGTGCCCACACCGCCGGCCACCCGGCCGCAGTGGCATTCAGCGCGGCAAGCAATTCGAACACACCGCGGTGCGAGGCCTGGTCGAGCAGGTGCCACGGCAGGCCCGTCAGTTCGCTCCATTCCGTGAACGGCGCGATCTCGGCGCCCATGAACACGAGCGGTGCCCCCGGCAGCGCCCACATCCAGCCGTACAGGGCGCGGAGATTGGCGAAGCGCTGCCAATCGTCGCCCGGCATCTTGGCGAGCAGGCTCGCCTTGCCGTGCACCACTTCGTCGTGGCTGAGTGGCAGGACGTAGCGCTCGCCGAACACGTACATCAGCCCGAACGTCAGATCGCGATGGTGATGCCGGCGATACAGCGGATCACGTTGGAGGTAGTCGAGCGTGTCGTGCATCCAGCCCATGTTCCACTTGTGGGTGAAGCCGAGTCCGCCATCATGCACGGGATGGGTGACCCCGGGCCATGAGGTGGACTCTTCGGCGATCATCAACGCGCCCGGCACCTCGGTGCCGACGAGTGTGTTGACCTCCTGGAGCAGGCCGACGGCCGCCAGATTCTCTCGTCCGCCGTAGCGATTCGGCACCCATTGGCCGGGCTCGCGGCTGTAGTCGAGATACAGCATCGAGGCGACCGCGTCGACACGTAGCCCATCGATGTGGAATTCCTGCAGCCAATACAACGCGTTCGCCGTGAGGAAGTTGCGGATCTCGTTGCGGTCGTAGTTGAAGACCAACGTTCCCCAGTCCGGGTGCTCGCCCTGGCGCGGGTCGGCGTGCTCGTACAGCGCCGTGCCGTCGAAGCGGGCGAGCGCCCACTCGTCCTTGGGGAAATGCGCAGGTACCCAATCGACGATGACCCCGATGCCGCTGTCGTGGAGCACGTTGACGAACGCGCGGAACTGATCCGGACTGCCGAAACGGGCAGTGGGCGCGTAGTACCCGGAGACCTGATATCCCCACGAACCACCGAAGGGATGCTCGGCGACCGGCAACAACTCGACGTG
Source organism: Actinomycetes bacterium (assembly GCA_025358125.1). Classification (GTDB taxonomy): domain Bacteria; phylum Actinomycetota; class Acidimicrobiia; order Acidimicrobiales; family Ilumatobacteraceae; genus WLMZ01. The sequence continues at coordinate 3,470 of JANYKS010000101.1, forward strand.
AGTGAAGCCGAGGGCGCAGACGTGCTCGGCGAGCTGCCCGGCAAGTTCGGGGTAGGTGTCGACACCGAGCCGCCACGAACCGAGATGGACCTCGTAGATCCGCAGCGGCGCCGTCGGCAGGTTGCTGCGTCCGCCAATCCATGCGTTGTCCGTCCACTGGTGGTTGCTCGGACCGGCCACGATGCTCGAGTTCTGCGGCGGGCATTCGGTCTGGCGGGCCATCGGATCCGCCTTCATCACGGTGCGTCCGCTGTGGCTGACGACCGCGAACTTGTACTGATCTCCGGCTTCGGCGTCGGCGACGACAGCGCCCCAGATTCCACTCGCTGCTATGGGCGCCATCGGCGTGCCATCACCCCAGGCGTTCCATTCTCCGACCACGTAGATCTCTCGCGCGTTCGGCGCCCAAACAGTAAATCGCACGCCGCCCCCGGACGCTATGACGTGGGCGCCGAGCAATTGCCACAGCCGCCGGTGACGCCCTTCGTTGAAGAGGTGGAGATCGAGCTGACCTGGCCACTGGTGCCCACCGGCCAGGTCGGGTGTCGTCGTCACGCTTGCGAGCGTACGCCAGCTTCACAGCTACGGTCTGCCCCGATGCGAATCGTGATGTTGTCGTGGGAGTATCCGCCGTTGGTGGTCGGGGGCATTGCCACCCATGTCGGCGGTCTCGCGAGGGCGCTCGCCAAAAGCGGTCACGAAGTCGTGGTCCTCAGTCTGCACGCGTCGGAGGTGCCCGACGACACCACGGTCGAAGGTGTACGGATCCTGCGCGCGAACATCGATCTGCCATGGCTGCCCGATGACAATCTCGTCGGCCGGATGGCTTCGGCCAACCACCAGATCACCCGACTTGCGGCCGATCTCGGCGCCTGGCGGCCCGACGTCGTCCACGCTCACGACTGGCTCGTCGCTTGGGCCGGCGACACGATCTCGCACCTGTGGAACGTGCCGTTGATCGCAACGATCCATGCCACCGAGCGCGGCCGCCACGGTGGTCACGTCCCGCCCGGCACGCCAGCCGCGATCAACTCTGTGGAGTGGTGGCTGGCGTATCAGGCAAACCTTGTCATCTGTTGTTCGAAGTTCATGATCCGCGAGGTGGTCAGCGGCTTCGACCTACCCGTCGAGAAGGTGCACCTCGTGGCGAACGGGGTTGATCTCGCCGAGTGGGAGCGACCGACTGCGCCGCTGCAGACCACCGAACCGCTCGTCGTCGGATGGGGCCGAGTCCAGTACGAAAAGGGTTTCCAGGTGCTCGCACGGGCCGTCGGCGCACTGCGACAAAGGGTGCCCGGCATTCGCTGCGTCATCGCCGGACGCGGTTCCTACCTGGCCGAGCTGCAGACCCAGATCGATGTCGAAGGTCTGTCAGATATCGTCAACCTCGCCGGTTTCGTTCCCGATGCAGACCTTCGCAAGATGCTCCACGGTGCCCGCTGCAGCGTCATTCCATCGCTGTACGAGCCATTCGGGATCGTTGCACTGGAGTCCATGGCAGCCGGCGCGCCGACGATCGTCGCCCGAACCGGAGGCCTCGCCGAGATCGTCGAGGGCACTGGCGCCGGGCTGCTGTTCGAACCCGGCAACCATCATGAACTCGCCGACCGGATCGACGAAGTCCTCACCCGGCCAGATCTCGCTGACGGCCTGCAGCGCGCCGCCGCCGACCTTCTCGCGACCCACTACACCTGGGACGCGATCGCCAAATCGACGCTGAGCGTTTACACAGCGGCTGTTTCGCAGGCGGAGTGAAGCCCGGTACCCTCTCGGACAATGCGTAGCGTCCGACAGTTCAGCGTCGACCCAGCCGTTCCGGAAGCGCTGGCGGGTCTCAACCGGCTCGCCAACAACCTCCACTGGTGCTGGGACCCTGAACTCCAACAGCTCTTTGCGGGTCTCCACCCACAGGCATGGCAGGAATCCGGCCACCAACCGCTTGCAATGCTGGCCCGGATCTCCCCCGGCGAATGGACAGATCTGGCGGCGAACCCCTCGGTCGTCGCGGCCGTCGCCGACGCCGTCATCCGCCTCGACGCTGCCGTCCGATCCCCGCGATGGTTCCAGACCAAGGGCGAGTCTCCGCTCGATCTCGTCGCATACTTCTCACCCGAGTTCGGCATCATCGAATCGGTGCCCCAATACAGCGGAGGCCTGGGGGTCCTCGCCGGCGATCACCTCAAGGCATCGTCTGACCTCGGTATCCCGCTCGTTGGAGTCGGATTGCTGTACGCGGAGGGCTACTTCCGCCAGGACCTCGACGCCGACGGTTGGCAGCAGGAGCGGTTCCCCAAGCTCGAGCCAGCCGGCATGGCGCTCACCAGTACCGGCCTGACGGTGCACCTCGATCTCGCCGGCGAGGACGTCAGCGTCGCCGTCTGGCGCGCCGACGTCGGGCGGATCGCGCTGTATCTGCTCGACGCACCGAGCGTCACCGACCGCCTCTACGGCGGCGACGCCGAACACCGTCTGCGCCAGGAGATGGTGCTCGGTATTGCCGGTGTCCGGGCGCTCCGCGCGCTCGGCCTCGCGCCGCAGGTCTTCCACACCAACGAGGGCCACGCCGGCTTCCTCGCGTTCGAGCGGATCCGCGAGTTCGTCGCCAGCGGCCTCACCTTCGCCGAAGCCGTCGAGGCCTCGCGTGCAGGGGGCGTGTTCACCACCCACACCCCCGTTTCGGCCGGCATCGATCGCTTCCCACGCGAGTTGATCGAGAAATATTTCGGTGGGTTCGTGACCCAGTTGGGCGTCACGTTCGATCAGCTGATGGCGTTCGGCCATCGCGACGACGAGCCGCAGGAGACCCGCTTCAACATGACCGTGATGGGTCTGCGCCTCTCGGCGCGCGCCAACGGCGTCGCCAAACTGCACGGCGAGGTCAGCCGCGAGATGTTCAACGGGCTCTGGCCAGGCGTGCCCGTCGAAGAGATGCCGATCGGCTCGATCACGAACGGCGTGCATGCGCACAGCTGGATCTCCCCCGAGATGGATCAGCTGCTCCGCCATGGCATCCACGGCGTGTGGGACGGCGCCGATGACGAGTTCTGGGACCGCGCCTACCAATTCCCGGCGGAGGCCGTGTGGTCGGCCCGCGCTGCGGGCCGCAAACGACTCGTCGAGTATGTCCGTAATCGCATGGGCGATGACATCCTCGATCCGGATGTGTTGACGATCGGGTTCGCGAGGCGCTTCGCCACCTATAAACGGGCGACGCTGCTGCTGTCGAATCCGGATCGCCTACGGCGCCTCCTCCTCGATCCGCAGCGACCGGTGCAGTTCGTGTTCGCCGGCAAGGCCCATCCCGCCGATCACCCTGGCAAGGAGATGATCCAGGCCATCGAGCGCTTCGCTCGCGAGCTCGATGTACGCCATCGGTTCGTCTTCCTCGCCGACTACGACATCGCCGTCGCCAGAGTGATGTACCACGGTTGCGACGTGTGGCTCAACAATCCTCGCCGGCCACAGGAGGCGTGCGGCACGAGCGGCATGAAAGCGGCGCTCAACGGCGTGCTCAACTGCAGCATTCGCGACGGATGGTGGAACGAATGGAGCGACGGCGAGAACGGCTGGGACATCATGTCGGCCCACGACGACCCAGACCCCGGCCGCCGCGATCAGCGCGAGGCGATGAGCCTTTTCGGCCTGCTCGAACAGGAGATCGTCCCACTGTTCTACGACCTGTCCGGCGGTCTCCCGGATGAGAACGACATTCCAAACGGTTGGGTCGCTCGGATGTTGCACAACTGGGCAACGCTGGGGCCGAAGGTAACTGCATCACGGATGGTGCGCAACTACGTCACCGAACTCTACGAACCTGCCGCCAAGGGCGGAGATGCCGTCAACGCCGATGGAGCGACAGGAGCACGTGCGCTGGCCGCTTGGAAGCAGCGGGTCCTCGCCGCATGGCCGAATGTCGCCGTCCGGAGCCTCGACACCGACACCTCGCCCGGCCGGGCCGGCGAAACGCGCCAGGTCCGGGCAGCCGTCGAGCTGGCCGGTCTCACGACGACCGACGTCGCCGTGCAGGTCGTCCACGGTCCGATCGATCTGCAGGGCAATCTGCTCCAGGATGCCGACAAGTTCGACCTCAGGCGCGGGGAGGACGGCAACTGGTTCGGCGAATACACCGTCGAACGACCCGGCGCCTACGGCTTGACGGCGCGAGTGCTACCGACCCACCCGTTGCTGGCGAATCCGTTCGAAGTCGGTTGCATCGCCTGGGCCAGCTGACCAGCGCTCGATCAGCGCTCGATCAGCGCTCGATCAGCGCCCGATCAGCGCCCGATGAACGTCGCCTTGCCGGGCCCGCTCGCCAGACGATCAGCGCCCGACGAACGTCGCCTTGCCGGGCCCGCTCGCCAGACGATCAGCGCCCGATGAACGTCGCCTTGCCGGGCCCGCTCGCCAGAAAACTCTGCACGCCGATGTGGCTGTCCTCGGACTGGAACACCTCCGCGAACAACCGCTGTTCGAGCTGAAGGCCATCAGCCAGCGACATCGACAGCCCATCGTCGATCGCCCGCTTGGCCATCGACTGGGCGACCCGTGCGCCGCGAGCGACCTCGGCCGCGAGGGCGAGCGCCCGCGGATGCAACTCCTCTGACGAAACGACTTCATCGGTGAGGCCGATCCGTAGCGCCTCGTCGGCTTTGACCTGGCGCCCGGTGATGCACAACTCCTTGGCCCGGCTCGCGCCGACGGCACGCGCCAATCGCTGGGTGCCGCCGCCGCCGGGGATGATACCGAGCAGCACCTCCGGCTGCCCGAACACTGCCCGCTCGCCGCCGATCCGATAGTCGCAGGCCAACGCCAGCTCGCAGCCGCCGCCGAGCGCGTAGCCACTCACAGCGGCGATCACGAATCGCGGGATCGCGGCGATGGCGTCGAGTGCGCGATGGAAGCCGGCCGTGATCGCTTCCGCCTCATCTGCCCCACCGAATTGGCTGATGTCGGCACCTGCCGCAAAGATCCGCTCGCCGCCGGTGATCACAACCGCGCCCGGCAGATCGGCGGTCAGCTCGGCCGCCACTACCGTCAACCGGGCCAACACCTCCTGCGACAACGCGTTGACCTTGGGATTGTTGAGGGTGACGACAGCCACCCCGTCATCTCGACGCTCGAGCAGGACCAGTTCAGCCAGATCAGTCATGCCCTGACCCTACCCGCGCCCCGACTTCGCCCGGCCCTGGTTCCCCGCGGCCGCCGAGTGCGGACCGACCTGCAACGGACCGCCCCGGCGCTCGCGCGAGCAACGGCGGGTGCCCCGCCACTCACTGCCCGTCCCATCCCGCGCCAGGACTGTGATCGCGCAGGCAGACCCGAGCCCGGCGTGGGCCACAGCGCGTCGGCCGAACGTCAGGAATCCTCCGGCTTGGTTTCCACAATCCACAACTCGAAGCACTCAGTCGGCATGGAACCCTTGACCGAACTGTTCGCGAACCAATACGGGGTGGCCAGTGACCGCCAGATCCGCAATCTCGATGTCACCTGGGAGCGCCAGCACCGACTCATCGCCGAAGGACTGTGGACTCGTCACGCCCATGGCGTCACCCGTGTGGCCGGCTCGCCGACGACATGGCTACAGCAGGCAATGGCGGCGACGTTGCTTCCCGGCGCGAAACCATTGATCGCCGGCCGGGCGGCAGCGCGCCTACACCGGCTCGACGGGTTCCTGGCGGACGACTCGATCGAGATCGTGATCGGCAACAGGTCTCAGGTTGCGGCGCCTCCCGGGGTGAGGATTCGTCGCAGTCGCCGGCTCACCCCGGCCGACCGATACGAGGTCGATGGCATTCCGGTGACGACCGTGCCGCTCACGTTGATCCACCTCGCCGCCGATGGCTGTAATGCTGCGAAAGCGCTCGACGGTGCACTACGCGACGGACACTCGCCGACCTGGCTGCGCCAGACTTTCGAACGCTGGCGGGGCTTCGGCGTGAGCGGGCCGACGACGATGCTGCGCCTTCTGGACGACCGGGTCAACACCCGGCTTCCGCGCAGTTGGTTCCAACGCCTCGCGAAGGAGGTGCTGGCCGAATGTGGTATTCCGCTGGTCGACGAGTGGCCGGTTGTTGACGCTTCCGGCAAGCTGTTGGCCGAGTTGGATCTGGCCAATGTCGAGCTCAAGGTCGGCGTCGAATGCCAGAGCTGGAAACATCACGGCTCGCCAACGGCACAAGCCCAGGACCTGCGCCGCAAGCGCAAGCTCCGTCGATTGGGGTGGGAGATCGTCGAAGTCTGGTGGAGCGACCTCGATCAAATCGATGACGTGCTCGCCGACCTCCGGCTGGCCCTCGACCGAGCGCAGTCTGCCCTGGCGCAACCGCGCCAGGACTGAGATCGCGCGGGCAGACCCGAACCCGACGGGGGCCCGCCACTCACTGCCCGTCCCATCCCGCGCCAGGACTGAGATCGCGCGGGCAGACCCGAGCCCGACGGGGGCCCGACTGGGCACGGGGCCCGGCAGGCCCGCCACTCACTGCCGGGACAACGCAGCCCCGGCACCCCTTACCCCGCCTGGCGCCTCAGGCGTCGACGGACTTGAGCATCTCGTCGGCGGCGGCCCATGGGTCCATCCGGCGGTTGAGCACGTCGTCTTGCAACGCGTTCCACTGCTCGCCGCCGCACAGTCCGCGGGCCCGTTGCTCGAGCCGCCCGACGATGATGTCGCGTAACTCGTCGCGGAGGCGGAACTCGCGCCTCTGGGAAAGCGCACCGGTAGATGTGATGAAGTCGCGATGGGCCAGGACCGAAGCCCACAACTCCGCCACGCCCTGACCGGTGGTGCCGACAGCTGTCAAGATCGGTGGGCGCCACGACTCGAGCCCGAGATCGGACAGGTCGAGCATCTGCTCGAGATCCCGGCGAGTCCCCTCGGTGCCCTGACGGTCGGCCTTGTTGATCACGAAGATGTCGGCGATCTCCATCAGGCCGGCCTTGTTGGCCTGCACGGAATCACCCCAGCCGGGATTGACAACGACGACGGTGGTATCCGCCTTGCCGGCGATCTCGACCTCGACCTGGCCGACGCCGACCGTCTCGACGAGCACCCATTCGCGGCCGATCGCGTCGAGCAGCCGGATCGCCTGCGGGGTGGAGAGTGAGAGCCCACCGAGATGGCCACGTGTCGCCATCGACCTGATGAAGACACCTGGGTCGGTGGCGTGGTCCTGCATTCGAACGCGGTCGCCGAGGATCGCCCCGCCGGTGAACGGCGAAGACGGATCAATGGCCAGCACCGCCACCTCGGTGCCCGACGAACGGAGTAGGCCGATGATCGCGGACGTGAGCGTGCTCTTGCCGGCGCCAGGCGCACCCGTCATGCCAACGGTGTAGGCCGAACCACCGAGTGGATACGAGAGCCGCCCGATCGCGCGGGCGTCGTCGGAGCCGCGCTCGATGAGTGACAGCAGACGCGCCAGTGCAGCCCGGTCACCAGCGCGAGCCCCCGCAAAGAGCTCGTTCACCGATTGACTGCGGCGACCCACGAAATCAGACCGCCACGACCTCGGTGACGCCATCGACGCGGTCACGCATGATGCGCTCGATTCCGGCCTTCAGCGTCTGGGTGCTCGCCGGGCACGTTCCGCACGCGCCAACCAGGGTGACCGACACGACACCGGTCGCCTCATCGACATCGTTGAGTTGGATATCGCCACCGTCGGCCTGCAGGGCCGGGCGGATGACTTCGATGCATTCTTCGACTTGGGCGCGCATGGTTTCTGACCTTTGACTGGACCGCAGTCCATTGAAGCAGGTGGATCATTACAATCCCGAAACATGACAACAATTCGGGCGGGATCACCCATTCCCGCCGTGACCCTTGGCATGGCAGCCGCACCCGGCGGAGCGGCCGTCACGAGAGTCGCCTGATGCACTCGCTGCTCGCCCATCAAGGCGGATGGGGCGAAGGCCTGCTCGTCGCGGGCGCGCTGCTCGCCCATCAGGGCGGGTGGGACGAAGACCTGCTCGTCGCCGGACCGCTGCTCGCAATCGTCGGTCTGCTGTGGCTTGCCAAACGTCGCGCCGAGAAGATGCCGCACGAGCCTCTGGATCTGAAGCCGCAGAGCAATCGTCCGAGCGATGAGTCGGAACGCCCCGTCTAGCGGCAACTAGCGACGTTCGATGTCGGCGCCCAGACGGTGGAGCCGCCCGACGAGATCGTCGTAGCCGCGATCGATGTGATGCACACCCGTGATCGTGGTCTCACCATCGGCTGCGAGGCCGGCGACGACCAGGGCCGCGCCGGCGCGGATATCGGGCGCTTTGACGGGCGCGCCGGAGAGGCGCCGCACCCCGCGAACGACTGCGTGGTGGCCATCGGTACTGATGTTCGCGCCGAGCCGCTGGAGCTCTTCGACGTATCGGAACCGGCCGGGATAGAGGTTCTCGGTGACGATGCCCACGCCGTCCGACACCGATAGCAGCGTGACGATCAGCGGCTTGTAGTCGGTTGCGATGCCCGGATACGGCAGCGTCGCGACATCGATCGCGCGCATCCGTTCCGGCGCAAAGACGGCCATCCCGTCGGTCTGGGGCACGATGCTCAGACCCATGTCGGCGAACCGGCGGAGGAGCATCTCCATCTGCTCGGGCCTCGCGTTGCGCAGGGTGATCTCGCCGCCGGTGATCGCGGCAGCGGCGACGTAGGTGGCTGCCTGGATGCGGTCGGGGACGACCTCGTGCACCACCGGGCGGAGACTGCCGCGCTCGACCCCGTGGACCACGAGCGTCGAAGACCCGACGCCTTCGATGTCAGCGCCCATCTCGTTCAAGAAGATAGCGAGGTCGCCGATCTCGGGTTCGCGCGCCGCGTTGTCGATGACCGTGGTGCCCTTGGCAAAGACGGCAGCGGTGAGGATGTTCTCGGTGGCTCCCACACTCGGGAAATCGAACGTGACGTTGGCCCCGTGCAGTCGATCGGCGTGAGCCTCGACGTAGCCGTGGCGCAACTCGAATGTGGCCCCCATCGCCTCGAGGCCCATCTGATGCATGTCGATCGGGCGGCTGCCGAAGTCGTCGCCGCCCGGCATCGACAGCTTGACCGTGCCACACCGGGTCAGCAGCGGTCCGAGCACGTTGATCGAGGCCCGGATCCGCTCGACGAGTTCGTACGGGGCGACCGGGGTGATGTTGCCGTGGTTGGTCAGCAACAACACGCGCTCCTCGGTCGGGTGCCACGACCACGTGACGCCGATCGCCGCGAGAAGATCGCCCATGATCGCCACGTCGGCGATGTCGGGCACGTTGGTGAGCGTTGTCACACCGTCGGTCATCAAACTCGTCGCCATCAGCTTGAGCACCGAGTTCTTGGCCCCAGGGACCGTCACCTCACCGGAAAGCGGACCGTTGCGTCGCACGACGATTGTCTCTGAGGGCGAATCCACGGCGTTCAGTATGCTCCGGATGTGATCGGCAGGAAGCGGGTTGTGCGAGAACTTGCCGCTACCGACGAAAACCGCCGGTTGGTGCTCACGCCGCGTGACGATTTCGTCCAGGAAATCGTCGGTGACACGCCGGACCGGTTCGTCCAAGCCGACGGGCCGTTCACCAGCTACGAACGCACCGTCGAGTCGAGCGAGATCGGGCTGCGCGAAACGACAAGTTACCGGCTTTCGATCCCATGGTTCGGATGGCTCTTCGCATTGCCCGTCCGCCGGACCCTGAAGAACCACAACGACCAGTCGGCGACCGGTGTTCAACCGTGGTGGGCGCCCCCTGACCGGCTCGATCCTCGCCAGGCGATGCTGCTCGGCCTGCTCGCCGCAGCGTCGATGAGCGCAGCCTTCACGAACACGCTGTTCACCCAAACCGCCAACTACGCGGCGAAGGACTTCGCGATCGGCAAGTTCGGCCAGGGCATCGGCGGCGTCGTGGTCCGCGCCGGCATCGTGTTCGCGCTGCCGATCGCGTTCCTCGCCGATCGCGTCGGGCGGCGTCGGATGATCATCCTAGCGGCCTGGCTTGCGCCGCTTGTCTCCTCCATCGGCGCGCTCGCCCCGAACTTCCCGACGCTGGTCAGCACACAAGCCCTCGGTCGGCCGATGGGCCTAGCGCTCGATCTCCTGATCGCCGTCGCAGCCGCCGAGGAGATGCCGCGCAACAGCCGCGCATACGCGATCAGCGTCCTCGCGATGGCAAGCGGTCTCGGCGCCGGCGTCGCAGTCATGGGACTCCCGCTCGCGGGCATCGGGAGGTCCGGGTGGCGATTCGTGTACGTGCTCGGCTTGATCTGGCTGATCGTCGCGTTCGACCTCCGCAAACGGCTTCCCGAGACTCGCCGATTCGAGCGGCCGCACGTGACGGCTCCCCCGTTACCAAAGAAGCGTTTCGCCCAGCTCGCGTCGGTGGCATTCCTCGCCAACCTGTTCGTCGCGCCGGCATCGTTCTTCCAGAACCGCTATCTGGACGAGGTCCGCGGGCTGTCACCGGGAGCGATCAGTGTCTTCACGTTCAGCACCGCAACGCCGGCCGCGCTCGGGTTCGTGGTCGGCGGCCGGATCGCCGATGTGCGCGGGCGCAAGCCGCTCCTCGTGTTCGCGATCCCGCTCAGTACGGCGCTGTTGATCTGGTCGTTCAGCGTCGGCGGAGCCGGACTGTGGCTCGGCGCGTTCGGGGCCGGGTTCATCGGTGGGATCGCCTACCCCGCGTTCGCCGTCTACCGCACCGAGCTGTTCCCGACCGGCAATCGCGGCCGCGCGGCGGGGCTGATCACCGCTGCCGCGCTGCTCGGTGGATCGATCGGGCTGCTCGCTGCCGGTCGGCTGCTGGACCACGGCTGGTCGTACGGCCGGACCATGGCGTTGATGGCTCTCGGCGAACTCGTGGCGGTTGGCATCATCCTCACCGCGTATCCGGAAACGGCCCACATGGACCTCGACGAGTTGAATCCCGAACCGCCCGCCCTGCCCGAACCGCCTGGCGTGACCGTGCCCGACTGAACGCTCAAACGATCGTCGGCAACCACTCGCCAACCGCTGCGGCGATCGCGTCGTCGGCGTCTTTGAGATCGTGCGACTTTGCTTCGACCCACATGTGCGTCACCGGCCCGGCAATGGTGGAGGTCCACCGCAACAACTCCTCCGGCGAACCGAATGCGTCACGCGTGCCCTGGATCAACAGGCATGGCACGGAGATGCGCGGCAGGTGCTCGACGCGCAGCTTGTCGGCGTTCCCCGGTGGATGGAGCGGGTACGAGATCAAGATCAACCCGGCGGCCGGCAGGGGCGCGACGTCGTCTCCACCAGCAACGGCCATCGAGCACATCCGCCCACCCATCGATCGACCGCCGAGAACGAGTTTGGCTGTGCGGGTCTTCAACGTGAAGGCAAAATCAGAGGCTTCGGAGCGCACCGCGTCGAGCAAGATCGGCGCTCGATCCGGCGCCCGCTTGCCGGCCTTGCGGTACGCGAAGTCGGCCCGCCGGACGGGGAGCGGGTGCAGCGATTGCTCGAGCCGAATCAGCGACGAATGGTTGCTGTCGGTGCCTGCGCCAGGAAACAGCAGCACACCCTCGACGGATCGAGTCGGCTTCACGCCAGCAGTACCCGCCGCGCTTGGTGGAGGTCGCCGATGGCCTTGCCGGCATCCACCTCGTCACCGCCGTGATCGGGATGGACGAGGCGGAGCTGATCGCGGTACCGGCCCATGACCTCCCTTTTTGTCACCTTGCCGGTACCGAGTGGGAAGCCGAACAGCTCTAGCGCCCACGCCCGCGGATCAGCCATGGCCGCCAGCGACGTGGCCGTCGTGCCGGCCAGATGGTTGATGAACGACGGCCCGATCGGCCCCTTCCAGCGCATCGCCTTCTTGATCAACGGAATCAAGGAATGACGAGCTGACTGCTCGAGCCGCTCGACCGCGTAGATCACTCCGAGCACTTGGACGAGCCCACTGCCACTCGTGTCGAAGCTGAAGTGAACGTTCTCACCCTCGCCCTGCAGGCGGTGCCGGCTGACGCCCAGACCGTGCCGATCGACCTGATAACGATGCCTGAGGCGCGGCTGCACCACACGATCGCCGCGGTCGACCTGACCGAGTAGCCGATGGACATCGGCGACAAGGTCGTCGTCGATGTCGTCGAGATGATGCGCGACGACCGCACCGAGCAGCAGTCCGCCGAAACCGGGAGCCGGGTCGACCGGCAGGATCAGATTGCCGAGCGAAACCCGCCGCGTCGGGGTGACCGGGCGCGAGTGCCACACCTCCAACTCGGCCAACAGCATGGCACAAACGATATCGGGTTGGCTCGTGACACATTCGAGCGATACCTCGACATCGCCCGCCCTTGGCCGGTGAGCGCCTGACCGGCCAGCTCGCCCGGGTCGGGTCGGGTCAGCGTGAAAGTGTGATCACGACCCCGCGGTCGCCGTACGGGATCCGCTTGCGCTTGACGATCCCACCGATCGTTCCGAGCAGTTTCGTGATCTTGGTCATGAAGCCGTACTTCGCCCGGATCTTGTCTCGGATCGTGTCGAGTTCGTCGCCGCCGACAACCCGGGCGGTGCCCTCGACTAGGCCCGTGCCCGCCTTGACCCTGCCGCGAGCATCGCAGGGTTGCACGGTGACCCGTTCGGTGTGCGCCAGCCGCTTGGCCTTGCCCGAGCCGGAACTGGTCCAGAAACCGATCTTGCCGTCATCGAGTTGCGCCGCCCACACCGGGGTCGCCACAGCCCGGCCATCGCGGCGCAAGGTTGTGAGCAGGAGGTACTTTTCGTCGGCAAGCGTCATCGGCGAAGTGTACCGGAATCAGTGCAGAGTGGCCTGAGCGGCAACCCCGGCCCGAGTCAGATCAGTGGGCGAAGGAGATCGTGCAGTTCGTTGGCCACCGGTTGGGCGGCTTCGAGGTCGCCGGTCGAACCTTCGACGAGGACATCTGCCAACTGTTCGGCGAGCGCGCAGCTCTGGCGCCAAACGCCCAACTCGACACCGCTCGGGGGTCGATTCGGGTCGGCGATCGTGAGCGCCTCGAGCAACCGCTCGAGCCCGTCGGCGTCGCGCGGATCCTTGCGCAGTCGCTCGCCGGCGAGGAAAAAGCTGTTCAGGCTCTCGAACGGCAGCGCGTCGCCGTCCGGGCCGTCGTTGATGACAGGGATGATCTCGCCGGATTCGACTTCGTCGAGGATCGCCTCGACCCGGCTCTCGTCGGCGGTCGGGACCAGAACGACGGTGCCCTCCCAGCGGAACGGGATGTTCGCGCCCGTCAGTGAGTCAGCCACGAGCGAGCGTTCGAGCTCGTCCCACTCCTCCAGGTCGTACTCGGTGAGTGACGTGTCGGCCGCGATCGTGTGCTCTGCCGGCGCCCCGTCGTCGTCGAACACCGCGTCGAACACCGCGTCGACCACGTCGTCGTCGTCGCCCCGTGCCGCTTCTGAGAGGCCCTTGCCGACGATATTCAAGTGCTGCTCGACCTCAGCAAAAACGTTGTCCGCCGCCCACTCGTACTCTTGCGGAACGACGAGTTCGGTGCCGTCCCATCCGTGTGGGATCTCGGCCTCCGCTAACGCTGATGCCAATTCGGCTTGCTGGTCGAAGTCCCATTCGCTGAGGTCGTAGAAGACCCTCGCGGCATCGGGATCGGATGAATTCCACTCGGTCACGGCCGCGACCCTATCCGACGTGCTCAGCGATGAAGTCGCCGATGCGCCGGTATTCGTCGAGCTGGTTGGCCGGCTGACGGAACCCGTGGCCCTCGCCTTCATAGACGCACAGCTCGACCATGCCGCCGGATTCGACGATCTTGGAGGCGAGGCTGCGACTCTGCCCGACGGGCACGACCGGATCGGCATCGCCGTGGAACATCAGCAGCGGTGTCCGGATCCGGTCGGCGAAGTTCACCGGCGATCGATCGAAATATGGACCCGGTTCGTCATGGCTGGCGGGCACCGGACCGACAAGCGATTGGGTGTAGTGACGCTCGAACCGGTGGCTGCGTTCGGCAAGATCGAACAGGTCCGTGACCGGGTACGACACGACAGCTGCTGCGCAGAGCTGCGGCGCAGCGGCGATGACGCCGAGCACGGTGAACCCGCCGGCGGAGCCGCCCATCAGCACCGTGCGCCGTGGATGGCCCCAGCCGTTCGTCTGGCAGTGGCGGAGGGCATCGATGGTGTCGGCAACGTCGATCTCGCCCCAGTGGCTCCGCATCGCCTGTTGATAGACCCGGCCGTGGCCAGTCGAGCCGCGGTGGTCGGGCACGAGCACGTTCCATCCCCGCGAGCGCCAGTATGCATGCCGTGGCATGAACGTGACCTGCCATTGATCGGTCGGGCCACCGTGCAGCCAACACAGCAGCCGATCGGTGGGCTGGTCGGCACGGTACAGCCGGGCATGTAGTTTGGCGCCGTCCGCGGCATCGATCTCGACCAGTTCCGGTTCGGCGAGGGACTCCACCTCCCAACCGCTGACCGGTCCGACATCGATCGCCACACGTGTCCATGTGTCGGTGTCGTAGAGCACGATCTGGGTCGGGGTCCGCGCGCCGGTTCGCAACGCCGCCAGACGCGAACCCTGCCACGACAGTTGCCCGTGAACGCCGTTGGCAACCTCATCCACGTCGCGCGTTGCCACGTCGACGACGCACAGCCGGCCGAAGCCATGTTCGTTGCGCGTGAACGCGACCCGGCTGCCGTCGGGTGACATTGCGAAGCTGCGCTGACCGAGGCCCCACGTGGGGTCGGCATGTTCGAACGGTTCATCGACGAGCGGTGCTTCGCCGAGCCAGACATTGTTCCAGCCCGTGTCGTCGCGCACGCAGATATCCGCGCCGTCGGGCATCACCCGGGCCTGCTGAACCGAGCCGCTCGGTCTCGATTCGTTGCGGTGCTCGCCATTGAAGCTGACCCGCTGCACCCGTGAGGCGTCCCACGCCATGTCGGGGATGTTCCACGCCTGCCACAGCACGCCAGAGCCGCACGGCGTCAGGTAAGGATCGAAGCAGAAATCTGCTGACCCATCGTCGATCCGGCGGGGAGGTCCCTCCCGAAGCGGCTGGACCCAGACCTCCTGCTGGTCGAGCACGTATACGACGTCGCCACCGTCGGGAGCCACCATCGGCGCCTGCACCGTGCGCTCGGGGCCGTGATCGGTGAGCCGGCGGACCTGCCCCCCGGGTACCGGTTGCAGCCATAGATTGCCATCGGCACCGGAGTAGACAACAGCATCCGAGTCGGGTGTCCAGCACCAACACCCCCCGCCGAGGCTCCGTGCCGGACGTGGTTGCGGATGCGCGCTGAGCTGGCGCGGTGCAGTGCCGTCGAGCATCGACAACATCATCACGGCCGCGCCCCCGGCCGCTGCGGTGTAGACGAGCATCGTGCCATCGGGCGAGAGACGGGGCTCGGTAAGGTCTCGGCCGCCGATGCAACGCTCCGGCGAAATGGGCGTCATCGGTTCGAATGTAGCTGTCTGCGTCGTTTCGTTTGCATTGCTACGGGGCGACGGCAAAGGAACGTCTCTGGCGTGCAGTTGGTGGGCACGCTCATGCTGCGAGGCGAAGCGATTGCGTGCTCACCAGCGCACGCCCAAAACACATCGGGCTATGGTGGCGGCCATGTCGATCGTCAAGCAACCTGACCGCAACCTCGCCCTCGAACTCGTCCGCGTCACAGAGTCCGCGGCTCTCGCAGCCTCGCGCTGGATCGGCCGCGGCGACAAGAACGGCGCCGATGGCGCAGCAGTCGAGGCGATGCGCACCGTGCTCGCAACCGTGCAGATGGACGGCATCGTCGTCATCGGCGAGGGCGAGAAGGACGAAGCCCCGATGCTCTTCAACAGCGAGCGGATCGGCGACGGCACGCCGCCCGAGACAGACATCGCGGTCGACCCGATCGACGGGACCACACTCGCGGCCCTCGGCAAGGGAAACGCAATCTCGGTGATCGCAGTCAGCGAGCGGGGCACGATGTTCAATCCCGGCCCCTGTTTCTACATGGAGAAGATCGCCGTCGGGCCTGATGCGGCCGGCGCCATCGACATCACGGCAACGGCGACACAGAATCTCCGCTGGATCGCGAAAGCCAAACGCACCACGGTTCGTGACCTCACGGTGATGATCCTCGATCGCCCTCGGCATCAGCCTTTGATCGAGGAGGTGCGCGCGAGCGGAGCCCGCATTCGTCTGATCGGCGACGGCGACATCTTCGGCGCGATCGCAACGGCATGGCCCGATGCCGGTGTCGACGTGCTGCTCGGCATCGGCGGTACGCCAGAAGGCGTGACGGCGGCAGCGGCGTTGAAATGCATGGGCGGCGAGATCCAGGGCCGTCTCTATCCCCGTAACGACACCGAGCGCGACGCTGCGGTGGCGGCCGGCTATGACCTGTCGCGTGTCCTCACGTCGCAGGATCTGGTGCAGGGCGACAACTGCTTCTTCGCGGCGACGGGCATCACCGACGGCGAACTGCTCCGCGGCGTGCGCTACAACCAGATGGGCGCCCACACGCAGTCGCTGGTGATGCGGTCCCAGTCCGGCACCGTGCGCCTGATCGACGCCCATCACCGGATCGACAAGCTGAAGACCTTCGCCTCCGTCGACTACGGATGAGTTGTCCGCGCTGCGCTATTTGGCGGTGCGCTGCACGAGGCTGCTCAGGCGGCGGGTCAGGCCTCGCGGGGTGACGCCTGCGGCCATCGACATGCCCTTGTAGAGCGCGCCGGGGATCGACAGGGCGCGGCCCTTGGCGACGTCGGCGAGACCGGTAGCGGCAACGTCGCCGACCTTGAGCCACGCGAAGGCGGGATAGCTGGATGCATACGCCTCGCTGTTGCTCACGCTCTGGAACTCGGTCTTGGTCAAGCCGGGGCACAGCGCCGTCACGTGGACACCGGTGCCGCGCGTCTCTTCGTGCAGGCTCTCGGTGAGGTTGGTGACGTAGGCCTTGGTCGCGGCGTAGACCGCCAGCTTCGGTGCCGGCTGGAAGCTGGCCATGCTGCTCACGTTGAGCAGGAAGCCGCGGCCGCGAGGAATCATCGCCCGTAGCGCGGCGTGCGCCAAGCGAGTCAGCGCCCGAACGTTGAGGCGAATCTCGTCATCGAGTCGATCCGGGTCGAGTTCGTGGAACATTCCGCTCGTTCCGAATCCGGCGTTGTTGACGACGAGATCGATCGCGTCGGTCTCGCTGCCGATTCGCTCGACCACCGTGGCGAGATCGTCGGTCGAGTTGAGATCAGCCGTCAGGACCTCGAAGCCCGGATAGCGGTCGGCGAGCTGTTCGAGACGCTCGGTGCGGCGGGCGACGAGCACGGTCGCCACGCCTGCCTGACCGAGGAGATTCGCCATCGATTCTCCGATGCCGCTCGACGCTCCGGTGATCAGCGCCGACGTGAAGGGATAGGTCGCCATGGAGGCCACCCTACTTGCGGGTTGGAATCAGTGTGCGCCGGCCGCGGTGCCGGTGACGCCACCGGTGGCGTTGAGGCGCGCATGTGCCCGGGCCAACGCGGCCGAGGCATGCGCATCCTGGCCGTGGTTGAGGATTTCTTCGGCGCGCTCCTTGGCGACCAGCGCCCGCTGACGATCGATGTCATCGGCGAGTTCGGCAACGTCGGACAACAGGTTGACCTTGTTGTTGCTGACCTCGACGAAGCCGCCGTGGATGGCCACATCGGTGATCGTGCCGTCGACGAGATAGATGCGGGTGTGGCATTCCGCCAGCGCGCCGAGAAACGCCGCGTGGTGCGGCAGGAACGCGATCTCGCCGGAGAGCGTGCGGGTGATGACCTGGGTGGCCTCGCCGGTGAAGAGCACACTCTCCGGCGAGACCACGCTGACCGTCATCATTGCAGTACTCACGATCAGGCAGCGCCTTCTTGCAGCGCCTTCGACTTGGCGAGCACCTGCTCGACGCCACCGACGTTGAGGAATGCCTGCTCGGGGACCTCGTCGAGCTCGCCCTTGACGATCGCTTCGAAGCTCTCAACCGTTTCGGCCACCGGCACCGTCTCGCCGCTGACACCGGTGAACACTTCGGCCACATAGAACGGCTGGCTGAGGAAGCGCTGCACCTTGCGTGCACGAGACACGGTGAGGCGGTCCTCCTCCGATAGTTCGTCGAGACCGAGGATCGCGATGATGTCTTGCAGTTCCTTGTAGCGCTGGAGGATCTCCTGCACGCTGCGAGCAACGTTGTAGTGGCGGTCGCCGACGACTTCTGGCTGCAAGATGGTGGACGTGGAGGCCAATGGGTCCACAGCCGGGTAGATGCCCAACGACGCGATCTGGCGGCTGAGCTCGGTGGTGGCGTCGAGGAAGGTGAACGTCGTGAACGGCGCCGGGTCGGTGTAGTCATCGGCCGGCACGTAGACAGCCTGCAGCGACGTGATCGAACGGCCGCGGGTGGATGTGATCCGTTCCTGGAGCTGGCCCATCTCGTCTGCGAGTGTCGGCTGATAACCCACGGCTGACGGCATCCGGCCGAGCAGCGTGGACACTTCCGAACCGGCCTGGACGAAGCGGAAGATGTTGTCGACGAACAACAACACGTCCTGGTTCTGCACGTCGCGGAAGTACTCGGCCATGGTGAGCGCCGAGAGCGCGACCCGCAAGCGGACTCCCGGTGGCTCGTCCATCTGGCCGAAGACGAGTGCCGCTTTTTCGAACACGCCCGACTCGGTCATCTCGATCATCAGGTCGGTTCCCTCGCGGGTGCGCTCGCCGACACCGGCGAACACCGACACGCCACCGTGGTTCTGGGCGACACGGCGGATCATCTCGGTGATGAGCACGGTCTTACCGACGCCGGCTCCACCGAACAGGCCGATCTTGCCACCCGCCACATACGGCGTGAGGAGGTCGATGACCTTGATCCCGGTTTCGAACAGGCGCTTGCTCGGCTCCAATGCATCGAACTTGGGTGCGTCGCGGTGGATGTCCCAGCGCTCGACATCGGCGAACTCCGCGTTGTCACCGTCGAGCACCTCGCCCCACACGTTCCAGACATGGCCAAGGGTGCGGTTGCCGACTGGCACGTTGAGACCGCGGCCGGTGTTGCGCACCGGCGTGCCACGGGTGAGCCCGTCGGTGGGCTTCAGGCACACCGCGCGCACCCGCCCGGCGCCGAGTTGCTGGGCAACTTCTGCGAGGACGGTGACGGGCTTTGCGTCAACGGTGACGATGAACTCGATGGCCGTGTTCAACGCCGGCAGTGCACCGCGAGGGAACTCGACGTCGATCACCGGGCCGGCAATGGCGACCACGCGGCCGTCTTTGCGATCTGTTTCAGTCATGGTCATGGCTGTTGGTCCCTTGTACTTTCTGTGCTCATCTTCTCAGTGGGGGGTCGATGTCGACGTAGCGGACAGCCTTGGCCTTGCCGCCGCCGAGTGCCTCGGCGCCGCTGACGATCTCCATGATCTCGGTCGTGATCGAGTCCTGGCGAGCGCGGTTCATGATCCGGGCCAGGTTCTTGATCAGTTCCTCGGCGTTGTCCGTCGCGTTCTTCATTGCGCGTTGCTTGAACGCGTACTCGCTCGCGGCTGCATTGAGCAGCGCCGCGTAGATGCGGGCCTCGACGTAGCGCGGCAACAGCGTCTCCAGGATCGCCGTCGGATCCGGCTCGAACTCGTAGTCACCACCGGCGTCGGCCTTGCCGTCGCCGCCCACCATCGTCGTGGTGTCGAGCGGCACCAGCGGACGCAGAACGACCTCTTGTGAACCGGTCGAGATGAAGCGGGTGTACACCAAGCTGACCCGGTCGACGGTGCCGTCGTTGAACAGGTCGACAACGCATTTCCCGATCTGGCGGGCGTTTTCGTAGGTCGGGTTGTCGCTGAATCCGCCAAAGCTGGTGGAGCGGTGATAGCCACGGAACCGGAAGTAGTTGTCGGGCTTTCGACCGATGGCAACGATGGTGTAGTCGCGACCCGCCAGTACGTCGGCTTTGATCTCGCCTTCGGCGGCGCGCTGGACGCCGGCGTTATAGCCGCCGCAAAGCCCGCGATCGGCACCGATGACCACGTAGCAGGTGGTCTTCACGTCGCCGCGTCCGACCAACAATGGCGAACCCTGCCCGGCGCCGGCTGCCGCGAGGTCCTTCACCACTTCGGTGATCTGCTCGCTGTACGGCACGGCCGCGTGGACTCGCTGCTGGGCCTTGACGATTCGCGACGCAGCGATGAGTTCCATGGCGCGCGTGATCTTCTTCGTGGCCTGGACGCTACGAATGCGTCCCCGAAGAATGCGCTCCTGACCTCCTGCCATGGTCTTACTCGGTCGCCAGGGTCTTGTTGCTGTGCGCTTCGCCCACTTCGCCGGCATCGGTCGCAGTGGGGTCGCTCGCACGAGCGGTGGCGGCAGCATCCGCGTTGGCGGACAAGAACTCGTCCTTGAACGTTGCGATGAGATCGCCAAGTTCTCCGGGTACGTCGGCCTTGGGATTGCTTCGCATCGCCGAGAGCATGGCGGCGTTGCGGCTGCGCATGAAGTCGAGCAGTTCGGCCTCGAACCGGCGCACGTCGGTCACCGCCAGTTCGTCGAGGTACCCCTTCGTGCCGGCGAACACGACGACAACCTGCTCCTCGACGGGCATCGGGCTGTTGAGCGGCTGCTTGAGCAGTTCGACGAGGCGATAACCACGCTCGAGCTGGGCCTTGGAGATCGCGTCGAGTTCCGAGCCGAACGTGGCGAACGCCTCGAGCTCGCGGAACTGGGCGAGGTCGAGCTTCAAGGTCCCGGCGACGCTCTTCATCGCCTTGATCTGGGCAGCACCGCCGACGCGAGACACCGAGATGCCGACATCGACTGCAGGGCGCACGCCCGACTTGAACAGGTTGTCCTGCAGGTACACCTGGCCGTCGGTGATCGAGATCACATTGGTCGGGATGTACGCCGACACGTCGCCGGCCTTGGTCTCGATGATCGGCAGCGCAGTGAGCGAACCGGCGCCACGCTCGTCGCTGAGCTTGGCAGCACGTTCGAGCAGACGACTGTGGAGGTAGAACACGTCGCCCGGGTACGCCTCACGGCCCGGCGGCCGGCGCAGCAACAGCGAGACCTGACGGTACGCCTCGGCCTGCTTGGAAAGGTCGTCGTACACGATGAGCGCGTGCTCACCATTTTCCATCCAGTGCTGACCCATCGCGCAGCCGCCGTAGGGAGCGAGGTACTTGAACGGAGCCGGCTCGCTTGCGGGGGCAGCAACGACAACGGTGTACTCCATCGCACCGTATTGACGCAGCGTCGCGACGGTTTGGGCGACGGTGGAACCCTTCTGGCCGATCGCGACGTAGATGCACTTCACGCCGAGGCCACGCTGGTTGATGATCGCGTCGATCGCGACCGTTGTCTTACCGGTCTTGCGGTCGCCGATGATCAACTGACGCTGACCACGACCGATCGGGGTCATCGCGTCGATCGACTTGATGCCGGTCTGCAGCGGCTCGTGCACGGGCTTACGGCCCATGATGCCCGGCGCCTGGATCTCGACCCGGCGCTGGATACCACCGACGATGTCACCCTTGCCGTCGATCGGCTGGCCGAGCGCGTTGACGACCCGGCCGAGCAGGGCATCACCGACCGGCACCGACAGAATGCGCCCTGTCGCCTTCACCGGCTGGCCTTCTTCGATCGCGTCGGAGTTGCCGAGGATGACAGCGCCGATCGATTCCTCATCGAGGTTCAGGGCCAGACCCACCGAACCGTCGGCGAACTCGAGCAATTCGTTGACGCCGCAGTCGGGCAGGCCCGACACACGGGCGATGCCGTCGCCGACTTCGGTGACGCGGCCAACGGTGCGTGCCTCGAGCGAAGGCTCGAAGCCCTCGAGATTCTTCTTCAGTGCTGCCGCAATGTCGCCGGCGCTCAGCGTGAGCTCTGCCATGTCGTTTCCGTTCCTGTAATCGTTCGTTTCGTGGTACAGCCGTGGCCTTACAGCCGGGCCTTCAATTGGTCGAGGCGGGTACGGACGCTGCCGTCGATGACGGTGTCGCCCACAGTCGCAATGATGCCCCCGAGCACGGAGGGATCGACGACCACTTTCAAGTTGACCTGCTTGCCGGTGGCATTGGCCAGAGCGGCGCTGAGACGGGTCTGCTGATCGTCGGTGAGGGCAATCGCGCTGCGGACCTGCGCGACCTCGAGGTTCTTGGCGCTGCTCGCCCGCTCGACGAGCTGATCGATGATGGCGGGCAGGTCTCGACCGCGGCCGGAGCCGACTACCATGCTGACCAACTGGACCGTGGTCGCCGTGGACTTGCCGCCGAGCAGATCCTCGACGATGGCCTGGCGCTTGCCGGCAGGGATCATTTCGTCAATGAGCGCGTTGCGCAATGACTCGCTGTTTTCGTAACTGCGAGCGAAGCGGAACAGCTCGTCTTCGACCTCGTCGAGCGAGCCTTCCGCCCGGGCAACCTCGAACAGGGCCTTTGCGTATCCTTCGATCACGGGATCGCTCATGCTGACGCACCGACCTTTTGGATAAACGCTTCGACAAGGTTCTGATGGGTGGCGTCGTCGACGGATTCGGCAACGGCTCGATCGGCCGCCGACGCCGACAGGCGGGATATCTCGGCACGGAGTTCGTCGATGCTACGGCTCTTGGCTGTCGCGATGTCTGCATCGGCCCTGGCCAACAACTCTGCCATTTCGGCGTCGAGCCGGACCCGGCCGTCGGCCAACAGCGCCTCGGCCTGAACGGCCGCGTCGGCCATCAGCCGGTCGCGTTCGGCGCCGATATCGCCCTTGGCCTGGCGGATGTCGCTGGCTTCGGTTGCAGCAGCAGACTTGTCGGCCGCTGCGCTGTCGAGTTCCTTCTGGATTCGCTCGGTGCGGGCCGCCATCGCCTTTTTGGCGAACGGGCCGGCGAACTTGTACAGCAGGAAGAAGATCAGCAGCGACGCAAATGTGCCGTAGATGATCTCGGACTTCTCCGGGAACCACGCCGAATGGGTGGTGATGCCCTCGCTGTCTTGACTCGGGGGTTCTTTTTCGGCGATGAATCGGGCGATGGTATAGAGCATTCTCATCGGGAAACCCCCACGCTCATGACCTCGGCGACGACACGCTGCACCACGCCAGGATCGGGTGCCTTGCCGACCGCGAGTTCGATCGCGCGGCTGCTGACATCGGTGACCGCCGCCTCGATCTGGCCCTGCACCGCTGCTCGTGCCGACTCGGCCGCTGTTGCGGCTTGGCCCCGTTTGGTAGCGATCTCCGCGTTCACGGTCGCGAGACGCGCGGTGCGCTCGGCCTCAAGGGTGCGCCGTGCAACATCGATATGCGCCGCAGCTTGCGCTTTGACACCCGCAAGCTCGGCTTCGTAGTCGGCGACCTCGGTCTTGGCAGAGGCACGAGTTGCATCTGCGCCATCGTGGTCCTCGCGGATCGAGGTGTAGCGACGGTCCATCCCCTTGCGCAAACGCGGATAGAGGAAGTAGCGCATCAGTACGGCGAACACCACGAACGCGCCGGATGTCCAGACGACTTCTTTGAGCTCGGGCACGATGGGGCTCGGGCCGGGCTTGGGTTCGGTCGTGATTGCAGTTGAACCGTCGGTGCCCGCCGTTGCGGGATGGTGAACGGTCACCACAAACGACCCACGCGTGTGGGTGACGGTTGCTGTCAGCACGATTGCTCCTTCGGCAACGAACTTGGCGACATCTGACGAGTCGACAACAGAATGGTTCCGCTCAGAGGCCGAGCAGAATGAAGACCACGAACCCGATGAGGGCAAGGGCTTCGGTGAAGGCGATGCCCAAGAACATGGTGGTACGCACCATGCCGGCCGCCTCTGGCTGGCGGGCCATTGCTTCGATCGCCTTCCCGACGACGTAGCCGATGCCGATGCCAGGCCCAATTGCGGCGAGACCGTAGGCGAAGCCCGCGCCAATTGCGGCAGCTGCTTTCTTGGCTTCGTCGGGGGTCTGAATCGGCTTGGTATCGCTGATGAGGCGGCTCAGTGCTTCCATGGGGTGCATTCTCCTGGGGTGGGGTTGGTGTAAAGGGGAGAGGGGGTGTTCGAGAAGAGCGGGTGGATCAGTGTGCTTCGGCGTGCTCGGAATGGCGCGATTGACCGATGTACACACACGTCAGGATCATGAAGATGTACGCCTGCAGAAAGCCGACGAGCACCTCGAATGCCGTCAAGAAGATCAGCATGAACAGCGGCAAGATGCCCATCGGCACGAGGAGGAACTTGTTGGTGTGGGCTTGGAACAGGGCCGCGCTGAGCAGCGAGAAGGTGACGAGCAGCATGTGCCCGGCGAGCATGTTGGCGAAAAGTCGGATGGCCAGCGAGAAGGGGCGGAGGATGATGTTCGAGGCGAACTCGATCAGGCCGACCAACGGCTTCATCGCCACAGGCACTCCGGGCGGCCACAGCATGTGTTTGAAGTAGCCGGCCTTCTGGTGTCGCAGACCGACGGCGATGTAGACGATCCAGACCACTACCGCGAGGAACAGCGGCAATGCCATACGCGCCGTCACCGGCATCTGCAGGATCGGGATGATGCCGGGCACGTTGCAGAGGTAGACGAACACGAAGAGCGACAGGATCCACGGTGTCCACACAAGGCCGTCTTTGCCGATCGTCTGCATGATCGTGTCTTCGATGAACTCGACGATGGTCTCGGCCAGGTTGCGAATGCCCTTTGGGGCCTTCAGCGGATCCTTGTTGCCGGCGAGGAGGAACACCCCGATGCCGATCACGGCCGCTGCGCAGGCCATCAAGGCGATCTTGTTGAAGCTGCCAAAAATATTCTGCCAGCGGATCACTTCGTTGATCTGCGGGAATTCGAGTCCTAGCACGATTTGTCTTCCGTTCTAGTGAGTGCGAGAGGGGCGGGGTTTCAGGCCGGGGTAAGCCAGCGAGGCTGCGACGTACTTGAGTTCCCAGATGAGAAGCCCGAGGTGGGTCACGATCATGGTGGTTCCGAGGGCCGGTCGCGACACCCAGCCAAAATCCTTGACGATGAAGAAGGCGAGGAACAAGATGCCGAGCCGGATCAAGTACCCGAAGAGAATGGCGCCCATCATGAGCCCGAGCGAAATCCGAGCGGTGACAGCAATCGAGCCGGCTGCCAGCGCGAAGTTGATGAGCACCAGCCCGATCCCGTACGCCGACGACGACACGCCACGCATTCCCCAGATGACCCCGCAGATGGCCACGAGCAGAGGGGCCACGAGCAGACCTCGGCGGATCATGTCGCGCGACACTTCGACTTCGGGGGCTGGACCCTCGAGCCGGGTCGTCAAGGCAGCCGGCGAATTCATCACGACAGCGTAGCCTTCCCGGAACGAGCGCCGTCGGCCCGCTCGGCTTCCAGCGCCTTCATCCGCATGTCGTAGCTGTAGTAGAGGCTCGCGAACTGACCGACGAGCGCCAGCACCACGAACACGATCATGAACAGCGGCTTGGTGCCGAACAACCGATCGAGCAGATAGCCGACGCCGAGGAACACCAACACCAGGACGGCGAATTCCATCCCGCGGCCGATGCCATTGTTGGTGTCTGGGTGTTTGTTCGAGAGGAGGTCCATGAGGGCGGCTCGCAGTTCCTGGCCCGTGGCGCCGATGCCGACGAGCTTGTGAACGCGAGAACAATCTAGCGGGTCGGCTCTTCCAACTCCAATTCCGGGTCGGCGTCGGGCGCCGAGGGCCGCGAATTCTTCGTCACGCCCCGAGTCCGTCGAGCCTCGGGGTGCAGCACCGTATACAGGATCAGTCCGAGCGCGAGCACGCCGAGCGTCGCAAGCGTTGCGCCGCCGGTGGTGTACACCGGATAGAGGACGAATGCAGAGAGCAGCGCGGTCCACAACCAGAGGATGAGCACACTGCGGCGTTGGCCGTGACCGAGGTTCATCAGGCGATGGTGGAGGTGTCCCTTGTCGGCGGTTGCAAAGCTCTGCCGTCGCGACGCCCTGCGGATGATGGCAAAGAGCGTGTCGAAGATCGGGACGCCGAGAATGATCAACGGGATCAGCAGGGGTGCAACGAAGAAGTAGCCCTGGCCGAAGAACTGCTGCGGCGCGTCCGGCGAGATCCGGCCGCCGACGACGGACGTGGCGGATGCCATCAAGAGGCCGAGCAGCAACGCTCCCCCGTCACCCATGAAGATCCTGGCCGGGTTGAAGTTGTGGGGCAGGAAGCCGAGACAGATGCCGACCGTGATGATGCAGATCAGCGGTCCGATGTTCGGGGGCGCCAACGCGCCTCTCGCGTCCAGCTCGCGGCTATAGAGGAAGAACGCGGCTGCGCCAATCGCAACGATGCCGGCAGCCAGGCCATCGAGGCCATCGATCAGGTTGATCGCCTGGCTCATGCCGAGCAACCAGACAACGGTGACAAGCGGGACCCACTCGTCAGCGAGCGCGAAAACGTCGACGAGCGGAAGCCGGAAGTAGTACATCGTGACGCCGTAGTAGACGAGGATCAGTCCGGCTGCAACGGTGCCGGCCACCTTGGCGGGCGCGGAGAGATTGCGGACGTCGTCGGCGAGACCGACGAGGAAGATCACCGCCGCCGCGATCAGCACACCACGTGGTTCGGAGTTACGTGCGTACAGCGTGTCGAACCCATCCAACAGCCGGCTGACACCCAGCGCGACTGCGAAGCCGAGGAACATCGCAATACCGCCGACGTCGGGTGTTGCCACGGTATGGACGCGGCGATCGTCGGGTTGCGCCACCCAGCCGAGCCGGAATGCGACCTTCGACACCACCGGCGTCAGCCCGAACGTCGCTCCGGCCGCGCAGCCGCCGACGATCATGTATCCGGCGGTGCTTGGCATCGCGACTCAGCCGTACACGGGGAAACGTGCGCAAAGCGACGCCACCCGCGTGCGTACGTCGGCGAGTTCACCCTGTTGGGCACGGCCGCGGAGCGCCGCCGCGATGAGCCCGGCGATCTCGGTCATCTCGGGTTCCTTCATGCCTTGCGTCGTAACGCTCGGCGTGCCGATGCGGACCCCGCTCGTCACGAACGGGCTGCGCGGATCGTTGGGGATCGTGTTCTTGTTCAGCGTGATCCCGGCCTCGTCGAGCACGCTCTGCGCCTGCTTGCCGGTCAGCTCGGCGTCGAACGGTTGCAGGTCGACCACCATCAGGTGATTGTCGGTGCCGCCGCTGACGAGCCGGAAACCCTGATGAGCAAGGGCTTCGGCGAGGGCCGAA
The DNA here is from genome assembly GCA_025358125.1 of Actinomycetes bacterium. Taxonomy (GTDB): domain Bacteria; phylum Actinomycetota; class Acidimicrobiia; order Acidimicrobiales; family Ilumatobacteraceae; genus WLMZ01. The sequence continues at coordinate 30,572 of JANYKS010000101.1, forward strand.
GCGTTCTTCACGATTTGGTGCGCGTATTCGGTGAAGCTCGGGTGCATCGCCTCTCGGAACGCGATGGCCTTGCCCGCGATCGCATGCTCCAACGGACCACCCTGACTTCCGGGGAAGACCGCCTTGTCGATCTTGGCCGCGTGCTCTGCCTTGGACAGGATGCAACCGCCACGGGGGCCGCGAAGCGTCTTGTGGGTCGTGAACGTGACCACGTCGGAGACCGCCGTGGGATTCGGATGGGCGCCGCCGGCGACGAGCCCGGCGATGTGGGCCATGTCGAACATCAACAGCGCGCCGACCTCGTCGGCAACGCTTCTGAAGACGTCGGGATCGAGCCGGCGGGAATAGCTCGTGGTGCCGGCCACGATCATCTTCGGGTGGTGCTCGATCGCGAGGTCGCGCATCTTGTCGTAGTCGATCCGCTCGTCGCTCTGGTCCACCTTGTACGACACGAAGTTGTAGAACTTTCCGCTCGCATTGACGGGCGATCCGTGGGTGAGATGACCGCCGTGATCGAGGCTGAGTCCCATGACGGTGTCGCCCGCGTCGAGCAGGCCGAGATAGACGGCCATATTCGCGCTCGCCCCGCTGTGCGGTTGCACGTTTGCGTGCTCGGCTCCGAAAAGATCCTTGGCCCTCGAGATCGCGAGCGCCTCGATGTCGTCGACGATCGCGTTGCCGCCGTAATAACGCTTGCCCGGGTACCCCTCCGCGTACTTGTTGGTCAGAACCGATCCGGTGGCGCGCATGACGGCCGGCGACGTGAAGTTTTCGCTCGCGATCAGCTGGATGCCGATGGACTGACGAGTGACTTCACGGTCGATGAGATCGAAGACTTCGGTGTCCGGATCGACGTCTGATGGCCAAGGCATGACGATTCTCCTGGTGGTGCTGGGCGAGCGGCGAGCGTGGATCAGCGGGCCGATTCGGCGCTTTCGATGGCGGTGATCTGGTCGACGCGCCGTTCGTGGCGTCCACCCTCGAACGGTGTGGCAAGGAAGATCATCAGGATCTCCTCGGCGAGCGCTTCACCGATGACGCGGGCGCCGATGCTCAACACGTTGGCGTCGTTGTGGGCGCGGGCCATCCGAGCGGTGTACAGGTCATTGCAGAGTGCTGCACGCACGCCGTGCACCTTGTTGGCGGCGAGTTGCTCGCCCTGGCCGCTGCCACCGATCACGATGCCGACATCGGCTCGACCGTCGCGAACGGTGCGCCCGACGGCTGCGCAGATCGGGGGGTAGTCCACGCTCTGCGTGCTGTGTGTGCCGTGATCGTCGACGTCGAGACCGGCGCCCTCGAGCACCGCGATGAAATGCTGTTTCAGAGCGAAGCCGGCGTGATCGGACCCAATTGCGATGCGTGACACACGTCGAGCTTAGGTCTGCGGCCAGCACTCGCCGAAAAGTCGCGCACCCCTCTAGCCTCGGCCGCTATGTCGATCGACCCGCGTACCCCCGTCCTCATCGGCGGCGGACAGTTCGCGCAGCACGCGTCCGGCGTCGATGATGCCCTCGACCCCGTCGGCCTGATGTGCGAGGCGATTCGTCTCGCTGCCCGCGACGCCGGCCTGGCCACGCCCCCGAATCCTGACTCGATCAGCGTCGTGTCACTGCTCAGCTGGCGCTACGGCGACCCCGCGTTCGTGATCGCCGAACAGCTCGGGCTCACACCGCGCGAAACCGTCCTGACCACGAACGGCGGCAACAGCCCGCAGACGCTCGTCAACAACACGGCGACCGCGATCCACAACGGCGAGGTCGAGCTTGCGATCCTCACCGGTGGTGAGACCACCCGTACGCGGATGAGGGCCCGCAAGCACAACGTCGAACTGCACTGGCGCAAGGCGCCGGAGGGGCAGAACCCCCGGATCAGCGGCGAAGAGCTGGACATGAGTCACCCTGGCGAGCGCAAGCACGGCCTGTACCTGCCGGTCCAGATCTATCCGATGTTCGAAACAGCGATCCGAGCAGCGGCCGGGCGGACCGTCGCCGAGCAACTTCGGATCGCGAGCGAGCTGTGGTCGCGGTTCAGCGAGGTCGCGGCGACGAACACGAATGCGTGGTTGCAGGTGGCCCGTACCGCCGAGGAGATCCGCACACCGTCGCCGTCGAACAGGATGATCGGCTTCCCGTACACCAAGTACATGAACTCGAACAACGACGTCGACATGGCGGCCGCGCTGATCATGTGCAGCGCCGAGAAGGCCGAGGCGCTCGGCATTGCGAGAGATCGCTGGATCTTCATCCACTCCGGTACCGACTGTCACGAGCACCCGTACATGTCCAACCGGTGGAGTTTTGCCCGCACGCCTGCGATCGAGCTCGGGGGCCGGCGTGCATTGGAGTTGGCCGGGCTGACGATTGACGACATCGACATCGTCGACCTATACAGCTGCTTCCCATCAGCAGTACAGCTCGGCGCACAGTCGCTCGGACTGTCGCTCGACCGGCAGCTGACTCGCACCGGTGGGCTGTCGTTCGCCGGCGGCCCATGGAACAATTATGTGATGCATGCAATTGCGACGGTGATCAACGACCTGCGCGAGCGGCGGGGAACGAACGGGCTGGTGTGGGCCAACGGCGGCTATGCCACCAAGCATGCCTTCGGCGTGTACAGCACCGAGCCACCGGCGGCCGGCTTCAAGTACGAGTATCCGCAGGACGAGATCGACGCGATGCCACGACGCGAACTCGCCGACGGTGAAGATGCTGCCGGTGCGGTGACGATCGAGGCGTACACCGTGATCCACGACCGCGACGGCCAACCGGAAACCGCGTTCGCTGCGTGCCTGCTTGCCGACGGGCGACGGGCGTGGGGATCATCGAGGGATGCCGGTTTGGTGACCGCGATGTGTGCCGGCGAATGGGTCGGGCGTCCCGCGACGCTCAACGCGGAAGGTAACCTCACCGTCGACTGACAGTGAGAATGGGGTGGGGCCTGAACCCATCCTGGTGTCATGCTTGAGGCATATGTCGACACAGCTCTCCATCATCCTCGACTGCGACCCCGGCCATGACGACGCGATCGCCATCGTCGTTGCCGCGGCACACACGAACGTGCTCGGCATCACAACCGTGGCCGGCAACGCGCCGCTCGATCTCACCACCCGTAACGCGCTGATCATGACCGACCTGCTCGGTCTCGACACACCCGTTCACAGCGGAGCGAACCGGCCGCTGGTCGCACCACCTCGCCACGCCGGCTACGTACACGGCGCGAGCGGGCTCGACGGGGCCGCCCTGCCGGAGCCGTCGCGCCGGGCCGACAGCGACCAGGCGATCGACTTCATCATCGAGACCTGCCGTGCGCACGAGGGCGTGTGGCTCGTGCCGACCGGACCGATGACGAACATCGCCCTGGCATTGCGCGCTGCGCCGGACCTCGGCGGCCGGATCGCCGGAATCTCCCTGATGGGCGGCGGCTCGTTCGGCAATCGCACAGCGGCAGCCGAGTTCAACCTCTGGGCAGACCCGGAAGCGGCGGCGATCGTGTTCGGGTACGGCGGGCCGCTGATCATGAGCGGGCTCGACGTGACGCATCAGTTCCAGGCCACTCCTGAGCGGATCGGCAGCGTGCGCGCCGTGCCGGGCCGGCTCGCCGCCCTGCTCGCCGATCTGCTCACGTTCTTCACCAGCGCCTACCTGGCACGGAACGCTGACATGCGCGGCGCAGCGGTGCACGACCCGTTGGCCGTCATGGTGCTGACCCATCCGGATCTGTTCCAGCGCGAGCCGCGTCACGTCGTCATCGAAACACAGGGTGAGCACACGCGAGGCATGACCCTCATCGATCAGCGGCACCTGATCGAGCGCCCGGCAAGGAACTGCGACGTACTCACCGCAGTCGACGCCGACGCAGCGTTCGACGTCATCGTGCAGGCGATCGCCTCGTTCAGCCGGCCGTAGCAGCATTGTCGCTGCGGCTCTCGTCACCGCGAGCGGTTTCACCTACGCTGCCGGCGTGAGAGCAGCCGTGGTCCGCGATTGGCAACTGCGAGTCGATGACATCGCTGAACCGACGCCCGGTCCGGGACAGGTCCTGACCAAGGTGCTCGCGTGCGGAATCTGCGGCAGCGACCTGCACCTGTTGCGCCACGGCCGTGAGCAGCGAGAGATCAGCGCCCGGCTCAGCGAGAGCCAGCCCCCCGACCCCGTGTCGATGCAGATGTTCGAGCCGTCGATGGACATGGTGATGGGCCACGAGTTCTGCTGCGAGGTCGTCGAACTCGGCCCCGACGTCGACAAGCTCGCGGTCGGTGACGTGGTCGTGTCGATGCCGATCGCGTTCGACGCGGGCGGCCTCCACGGAATCGGATTCAGCAACGTCTACCCCGGTGGCTACGCCGAATTGATGGTGCTCAACGAACTGATGGGAATCAAGGTCCCGGCGGGCCTCCCAGTCGATCTCGCCGCGCTGACCGAGCCGCTCGCGGTCGGAGTCCACGCTGTCGCGAAGAGCCGGATCGCCGGCGGCGAATCGGCAATCGTGATCGGACTCGGCCCTGTCGGGTTGGCATGCATCGCCGCGCTGAAGATGCGCGGCATCGGTCCCGTCGTTGCCGCCGACTTCTCGCCGAAGCGGCGAGCACTCGCCGTCACGATGGGTGCCGACGTCGTCGTCGACCCCCGCGAGACCAGCGCGATCGACGCGTGGCGCAAGATCGACGGAGTCCGTCCGCTCGTCATCTTCGAAGCAGTAGGCGTGCCCGGAATGATCAACGAAGCGATGCGGGTCGCACCGCGTCATGCCCGCATCCTCGTCGTCGGCGCATGCATGCAGGAGGACCGGCTGTATCCGATGCTCGGCATCGGCCGCGAGCTGAACATCCAATTCGTGCTCGGCTACGAGCCGAGCGAGTTCTCCTCTGCGCTCACTTCGATCGCCGACGGTCGCGTCGATCTGTCGTCGTGGATCACCGGAACCGTCGGCGTCGACGACGTGCCGCAGGCGTTCGCCGATCTCGCCAGCCCGCTGACCCACGCCAAGATCCTGGTGAAACCGTGACCGATTTGTGAGTACCGTTTCACGTCGATGACCGAACTCACCTTTCCTCGTCAATACGCGCGCACCCAGCGGCTGACCCTCGGCGAGCCGCGCAATCTCATGGTGTCGCCGGACGGCTTGCGAGTCGTGTTCTGCCGCAGCGCCGCCGGCGACGATCCCGTCAACAGCCTGTGGGTGCTCGATCTCGCATGTGGAACCGAGCGCATGGTGGCCGACCCGCGGACGCTGCTCGCGGACGGCAGCGACGAAGACCTACCCCCCGAAGAGCGCGCCCGCCGCGAACGAACCCGGGAGGGTGCCGGGGGCGTGGTCGCGTACGCTACCGATGAAGCCGTCACCGTCGCCTCGTTCGCGCTCGGAGGCCGGCTGTTCGTCGTCGGCCTATTGAGCGGAGCGGTCAGAGAACTACCCGTGCAGGGTCCGGTCTTCGATCCCCGACCCGACCCCTTGGCGCGCCGCCTCGCGTATGTGTCCGGCGCCGCTCTGCGCATCGGCGAGCTCGACGCAAGCAGCTGGGAACTCGTCGGCGAGCCGGACGCGGGCACCGTCACATGGGGTAGCGCCGAGTTCATCGCGGCCGAGGAAATGGGCCGCCAGCGTGGCTACTGGTGGTCGCCGGACGGCTCGGCGATCGCAGTCGAGCGGGCCGACACCGCGCCGATCTCGACCTGGCACATCGCCGATCCTGCGCATCCCGAGACGTCCCCGACGCAACACCGCTATCCGGCAGCCGGCACCGACAACGCCGTCGTGACGCTGCATATCCTGTTGCTCGACGGTTCCTCGGTCCAGGTCGAGTGGGACACGGACTCGTTCCCATACCTCGCCAACGTCGCCTGGCCGACCGTCGATCGCCTGTTGCTCACCGTGCAGTCGCGCGATCAGACCGATCTGGTCGTCCTCGCCGCGGATCCGGTCAGCGGCAAGACGACGGTCCTGTTCCACGACCACGACGACCAGTGGGTCGAGCTCGTGCCCGGCACGCCGGATCAGCTCGCCGACGGCCGCCTGATCATGGCGGCCGACCGTGCCGGCGCGCGCCGGCTGCTGATCGGCGACGACGTCGTGTCGCCGAGCGACATCCAGGTTCGCGCCGTCGTCGGTGTCGGCGACGAAACCGTGACGTTCCTCGCGAACCCTCTCGACGACCCGACCGTCCAGCACGTCTGGACGTGTTCGCTCGCCGACGGCGCGGTGTCGTGGTGTCAACTCACCGGCGAGCAGCCGGGCATCCACACTGCGACGGTCGGAGGTCCGACGACCGCAATCCGGTCCGCCACGCTCGACCGCGATGGCGCCATCGTGACTGTCGGCGAGAGAACCATCGCCTCCAACGCCCAGACTCCCCTCGTCGCCGCGAACGTCACCATCTACCGGGTCGGCGACGACGACCTCGCGGTCGCGGTGCTGCTGCCGAGCGATCCAACGGACGGACCGCTGCCCGTCCTGCTCGATCCATACGGCGGACCGCACGCCCAACGCGTGCTCAGCGCGCGCAGTGGGTACCTGTCGTCACAGTGGTTCGCCGATCAGGGTTTCGCGGTGATCATCGTCGACGGTCGCGGCACACCCGGACGCGGAAGCGAATGGGAGCGCGCCGTGCATCACGACCTCGCTGGTCCGGTGATCGAGGATCAGGTACGGGGTCTCGATGCCGTCACGGAGATCCTCGCCGGCAAGGGGATCACCCTCGACAGGGACCGGGTCGGTATCCGCGGTTGGAGCTTCGGGGGCTACCTCGCTGCGCTCGCCGTACTCGCCAGGCCGGATGTGTTCCACGCAGCCGTTGCGGGCGCACCCGTCACGGAGTGGCGGCTGTACGACACCCACTACACGGAGCGTTATCTCGGCGACCCGCTCACCGATCCGCAGCCGTACGACCGATCTTCACTCCTGCCGCTCGCAGATCAGCTCGCCCGCCCCCTGCTGCTGATCCATGGTCTCGCCGACGACAATGTCGTTGCCGCCCATACGCTGCGATTGTCTTCAGCCCTACTCGCCGCCGGGAAGCCACACGAGGTCCTCCCACTGTCCGGAGTGACCCACATGACGCCCCAGGAGACGGTTGCCGAGAATCTGCTACTCCACCAGCTCGCATTCCTGCGTCGTTCATTGGGAATCGGCCAGAACAAACCGGCCACGGAGAACCGAGCTACGTTGTAACTCGTGAACACCGAACTCAGGGTCCTCTACGCGAACGTCGCCGTTCACGCAACCGAGGATCGCGAGCACGAAGCTGCGGTCGAACTGCTGCTGCTGGTGATGATCGTCGACCACCACATCACCAACGAAGAGGTCGACGAGATTCGAAACATCAGCGCAGATTCCGGCTGGGAAAGCGACACGTTCTCGTTCGATCAGTACCTCGGGCAGGCGATGGCCAAGGTTCGCAACGCATTGTCGACCGACGCGATCGACGCGTTGCTCGATTCGATCGATGCCCGGATCAGCAGCAGAGTGCTGCGCGCCTCGCTTTTCTCAGCAGCACGCGATGTTGCCGGCGCCGATCACGAACTCGATCAACGCGAGCAGAACCTCCTCGGTCAACTCGCCGCCCGCTTCGACTGACGCCGACGCCCGCGGTCTGCGTCTGCGGCCCGTGGCCCGCAGTCTGCGGCCGACGGGCGCGGCCGGCGGTCTGCCCGTCTGATCCCGCGCCGGGGTAGTGAACACACGGGCAGTGAGCCCAATCGCGGCCGGCGAGGAGGTCGGGCGACGGGGCGGCGGCGTTCGCGGCCGGCGTTCGCGGCCGACGGGCGCGGGCGGCGGCCGGCGGTCTGCCCGTCTGATCCCGCGCCGGGGTGGTGAACACACGGGCAATGAGCCCAATCGCGTCCAAGCGAGGAGGTCGAGCGAGGGGGCGGCGGCGGCGTTCGCGGGCGGCGGCCGGCGGTCTGCCCGTCTGATCCCGCGCCGGGGTGGTGAACACACGGGCAGTGAGCCCAATCGCGGCCGGCGAGAGGGTCGAGCGAGGGGGCGGCGGCGGCAGGCGCGGCAGGCGGTCTGCCCGTCTGATCGCGCCGCCCGTCTGATCCGCCGTCGGGCTGACCACGCCGGGCTGACCACGTCGGGCTGAGCACTATGCCCGGCGGGCGATCGCGATCCGGTCCCGACCAGTGAGGTCCTGACGGATCTCCACCTCAGCCAGACCCGCTGCGCGCAACAGCGAACGGGTCGCGTCACCCTGGTCCGAACCGATCTCCAACACGACGGCTCCGCCACGGCGGAGCCAATCGACGGCGCCTGCCACGATGACTCGAATGTCGCCCAGGCCGTCACCGCCGGCGAACAACGCGAGATGCGGCTCCCATGACGTCACATCGGCCTCGACGTCCGGATCGCCAACGGCGATATAGGGAGGATTGGCGACGATGACGTCGATGATGCCGCGCAGTTCCTCCGGCAGGGCCTCGAACCACGAGCCCTTCACAACCCTCACCGAGGCTGCCGATCCGGCGATCCCGGCGAGGTTTGCGCTGGCGACATCGAGCGCGTCTGCGGAGATGTCCGTCAACCAGACCGAAGCGCTGCCCGGCGCAAGCTCGGCTGCCATCGAGAGCCCGATCGCACCGCTGCCGGTGCCGAGGTCCACGATCGTCAGCGACGACCGTGCCATCGCCCGGGCCGCAGCGAGCGCGGTCTCACAGACCCATTCGGTTTCCGGGCGAGGGATCAGGACCCGCCGGTCGATCATCAGGTCGAGTGTGCGGAACTGCCATCTGCCCAACACGTACTGCAATGGTTCGCCGGCGAGACGACGGGCAATCATCGCATCGAGGTGTGCCACCATGGCGTTGGCGGCCGGTTGATCGAGTTCGGCCAGGAACTCGGCGCCATCACAACCGCTCGCCACCTCGCACATCCATCGGGCTTGGGTCCTGTCGCCGAGCGCCGTAGCGGTGTCCGCCCACAACCGGCGCCACGCAACGGTGCCGTCGCCGGGCTTCGATTCAGTCATCACCGTTCGCGAGCTGACGCGCCCGCTCGTCGGCGATCAAGGCTTCGACCGTCTCGGTGAGATTGCCGGCCAGCACGTCTTGCAGGCGATAGGTCGTGAAACCGATGCGATGATCGGTGACCCGGTTCTCCTTGTAGTTGTAGGTCCGGATCTTTTCGCCCCGTCCGCCCGTGCCGACCTGTGACCTGCGCTCGGCCGATGCCTTCGCGTCGGCCTGCTGCTGGGCGGCCTGCAGCAGGCGGGCGCGGAGCACGATCATCGCCCTGGCCCGGTTCTGGAGCTGGCTCCGCTCGTCCTGCATCGCAACCTGGATACCGGTCGGCTTGTGGGTGATCCGAACGGCCGAGTCGGTCGTATTGACACCCTGGCCGCCGGGACCGCTGGCCCGGTAGACATCGATCTGAAGGTCCTTCTCGTCGATCTCGACGTCGACCTCTTCGGCTTCGGCAAGGATCAGCACGGTAGCCGAGGAGGTGTGGATCCGGCCCTGGCTCTCGGTGACCGGCACGCGCTGCACCCGATGGGTGCCGCCTTCGAACTTGAGCCGTCCCCACGTCGTGTCGCCCTTGACCATGAACGTCGTCTGGTTGAGGCCGCCGAGATCGCTGACATCGCTCGACAAGACATCGACGGACCAGCCCTGTTGCGACGCGTAACCCACATACATATCGAACAGGTCCCTCGCGAACAGGTTTGCTTCCTCGCCGCCCTCTGCGCCGCGGATCTCCACGATCACCGACCTGCCGTCGTTCGGGTCGCGGGGAAGGAGCAGCAACCGGATCTCCTCGGCGAGGCGATCGATCTCGGTCTCCGCCGCAACCAGCTCGGCGCGCATCATCTCGCGCTCGTGCGGACTCGCGACCGTCAGCAACTCCCGCGCTGCGGCTGCATCGTCGCTCGCCGCGCGATGGGCGCGGATGAGCGTGACGATCGGCGTCAGTTCCTTGTAGCGCTTCGACTTCTGACGCAGAACGCCAGAATCGTTCAGCACGGCCGGGTCGGAGAGCTCGGCCTCCACGGTGAGGAACTCGTCCTCTACGGCATCCAATCGATCAATCACGGCCAAGGCAGGCTACGGCGTCGACCGCGGATCCCTTCGCCTACGACCAGGCCACGACCGTCGGCGGCTTCGTGGCCCGTTGCGCGAGTGCTCTCGTCACCGGTGAGGCGTCGCGCTCGGGCACGACGAGCACCAGCTCGGCATGCGGCGAATGCATCTCGCGTGCATCAACGGCGAACGGCACGAGGTCGAGGTCGATGCCCGTCGAATACACTGCGACGAGGGGATTGCCGGCGAGGGTCCAGCCGACGGCAACACACGGCACAGGATCCTTGAGATTGGCCCTGGCAATGGGAGGCGCCGCCGGTTCGAGCCGCGCCGCTCCGAGTCGCGCCGGATCCGCGATCGACAACCAGCGCAGCAGCCGCTCCGCGCCCAGGCGATTGAGCGGGTGATGGTCGGCTCCCAGCTCGCGGTGCTTGCACACGATCCGGACGACGTCGGCGAGTGCTTCGACTGTCGGTCGTGCGCCGTGGAGCATCAGGAACGCCTCGCGATCGTGGGCCCCGACGCCGACCTCGAGCCGCACCTCGCCGGTGTGCTGATCCGTGATTGCCCTGCAGACTTCCAGGCCGCGCACCTCACCAGCGAGCACTCCGTACTCCTCGACGGGTTCGGCCCCGGCCTGTTCGATCAGCTCCCGCAACGGCTCGTGGGCCGGATCGATCATCACCTGCGGGGGGTATGGTTCCGCAACCCCGGGGACCAGCAGACGATCGACGGCGTGCCAGACCGAGATCGGCGTGGTGAACAGCTCGGCCCTCCTGGTCAGGATCCCAGAGGCCGCTTCGGTGATCAGCGCCAGTTCACGCGCTTCGGTCTGGCGCTGCATCCAGGCCATGGCAGCTCCGAGGCCACGCTCTGGCTGATCATCGAGCAGCACCCAAACGGTTCCTCCCGCGACGAGCGCAGCACCCCGCCCGAACCTCGTTTGCTTCGTGGCGCCCGTGCCGTCCACGTCGCAGCCGAGATGACCGCGCACGAGCGCGCCCAGCTTCAGCTCGAGCAGCGCCGCGCGGCGCTGAGGGTCCAGCGGTATCACCATCACGCCAAGATATCCGCGGCCCATCCGTGTCGCGAGTTGTGGCTCAGGACGTGAAGTAGCCGACCACGTCTACGACGAGGTGCACCGAACCGTTGGAGTTGAACAACGCAACGGCGCCATCGGCGCCGACCTTGGCGATCACCAGGTTCGCGCGGGTCTGACCCGCGTGGACGTTGAGGTTGGACGCGAGCGGGGCTGCCTCGCCGCTCGGGTAGGCCGTCACGTAGCCGTCGTTGGTACCGTCGGTCGCCGTGACGTTGAGCACCACGGCCGTTGCTGCGCCCGGGACGCCGCCCCGGTCGAGTACAGCCAGCACGAACGGGGTCTGCGCCACCGGCCTCGATACCGCGCCGTCGGTGCGTGTATCCACCAATCGGGCCGGAGGGATCGGGGTCAGCCGGGCACCGGTGCCGGAGCGGAAGTAGCCGAGCACGTCAGCGATGACCTGAGTCGCTCCGGCGGAGTTGTAGATCGACACCTTCCCACTGCCGAGCTTCGCGATCACCAGGTTCGGCACCGTCTGTCCGGCGACGAAGTTCAGGTTCGACGCCGTCGGCATCTCCGCTCCGGTCGGCCAGACCGTCAGGAATCCTGCTGCCGTCGGATCGGCAACCGTCACGTTCATGACGACTGAATCAGCCGCCTTGTGGACACCTCCTCGACCGGCAACCTGCACGTCGATCTTGGCGGCCTGTCCGAGAGCGGCCGGAGCCCCGGTGCCGTCGCGAGTATCGAGGATTCGAGCGGGGGTCAGCGACGTGAAGCGGCTCGCATCCTCGCTCTGGAAGTATCCGACGACATCCACCACGCAATGCACCGAACCGGCATTGTTGTAGATGTCGACCTGGCCCGACTCGCCGAGTTTGGAGATCACCAGGTTCGGGACGATGTCACCGCCACCCACGTTCAACGTCGATGTGTTCGGTCGATTCAGGCCTGTCGGCCACACGGTCACGAACGAGCGCACCGTCGCGTTGACGGCGGTCACGTTGAGCACCGCTGCGACCGCGCCAGCGGGTACGCCGCCGGATCCGGCGACACGCAGGGTGAGAGTGGACGCGGCGTCGATCGGAGCGCCGTCGCCGTCTCGGGTGTCGAGCAAGCGGGCGGGCACGATGCCGACGAAGTCGGACGCCGTCGCAGGAGCCGCAGCCCTGATTGGCGGTCCGAACTGGCCGGCTGGGCGGAACAGGTCGATCGTCGGATAGTTGCCGTTCAACACAGTGCTCGAACCGCCACCGAGGATGCCGTCGATCATTGTGGCGTAGAGCGACCGGAAGTCCACGTTGAAGTCCATCCGGTCCCAGCGGGCGAGCCCGGCGAGCGAGGGTTGCTCGCCGTAGAGGCCGCCCTTCACCCCTGCACCGATCACGAAATGGTTGTTCGACGTGCCGTGGTCCGTACCGAGGGAATCGTTCGACCATGGGGTGCGACCGAATTCGCTGAACGTCATCACGGTGACGCGGTTACGCCAGGACGGGTCGAGCGTCCCGAAGAACGCCTCCAGACCCGTGTCGAATTCGAGCAGCAGTTGGGCATGATCACTGGGTTCGCTCGAGTGGTTGTCGAAATTGTCCATGCTTGCGTCGATGACACGCAGACCGAGATTGGCATTGATGAGTCTCGCTGCGACCGTCATCGGCCGCACCAACTGACCCGTCGGTAGGTCCGCCGCGAAGAGGGGGGCGACGGTCTGAGCGACATCGATCTGGCTCCGCTCCGCAAGCGCGATTGCGTCGAACCAGGGACCGCGGCCAGCCGCCGCGGCCGAGAAACTGCGCACAGCGGTGTACAGGCGTTGATCATTGGCCGATGTACCACCGCCGAAATCGAAGCCCCACTCCGGGATCGCCGTGCCCCGGCGGCTCTGCCCGATGAGGTGCAGCGGGAGCCCTGAGCCGACGATGCCGGCCTTGAACAGATCGGCCGGCCCGCCGAGACCGTCGAGCCAACGTCCGACCCAGCCGTCCCTGGGCACGCCGCCGATGTTGCCGCCGTGGAGCCAGTTTGCCATCGAATTGAAATGGCTGAGATCCGGGTTCGGGTAGCCGACGCCTTGCACGACAGCAACCTCTTGCTGGTCGTACAGACTTTTCAGAAACTTGAGATTGGGGTGTAGTCCGAGGTTCGCGTCGAGATGGAGCAGTTGAGCAGCAGGAATCGCGATGTTCGACCGGTACTGATAGTAGAGAGGGTTGCCGTACGGCACGACCGTGTTCAACCCATCGTTGCCCCCGTACATCCCGACGAGGACGAGGATGTTCTCGCTCGGCCCGAGCGGGCCGGCCGCCCACGCCTCGCGAAATTCACTCGGGATCAGTTCGGGCAAGAGCGATGCGCCGAGCCCTCCGAGCAGCGCGCCGCCTCCGACTCCCCAGCCAACCATCTGCAGGAAGCGGCGCCGGCTGTACCCGGTCGGGTCGTTGTCACGGACGGACAACAGCGCGAGGGCGTCCACTGCTGAAATGTCGGGATCGAGCATCTGGGTTCTCCTCAGGACACGTGCATCTCGGGGGCGAGCAGGCCCATCAACAGCAGGTTGTCGACCTCGGCCCAACTGAGCCAGGGTTCGACAGCCCGCTGAGCGTTCATGTACGCCGTCATCGCTCCACGCGTCACCGCCGACAGTGGCGCCAGGCCGAACAGGCCCGCGACGGCGTCGATCGCCTGATCGACGGTGGTCGTCGAAATCTTGGCGAGATAGTCATAGTTCTTCGTCTTGTGGAGTTGATACGCCGCATTTTGGGCGAAGTTCGCACGTGCGCCGATGGCGCTGGTGTTGACCCAGTATCCGTTCGATTTCCATCCGGACACGTTCGGGGGATCGAACGGCTCCTGGCCCATGCCCTCGGTGTACCACTGCGGGTTGAGCACGTCGGAGCGCATCTTGGAGTAGTACAGCACCGCAACGATCCAGTCGACCGGGCTGCGTACCAGGCCCTGCGTCGCAGCCGTCGCGTAGAACTCCGAGCGGAGCAGCATTGCTTTCAACATCGTCTTGATGTTCCAGTTTGCGGCGAACCCCGGGGCCAGCGCGTCCACAACGGCCGTCGGTGGCCCGGGATAGGCAAGGTACCCCCACACCTTGGCAACGATGAAACGGGCGGCGATCATCTTCTTGGCGGCATTGTTGACCAGGATCTCGTCGATGATGTCCGGGCCGTTCCAGTTCCTGGTCGCTCCGAAGAACGTCTTGTTCGTGTCGTCGTGGTTGGTCGGATGGAATTCGTACTGGCGGAACGTGGGCGAGCCGTCGACCCACGGACTGAGCCCGTGGCCGGTCCACGCCCTCGCCGATGCGATGACATCGTCCTCGCTGTAGTTGCCGACTCCGAGTGTGAACAGCTCCATCAGCTCGCGGGCGAAGTTCTGGTTCGGCGAACCCTCGCTGTTGTCGTCGTTGTCGAGATAAGCCAGCATCGCCGGTTCGATTGCCATCGCGTGCGTCAGGTTCGCGAAGTTGCCGACGGCGTTGTCACGGTACAGCTTGTTCTGATGAGTGATTGCCCACACGCTGTTGACCTTGCTGTAGGCCGAGGTGAAGTGCCCGTGCCAGAAGAAGGTCATCTTCTCCTGCATCGGCTTGGGCGAGTCGAAGGCCATCCGGTCGAACCACCATTTCGTTGCCAGTACGTACTGCTCCCATCGATTGTCGGGATTGTCGTGGTCGATGGTGCTCGGCAGCGTCGTGTCGATGCCGGAGAAGTCGAGGATGTCGTCGATCGCCGCATCGAGCGTGCCCGGTCCGAGCAGAGCCATTCTCTCCGGCCGGGCGACGTACTCCGTGCGCCGGAGCAGGTGCGCGAGCTGAGCCGGGTCGATCATGGCAGCGAGTCCCCTTGTGGATAGTCCCGATCAATCATCGGTAACTGCCCGCGCTCGCTTGAGTCCTGATTCAACTCATCGCGAGAACTCTCGTTTCCGCCCGAAAACGGATATCGCCACCCGGTGTGTGCCGGGCGGCGGCGAACAGATCACTACGGGCAGCAGATGGCGCCATACGCCTGAAAGCGTTATTGGCCCTTGCGAGCGCCATAACGCTTGTTGAAGCGTTCGACCCGGCCACCGGAATCGACGAGCTTCTGCTTGCCGGTGAAATACGGGTGGCATTCGTTGCAGAGTTCGACGCTGAGATTGCCGGTCTTGGTGCTCTGCGTGGTGAACGTATTGCCGCACGTGCACTTGACGATCATGTCGGCGTATGTGGGGTGGATGTCGGTCTGCATCACAAGTCTCCAAGATAGGAACTGAATCGAAAATTGTAGCGGCGAGAGAGCCCGAAATGACGACGGTGGCGCCGACACGATCGGTTACGCGAACCCTTACGTGGCCGGTCGTGTGGAAGGTTATGTGGCCGGTTGCTTGGAGATTTCGGCGAGGAACTCGTCGTTGGTGCGGAAGGTCTTCAACCGGTCCATCAACAACTCGAGTCCGGGCGCAGCGTTGCCGTCGGCGGCGAGGCCGGAGAGCACCCGGCGCAGTTTCCACACCATCTGCAGTTGTTTGCGGTCGAACAACAACTCCTCATGACGGGTGCTCGACGCGTCGACATCGATCGCAGGGTAGATCCGCCGCTCGGCGAGACGCCGGTCGAGGCGCAGTTCCATGTTGCCGGTGCCCTTGAACTCTTCGAAGATCGCGTCGTCCATCCGGCTGTTCGTCTCGACGAGCGCGGTTGCGAGGATGGTCAGCGACCCGCCCTCTTCCACGTTGCGGGCCGCTCCGAAGAACTTCTTCGGCGGATAGAGGGCGCCGGCGTCGATACCTCCCGACATGATCCGACCGGTGGCCGGCGCAGCGAGGTTGTAGGCCCGGCTGAGGCGGGTGATGCCGTCGAGGATGATGACGACGTCGTCGCCCTGCTCGACGAGACGTTTCGCCTTCTCGATGCACAGTTCGGCAACCTGGGTGTGCTCTTCGCTCGGGCGGTCGAACGTGCTCGCGATCACCTCGCCCTTCACCGTGCGACGCATGTCGGTGACTTCCTCCGGCCGCTCGTCGATCAGCAGCACGATCAGCTTGACTTCGGGATTGTTGTGCTCGATCGCTGTCGCGATGGTCTTCATGATCGTGGTCTTGCCGGCCTTCGGCGGCGACACGATGATGCCCCGCTGGCCCATCCCGATCGGGCTGATCAGATCGATGATCCGAGCCGTCATGTTGGTCGGCTCGAGTGGGTTCTCGAGGCGCAGCTTGGTGTCGGGGAAGACGGGCGTGAGATCCTCGAAACGCGGCCGGTCGCGTGCCTTCTCCGGGTCGGCGCCGTTGACGGCATGCACTTCGAGCAACGCCGGGTTCTTCTCGTTGCGCCCAGCCGGGCGGCTGAGTCCGGTGATGTAGTCGCCCTTGCGGAGCCCGTATTGGCGAGTGAGCTTGACTGGGATGTAGGAATCGTCACGGCTCGCGAGATACCCGCTGACGCGCAGGAAGCCATAGCCCTCGTCGCGCAGATCCAGATAACCGGCAACGGCGACGGGCTCCAGAGCCGACGGCGCTTCGACTGCCTCGCCGCGCTCGAAGCGGTCGGTACGATTGCCGTTGGCGTTGGTGGAGGTGCGCTGCGCATCGTTGCGGGCACCGTCTGGACGTTGACCGTCTGGACGTTGACCGTCTGGTCTGGGGGCATCGGTGCGGTCACCGTCTTGGGCGTTCTCGCCTCGGTTCTTGTTGCGCCGCCGCCGGCGCCGGCGGTTACGACCCTCCCCGTCGCCCTCGCCCGCTTCTGGCCCCTCGGCACCATCGGGACCGTCAGTACCATCGGCGTCGCCTCCACCGTCATCGTCCGATCCACGATCTGGACCACCGCGGCCGGCCGAGGCCGGTCCCGACGAGGCCTTCGCGTCGCCGACCGTCGACGTGTCGGTGCTGATCCCCTGCTGCAGGAGTTCGATCTCCCAGTCGGCGAGCGGCTCGCCGTCGGGACCGAGCACGATCTCGTCGGTCGCGGCCGCCGACCGAGCCGGAGCGACGGCCGGCGCCGGCTTCGGGGGAAACTGACGACCGGGCCTGGAGGGTGACGGGCGGAGCGGCCGAGTGTCATTCGACGGGGTCGCCGTTGCGACGCCTTCGGCGGTTGCCGCCACGTTGTCGCCGGGTGTTGCGTCGGCGATGGCGTAACCGCCCGCTTCGCTCGTCGCGATGCCCAGCTTGGCACCGTTGGACGGCACCGCGCCGGTCTGCTCCAAGATCTTCTGGACCAGGTCGGCCTTCTTGGCGCGCGACGTGCTCTTCACGCCGAGCGCCGATGCAATGGCGACCAACTGCTCGCGATCTTTCGATTCGAGCACCGACTGTTCAAGGGCATCCGCAGCCACAGGGGACCAACTTTCGAGGATTGTCCCTGACGGGACGGAAGGCACGGGACGTGAGGCAACCGTCGAGGCGAGCGGCGTGCGAAAGCACGACGGACGCCGGAAGCCACACCACCAGCGAGAAAATTCACACCGTCACGGTTCCGCCTGCAATTGCTTGCGGGGCGCATCGGACGACGTGGCTCGGAGATCTGAGCAAGCGCACCCTATCCACAAGGCCGGCCCCGATGCAACACTCAGTGGCGGGTGACGGCGGCCTCGACGAAGGCCTGCACGGCAGCCAGGTCGTTGCTGACGAGATTGATCCGCTCGACGCGATCGAAGATGTCTGCCATGTGCATTGGCAACGAGGGAAGGATGCCGGTGGCCTGCTGCACGGCTTCTGGGAACTTGGCCGGGTGCGCGGTCGCGAGCGTGACCACCGGCCGCCCGTCGCGCGTCGCGTCGAGCGCGTGCACGGCCGCTGTTCCCGTCGCGGTGTGCGGGTCGATCAGTTGCCCGCTCGATTCGTAGACGCGGCGGATCTCCGCGACCGTGGCCGCGTCGTCGAAGCGAGCCGCGCGGAATACTGGCGTGATCCAGCGGGCCACCTGATCGGCCTCGATATGTAGCGACCCGGCGTGGCGGAAGCGGCGTAGCTGCTCCGCTGTCATGGCGCCGTCGCGGTCGTTGATCTCGAACAGCAGTCGCTCGAAGTTGGAAGAGACCTGGATGTCCATCGACGGGCTGACCGTCGGTGTGACGGTCCGCGCCGACATGTCGTTGTCGTTGATGAACCGCGTCATGATGTCGTTCGAGTTGGAAGCGACGATGAAGTCGTTGATCGGTGCACCCATCTCGCGGGCGATCCACCCACTGAGCACATTGCCGAAGTTGCCGGTCGGCACGCTGAACGTGACTCCGGCGTCGGCTGTTGCGCGAAGTGAGCGGCACGCCGTGACGTAGTAGACGATCTGCGCCATGACACGAGCCCAATTGATGCTGTTGACTGCCGACAGACCCATCCGGTCGCGGAACGCGGCGTCGTTGAACATCGCCTTGACGAGATCCTGGCAGTCGTCGAAGTTTCCCTCGACCGCCGCAGTGTGCACATTCGGCGAATCCACGGTGGTCATCTGACGCCGCTGCACTGCGCTCGTGCGCCCAGCGGGATAGAGGATCACGATGTCGACGTTGGCACAGTCCTTGACAGCATCGATCGCGGCGCTGCCCGTGTCTCCGCTCGTGGCACCGATGATGGTGACGCGTTGCCCGCGCTGGCTGAGCACGTGATCGAACAGCCGACCGAGGAGTTGCAGCGCGACATCCTTGAACGCGAGAGTCGGGCCGTGGAACTGTTCGAGCAACCACTCGTCGTTGCCGATCTGAACGAGCGGCACTACCGCATCGTGACGGAACGTCGCGTAGGCGTCGTTGCAGAGCTTTGAGAACGTGTCGTGCGGGATCTCGTCACCAACGAACGGTGCCATGACCGCGGCGGCGGCCTCCGCGTAACTGCGCACATCGGACAGATCCGGGAGCGGGGGCCACACCTCGGGCACGTAGAGGCCGCCATCGGTGGCGAGGCCGGCAAGCAGCACATCGCAGAATCCGAGCTCGGGCGCTGTGCCCCGGGTGGAGACGTAGCGCACGGCGCCTCAGGCGCCGATCACGCGCAGCAGGCTGCCGACGCGCTTGACGACATCGAGATCGCGCAGCTCGCGAACGCATGCCTGGACGGACGCTTCCTTGGCCTGGTGGGTGATGAACACGAGACGCGCGTCGTCGCGCAAGCCCTCCTGCTCGGCTGCGCGGATACTGACGTCGTTGTGAGCGAACACGCCGGTGACGGCGTGCAGCACGCCCGGCCGGTCGGCCACATCGAGACTGAGGAGATACTCCGAACTGGTCTGGTCGATCGGGCGGATCACGGCCCGGGTGAACGTGCCGAGTGAACCATGGGTTCCCTGACGCAGATTGACAGCGGCATCGATGACATCGCCGAGCACTGCGCTGGCCGTCGGAAGGCCGCCGGCGCCCCGGCCGTAGAACATCAGCGAGCCGACAGCATCACCCTCGACGAACACCGCGTTGTAGCTCTCCCGGACACTCGCGAGCGGGTGTTGCTTGGGGACCATGGCCGGATGAACACGCACCGCAACCTCGCGGGTCAGAGGATCCTGTTCGCAGATCGCGAGCAGCTTCACGACGTAGCCGAGGCGCGTTGCCATCGCGATGTCTGCTGCGCCGACACCGCTGATGCCCTCGTGGTACACGTCACCGGCGACCACTTTCGCACCGAAGGAGATAGTCGCGATGATGGCAGCCTTGGCGCCTGCGTCGAACCCTTCGACATCAGCCGTCGGATCGCGTTCGGCGAATCCGAGACGCTGAGCCTCCGAAAGAGCGGCCGAATAGTCGGCCCCCTGCTCGGTCATCTTGGTCAGGATGAAATTGGTCGTGCCGTTGACGATGCCCAGGACGCGGCGAATCGGTTCGCCGCGGAGGCTTTCACGCAACGCGCGGATGAGCGGAATTCCACCCGCGACCGCAGCTTCGAAGAGCAGGTCGACACCGGCCGCGTCGGCGGCTGCGAAGAGTTCCGTGCCGACGTTGGCGAGCAGTTCCTTGTTCGCCGTGACAACCGGCTTGCCCTTGCCGAGTGCCGTCGCGATCAGCTCGCGGGCGGGCTCGATGCCACCGATCACTTCAACGACGACGTCCACCTCGGGGTCATCCACCACGCCGTGCGCGTCGCGGACCAGCACGCCGGGAGCAAGATCGACTTCGCGCTCTCGCGACACATTGCGGACGGCCACGCGGGTGACCTCGAGCCGGACACCGGTACGCGCTTCGATGCTGTCGGTCTGGCGCGACACGAGTTGCACGAAGGCCGCGCCGACGTTTCCGCAACCGAGTACACCGATACGAACACGATTGCCCTGAATAGCCACGACCTGCAGGTTAGGCGTGCACGGCTGCCGTCCGAAACCCGCCGCCATTCTGGCAACCCGCTGGCGATTTTGGGCGTCTACCGTTGGCGCAGTGCGGCAACGATCTCGTCGAAGTGCCCACGGCCCAATATCGCTCCTTCGCGGCGAACCTGGCTCGGATCCACTTCGAGTATCCGGTCCAACTTGGCGTAGCTCGTGCGCCCCTCTCGATCCCACGGGCCGGTGCCGACCGGCACCTGCGGCTCGTTGTCGCTCCGTTTCGACGTGAGCGGCACGCCGATCAACATGTCGCCCCGGCGACCGACGATGACCACCGGGCGATCCTTGCCCTGGGTCGGGTCCTCCTCCCATGGAACCCAGGTCCAGACGACTTCACCCGTATCGGCGTTGCCGTCGAGTACCGGCTTGTATTCGACGTGCGCGCCGTTCAACGTCGAGTCGCTCGTTGGCGCAGCAGTCGTCGAACCAGAGTCCGGTGGCACCGATGCCGGTCGCACCGAGTTCGGCTGCTCATTCGTCTGCCCGCGATCCACGCTGGCAGCGGGGGGCTTGCCGACGAGCCCAACGCGGAATCTGCCAAACACCCTTGCGAGATTCGACGTCATGGGCGCACATTACCCGGAGGTCTCGTGTCAGCCGATGTCGCACGCAAGCAGATCGTCGAAGGTTTCGCGGCGAACGACGAGGCGTGACCGGCCGTCGCCGACGAAGACCACTGGTGGCCGGGGGACCTTGTTGTAGTTGCTGCCCATGCTCTGGCCGTACGCGCCGGTGACGGGTGTTGCCAGCACATCTCCGACGCAGATGTCGCCGGGAACCGCTGCGTCGAAGATCAACACGTCGCCGCTCTCGCAGTGCTTGCCGACGATTCGTGCCGATCCTCCGCGTTCCGCTTCGACGGCGCGGGGCAGGAACGCCTCGTAGCCGCTGCCGTAGAGCACCGGGCGCGGATTGTCGCTCATGCCACCGTCGACGGCGATGTAGGTTCGGATGCCCGGGATCCGCTTCACCGTGCCGACGCTGTACAGCGTGACGGCGGCGGCCGCCACGATCGATCGCCCTGGCTCGACGCTGACGCGCGAGCGAACGCCCAGAGCGGCGCACGCGTCGAGCAACACA
The DNA here is from genome assembly GCA_025358125.1 of Actinomycetes bacterium. GTDB lineage: Bacteria > Actinomycetota > Acidimicrobiia > Acidimicrobiales > Ilumatobacteraceae > WLMZ01. The sequence goes on from JANYKS010000101.1 coordinate 52,005, forward strand.
CTGCCCCACTGGGTGATGGTGGGCGCTTCCTCGCCAACGGTGTAGGCGACCCCGAGACCGCCGCCGAGGACCAACTCGGGAAGGTCGAGCGGGACCGCGAAGTTCGCCATCACCTCGGCGGCCTTGGCGAAGTTCGATGCCGCGAAGACGTTCGAACCGATGTGACAGTGCAGGCCGACGAGTTGCATCGACGGGCAGCGCCGGGCGCGGTCGACCGCGATCATTGCGTCGCCGTTGCGGAGGTTGAACCCGAACTTGCTGTCGTCTTGCCCAGTCGCGATGAACTCGTGCGTATGAGCGTGCACCCCTGGCGTGATCCGCAGCATCACGTTCGGCGGCGCCAGACCCTCGAGGTGGAGGGCATCGAGTCGATCCATCTCGTCGAAGCTGTCGACAACGACCTGGCGTACTCCTTGCGTGATCGCCATCCGCAGTTCGTCGATGCTCTTGTTGTTGCCGTGCATCGTGCACGCGTCAGCCGGCACACCGGCGGCGAGCGCGACGTGGAGTTCGCCACCGGTTGCGACGTCGAGCAGAAGGCCTTCCTCGTACGCCAGTCGTGCCATCGCCGTGCACAGGAACGCCTTCGTCGCGTAGACGACGTTCTGGTAGCCGAATGCGCTGACGGCCTCGCGGCACCGGTTGCGGAGATGGGTCTCGTCGTACACGAAGAGCGGGGTGCCGTAGGTCTCGGCGAGTTCGATCAGCGAACAGCCGCCGATGAGCAGCGAACCGTCGTCGGCGAGGCGGGCGGTGTCGGGCAGTAGGCCGAACGGGATGGGCATCGCCATCGCTACATCCGTTCCGGTGCGATGATGCCCAACAGGTCGAGGCCCTTTTCGAGCACGCGGACGGTGATGCCGCACAGCGCCAGCCGGCTCTGCCGTGTCGCGTCGTCGTCGGCCTTCAGCACCGGGCAGTACTCGTAGAAGGCGGTGAAGTCCTGAGCGAGATCGAACAGATAGGTACACAACCGGTGAGGGCTATACCGGTCGACCGTGTCCCACACGGCCGTATCGAAGGCCAGCAGGCGAAGGGCGAGGTTGCGTTCCTGGACCTCGCAGACGACGAACGGCGAGCCGCCGGCGGCGATGCCGCGGCGGTCGATCCCTGCGCGGCGAAAGATGCTGCACAGCCGGGCGTGGGCGTATTGCAGATACGGCGCGGTGTTGCCGTCGAACGCAAGCATTCGATCCCAATCGAACACGTAGTCCTTGATTCGATCCGTGGAGAGATCGGCGTACTTCACGGCGCCGATTCCGATCGCCCGGGCCACGGCCGCGCGCTCTGGACCCGATAGATCGGGGTTCTTCTCGGCGATTGCGGCGCCAGCGCGTTCGACTGCCTCGTCGAGCAACTCGCCGAGCTTCAACGACTCGCCGCTGCGGCTCTTCAACATCTTGCGATCGGCACCGAGAACATTGCCGAACGCGACGTGCACGGCCTCGCGGGGCGGCGCAAGCCATCCGGCCATCTCCGCCACGGCAAACACCATCGCGAGATGTTGGGCCTGCGGCGCGCCGACGACGTACACCATCCGATCGACATTCAGCCGTTCGACACGATCGACGACGCAGGCAAGATCGGTGGTGGCGTAGTTGTAGCCACCGACAGAGTTCTGGACGATCAGCGGCAGCGGCTCGCCGTCACGATTCGTGTAACCGGGGGGAAAGACGACTTGCGCGCCGTCGCTCTCCTGCACTAGGCCGGCCTCGCGCAGGCGCTCGACGACGACGGGCAACATCGGGTTGTACATGCTCTCCGGGGCGAGGTCGTCGTCGGTGAGCAACACGCCGAGCTTGTGATACACCTCGTTGAAGTAGCGGGTGCTCTCGGCGACGAGTATCCGCCACAACCGCAGGGTCTCCGGATCGCCCCGCTGCAATTCCACGACGCGCTGACGAGCACGGTCCTTGAACACATCGTCGGCGTCGAACTTCGCCCGTGCCCCCTGGTAGAAGCCGGCGAGGTCACCGACCGACAGTTCGCTCGCCGCGGTCGTCTCACCGAGATCGAGCATGTGCTCGATGAGCATCCCGAACGGCGTGCCCCAATCACCGATGTGATTCTCCTTCGTCACCCGATGACCGAGGAACTCCAACATCCGCACGAGCGAGTCACCGATGACGGTGGTGCGCAGATGTCCGACGTGCATTTCCTTGGCAACGTTCGGATGCGAATAGTCGATGACGACATGTTCGACACGCCGCGCTGGGCGTACTCCGAGATGCTCGTCAGCTGCCGCGACGGTGAGTTGGCCGGCGAGAAATTCGTTCGTGAACGTCAGATTGAGAAAACCCGGGCCGGCGATATCGACGGAACTGCACACGCCAAGAAGCGCCGGCCGGGCTGCGGCGAGGACGGTCTCTGCCACTTCACGCGGGTTCTGGCCGAGTCGCTTGGCGATCGCCAAGGCGCCGTTGGCCTGGGCATCGGCACGGTCGCTCGGGCGCACGACCGGCTCAGCCCCCGATCCGCCGACGGCGGCGAACGCGGGTGCGAGCAGTTCTGCGACGGTGACAAGCGGATCGGCCATGGGGCACACATTGTGCCGGATCGGCTTGCTGAAACAGGCGTGGTATCACCATGCCGCGCCGCTAACGTGCACTCGCGTTTATCCTGCCCTCGTAGCTCAGGGGATAGAGCATTGGTTTCCGGAACCATGTGCGGGAGTTCGAATCTCTCCGAGGGCGCCAGGCAATATCGGCGCTGACCAGGCCGGATGACCTGGTCAAGCGATTGGTGCACTGACCGCCAATAACCCTCAGAACCCTCGATTGACCGTAGTAATTGGGAGGAGTGTGGGAGGGAGACGCTGGTCGCCACCTCTGAGTCGTCGTTGGCGCTCGACAATCAGTGGCTGGCACCTGATTTCGCCGCGTGCAGCTGAATTGTTCGATACCCGTCGCTCCCATGGGCCTTGACGGTGACTATCCAATCGAATCACGGTTTAGGAAACGCCTTCGAAGCGTTCGCCGTCGGTCGTCGTTATCCGCGAATGTACGTCTGAGCACGGTGTTCACGGGCTGGTCGTCCGCCGACGTTCGCTGACTTCCGCTGCGGTTCGGCCCGCGTTGCTACCACGCTGCTACCACGGCGTCGCTTCTCAGCGCTGGCCGCTCGACAACATGCCGTCGCGAGATTGGTCACGCGGTGAGTGACGAATCCTCATAAGCACGCCGAACTCCGCACTCCGTGCCGCCTGACCGAACGCACACCAGCTGTCAACCGTTCAGCGAAGGTGTTCGAGGAATGGACGCACCTCAGGGTCGATCCGGCACAGCTGAGCAATCCCCACACGTCGACGCCATCCGGAGGTACGGCGATGCGCGTCGCCGATCGCACGGCGAAGATCGAGACTGTCCGTTACCTCGGCACATTGCAGGCCTTCATCAAGTCGCTTCTCAACGCCAGCGCCCCTACATGCCGCAACCAATGCGTGCGTTCGAATCATCTGGTGCTTGCGACTCGACATCGCTAGGGCTGCGTCCTGGAGCAGCACGCAGTGCTCTTCGCGAAGACTCACGCGGCCGAGTGCGCCCGCGAGGTGAATGCGACGACCAATCTGGTGATCGTCGGTGTCGGTTGCGACCAGATTGACGAGCATCTCTCGTTGGTGCTCGTCAACGTGCGGCATCACGCTCCCAAAGTAAGATCCGATGGCCTTCGGATCTGCATCGATCAGCTCGGGACTTTCGAGGAAGATCGGCACCGCACTGATCGACTGGTGGAATTTCAGCGAGCCGAGCCCGAAACGAACCCGGCCCAGCTTCTGCTCGGCGATGCCGCTGCAGATGAGGTCCATGGCTTCGGCGACGCTCACTCTGTGGCCGGGACGCGCCACGTAGTCAATTTCGGCGTCGACCACGTGGTCCAAGGCCTCGGCCCCGGTGAGGATCTGTCGCTTGGCAGCGTTCTCCCGAAGGCCGATTCGGTTCAGATGGTCACCGACCAGTCCTGCGAGCTCGTGAGCATCGGTCTCCGTTTCAACGACGACCCAGATGTCGTCGACCCACCGACAGAATGTCTCGCCATGGAGCAGGCGGTCGACAGAGATCAAGCCGACCGTGCCGAACACTGCTGAGGCATCTGGTCCCACTGGAACACCGCCGACTGCGCCCGGCAGTCCGTGAAGGGCGTTGAGGAAACCATTGACGACCTCAACTCCGAAGCTCGAGACGCCGAGCGAGTTCATGGAGGAAGTCAGCGTTGCCTGCGTCAACGACGGGTAGTAGTTCGCGACGTCCATCACGAGCAGATGGGCCGATGGGCTGGACGTCAGAGCTTCAATGGTTCGGTCCCGCCGATCCCGCCACGCATTCCGTGGGTGGCTTGTACGCCAGACGCCATGGCTGTCGCAGATTGCCCGATGCGCCAGGACCGAAGACGACAGCCCAACTGACATGGCCCGCGCACAGGGACCGGCGGCGATGCGAAAGGCGAGCTGGTCGATGATGTCGAGCGATGTCACGACCCGGTAGGCACTGGCGTTCAAGTTCTTCGGGTATCGGATCAGTGCACGACGAAGTGGGAGTCGTTCCTCAAACTCCCGACGCTGGATGAGCGCCGCCACGGCCCTCCCGTCGGCTCGAACGAGGTCCTTCGCTGCGAGGGGATCTGGCAGGATCGAGTCGGCGAGCGACGATGCCAACGCAGCAGAGGCCGTCCACCGCGACGCCCGGGATTTGTTCAAGATAGGAGGAAAGAAGACTCATGATGACAGCTCAACTGTTGATTTCTACGGGTAATCCGTAATACTACCCCTATGAACGCAGAACACTCACCGAATTCACTTGTGCGGTTCTCCATCGCGAACGTGCGATCGTTCCGGGATGATGCGTCGATCTCGTTTGAGGCGACCCGGATGGCAGAACCAGGTGCTGCTCGTCAAGTCCCGTGGCGCGCCGATGGCGCAACCTTGTCGGTCCTGCCCGTGGCAGGCATCTTTGGGGCTAATGCGTCGGGCAAGTCGAGCATGCTGCGAGCGATGGCTGACATGCGCGGCCTCGTGCTCGGTTCCTTCCGCCACGGCAGTACTGACACGCTGATCCAGCGCCGGCCGTTCCGACTCGACCCCGCCTCGGTCGTCCTTCCGAGCCACTTCGAGATCGATTTGATCGTCGGTGGCGTCCGATGGCAGTACGGGTTCGACGTCACCGACACCGAGGTCGTCGCCGAGTACGCATACCGCTTTCCGAAAGGTCGACAATCGCTCGTGTTCGAACGCGACGGTGGCAGCTTCCAATTTGGGCCGTCGCTGCGATCTGTCGGAAAAATGTTGGAGAAGGTCACGCGACGAAACTCACTGCTCCTGTCGGTTGCGGGCGCAATCGGTCAGGAGGACCTCGACCCACTGTTCCGCTGGTTCGGCACGAACCTTCGGCTCGCCGAGGCCGATAGCCGGGGGATTCGCGCAGCACGGACCGCCGAGCTCATCGAGTCACCTCAGCAGGAGCGGGTGCTGGCGATGCTGCGCGCCGCCGATCTTGGAATCACAGATGTGCGGCGCGAGAGCGCTGATCCCGAGTTCGTTGATCGAATGCGCCGCGCTGTACGAATTCTCAACGGCGTCGAGGGCGAACCCGACGGCAGCGATGTCGACCAGTTCGTTGTAGAGGATTTCGTTCGTCTGATTCACTGCGGTCCAGACGGTTGTGCCGAGTTGGACCCGAGCGAGGAGTCCCTCGGGACGCTGGTATGGCTGGGAATCATCGGGCCAGTTCTCGACGCTCTCGATGGTGGCAGCGTCCTGTTGGCTGATGAACTCGACGCAAGCCTTCACCCACGCCTCGGCGAGCAGCTGATTCGATTGTTCCAGGATTCGGTGACGAACCCAGCTGGAGCGCAGCTGGTTTTCAATGCACACAATCCTGTGTTCCTCGGGGACTCGTCAGACCGGCTGATCGGGCGAGACCAAATCTGGATCACGGAGAAGGCAAACGATGGCTCGTCTCGCATCTTCAGCGTGGCAGAGTTCGGGCCGCGCCAGGACGAAGCCATCGGTCGTCGCTACCTGCAAGGCCGATATGGCGGACTTCCAGTTCTCGATCCATCGGGATTCGAGCGGGCAGCGGAACACACCAGCGAGCCTGAACTCACCCCTGCGTGAGCAATCGACACGCTCCGCCACCGCGTCGGACGGCTCAATCGCGGCCGCAGCGACGAGTCGTTCAGTTGTTGACCGAGGGCCGCCGCACCGAGGTGGAGTATTTCGCCGAATGGGCCAAGGAGTTTCGCAACCGACTGACAATCGAATTCGACCCGTTCCACGGTTCCCCGATGTCACTCGTAGAGCGCGCCGTGGACAAGGTGGATCAGCGACGCCGCTCAATGCGTCGCGGCAAGGGCGACGCCGCATTCGATGAGATCTGGTGCGTCTTCGATTGCGACGAGCATCCCTTTGTCAACGAGCCAATCGAGCTCGCGGCGCGGCACGAGATCGGTGTGGCCTTCTCGAACCCATGCTTCGAGCTGTGGTTCGTGTTGCACGCACAGGACCTTCGACGCCACACCGATCGTCACGCAATGCAGGGTCTGAGTGCACAGCTTGGCTTGACAGTGGGCAAGGGTTTGGTCGACGGAGCCTGGGGTCAACTCCACACGGAGTGGAGACAAGCCGACGAACGTGCCACTGCTCTCGACACCATGCA
>JANYKS010000117.1 GCA_025358125.1 Actinomycetes bacterium
CTGCTCGCGCTCCTCGGAGTTTCCGGGGCCATTGCCGTTGCGTCGCCGCTGCCGGCGATGCTGCCCGCTTCGATAGCAGGGGCGCGGCGCTACCTCAAGGCCGGCAATCTGGACCGCCGAGTGGCCAAGCTTGCGATCCTCGGCGGCGTGCCCGGAACCATCATCGGGGCGCTCGCGTCTCGATTGGTGAGCGGGGACCGGTTGATCGTGCTCTCCGGCGCGATGTTGCTGGTCGTCGGTGCCAGGGTTCTGATGCCTGACCCCGCTGGTCACGAGGATGTCTGCGCGGCCAGGTGCGCGAACACGCTGCTCGTGACTTCGACATCTTTCGGGGTCGGCTTGCTGACCGGGCTACTGGCCAACGGCGGTGGTTTCCTGCTCGTTCCCCTCTTCGTCGTCGTTCTCGGTCTCTCGACCGCGAAGGCGGCGGGCACGAGCATGGTTTCCGTCGGAGTGCTGACGATCCCCACGCTCGTCACCCACTGGGCGCTCGGGCACATCGACTGGTCCGTGGCGTTGGCCTTCGGCGCTGGGATGGTTCCGGCTTCACTGATCGGAGCCCGACTCGCACAACGCGTTCCCGCGGCCAGTGCCCGTCGTTGGTTCGGCGTGCTGCTCGTCGGTTTCGCGATCTGGTTCCTGATCCATCAGGTGATCTGAAGCGACACTGCCGTGTCGCGAGCCGGCTCCTGCCCGTGAGACCCCCTAACCTCTGGGAATGGACGACCCCGCTGCGGAAATCCGCCGGGCCTGGAAGGCGCTGGCCGGTGCGGGTCACGACGCGGCAGTAGAGGACCTCCTCGCCCGCCACGCCGAGCCGCACCGTCGCTATCACACTGCCGCCCATGTGATGTGGGTATTGCGCCACGTCGACGATCTGCTCGCTGCTGGCTATCACCCCGACTCCGGTCAGCCGATCGATCGAGATGTCCTCATCGCCGCAGCGCTGTTCCATGACGCGATCTACGACCCCGCGTCGACGACGAACGAGGCGGACAGTGCCCGGCTGGCCGTGTCTCGATTGAGGTCGCTCGGCTGGAGCGACGGCCGGCTCGGCGAGGTTGGCGAACTGATCGAGGCGACGGCCGGGCACACCGCCTCGACCGCTGCCGCGTGCATACTGTTGGATGCCGATCTCGCCGTCCTCGGCGCGGACCCTGACGACTATCGCGACTACGTCGCCGGGGTGCGGTTCGAGTACTCCCACGTTCCGGAGGAGCAATGGCGAGTCGGCCGGGCCGCGGTGGTGCGGGGCTTTTTCGAGCGACCGAACATCTTTGCGACACCATGGATGGCCGAGCGGCGCGAGCAACGGGCCCGGTCCAACCTGGCTGCCGAGATGCGCACGCTGGCCGGCGTTCGGCCACGATCACCGCTCGACTGACCGCGTTGGCGTGAGGCTTTCGATGCGATGATCGACTCGATTGCACTGATCGTGTCGATACGGTGATCGACGAGGACACGGAGGTCTCGCGATGACGACGGAACTGATGCGGTGCGACAACTGCGCCAAGATGAACCGGGTGCCCACGGCCGCGTCTGGCCTACCGCGATGCGGCAGCTGTCACGTTGCGCTGGCGTGGATCGCGGCGGCCAACGACGATACCTACGACGACGTCGTGGCCACGTCAGCGATCCCGGTTCTCGTCGATCTGTGGGCGCCATGGTGCGGCCCGTGCCGGTCGGTCAGCCCGGTGCTCGAAAAACTCGCCCATCAATTCGCCGGGCGGGTGAAGCTCGTCAAGATCGATGTCGATCAATCGCCGGCAGCGTCCAGGCGGTTCGAGGTCCAGGGCATTCCGACGCTGCTCGTCCTCGAGCGCGGTGAGGTGCTCGCGCGTCAGGTCGGGGCAGCCGGCGAGCAGGCTCTGCGGGCGTGGCTCGAGCAAGCGCTGCCAACCGCGGCTGCGAGCGACAGCTCAGAAAACCGCGAGGCCCCGTCCGACAATTTGCGCGAGCATTGATGCGCCCATGAAGAAATCGGTCAAGATCGATGCGATCGACCTGGCATCCGTACCGATCTTCGTCGCGACGATGTTGGCTGAGGCAGCGGTGCTCCGGCGTACGGCGATGAAGCGAACGCTCGGCGATCTCGACGATGCGAACGCCGAGGTGCTGGCCGGTGCCACGCTGCCGGCCGATCATCTCCTCCCACTCGGCTACGAACGCAAGGACACGACGGCGAGCCTGCTGATGCTGGTCGGTAACGTGGCGTTCGGGTTTGCCACGCTGAAGACGCTGCAACGGCTCGACAAGATGGTTTCCGGGCGGCGGATCAGCAACATCGGTGGCCGCAAGCGATCGATCCTCGGGGCGATGGTGCTGTGGGACTTCCTGTACTACTGGGACCACCGGATCCAGCACGAGGTCCGGTTGTTCTGGGCCAATCACGTGAGCCACCATTCGAGCCAGCGCTACAACCTCTCCACCGCGTTGCGCCAGCCGTGGTCCGGTTTCACCCTCGCGTGGGTGTTCCTTCCGATGCCGTTGCTCGGATTCCCCGCCGCAACGACGTTCCATGCCGGTCAGCTCAACCTGTTGTATCAGTACTGGATCCACACCGAGACGATCGATCGGCTGCCGGCGCCGCTCGAGGCCGTGCTCAACACACCGTCGCACCACCGCGTTCACCACGGCGTGAATCCGCAATACCTCGACAAGAACTACGGCGGCATCCTGATCGTCTGGGACAAGCTGTTCGGCACGTTCGAGCCGGAGCTACGTCGCATCAAGTACGGGCTGACGAAGAACATCTCGACCTACAACCCGATGCGGATCGCCTACCACGAGTATGCATCCATCGGCCGCGACGTGATCGCGGCCAAGGGCATCAGGGACAAGCTTCGCCACGTCTTCGGTGCACCTGGATGGAAGCCCGGCGAAACCGATTCAGCGGGGCTTGGGCCGCCGCCACCGCGCGTCACCACTAGGATCAGGCCGTGAGCCGGAGCCGAGTTGAAAGGTGGGTGCGGGTATCTACCCTCAGCCGCAACCGGATGGCGCAGCGGTGAGGTCGGGCGCTGCCACCGGCCACGACGGCTTCTATCACGAGGCCGCTTGCTACAGCTCCGACGACGACTTCCTCGCGATGGTTGTGCCGTTCCTCGATGGTGGTGTCGCCGCCGGTGAACCGACGATTATCGCCGTGGATGAGCGCAAAGCATCGCTCGTCCGATCGGCGGCTCGAGATCTCGCGGGGATCACGTTCTTGTCAAACGCCGATCAGTACGTGCGCCCGGTGGCAACGATCAGGTCGTTTCGAACGGTGGTCGCCGATCATCTTGCGGCCGGGGTAAAGCAGATCCGCATCGTCGGTGAGGTTCCACCGCTCGGCCTCGGAATCGCCTGGGATGGCTGGGCTCGATACGAATCGGTGATCAACGTGGCCTACCACGACTTCCCGCTCTGGACGCTGTGCGTCTACGACAGGCGAAACGCACCCGAACACGTGCTTGCCGACGTGGCCCGGACCCACTCCCACGTCGCCACCGCCGACGGCGGTCACTCGGTGAACGCAGCATTTCAAGAGCCGGCCGCATTCCTCGTCGGTCGCCCCGCCCCTCCGGCGGATCCGCTCGAGGCCACATCGCCGGCGATCGAACTCGTCGACCCGTTGCCGTCAAACGCCCGCCGGGCGGTCGCGGACCTCGGACGTCGATCGAACATCGGCGCCGACGCGCTTGGCGATCTCGCAACATCGGTGAGCGAGGTCGTCACCAACGGCCTCCTCCACGGTCGTCCTCCGGTTGTTCTGCGGGCGTGGGTTGTGCCGGAACGGTTGGTGGTCACGGTCACCGACGCGGGCAGTGGTCCCGTCGACCTGTTCGTCGGTATGGTTGCGAGTTCTGCGGGTTCACCGCACGGCGGTTTCGGGCTGTGGCTCGTCCACCAACTCTGTGACCGGGTGTCGATGGACTCCGGCGACCACGGTTTCACGGTCCGCCTCGTCGCCGGACAAGACGGCTAACAGGTGTAGGACCCCGAGGCCGGCTTCTTGGTGAGATAGTCGGAGCCGCTGAACGTGCCACTCTTGAGATCGGCGGCGATGGTGATGGCCGCGTCCTCCGACAACGAAACGATCGACTTGCCATCGTGTTGGTAGTTGAGGGCGCCGACGTGGTTGCCCCCAGCAGAGGTGATGTTGGCCTCCAAGTCGGTCACGACGATAGCGAGGTAGGTGGCATCGTTGAAAGAATTCGGTGGATCGCGGAACAGGAACTGGTTCTCGTCGAGGACCGGGCTGCACCGCCCGTTCGTGAACGAGTAGGTCTGTCCGTCAAAAGTCAACGTTGCTCTGCCGGCCCCCACCGGCGCCGTACTGGCAGAGGTGTTCTCGACTGGCCCAGCGCATCCGAGCAGGAACGCGAATCCGGCGAGCAGGGGGATAGGTATCTTCGACACGACAAGACTGTACAAATTCGGGATCAGGAGAGCCCAAATTCGCCCGTCGGTTGGCCGCGCGTACCCCAAAGGCAGCCCGTCGTCGCTTGGCTAGGTTTCCTCGCATCTGATCACGTGGATGACGGCGTTGATGAGTGACAGGTGGGTGAACGCCTGCGGGAAGTTGCCGAGGTGACGGCCACTGGTCGGGTCGAGTTCCTCCGCGTACAACCCCAACGGGCTGGCGAGGGAGAGCAGCTTGTCGCACAACGCTCGAGCTCGCGAGAGTTCGCCGATCATGGTCAGGGCAGACACCAGCCAGAACGAGCAGATCGTGAAAGAGCCCTCAACGCCGGTCAGGCCGTCGTCGGTTTCCTTGACCCGGTAGCGCAGAACGAGGCCCTCTTCGGTGAGTTCGTCGGCGATCGCGTGCACGGTTGCCCGGATCCGGGCGTCGGTCGCCGGGAGGAATTTGAACACCACCATCAGCAGGACCGACGCGTCGAGGGCCTCGGTCCCGTAGTGCTGGGTGAACACTCCCCGCGCATCGACTGCGTTGGCGCAGATGTCTTCCTTGATCTCATCGGCAGCCTTCTGCCAACGTCGGGCTTCGGCGACCTCGTCACGCAGCCTTGCGAGCTGAGCGCCGCGATCGGCGGCCACCCAACACATCAACTTCGAGGACGTGAAGTGCTGCGGCTCGCCGCGGACCTCCCAGACTCCCCGGTCGGGTTCACGCCAGTGGGTCAGGGCTGCCTCGACCTGTCGTTTCACGATCGGCCAGATGCGGTCGTCCAGGCCATCCCGATTGCGGGTGTGGATGAAGATCGAGTCGACGACCACGCCCCAGACGTCGTGCTGATTCTGCTGGTAGGCCTCGTTGCCGACACGCACAGGCCGCGCCCCGCGGTAGCCGCTGAGATGATCGAGGGTGCGCTCGGTCAGCACGCGTTCGCCGTCGACGCCGTACATGACCTGCAACTCCGGGTCGCGTTCTGCGATGTCGGCGATGAACGAGAAGAAGTCGTTCGCCTCCCACGCGAAGCCGAGTGTGTACAGGCCCCACAGGGCGAACGTCGAGTCGCGAATCCAGGTGAAACGGTAGTCCCAATTGCGCTCGCCACCCAGTGTCTCGGGCAGCGACGTCGTGGCAGCGGCGACAAGTGCGCCCGTTGGCGCATATGTCAGGCCCTTCAGCGTGAGCGCGCTGCGTTCGAGGTAATGCCGCCAGCGGTGGTCCGGGAAGGTCCCTCTCGCCAGCCAGTGCTGCCAGTGGTGTGCCGTCCACACCAGCCGCTTGTACGCCTCGCCGAATGTCGACGGTGGCTCGTGATCGCTCCAGGAAAGCGCGCAATAGCGCACGTCGCCCTCCTTGAGCAGCGTCCGGGCGATCGCCCGCCCACCTTCGAAGCCGAGCCGCAAATCTGTGGTGAGCGTGAGCCTGAGAGCGGTGCCCTTCGCGGTTGCGACGCCCTGGTGGTAACCGTGGGAGGTATAGGCCCAGTCGGCGGAGATCTGACCGTATTCGAACCGTGGCGCGCAGTCGAGAACGATTTGGACTTCGCCGGTGACGCAGCGAACCGTGCGCAAGAGCACGTGGTCTGCGTCGTAGTCGGTCGGAGCACGGCGATGGGTCCGGGACAGTTCGACTCCTTCGTGGTGCCACGGTCCGATCAGTAAGACATCGCGCACGATGATCCAGCCGGAGGGAGTGCCCCAGCTCGTCTCCAGCACCATCGTTCCCGGGAGATAACGACGCGCCGACGGCACGAGATGGTCGGCCGGGCCGACCCGGAAGCTGCCGGCATCGCGGTCCAGGATCGCGCCGAACACGCTCGGTCCGTCGACCCTCGGTAGACACAGCCACTCGACGGATCCGCTCGGAGCGACGAGGGCGGTCGTCTCACAATCGGACAAGAAGCCGTAGTCGTCGATCGGCGGGAACGCCGAATCCTTGTTCGAACGGCGCAGCTCGGGTGCGTCTTCAACCGCAGTCATGTCTGTCATCCTGCATCACCGCTGGCGACTGGGCAACCCACCTGCTCGGCTCGCTGGTTTTCATTCGGGCTCCAGCACCCTGTCCTTGTCGACCACCACCACGCCGCGTTCGCTGACAGCGAACTTCGCGGCGTCACCCTCGTGATCATGCCCGATCGTGTACCCGGCCGGGACCACCACGTTCTTGTCGATCACGCAGCGGTGCAGCTTCGCGCCGGGACCGACTCGCACGCCGGGGAACAGGATCGATTCGGTGACTTCCGCCGAGGCGTCGATGTAGGTCTGCGGCCCGAGGATCGAACGCTCGACGCGGCCACCGGACACGATCGAGCCGGCACACATCAAGCTGTTGGCGACAAGCGCCGGTTCGCCGCTTGAGCCGTATCCCAATTTCGCCGGGGGGAGGGGCAGCTGCAAGCTGTAGACGGGCCACTCGGAGTTGTACAGACTGAACGGCGGCACGGGTGCGAGCAAGTCCATGTTCGCCTCGTAATAAGCATCGAGGCTGCCGACATCTCGCCAGTATCCGCGCTCGTGCTCGGTCTGGCCGGGAATCACGTTGGTCGAGAAGTCGTACAAGTGGGCAACACCCTGGCGAGTGAGCATCGGGATGACGTCGCCACCCATGTCGGTCGCGATGTCGTCGTCACCCGTCGGGCTGACGACATCGATCAGGACCTGGGCATCGAAGACGTAGTTACCCATCGACGCGAGGGCCCGGGTGGCGTCGCCGGGCATGGTCGGCGGGTCGGATGGCTTCTCGTGGAAACCGGCGATCCTGCCGGTGTCGGTGGCCTCGATGATGCCGAACTGTGATGCGTCGGCGACTGCCACCGGAATGGCTGCGACCGTGACTCCCGCGCCGACGGCGCGGTGGTGCTCGACCATTTGGCGGGTGTCCATGTGGTAGATGTGATCGGCGCCGAATACACACACGATGTCGGGTTTTTCGTCGCTGATCAGGTTGAGGTTCTGATAGATCGCATCGGCGGATCCGGTGAACCACTGCGGCCCGCGGCGCATCTGCGCCGGAACCGGCGTGACGTAGTTGCCCAGCAACGTCGAGAATCGCCATGTCTGGCTGATGTGCCGGTCGAGGCTGTGGCTCTTGTACTGGGTGAGCACCACGATCTTGAGATACCGCGAGTTCGCGAAGTTGGAGAGCACGAAGTCGATGATCCGGTACGAACCGCCGAACGGGACGGCCGGCTTGGCGCGGTCGGCGGTGAGTGGCGCGAGTCGACGCCCTTCGCCTCCTGCGAGGATGATGACGAGGACCCGCGGTTCAGCCATACACCGCCAACACTAGACGTGGTCGGCGATCAACCGGCGGTACCACTCGAGGTGGGTCCGCACGGGTTGGCGCCACGACCAATCGACAGCCATCCCTCGGCGCTGCATCGCCAACCGCTGCCCCGGCTGCGCGAACACTCTCGCCATGCGATGGATCCCGTCCAACAGATCGACCGAGGTGGGACTCCTCACAACGATGCCGGTACCGAGCAGCAGCGAGGCGTCGACGTCGACGACGGTGTCGTGGAGCCCACCGACATCGGTGACCAGCGGCAGCGCGCCGTAACGCATTGCCTGCATCTGGGCCAAGCCGCACGGCTCGAACCGGCTCGGCATCACGAAGACGTCGGCCCCGGCGAACATCCGGTGGGCGAGGGCCTCGTCGTAGCCCTCCCTGAAGGCGACTTCTCGGGGATGCAGCGCTTGCGCGTCCTCCAGCGCCGCGACGAGATCGCGTTCGCCGCTGCCGAGTATCAACAGTCGTGCGTCGAAGTCTCGTAGCTGTGCCAGCAACGGCAACACGAGGTCGACACCCTTTTGCCGGGCGAGGCGCGTGACCATCACCATCACCGGGCCGCTGCCGTGGTGCAAGCCGAATTCGTCGAGCAGGTCATCGCGTAGCGCGGGCTTCCGACTCAGATCGTCGGCGCTGTAGGACGCACCCAAGTGTGGATCGTTCGAGGGATCCCACTCCTGTGTGTCGATGCCGTTCAAGATCCCGACCAGTCGATTACCCCTCTCACGCAGAATGGCGGCCACGCCGAAACCCGTCTCGTCGGTCGTGATCTCCGCGGCGTAGTTGGGGCTCACGGCAATGACGAGATCGGCGCAGCGGATCCCGCCCACGAGCGGGTTGCAGGCGCCATCGAACTCGAACTTCTCGCTGCGGTGCGTGAGTACCTTCAGCCAGCCGATGTCGGTCTGACCCTGATAGCCGAGGGTGTGGATGGTCAGCACGGTCGGCGGTGGGCTCGCGAGATGAGCGAGCGTTGTCGCCGTGTGCCAGTCGTTGAGGTGGAGGATGTCCGGTGCGGTCGCCTCGACCAGGCTTGCCGTTGCTGCCGAGAACGCCAAGAATCGGCGGTCGTTGTCCAACCAACCGCTACCGTCCGGCTGGAGGTACGGATGTGAGCGGCGAATACCGGGGGCGTCCACGAGGGTGATCTCGCCGACGCCCGCGAGGTGACCGCTTCGTGCCGTCGCAGGGCCCGCCCACGCCGGCACGGGCAGCGTCAATGTTGACTCATCGCGCAGCTCGGTGCCGCCGTAGTCGGGGAGCACGACCTGGACGTCCGCGCCCTGCCGGCGGAGCTCACCGACGAAACCTGCGGACGCAGCGGCCAGGCCGCCAACGCGGGCGAGCGGTGCGAACTCGGCGGTCGCGAACGTGACCCTCACCCGCGACCACCGCGAGTCCGACGGATCACGACGACACGCCGAGCCGCGTCAGGGCCTCGGAAATGCGCGAGAACACGAGGTCCGGGTCGCCGCTTCCGTCGATTTCGAGGAGGAGGCCACGCCGCGCGTAGAAGGCGAGGAGAGGCGCCGTCTTCACCTCGTAGACGCGAAGCCGCTCGGCGATCGTGACCTCGTTGTCATCCGCGCGGCCGCTGGCGCGACCCCGCTCGAGGAGTCGTCTGATGAGCTCGGGGGTGGGCACTTCGAGGCTGACGACGGCGTGGAAGGTTCGGTCGCTGTCGACGGCCCATCGCATGGCTGCTTCCGCCTGGGCGACCGTACGCGGAAAACCGTCGAGTACGAAGCCGTCGAGCGGCGGTTCGCCGCCGATGCGATCGAGAACCAACGTCAACACGAGCGGGTCGGGCACCAGTTCGCCGGCGTCCATGTACGACTTGGCCTCGCGGCCGACTGGCGTCGCAGTGGCCACATGTTCACGGAGGAGATCTCCGGTCGCGATGTGGGTGACGCCGAAGAGTTCGGCCAATCGCCGACCCTGGGTGCCCTTCCCGGCGCCGGGTGGGGCAAGCAGCAACAGCCGCGGAAGAGCGCTCGTGCTCGCCATCTGCGTCATGCCTCGCTCCATCCGCCGCACAATAACCCGCCAGTCGAGCACGAGAACGCCGAACCTGGCCTTGCAGACGACTGCTACGGAGCGGGCTCGGTGAGTCGGACGAGCGGGATCCGGCGCTCGGTGAGCGCCTGATAGTCGTTGTAGTAGGCCCGATCGGCGGTGAGACCGGCCCAGGTGCTGGCGTAGTCGTCGTCTTCGAGGATCTGTGCATTCGAGGAGTATTCGCCGTGCTGGACACGCACCTTGATGTTCGGATTTGCGGTCCGATCGGCGAGGTTGAGGTACCACGCCGGATGTTGCGGTGCCCCGGCGAACGACGCGACGACCACCCGGTCGCCGGTGGGGTCGAGCCAGAACGGGAGCGCGATCTTGTGCTCGCTGCCAGACTTGCGCCCGACGGTGTACAGCACGATGTGGTGCATACCTGCGATCACCCACGCGGCGTCATCGTCGGTGGCTTCCATCGCGGCGACGTGATTGCGCGTGATCTGAATGATCTCGTCGTGCGTCGGTGTGACGAACGCCTCGTTCTTCTGGCTGGCGGGTTGTTCGGTGCTCACTGGGGGAACCGGAACTTGCCCTTCTTGTCCGTGTGGAACTCGAACTTGCCAGCCATGGAATGCTCCTCTGCTCGTGTCTTTGCGCAGGATGTTAGCCAGTGCCGGAGTCGGCTTTGACCAGAACCGAGGGGGATGCGACGACCGGCTAAGATCTTGACTTTCCACCACGGAGGGCCGGATGAACAAGCACGCATCACTCTTTTTTTGTCTGACGACATCGGCCGTACTGGCGCTCACGAACTGCAGCAGTAGTTCGAAAGGCGGCGCCGGCGGCGACTTCTGCACATTGGCCCGGTCATACGAGAAGACTCAGGCCGCAAACAGCGATGCGATCTTCGGCGGCCAGAGTAGCCCGGCGACTGCGAAGAAGGCTTTCGACCAGGTTGGCCAAGCGGTTGCAGCCATGGTTGGGGCGGCACCGGCGCAGATCAAGAAGGACGCCCAAACGCTTCAGGGTGCACTCCGTTCGTTGAAAGCGATCATGGAAAAGAACAACTACGACTTCACGAAGATCGGAACGGACCCCACCGCGCAGGCAGCGTTCGGCGAGCTGAACACTGAGGAGGTTCAGCAGGCGAGCGCAAACATCGAGGAATACCTCAGCTCCACCTGCGGGATCACCACCACTACCACTGCCTGAGCGCCCGAACTCGTTCGGGTAGCTGGGGTTTGGTTCTATCTAGGATTGGCTGCCGGCGCGCAGAGCGCGCACCGCACACCCCCAAACAGGAGAAGACAGACATGTTGAAGGGCTTCAAGGCGTTCATCATGCGAGGCAACATCGTTGATCTCGCAATCGCAGTTGTCATCGGCGCCGCGTTCGGTGCCGTCGTCGCGGCGTTGGTCGCGGACTTCGTCACGCCACTGATCGCGGCCCTGTTCGGGAAGCCGGACTTTTCGGGACTGACCTTCACGATCAATCACAGCGTCTTCCGATACGGGCATTTCATCAACGTCATGATCTCGTTCCTCGCAGTCGCGGGAGCGATCTACTTCATCGTGGTCGTGCCGATGCAGAAGCTCGCCGACCGCAGGAAGACGGGCCAAGAGGTGCTGGAAGCTACGCCGGCGCCATCGGACGAGGCGGTGCTACTCAAGGAAATCCGCGACGTTCTCGTGCGCAACGCGAACGGCTGAACGAATCGGTGCCGACGGTCCGAGCAGGTGATGGCTGACATCGCCCGGCAGGTGATCGAAGCCGCGGCGACGAGAAAATCGCCACTCGCCTTCGACGCGTCGAAAGTGGTCTTCGTAGCGGCTGGCCCAGACCGGTTGCAACGGGAACTCGTCGGTTCGCTGCATCACCGTGATGTAATAGCGGACCGATGCCGTTCCGGTGTCGTCGTCGATGTCGACGATCGGGTTGCTGATGCAGTGCCTCGTGTGCGGTGTGCGGTGTGCCGTCGTCGGGGTAGCGGCGCGTCCACCGCTCGAAGAAAGTTCGGATCGCGTCGGCTCCGGTGAGCTCCGCGCCGCCACCCATATCGATCACCGCGTCACCGAGTAATTCGCCGACACCCGCGAAGTCGCCGCTGTCGATGCGCTCCGGGTAGGCGTACACCAGATTCATGATCTCGATGTAGCTCTGCGAAATATCGGTCATCAGCGGCGGTATGGCCGCAGGCCGTTGGCGGGGATCTGGCCGAAGCGCCCGGCGTTGAAGTCTTCGAAGGCCTGCTGGATTTCGGCGCGGGTGTTCATGACGAACGGGCCGTACGCCGCCACCGGCTCGCCGATCGGGCGGCCGCCGAGCAGCAGTACGTCGAGAGTCCGGGTCGGATGTGCTGTCAAGGTCATCGCGTCGCCGCGGCCGAACAGTACGAGCTGACCTCGCTCGATCGGGCTGTGGTCGCGGCCGACGGTTCCGGCGCCATCGAGGACGAAGGCGAGGGCGTTGAAATCGGACCGCCACGGCAACGAGAGGCGAGCGCCCGCGGAGAGGGTCGCGTGGGCGATGGTGATCGGCGTAGAGGTCGCACCGGGGCCGGAGTGGCCGTCGAGTCCGCCCGCGATCAGGCGGACCAGCGCACCGCCATCGTCGGACGCGAGCAGGGTGACCTGATCGGCTTCGAGGTTCTGGTAGCGGGGGCTCGCCATCTTGTCCTTGGAGGGGAGATTGACCCAGAGTTGCACGCCGTGGAAGAGGCCTCCGCTGATCACGAGTTCCTCAGGAGGGGTCTCGATGTGCAAGATCCCGCTGCCGGCGGTCATCCACTGCGTCGCGCCATTCGCGATCACGCCGCCGCCGCCGTGAGAGTCTTGATGCTGGAAGACGCCGTCGATGATGTAGGTGACCGTCTCGAACCCGCGGTGGGGGTGCCAATCCGTGCCCCTCGGTTCGCCCGGCGCGTAGTCGACCTCTCCCATCTGATCCATGTGGATGAAGGGGTCGAGGTCGGTGAGAGCGACGCCCGCGAATGCGCGCCGGACCGGAAAGCCTTCGCCCTCGAATCCGCTCGGAGCGGTCGTGACGGACCGGACCGGACGTTCGACGCTCGTCGCAGGGTCGGGCGTGGGAATTCGGGGGAGAACCAGGACATTGTCGACGGTTACGGCAGGCATGACATGCTCCTTTCGAGCAGCAATTCAACGACGCTACCTTGAACAATGTTGCGCGCGCAATTATTCCGACGTGGGGGACCAATCGATATCGCGTCCGTGGTCCGACGTCCACCCGCCCCACCAACCTGGCCGGACACCACTTCCGGTACGCTCCGCGCGATGTCCGAGCAACCGAGCAGACACAACCAGAACGGTGATTCCGGCCAGTCGTCGCTGCCGGAGCTCTCGATTCAGCTTTCGAACTTTTCGGATGTCGATGCAGGTGGGTGGCAGCCGCTGTTCGATCTCGTTCGCGCTGCTGACCGCGCCGGTATCGACAGAGTGGTTGTCTCCGATCACATCGCGTTCGGGGAGCGGCTCGACGCCTACGGTGATCCGGCGTCAGGTGGCACAGCCGGCGGTCGGCAGCCGACCGGGCCCGATGGGCATTGGTTGGAGCCGATGACCCTGCTGTCGGTGCTCGCCGGCATGACGACGAATGTCCGCCTCGGTACGGCCATCCTGCTCGCCGCGCTCCGCCGGCCGGCCGTCCTTGCCAAGCAGGCCGCCACCCTCGATGTGTTGTCGGGCGGGCGACTGGATCTCGGGGTGGGCATCGGCTGGCAGCGCGAAGAGTACGAGGTCGCTGGTCTCGACTTCGCGAGGCGAGGCGCGCTGCTCGACCATTGCCTGGCGGTGTGCCAGACACTGTGGACCAACCAGGTGGCCGCGTTCTCCGACGCAGAGTTGAGCTTCGACCGGATTCATGCGATGCCCAAACCGTTACAACGGGGTGGAGTGCCGATCTGGGTCAGCGGGCGGATCAATCCGAGAACGGTCGACCGCATGGTGCGGTTCGGTACGGGATGGATCCCGTGGGGTGAGCACGTTGGCGACCCGCTACCGGGTATCGAGACAATCCGGTCCGCTTTCCGATTGGCCGGCCGCGATCCGGCAGGCCTACGGGTGCAGGGCACCCTCCCGGTCGTGCGAACAGACGGTGTGATCGATCTCGCCGCGACGATGGCGGCCGTGCCGAACCTGTTCGACGCGGGCATCACCGACTTCCGCTTCTACAACCGCTGGAGCGCCGACACCGAATCGACTGCCGAGCTTCTCACGGCCGCCGTCGACGCGTTCCGCACAACGGTCGGCCGCCCGCGACATGCCACCTGAGTGAGTTGGCGGGGCTGTCCGGGTCTGGAGCACTTCGGCGATCCACTCATCGAGCGCACCGAGCGCCTGGACGAAGCGTGTTAATCGACCTCGTATCGTTGCGCCGCCAGGCTCTGCCCTGTGCGCGATCCTGAACCGCTCGACTGGCTGTTGTCCGAGCGGTGGGCATAGGTTCCGGGTTCGTCCTGGGCGTCGTGCTCGGTTCTGGTGGTGGCCGGAGGTCCGTGAGACATGTCGAAGATGCGAACAGTTGTGGTGACCGGCTCGGCGTCGGGCATGGGGGCTGCCACCAAAGCACGGTTCGAGGCCGATGGTCAGCGCGTGATCGGGATCGACATCCGAGATGCCGACATCGTGGTCGACCTGGGCACGGCCGTTGGTCGCCAGGCCGCGATCGACGCAATCGAGGCGCAGTCGGACGGGGCGATCGATGGTCTTGTCACGTGGGCCGGGCTGGCAGGTCTGACTCGCTCTGCAGGCAGTCGATTGGTGTCGGTCAACTACTTCGGCAGCGTCGCACTGCACGAGGGGATGCGTCCGTTCCTGGCGAACGGCGACCGCCCAGCGGCCGTGGTCATCAGTTCGAACTCCACCACGTGCCAGCCCGGGGTTCCGATGGACGTCGTTGAGCGCTGCCTGGCCGGTGACGAGGCCGGTGCCCGTGATGCCGCCGATGCCGCCGGTGCGGTGGCGACGTATCCGGCAACCAAGACTGCCCTCGCCTGGTGGGCTCGTCGCAATGCACCAACGGCCGACTGGGCTGGGGCCGGCATCATGCTGAACGTCGTGGCCCCAGGAGCCGTCGAGACGCCACTGCTGCAAGCCAGTCGGGAGGACCCGGTGATCGGACATCTCATCGACGCGTTCCCCGTGCCGGTAGGACGCAAGGCATCTGCCGACGAGCTTGCCGCATTCGTGCAGTTCCTGCTCGGCCCCGACGCACGCTTCTTCTGCGGGTCAGTCGTGTTCGTCGATGGCGGAACCGACGCGCAGCTGCGCGCCGACGACTTCCCCCAGCCGATGGCGTAGCCGCAGCCGGGCACCGTTCGTTGTCGGGCCTCGGCTCGACGCCTGGTGACGATCCAGCGACTGGCGCGTCATTGTGCTCGATCCGGTTTCAGGTCTACGCTCCGTGGTGAGGAATCGACGACCAGGCCGCCGTCGAGGGGGGTGCTGTGATGCGCTTTCGGAATCGGCGACACGCAGGACGGCTGCTCGCCGCTCGTCTCGGCGAGGACACGTTCAAGGATCCGGTTGTGCTGGCGTTGCCAAGGGGCGGCGTGCCCGTCGGCTACGAGGTGGCCGTTGCGATGAGCGCTCCGTTGGACGTGTTCGTGGCGCGCAAGGTGGGTGCGCCCGGTCATGAGGAGTTCGGGATCGGGGCCATCGCCGAGGGGGGCGAATCGGTGATGGATGACGTGGTGCTCCGGTTGGGGATCAGTGCCGCCGCCTTCGCCGTGCTCGCGAAGCGCGAGGAGACCGAACTGGACCGCCGGGTCGAGCGCTATCGCGGCGGTTCTTCGTTGCCGGACCTTGCCGGTCGTGACGTGATCCTGGTCGACGACGGGCTCGCGACGGGTGTGACAGCGGAGGCTGCGCTCAAAGCGATCCGACGACTGAACCCCCCGCGCGTGGTACTGGCGGTGCCGGTATGCGCGCCCGACAGCCAGGTTCGCCTCGGAGCGATCGCGGACCGGGTCGTGTGCCTCGCCGCGCCCCAAGCTTTCCGCGCGGTGGGAGTGTGGTACGACGACTTCTCGCCGACGACCGATTCCGAGGTGCTGGAACTGCTCGCCCTGGCCCGATTGCGTGACCTATCCAATCAGTGACCGGCTGGCTGTCACTGGCGCTGCGTTTCGACGCCGAGTCGTCGTTGATGTGAGCATGTAGGACGTAGCTGGGGTTCCACCCGGTCATCGCGTCCACCCAAGCGTTCGAAGGAGCCAATCACATGGGCCAGATCCTCGGCCAGTTCTGTATCAACGTCAGTGATCTCGAGCGATCGATCGGCTTCTGGGAAGGTGTGTGTGGTCTGCCGGTGCGAAGCCGAACCCAGATCCCCACTGCGCTCGAGGCCGTGTTGCAGGCTGACGAGGGCGGGTCACGGATCCAGCTCGCTCAACAGTTGGAGCAGACCGGACCGATCGAGATGGGGACCGCGATGTGGAAGCTCTATCTCAACACCGACGACTGCCACGCTCTGTATGACCGTTGCATCGCCGCCGGTTGCGAATCGGTGTCCGCGCCCGCCCGTCTTGATCGTTGGCCGGTGACGGTTGCGTTCATCAAAGACTTCGACGGATACCTCATCGAATTGATCGAGTACCACGATGGCACGCCGCCCGGGGTTGCGGACCCTGGCTCGACAAATCGTCGGTGAGTTCAACCTATTTGCGGGCGGCGGCACGGTGCCGTTTCACGGAAAACATCTCATCGTCGGCCCGGCTGAGGATGCTGCCCGCGTTGTCGCCGACGCGGCCTTTCACCATGCCACAGCTGGCTGTCACATCGGAAGAGCCGCCCTTCGAACGTGGTGCTGAACGTGGCAGCTCTGCGGAGCCGCGACATCCAATCCTGATCCGAGTCGCGAGCTTCGCCTTCGCGGTGGTGGCGCATGACGGCGAACTCATCGCCGCTGATCCGGGTGAGCAGATCACCGGGCTCGCAGCCGGCAGCAAGGCGTTGCCCGAAACGCGTGAGCACATGGTCGCCCGCCCGGTGTCCGTGATTGTCGTTGATGACCTTCAGCCGATCGAGATCGATGAACGCGAGGGTCACTCCCGTCGGGTCGTCGGATAGTGCGCGATCGAGGTGGGGAAGGAGCGCATGACGGTTTCCGAGACCCGTGAGTTGATCGTGCACCGCTTGGTGGCGGAGCAGGGATTCGGTCTCGCGCCGGCCGGTGATGTCTTGCATCGCGACCATCGCGCCGATTGGGGTGCCTGCGGCATCTTTGAGCTGCTGCCCATTGCACCGGACCAGCCGCCTCGGTCGTCCGGGCGGAGCAATGACCATCTCGGCATCCACGACTCGCTCGCCGTGCCAAGCTCGCACCAGCGGGATCTGTTCGGTCTCGAGGGGCGTGGATCCGTCACTGGCGAATAGGTCGTAGGTAGCCGCCCACGCCGCTGTCGTCAGCGCCCGCCCGGGTCGATCGTGCAGGCGTCTGGCGGCAAGGTTGAACACGGTGAGGATGCCGTTCTCATCACACGCGACCACGGCGTCGGTCAGGTTGTCGAGCGTCGTGTCGATGAACTCGCGTTGGCGCATCAGCCGTTCGTTCGCCTGCTGCTTTTCGGACACGTCGCGAGCGTTGACGACGATTGCGTCCAATCCCGGCACGCCGACGAGGGTGTTGGCAACGAGTTCTACGTGGCACCACGATCCGTCGGCTCTGGCAACGCGTAGAAGGTGCGGCAGGTCGGCGCCGCTGACGGCAGCCGCATCGACGAGAGCTCTGGATGCATCAGCAAGGTCGTCTGGGTGGATGAGATCCAGCCCACTTCTGCCTACCCATTCCGACGGCTCGAAACCGAGCATCGTTCGAGTCGCTGAGTTTGCGTAGAGAATTGTGGTGTCAGTGCCCAGCATCAGTACCAGATCGGAGGTCCACTCGACCAGCGCCGTGCCCAGTTGGACGTCGACGCCCTGATTCGATGGCTGCGGGCGGATGCGGATCAGGTCGTTGAGTTCTGCTGCGCGCCGGCGCAGATCGAGCAGCGCAGCGGCCTGGGCGGCAAGCATCTTCAACAGCCCGACCTGCTCGTCGGTGAAGGTGCGCCGTCCGGTGTCGAGCACACACAGGGTTCCCAACGGCAACTCTTCACGGCTGAGGATGGGTATGCCAGCGTACGACCGGATGTTCGGAGCTCCCGTGACGAGAGGGTTGCTCGCGAATCGAACGTCGAGCGCGGTGTCGGGCACGATGAACGGCTGGTGCGGTTCGGCGATCGCATGTGCGCAGAAGGCGATGTTGCGTGGCGTCTCCGTAACGTCGATGCCGACGCGTGCCTTGAACCACTGCCGGTCGGCATCGACAAGCGAGATCAACGCCATTGGTGTCGACAGCAATTGAGATGCGAGTTGCACGAGCGAATCGAATGCCTCGTCCGTGGAGGTGTCGAGGATCTTGCATGCTTCGAGCGCGGCGAGTCGCATCGCTTCGTTGGCAGCAGGCGGCGGCCCCGACGTTGCCGGCGCTGAAGTTGTCGCTGCTCCGCGCGGCTGGCCGTATGCAGCGATGAGCGCGTCGTACGGGAGCGCCCGGCTGAACAACCACCCCTGAGCGAGGCGGCAGTTGAGAGCGAGCAGCTGCGCTCGTTGCGACTCGGTTTCCACACCCTCTGCCACGACCTGCACGCCGAGTTCGCGACCCAGGTTGATCACCGTTCGCACGATCGCCGTGTCGTTCGCGTCGACACCCAGGCCCCAGACGAAGCCGGTGTCGATCTTCAGCGCATCCACCGGTAGTCGCGTGAGGTACTGGAACGCTACGTAACCGGTGCCGAAGTCGTCGATGACGAGATGCGCCCCGAGGTCGTGTAACTGGTGCAGGGGCAACAACGCTTGGTCGTCGATGAGCGCGCTCTCGGTGACCTCGATCCACAGACGGTCGGGAGCGAACCCGGACTGGCTCAGCACGCTCGCTACCCGTTGTGCGACCTCTGGGTCACGCAACTGCACGACGGAGAGGTTGACGCTGAGATCGACGTCGATCCCCTCGGCACGTAGTGACATCGCGTCGGTGCACGCTTTTTCGAGGATCCACTCACCGAGTTCGTCGATGATGCCCGACCGCTCGGCCAGCGGGATGAACTGGCCGGGGGAAACGGCGCCGCGTTGGGGATGGTCCCAACGCGCGAGCGCTTCGAGTTTGCGAAGCCGCCCCGAGCTGAGCTCGACAATCGGTTGGTACGCCACGTGGATCGCTCCCGAGGCAAGCGCCTCGCGTACTTCCGCGACGAAGATCGCGTCATCGTGCCAGCCGCCAGATTCAGTGTCGGGCTCGTAGAAGCAGAGTCGCCGACCACCCTTGGCCTCGGCTTCGCGCAGCGCACGCTCAGCTTGTTCGAACAGTCGGTCGGCTCGGTGGGCATTCGAATTCCAGGCCGCGCCCAATCTGGCCGAGATCGACAGCAACGAGCCGTCCTACCTGGAGGGGTTCGGCGATCAGGCGCTCGAGCCGACCGGCCAGAGCGCGGGCCTCCTCGCTGCTCTCGACCACCCCATACACGCCGAATCGATCCCCGCTGAGACGGACGACGAAATCGTCGGCTCGAACTGAAGCGGACGAACGTGCCGCAAATCCGATCAGGACTTCGTCGCCGGCAGCGGAACCGAGGCGGGCGTTGAGTTGGCTGAAATGATCGATGTCGACCAGGACCATGACCGATGATTCGTCGGCCCTCGCCGTTTCGAACGCGGCGAGCAGGCTGGCGCGCCCGGCCAGACCGGTGAGTTCGTCGTAGGCGTCGGACTCGGCGAGCTTGAGAATCGGGCGGTTGACGGCCACCAGACCCGCCACCCCACCGTCATGGTCGCGCAGAATCGTCGTCAACGACTCCACCGTCAGAGTGTGGCCGTCTCGGTGCTTCTGGCGCACGGTGCCGCGCCAGACGTCGGAGCTGGACAGCTCGTCAATCGTCTCGCCGGGGGCCGTGCGCAGGTCGAGTGTGCCAAGCACATCATCGACGCGCCGACCGAGGACCTCGTGGACGGACCACCCGTACATAGCACTCGCGGACGCATTCCAACTCGATATCCGAAAACTCTCGTCGGTGGAGATGACGGCTTCGCTGACGGCGTTCTCGAGCTGGACGCGCACGGCCTCGGAATGACGGCTCAGATGTTCCAAGCGCACGTCGTGCAAGACCGCCTGGACTGCGTTCTGCCCCGCCCACGACACCAACGCGAACGACGCGTCGACCGGCACCACATACCCCGTGAGCCGACGCAGCCTCATCGTGACGCTGTGCTCACTCAGCGGTTGTTCGCGAAGTTTGCGACGGACTGCTCTCAGGACTGGCGCGTCCTCGGCGCTGATGAACGACGCGATCGGCACCCCGACGAGATCGACATGATTCTTGAGCCCAACCAACTGTGCCGCCGCTTCATTGACGAACAGGATGCGAGTGCCGTCGTGGACCACCACCCCATCGGAGGCTCCACGAACGAGCGCGGCATAGCGATGTTCGGCTGCCGCGAGGTTGACGCCCTGATCGGCGCGCACGCCGACAGCCAGCAGCCGGACGAAGGCCAGGACCTGGCCGCCGGTCTCGACGTAGCGCACACTTCGCAGCTCGAACTCATTGATCGAGCCTTGGGCACGAGCGATGCGGACTCGCAGGTCGTCGAAGCGCCGATCCGCTGTCTGCGCCCCCGAGAACAGATGTCTCAATGGCGTACTCGACGAACTCTCCAACACATCGAGGATCGACAGGCCCACGAGCTCGTGCGCTGCGAAACCGAGGTGCTCGACGGAGCTGGCACTGGCCCACATGATGCGTTGATCTTGAGTGCGCACCGGCAAACACGGTGCGGAGGCGAGCGGGAACACAAGCGACGTATCTCCCGGGCCTCCGTCGTCTCTTTGTGACCGCGTCATCCGGCGGCAAGGCAGCACAGCTGCCACCGATCCAACGAAACCAACAAGGAGAGTCACCGAAATGATTGACACCATCAAAGTCTGGAAGGACACCAAGTACCGCAGCGGTCTCACAGCAGCACAACTCGCCGGCGTGCCGGCCAACCCTGCAGGTCGGATCGAGCTGACCGACACCGAACTCGACAGCGTCAACGGCGGACGGATGTCAGACATGACATCGCTGCTGCGGACGTGCACGTCCGGCCCGGACTCCTGCTGCTGCTGAGAGGACGGGGGGTTCGAGGGACGCCGAATGCGACCTCGAACCCTCGTCTCCGCTCGACCCTCTTCCGGAAAGCCAAACACACCATGCCCACTGCTCAGCGCTCGGATCAATCACAACTCACCGGATTCCTGACGCTCGTTTGCGGTCTCATCGATTCTTCACGCGCCGAGCTGCGTGCCAACCTCGCCGGGCTGCTGACGGCCGCCGCTCCCTGCTGCTCGTTCGACCCTCAGCAGGTCGAAGCCGCGCTCTACGCACCGCTGCCAGATCGCCTGATCCGGATGCTGAGCCGCACCCTCGTGCTCGAAATGCAGGTCGCCGATCTTCGCGGGACGCTCATCGGCGAGACACCCGAGGAGCGATTTGCCGACTTCATCGAACGGTTGGCGACTCCGCAGGTTGCCGCCGAGATCCTTCACGAATACTCCGTACTGTCGGATCTGCTCGTCACGACTCTCGAACTATGGGTGACGGCATCGATATCGTTCGTTCGCGATTTCTGTTGCGACTATCTCGATCTCGAAGCCCAATTTGGTGGTGACGACGGGCTCGGCAACTTGATCGACGTGGTCGGCGGAGTGGGCGACCTGCACCGTGGTGGCCGGACGGTCGTTGTCGCCGAATTCGACAGCGGAATCCGTCTCGTCTACAAGCCTCGGTCGCTCACCGCAGACGCTCACGTGCAGCAGTTGCTCGCCTGGCTGAACGAGCACGGCAGCCACGCCCCGTTGCGGACGATCACCGTGCTCGACAAGACCGACCACGGTTGGGTCGAATTCGTCGAGGCAGCACCGAGCAGCACCCTCGCCGAAGCGCATCTCTACTATCAACGCCTGGGCGGGCTGCTGGCAGTTGCCTATGTGATCAACGCCATCGACCTCCATTTCGAGAACCTCGTCGCCAGCGGTGCGTACCCCGTTCTGGTCGACCTCGAGACCTTGTTTCATCCGCGGCTCGTCCAACTCGACGAGACCAATGCGTGGGAACGGGCCCTCGGAATGCTCAGTCGATCGGTGATGGCATCGGGCCTGCTCCCGCAACGGCTCTACGGCGGGGCGACCGACACCGGGATGGACGTCAGCGGCATCGGTGTCACCGGAGTGCAGCACACGCCGTTCGTGGTGCCGCGCTGGACCAATCGAGGATCGACCGAAATGAGAATGACGCGCGTGCACGCCGAATTCACGGTCCAACACAATCGGACCGAGGTCGACGGTGTCCCGACCGACCCGCTCTGCTTCAGCGGCGATCTCGTGGCCGGCTTCGAGTCCATCTACCGACTGTTGTGGGCGCAACGCGATCAGCTACTGATGCCGGATGGCCCGATCTGGCAATTTGCCGAGGACGAAGTTCGGGTGCTGCTGCGTCCGACGCGCAGCTACTTCCGGCTCTTGGACGAGAGCTATCATCCCGATGTGTTGCGCGACGTCGCCGACCGCGATGCGCTGTTCGACACACTGAGCAACGCTGTCGAGGTCGCACCGGCGCTGGCCCGCACGATCGATGCGGAACGCCAAGAACTTTGGCGCGGGGACATCCCGCTGTTCACCACCACGCCGTCAACGGTCGACTTGTTCAGCTCGACGGGTACACGGATCGCGGGGGTTCTCGACGAGCCCGGCCTTGCCTTCACCCGACGTCGCCTGCTCGGTCTCGGGGAAGCAGATCTCCAACAGCAGCGATGGCTGATCCAGGCATCGCTGTCGACGCTGGCTTCCCCCTATCGGCCGAGCGGCGCCGCCGATCGTTCCGGTCGCAATGCTGCGCCGGCGACACCGGAGAGGCTTGTCGCAGCCGCTTCGGCAATCGCCGATCGACTCATCGAAAGCAGGATCGACGGCGACAACGACGTCGCCTGGCTCGGTCTGAGCTCGCTCGGTGATGACGGCGCCCGCCTCGAACCGCTCGGCATCGACCTGTACGACGGCCTCCCCGGTGTTGCACTGTTTCTCGCTCATCTCGGGGCGATTACTGGTCGGGCGGACGCGACCCGACTTGCACGGAAAACCATCGCATCCGTGCTGCGCCGCGTCGCTGCTGGTGAGACGCTGCCATTTGTCGGCGCGTTCACCGGTGCCGGAGGGATCGTCTACACCTACGCCCATCTCGGACGACTGTGGCAGGACACACTGCTGATCGACGCAGCACACTCCATCGCAGCGGGCTTCGACGATCTGGTTGCTGACGATGTCGCCTTCGACGTCGTCGGCGGCGCCGCCGGAGGCATTCTCGGGTTGGCATCGCTGTGGCGGATTCGTCCTCACGAGACAACTCGGCGGGCGGCGATCAGCTGCGGTGATCGTCTTCTGGCTTCCTCGCAACAGCAGCGGCCGGGGTGGGCCTGGCCGTCGCCGATCCCCGGAGGCGAACCGCTGACGGGGCTGTCGCACGGGGCAGCCGGGATCGCCAGCGCCCTCATCGAGTTGACCGCCATGACCGGCGAGGACCGTTTTGCCGATGCCGCGGCGAAGGCGATCGAGTACGAGCGCTCGCTGTTCGTTCCGTCCATCGGCAACTGGGCGGATCTACGGTTCAACGCTGCGGAGCCGGCCATCTGCCAGACCTCGTGGTGCCACGGCGCTCCTGGCATCGGGCTCGCCCGCCTTCGTTCGCTGTCGAACGATCCGCCCGCCGAGATCCTTGTGGAGATCAATGCTGCGGTCGAGACCACCTTGCGGCGCGGGTTGGCGGAAAACCATTGCCTGTGCCACGGCAGCTTGGGCAACATCGAACTCCTGCTGCAAACAGGGTCGCCTGAGCTCGATCGGTGGAGCGCGGCCGTGCTCGATGATGTCGAACGAAACGGACCACGTTGTGCCACCAAGCTCGGTATCGAGACACCGGGTCTGATGACGGGACTCGCCGGTATCGGGCTGCAGTTGCTGCGGCTGGCCTACCCAGGGCGCGTGCCGTCGGTGCTGGCTCTCGATCCGCCGTTGGCCGCCCGAAACGGAGGGGTGCGTCCGTGAACGATTTAATCGAGCCACGGCACGCCATCTTTCGCGAGGACGCCCTGAGTCGTCACATGATTCGAGTTGTCGAGCCGACGGTCGAAGACCTTGATCCACCCCGCTGGCTTCCGCTTCTCTGGCTCCTCGCCATCGCCCTCGGGGGTCTCGCCGCCGCAATCCTGCGCTGACATGCGCACCCCGGTACGACTCCAGGTGTCGTTGACCGACTGCGGCGCGGCGTGTCTGGCGATGGTGCTGTCGGCGCACGGACGCGAGACGCGGACCGACGAATGTGCTTCGCTCGTCGGCAGCGGGCGCGACGGTTCTAGCGCCCGCGTGCTCGTCGAGACCGCTTGCGGCTTGGGGATGTCCGCTTCCGGCCGACGAATCGACGACACGGAACAGATACGCAACATTGCATTGCCGGCTATCGCTCATTGGGGCTTCGATCACTTCATCGTCGTCGACCACGTCGGGTCACGCAGCGTCGACATCATCGACCCGAATTACGGCCGCCGGCGGCTGAGCCGGGCAGCGTTCGACGAGGGATTCACCGGCGTGCTGCTGACCTTCACACCAGGTCCGAGTTTCGAGACCGGACGGATCGGCGGCCGATCCTCATCGCGGCGCTATCTGCGCGCCTACGCCATGGGACAACCACGGCTGCTCGGTCAGGTGTTGTTGGCATCACTGCTCATTCAAGCCGCAGCGCTCATCGTCCCCCTCTTTTCCAAGATCATCATCGACGGGCTGACCGGCCCGGATGCCTCGTCCCGGTTGCGCTCGCTCGGGCTCGCGATGTTGGTTCTGCTCGTCGCCACCGTCGCCCTCAATGCAGTGCGCTCGGTCTGCCTGCTGTATTTGCAGGCCCGCGCCGACACGACCCTGACGGTCGGCTTCCTCGACCATCTGCTGTCGTTGCCCTACCAGTTCTTCGAGCAGCGTGGGACGGGTGATCTGACGACTCGACTGGCGAGCAACGCCGTGATCCGCGAGACGGTGACACGCCAGACAATGACGACGATACTCGACGGTTCAACCGCAATCGGCCTGCTGACGATCGTGACGATCGAGGACCGCATGCTCGGCGTCGTGGTGCTGTGTGTCACCGCTGCGCACGTCGCGATCAGCTTGGCGCTCGGTCGCCACATACGCGAGTTGACCGTCGCCGAGGTTGCTGCCGAAGCCCGGGCGCAGAGTTATCTGCTCGAGGCGCTCTCGGGCGTGCAATCCCTGAAGGCAGCGAGCGCCGAATCGCGAGCCGTCGACCATTGGCGGTCGTTGTTCGAGCATCGCCAACAGGCCGGGCTGCGCCGCGGGCGAGCCAATGGAGCGATCGATGTCGCGACGGCAGGGGTGCAGGCGATTGGCCCAATCGTACTGCTGTGGATCGGAGGCCAGCGGGTGCTTGCCGGCACGATGACGCCGGGAACGATGGTCGCGCTGAACGCCTTGGCACTGGCAGCGATGACGCCGTTGATCTCGGTTGTGTCGAGCGTGCAGCGCATGCAGTTCGTCGCTTCGCTGATCGAACGACTCGCTGACGTGCTCGACGCCGAACCCGAACGCACCGACGGGCGCGTGCTGTCGTGCTTCACCGGGGCGATCGAACTCGATGACGTCAGCTTCCGGTATTCGCCGCAGGGACCGTGGGCGATCGAGCATTGCTCACTCTCGATCGAGGCCGGGCACACGGTCGCCATCGTTGGACGAAGTGGTTCGGGGAAATCCACCCTGGCCAACCTGCTGCTCGTCCTGCATCAACCAACCGAGGGCACGATTCGTTATGACGGTCTGCCGGAGCGGTCATTGGATTTGAAGTCCCTTCGGCACCGTTTCGGCGTCGTCCTGCAGGAGTCGGCGTTATTCAGCGGATCGATCCGCGACAACATTGCGCTCTGCGATCCGACGATGGCGCTCGACCGAGTCGTCGCCGCTGCACAACGTGCGGCCATCCATGACGACATCGTCATGCTGCCAATGGGGTACGAAACGAACTTGGCGGATCGGGGGGCTGGGCTGTCCGGTGGTCAACGACAACGGATAGCGCTCGCCAGGGCGCTCGCCGTTCGGCCGGCCGTTCTCGTGCTCGATGAGGCGACGAGCCATCTGGACGCGATCACCGAAGCAGCCGTCGATCGGGCGCTGCGTGCCGTCGGTTGTACACGGATTCTCATCGCCCATCGCCTCAGCACCGTTCGCCACGCTGACGAGATCATCGTGTTGGATCACGGACGAATCGTCGAACGAGGCACCCACGACTCGCTGCTGATGTCAGGTGGCCACTACGCCTCACTGATCGCCGAACAATTCACCGACGCAGTGCGGTGAGCCCCTACGGCGCGTCGCCGCCTCAGTGCATCGCCGTCTCAGCGCAGCGCCAACGCGCCCCGCGTCGTCACCGGAAGTTCCGTCATCGGGCATACCACGACGATTCCAACCCTCAAGGTTTCGGCAAATCGGTCGACAACAGTTCAGGTAGGTCGAGGAACAGGTGACACGACGTGGCAGCGCACGAGTTCAGACGGACGGCGAACAGTGGAGGACAGCGTCGGCTCATGCGTGTCCTGTGCGTGCTGTGCCTCGGCGCGGTGCTGGCAGCCTGTCGACTCATCGGCGCCGAGGCGATCGGTCACCCCTCATCGGACGAGCAGGACGTGGTGGCTGCAGCCGGCTGGACCCGCATTGCGACGACGGAGAAGTACCTCGTGGTCGCGAACGTGCTGCCCGGTGAGCAGATGTTCACCGCGCCAGAGGCCCAAGCCGAGCATCCGACGCAGGGCGAGCTCATCATCGAGGGCACCGGCCAGGCCCTCGGCGCGAACGTTCGACACGTCGAGGCCCACATCTACGACCGAAGGACCGGAATGCCGCTGACGAACGTCACGCCCACTATCGTCGTCCTCAACCGAACGACCGGTGAGCGGACCGAGGTCGCGTCCACACTGATGCAGGACGTGAACATCGGTGCGCTCGACCTCCACTACGGCAACAACGTCGCGGTCCCGGGCAGCAGCGACCTCAGCCTGACGATCACGATCGGCGACCAGGAGGTGACCCTCGATGGCCATCTCGACTGAATCCCGCACGTTCAGGCAGCGCATCATCGATCTGCCGGTCGGCCGCAAGTTGTTCGTCGGCTTCGCGGCACTGACCTGCGTGCTCGCGCTCGTGATCGGCTGCCTCTTGCTCACCGTCTCGCGCCTCGGCGCCGCCAACGATCACATCGTCGGCGTGGCTGCGGACCGATCCCAATCGGCCGACCACCTTCGGTTCGCCGCGGCCGAACTCCGCGCCGCGCAGCAGGCGTACGTGCTCGCCGGGCCGGCGACGCGGACGCAGTTCGATCGGGCTGCCGGCCAGTTCGAGACGGCGCTTCAGGATCTACGCCAGAGCGGTGGCGATCCGGTCGCGCGGGCGCTGATCCAGAAGATCGCGACGGGGTACCAGACCTTTCTCGGCACGGATCAACTGATCTGGGAAGCTCTGCAATCCGGGAATCAGGTGCTGGCGCGCAACCTTACTCTCGGTGCCGAGAGCCTCGCGTTCGGGTTCATGGCCGACGACGCATCGAAGTTCGCCGAGTCCGCAGAAGCCGGTCGTCTCGATGCCGTCGCCCGCTTCCGCGACACGTCGTCGGATGCGCGCGCCCTCGGGGTCGTGCTCAGTATCGTCGCTCTCGTCGTGATGACGCTCGCGAGTTGGGCGATCACCAAGCTGATCCGTGATCCTCTCCATCGCGTGCAACAGGCTGCCGAGCGGGCGGCCGAAGGCGATCTCGAAGCCGAAGCGGACGTGAACGGCGACGACGAGACCGGGCGGCTGGCACGAGCGTTCAACAGCATGCTCAGCAAACTGCGGCTCCGGGAGGAGACGTTGCTCGCCGATCATCGCCGGCAGGAGACGTCGAGCAAGGTCCACCGCGCATTGGAGATGTCCGACGACGAGTCGACGGCACTCGAGGTCGTCGGACTCACCATTGCCGAAGTGCTCCCGGGACGCTCAGCCGAACTGCTGCTCGCCGACAACAGCAAGTCGAATCTCGAGCAGGCCGTTGTGGCCGGCGACAACCCTGATGGTCCCGGCTGTCCGGTCGCCTCGCCCTTCTCATGCGTTGCGGTGCGCAGTGGCTCTGCCGTCACGTTCGCATCCAGCACCGCGCTCGACGCCTGCCCGCATCTGCGCAACCGTGGCGTCGCCCCGTGTTCGGCCGTCTGCGTGCCGGTCACGTTCATGGGTCGAGCGATAGGTGTGATCCATGCGGTCGGCGTCGAGGACCAGGTGCCGCACGTGAACGAGATCGAGGCGTTGTCGATGCTGTCCACCCAGGCCGGCGCCCGGATCGGCATGTTGCGCACCATGGTTCGCACCCAGGAACAGGCTTCCACCGATTCGCTCACCGGTCTGATCAACCGGCGTACGTTCCAGACGCGCATTCGGGCACTGCGCCGCAACAACACCCGGTTCGTGCTGGTGATGGCCGACATCGACCACTTCAAAAAGGTCAATGACACGTATGGCCACGAGACCGGCGACCGCGCCCTCAAGACGTTTTGCGAGGTGGCGAAGAGTTCCCTCCGCGAGACCGATCTGATGGCCAGGTGGGGCGGCGAGGAGTTCGCATTCGCGTTCCGCGATTTGGACGCGACCCAGGCGCGCGACGTCATCGATCGGATCCGGCTCGAGCTGTCCGCTCGGCTGTCGACCAGTGATCTGCCCGGCTTCACCGCCAGCTTCGGCATCGTCGCCGCCGACTGTTGCGCGAGCCTCGAGGACGCGGTGCGGCTGGCCGACGACTCGCTGTACCAGGCAAAGGCGCAGGGCCGCAATTGCTCCGTCATCGCGTCCACCGAAACCACCATCCCTGGGACGGCCACCGCGCAGCCGATGGTCCGCGTGACCGAGAAGCTGCGTTCGAACGTCGTGGGTGTGCTCGCAAGCCTCGCTCGCGACGACGACCCGTTGGACCGTTGATCCGCGATGCTCTTGGTCGTCAGTCATCTCTGACGACTGTGGGCGAGTTCCCGCGACCACACCCGTGGTCCCCGGTCGGCTCCGATCTCAGGCTCGCAGAGCGAGGTATTCGTCGCACATCTCGATCAGGCGCTCACGCCCGAAGCTGAGTTCGTGGCCGCCGTGGACGACCGTCACCGGTAGCTTGCGAAGTCGCCGCATCGTCGACACGTATGCATCGACGTCTGATCCGCCCAGCTCGTCGAGCAACGGACCGTCGTAGGCCGCGTCCCCGGAGAACAGAATCCCCGTCGACTCTTCCCACAGCCCGATGCTGCCTGGCGAGTGCCCCGGCAGGTGCAGGACCTCCAAGCTCCGGTTGCCGAGGTCGATGATGTCGCCGTCGTCGAGCAAACGCGTCGCCGGGACGGGGGCGCCTTCGGAGATCGTCGCCTCCAGTCCTCCTGGTGGAACGGCGTCGACGAACAGCTCGGGGATCTGATATCCGGCTCGCCGGTAGGGGCCGAGCACTGTCTCGTCGTAGACGGACGATTCGAGAAACGTTGTCACCGGTTCGGACAACTCGCCGGCCTCCACCCGGTGCACCGCCCTGTCGGCGAACTCGTGGAGTCCGCCGATGTGGTCGCTATGGGTATGCGTTGCCACCGCGAGCAACCCGTTGGCCAGCTCGCGCTCGACGAGATGGCGCAGCGGGGCGAGGCCGAGCGAGGTGTCGATCACGAGGTCGATGTCGCGACCCTCGATGTGCCACACATTGCAGCGCAGGAGCGGATGGACGTGAGGCTCGGTCACGAGCGTGATCCCATCGCCGGCCCGCTCACAAACGAACCACGGATCGGCGACAGGCAAGTGGATCACCGTGTGCACGCTAACAACCCAAGTCCGTGCCCAAACAGGCGCGCAACGCGGGAGGCAGGCAGGTCTGTTCCCGACCTCAGCGGGCCAGGAAGGCGAGCAGGGCCTGGTTGAACTCCTCGGCGTGGGAGGCGTTGATTCCGTGCGGGCCGCCCTCGATCACCACGAGATCGCTGTCGGTGATGCTTTCGGCCGAGCGCTTGCCGCTGACCTCGAACGGGACGATGGCATCCGAGTCTCCGTGAATGATCAACGTCGGTACCGTCACCTGCTCGAGATCGCCGCGGAAGTCGGTGCGGGCGAACGCCGTGATGCAGTCCAGCGTTCCCTTCGGGCTGGCGAACGCGGCGATGTCCCGTGCGTACTCGCGCTGGGCCTCGCTGACCTTCAGCTGCCCGCTTGCACTGAAGAAGCCGGTCGTGAACTGGTCGAGGAAGGCCAACCGGTCGCTCTTCACCCCAGCCTGGAAGCCGGCGATCGCGTCATCGTCCAGTCCGCCGTCGGGGTTGTCGTCGGACTTGTACAGGTATGGCGGGACGGCCGCGGCGAGCACCGCCTGAGCCACCCGGTCGCTGCCGTAGGTGCCGAGATACCGCACGACCTCACCGCCACCCATCGAGAACCCGACAAGGGTCGCCTCGCGCACGTCGAGGTGCTCCAGCAGGGCATTGAGGTCTGCGGCGAACGTGTCGTAGTCATAGCCGCCCCAAGGCTGCGAGGAGTTTCCGAAGCCGCGTCGGTCGTACGCGATGACGCGATACCCGGCCGCTACCAACGCAGGCACCTGGTTCTCCCACGAACGCCCACTCAACGGCCATCCGTGAATCAGCACGACCGGCCTGCCCGCTCCGTGATCCTCGTAGTGCAGTTCGATTGGGGTGTCGTTCTCGGTGCCTACCGTGAGCTTGGACATGGGGAGCCTCCGTCTTTGTCGGGTGAAGAATTAATGGTCGAACGAACCGCGACGGAGCCCTGGCTATTCCCGAAGCCCGGGGGATGCGACCATCGCCCACATTCAGCGATCCGCATCGCTCCTCGTGAGGCGGGAGGCCCGTTCGCGGTCGGCGAGGTTGAGGTCGGCCAGTGCGTGGAGATCCACGTCGCCGGCCTCTTCCACCGCGATGAGGGTGTCATCGGCATGAGCCGAAGAGCGGATCAATTCGTCGAGCTTGCGTTGCGTTGCGGACGTCTGTCGGTCCTGGGTGTGCTGGATGACGAACACCATGACGAACGTGACGGACCCGGTCACGCTGTAGAGGGTTATCTGCCACCATGCCGGGAAACCAGACACGAATCCGACCAGGGCCCACACCACAACGAACAATGCGGCAACGATTCCAGCGCCGGAGAGGGCGACAACGCCGCCGACGCGGTGGAGCACGCGACTCGTCCAATGCCGCTGCTCCCAGCCGGCCGCATGAGCGGATGCAACTGATGTGCCTCGAAACATTCCACGGTGCCAACGGTCGTCCGGGCGTTGTTGCGCCACCCGTCGACGCTGCTGATCGAGCCAGCGTTGCCGATCGCTCGTCCCACCGCCTGACGGCGGATGTTCGCTGTTCGTCACCAACGACCGGTACCCGTCGTTGATCTCATCAAAACACCTTCGTGCGTGGATGGCGCGCGGACGGCAGGCTCAGCGGTGCCGGCCCGGAACGTGAACAGGTCTGCCGAGGGCCAGCCGGGCCGCTTCACCGAGTTGTTCGCTCAGCGTCGGGTGGGCGTAGATGCTGCCGGCTATGTCTTCCAACGTTGCGGCCATCTCGATCGCGAGAACGCCCTGGCCGATCAGCTCCGAGGCGTGCGGGCCGACGATATGGACGCCGACGACGGTCGTCGTGTTTCGCTCCCAGACGAGCTGCAGGAATCCGTCCCGGGCAGCCATCGTGGCGGCGCGCCCTGACGCTACGAGTGCAAGAGTGACGGCATCAACATCGATACCGGCCGCGCCAGCGTCGTCGGCGGTATATCCAGCGGTCGCCACCTCCGGGTCGCAGAAGACCACGGCCGGGATAGTTGCCGGGTTGAACTCGGCGCGCTGTCCACACAACGCCTCAACCGCTACTTCGGCCTCGGCCGTCGCCTTGTGGGCGAGCGCTGGACCGGTGACGATGTCGCCGATCGCGGCGATGTGCGGTGTTGCCCGGCGGTCGCCGGCCACGTTCACGAGCCCGCGCTCGTCGATGACAGCACCGGCCGTATCGAGGCCGAGATGCTCGGTGTTCGGACTTCGGCCGACAGCGACTATCACCTTGTCGACCTCGATTGCGACCATGGAGCCCGACTGTGCGACGTGGAGGTTCATCCCGTCGAAATGTTGTGCCGTTGCGTTGACGACCAGATTGATACCGAGCTGGCGGAGACGACGCGTCACAGGCCGCGCGAAGGCCTTGTCCATTGCGGGGAGGACTCGGTCGCAGAACTCGACGATGGTCACCTTCGCGCCGAGTTTGGCCAGCGCCGTGCCGATCTCGAGACCGATGTATCCGCCACCGACAACAGCCACAGCACGCGGGATCTCCTGCAGTGCGAGAGCATCGGTTGAATCCAGG
The DNA here is from genome assembly GCA_025358125.1 of Actinomycetes bacterium. GTDB lineage: Bacteria > Actinomycetota > Acidimicrobiia > Acidimicrobiales > Ilumatobacteraceae > WLMZ01. The sequence goes on from JANYKS010000117.1 coordinate 32,182, forward strand.
ATCAGTACGCCGTCGCGCGGCAGCGCTGCCAACGCGGCCGGCCTCGACCCTGTCGCCAGCACGAGGTCGGTGAACTGGAAGTACTGCGCTGGAGCCAGCGGGTTGGTGGGGTCGTTCACGACGAGCTGATCGGGACGGCTCAACTGTGCCTGCCCGGCGATGACGCTGACACCCGCGGCGCGCAGCAGTTGGCTGACGCCTGCCGTGAGGCCGTCGACCAACCGTGTCTTCCACTGCTGCCAGGCACCCAACTCCAGCGTGATGTCACCCGTGCGGATGCCGGCGTGCCCGAGCGAGCGCGTCCTGTGGATGTGGTCGGCGACCTCGATCAGGGCCTTGCTCGGGATGCAGCCGACGCGCAGGCACACTCCTCCAACGCCGTCCTCGCCGTCGCGGTCGACCAGGATCACGTTGCGGCCGAGCTGGGCACCGCGCAGTGCGGCCGCGTAGCCACCGGGTCCGCCGCCGACGATCATGAGGTCGGCGGAAACCGCTATCTCGCCTACGACCATGGAGATACCGGCGACCCTGAAGATTTTGGCGACCATGAAAATTTTGGGCAATCGGTCACGAGTTCGACCCGCTGATGAGCAGTACGGGGTCGGACAGAAAGTGAGCGAGCGCCGACACGAACGCGCCGAGGTGATGGCCGTCGTTCAACCGGTGATCGGCCGACACGGCGAGCGGCAGCACGGTACGCACCACGGCCCGGCCGTCGATGGCCACAACGGCGTCACGAACCCGACCGAAGCCGGCGATCGCGGCCTCCGGCGGGCGGATGATCGGCGTGCCCATCCACGTTCCGTAGCTGCCGTAGTTGGAGATCGTGAACGTTCCGCCCGACATCTGATCCAGCGTCAGCGAGCGGTTGCGCGCAGCTACGGTCAGCGCGTCGAGTTCGCGCGCGAGATCGACGAGCGACTTCAGGTCGGCATCGTGGATGACCGGCACGACGAGGCCTTCGTCGGACGACATTGCGATCCCGATGTTGTACCGCGACCGATATGTGATCAGCTCGTTGTCGAAATCGAGGCTTGCGTTGAAGCTTGGATGCGCCTTCAGCGCGGCAACGGTCGCCTTGATGAACAACGGCAGGAATGTCAACCTGACCCCGTCCGGTTCGAGGTGGGCGCGCAACGAGCGTTGGGCACGAACGAGTTCTACCGCATCGATCTCGCGCAACTCGGTGACGTGCGGGACCGTGCGCCACGACTCGGTCATCGCGCGCGCGATCTGGCGGCGGGTGCCGCGCAGCGGTTCGACCCGGTCGTGCCCGCTCGGCACGGTGACCTTTGCACCAACGGGCGCAGTCGGACCATTCGCCGGAGCGATCATCGCCGCCGATGCCGATGCCGATGCCGATGCCGATGCCTCGATATCGGCGGTCATGATCCGCCCACCCGGCCCGCTGCCGGTGACTCCGGCCAACAGCACACCGAGTTCGAGTGCGCGCTTGCGGGTCGCCGGCGACGCCTTTGGCCGGGCGGGCGCAAGCTGCTGCGGCACAACGGCAGCGCCCGCCGGTGTGTCGGCAGGCGTCGACCTCGCGTGGTCGCTGGGATCGGGCGCCGTGCCGACAACCTCGAGCCGGAACAGTGTGGCGCCGATGAGCACGATGTCGCCCACTGGCGCACCGTGCCCGACGACCACTCCGTCGGCCGGTGACGGAATGTCGACGACGGCTTTGTCGGTCTGCACCACGACCACGGCTTGATCCTCGGTCACGGAATCGCCGACCTCGACCAGCCACTCGACGATCTCGGCTTCGTTGAGGCCTTCGCCGACGTCGGGCATCTTGAAGTCCAGTTCGCTCATCAGCGCTCCAACGTGGCGAGAACGCCACGCACGACATCGTCCACCTGTGGCACGTACAAGTCCTCGATCCCGCCGAGCGGATACGGGGTGTCGGGTGCTGTGACCCGCTCCACCGGTGCCTGTAGCGAGTAGAACGCCTCGCGCTGGATCGTGGCCACCAACTCCGCACCGAACCCGGCCGTACGAGGCGCCTCGTGGACGACGACCGCCCGCCCGGTGCGCTCGACGGCCGCCACGAGTCCGTCGACATCGAGAGGTACGATGCTGCGCAGGTCGAGAACGTGGGCGCTGACACCGTGGTGCTCGGCCAGCACATCGGCGGCCTTGATGCACAACTGCACCGCCGCGCTGTAGGCGATCAGCGTGACGTCGTCGCCCACGCGAACCACGTTCGACAATCCGAGCGCCACGGTGTAGTCGTCGGTGGGCACCTCGCCGCTGATCAATCGGTAGCCGCGCAAGGGTTCCAGGAACAGCACCGGATCGGGATCTCGGATCGCAGCGAGGAGCAGGCCTTTTGCGTCGTACGCGTTTGCCGGCATCACGACCTTCAATCCCGGACAATGGGCGTACAACGCCTCGAACGCATCCGAGTGGAGCTCTGGTGTCCGCACCCCGCCACCGAATGGCGAACGGATCGTGATCGGCATGCCGTGGCGTCCCTGCGAACGGAAGCGGAAGCGGGCGACTTGCTGACCGATCTGGTGGAACGCCTGATGACCGAACCCGAGGAACTGCAACTCGGGCACAGGTATCAAACCCGAAACGGCCAGGCCGATGGCGGCGCCGATGATCGCACCTTCCGCGAGCGGGGTGTCGACGACCCGCTTGTCACCGAACCGTTGCTGCAAACCGTCGGTCGCACGGAAGACGCCGCCGAGCACGCCAACGTCTTCGCCGAGAACGATGACCCGTTCATCCCGCTCCATCGCCAACGTCAACGCATCGCGGATCGCCTCGATCATCGTCATCGTCATCGTCATCGTCGTCGCCGCCGCGCTCGATGTCGCGACCGTTTCAGCTGCCCCGCTCATGCCAGTGACTCCAACCGGGCGCCACGCTGGCGGCACAGCGTGGCGGGGGGGTCGACGTACACATGCTCGAAGATCTGAGCTGCGTTCGGGGCCGGAGCAGCTCGGGCGACAGCCAGGGCACGGTCGACCTCACGCGCGAGTTCGCCCTCGATCCGGGCGCGGATGGTGTCGTCCCACCGACCACGAGCGGCGAGGTAGCGCTGCACTCGCTCGATCGGGTCGAGGGGTCGCCACGCCGCGAGATCTCCCTCGCTGACATAGCGGGTGGGGTCGTCGGCGGTGTTGTGCGGACCCATTCGGTATGTGATCGCTTCGATCAGGGTCGGGCCGTCGCCGGCGCGGGCCCGTGCCACCGCCGCACTGGTGACCGAGTGCACGCCAAGCACGTCGTTGCCATCGACGACGACGCCGGGGAAGCCATAACCGGGCGCCCTCGCCGCAAGGTTCTTCGCGCGAGATTGCTTGTGGCGAGGCGTCGAAATGGCCCAGCCGTTGTTGGACAGCATGAACACCACGGGCGCCTTCAGCACTCCGGCGAGGTTGCAGGCCTCGTGGAAATCGCCCTCCGACGATGCGCCGTCGCCGAAGTAGACCACGACGACACCGCCGGTCTGTTGCAGTTGCAGGCCCCACGCGAGGCCGACGGCCTGCGGGATCTGCGCCGCGAGCGAGATCTGGATCGGCAACACGTTGACGCCCTCGGGGATCTGGCCGCCGGCCGGGTTACCCATGAAATAGAGCATGAACTGTTCCAGGGGTAGACCCTGGCGCAACAGTGCAGGCAACTCTCGGTACTGCGGAACCACCCAATCGATCGCCGGGTCCAAGGCCGATGCGCTGCCGACGATGGTCGCCTCCTGCCCGGTCACCTGCGAGAACGTCCCGAACCGGCCCTGGCGCTGAAGGCTCATCGCCTTCGTGTCGAAGATGCGCGTCAGCATCATCCAGCGCAGTGCGTCGAGCGCCTCCTCATCGCTCATCGAGGCAACGACGCCGTCGGTCAGCGTGCCATCGGGGGCAAGGTGTTGCACCGGCGTCACGGGATCCCGATCGGGCATGAACTGAGCGAACATTCGACAACCTTACATCACCGTTGACATCTTGCATACAAACTGGCATGGTAGGTTACATGCAATCTTTCGCCGACGAGTTCACCGCCGACGAGTTCACCGCCGATGCATTCACTGCCGATGCATTCAATGAAGGGGCACAATCATGAACAACCTGTTCGATTTGACGGGCAAGGTCGTTGTCGTCACCGGTTCCGGTCGCGGGCTCGGCCAGGCCATCGCCGTCGGCCTCGGTCACGCCGGTGCTTCCGTGGTCGTGTGTTCGCGCACGATCGCCGAAGCGGAGGCAACCGCCGCCGAGATCGCCGCCGGCGGCAGTCCGAGCCTCGCGGTCCAGGTCGACACCGGCGACAGGGCCAGCTGCGAACGGCTCATCGCAATCACGGTGGATCGCTTCGGCAAACTTGATGTGATGGTCAACAACGCGGGCATCGACATCATCGAGCCAGCCGAAGACGTGTCGCCAGACTCGTGGGACCAGGTTCTCAACGTCAACCTCACCGGCTACTTCAACTGCTCGCAGCTCGCCGCCCGCCAGATGATCGCCCAGGGCAGCGGTGGCTCGATCATCAACAACTCCTCCATTGCAGGTCGTGTCGGTATCGCCGGACTCAGCGCCTACGCCGCGGCCAAGGGCGGCGTCGACCAACTCACCAAGGTGCAAGCTGTCGAGTGGGCGCCGAGGGGGATCCGGGTCAACGCGTTCGCCCCTGGCTACTTCGAGAACGTGATGAGCGGCGCGACCGAAGAACACCGCCGTCCGGACAAGCGCTCCCAGGTCCTCGCGTTCACACCGATGGGCCGTCGAGGTTTGCCGGAAGAACTCGTCGGTCCCGTCGTGTTCCTGGCTTCCGACGCCTCCAGTTACGTCACCGGCGTCGTGCTGTACGTCGACGGCGGCTACACCGCCCAATAATCGATCCCGCCCACCTCTTCGACACGCAAGGACCACCATGGATGCCCGAATCCTCGATTACATGCAGAGGTACAAGTTCAAGAAGCTCGTCATCTGCAACGACACCGACTCCGGCCTGCGGGCCGTGATCGCGATCCACTCCACCCGCCTCGGTCCTGCCACCGGCGGCCTGCGGATGTGGACCTACGCCAGCGAAGAGGACGCCATTTTCGACGCGCTCCGCCTCGCCCGAGGAATGACGTACAAGTACGCCGCAGCCGGCGTGAACCTCGGCGGCGGAAAGGCCGTCATCATCGGTGACCCGAAAAAGGACAAGACCGAAGCGCTGATGCGGGCAATGGGACGTTTCATCGACCAGCAGGGCGGCGAGTACATTACGGGCGAAGACGTCGGCACGACGCTCGACGATATGGAAACCCTCTACTCCGAGACGGATCACGTCGTCACCCTGCCGGTGCACGCCGGAGGCGCAGGCGACATATCACCTGCGACTGCGCTCAGCTCGGTGCTCGCCACCAAGGCGTGCGCGCTGCGGGTGTGGGGCACGGCCGATCTCGCCGGGCGGACGGTGGCGCTGCAGGGCCTCGGTGTGTGCGGCTTCAAGGCGCTCAAGCTCATCGTCGACGAGGGCGCCACCGTCATCGTCAGCGATGTCGACGCCGACAAGGTCAAAGCAGCGATCGCCGAGTTCGGGGTCACGGCGGTCGCCCCGGATCAGATCTACGACCAGAACGTCGACATCTTCGCCCCGTACGCACTCGGTGCCGTCATCAACGACGACACCATCAACCGACTGAGGTGCAAGGTCGTCGCAGGCTCGGCGAACAACATCCTCGCCGAGGAGCGTCACGGCGACGAGCTGCAGGCCCGCGGGATCGTCTACGCCGTCGACTACATCGCCAACTCCGGCGGGACGATCTTCGACACCGACCGCTTCCGTAAGGGTGGCTTCCAGGCCGAACGCGCCTGGGCAAACGTGCGTCGCGTCTACGACCGCACGCTCGAGGTGTTCGCTATCGCCGACGCCGAAGGCATCCCGTACTACAAAGCCGCCGACCAGCTCGCCGAACGACGCATCGCGGCGCTGGACGGCGTGCGGTTGCTCGAAACCAAGAAGCGTTGAGCGGACCAGCGCCTCAGCGCACCTTGGCGAGGATGACGGTCAACGCTTCGCCGACATGTTCGCGTGCGGCCTGCTCGGCTGCGTTGCCATCGCGGGCCAACAGCGTCCGGACGAGTTCGTCATGACCGGCGATCGACAGCGACGCCTCTTCGTCGGAGTACAGCGCGGCGATGCGGTAGTTGAAGTAGTACTCCCTGTTCTGGCGGATCAGGTCGGCGAGCCGGCGGTTGCCGGCGGCCTCGACGATGGCGTCGTGAAAGAGATCGTTGTAGTCGACCAAGCGCTCCCTCGCGTCGCGGCTTACGTCGTCGCTGCCGCGGTGGTGCACGCTCGCGATGTGCGCCAACGCTTCGTCGTCACCGACTTTCGCGGCAAGGCGGGCTGCGTAACCCTCCAGTGCGAGGCGGACGCCGTAGATCTCGCTGATCTCTTCCGGGGTGTGCTCGCGCACGACCCATCCCCGCCGCCGGCTGAGGACCAGACCGTCGCTCGCCAACCGCAGCAGCCCGTCGCGAATCGGGGTACGCGAAACCTGAAGCCGCTCGGCCAGCTCGGCCTCGATCAGGCGCGCGTTCGGGCGGTGCTCGCCCTTCACGATCGATGAGCGCAAGCTGCGGTACACCTCGTCGGACAACGTCGCCGGATCTTGAGCAACAGTTGATGTGTTGATCGCTCGGTCCTCTCGTACACCAGGTTGCATGCAAGATTAGCGCAGACGATGTCTCATCGTCACCATCCGACGTCGAGTCGTGGGTAGGCTCCCAGGCCGGCAACGCAAAGGGATCTATGGACGACGCGCACACCCGGGTCTATCGAAATGGCGTGCTCGAGGCCGAGGGGTTTCCCGTTGCAGACGTATCGGAGTTTCTCGCTGAGGCGGACACGATGGTGTGGATCGACTTCTGCGCCCCATCCAAGGCGCAGCTGCACGAACTTGCCGACGAACTGGGTCTTCACGAACTTGCGGTCGAAGACGCGCTGAGCCCGCACCAGCGACCCAAGCTCGATCACTACGAGTCACATCTCTTCCTCTCCGCCCATGCTGTTCGAGTCGACGGCGAAAGTGGGCGGCTCGACGAGACCGAGATCGACACGTTCATCGGCAGCCGGTGGATCGTCACCGTCCGCAAGAACGAGGGCTTCACGATGGCCCCGGTCCTTCATCGCTGGGATCGCTCGCCCGATTTGGCCAAGAGCGGTGTCAGCTTCTTGCTGTACGGCCTGCTCGACGTGATCGTCGACTCGTACTTCGAGACCATCCAAGCGTTCGACGACTACTACGACGAGGTGAGCGAAGGAATCTTCTCGGAACGGCCACTCGATCCCGCCCAGCAACGCCGCTGGTTCGTGATGCGCCAAGCACTCGTTCGCTTCCACCGCCTCGTCATACCGATGCGAGAAGCGATCAGCGGGCTGATGCGACGCGAGCACTCGGCCGTGACCGAGACCCTCTACCCGTACTTCCAAGACGTTTACGACCACGTTCTGCGGGTCAGCGAATCGACCGACGCGCTGCGCGATCTGGTCAGCACCATCGTGGAAACCAACCTGAGCCTGCGCGACTACCGGCAGAACCAAGTCATGAAGAAGGTCACGAGTTGGGCCGCGATCATCGCCGTACCCACCCTCATCACCGGCTATTACGGGATGAACGTGCCCTACCCCGGCAACGGCGAACAATGGGGTGTCATCGTCTCAGGCCTGCTCATCGCGGTTCTGTCCAGTGGTCTCTATGTGCTGTTCCGTAAACGCGACTGGCTCTGACTGATCAAAGTTGGGGCCAGGGGTGGTGTCGAGCTCGATCAACGAGTACTCACTTCATGTCGGCGAGGATCTCTGCCGCGGCCCGGTAGCCGGTTTCCACGGCGCCGTTGAGGTAGCCCTGGAAATCGACCGAGGTGTGCTCGCCGGCGAAGTGGCAGTTGCCGCTGCGCTCGCGCTCGGCGCCCGCGAACGCCGTGTACTGACCGACCTTCCAGAAGGAATACGAGCCGCGGGTATACGGGCTGGCCGGCCAGAAGTCGATCGTCGCCCGACCGTTCAGACGGCCCGAGATGCCCGGCAGAAGCGGTTCGATCTGCGCTGCGAATCGCTGTGCCCGTGACGTCGGCGTGCCGGCGCCGAAGCTCGCTCCCACGTCGCCACCGGTGTAGTCGACCAGGATCCCGGCGGTGCCGGGCTGGGCGCGGGTCACCTCCCACGTGGCCTGGTAACCGGTGTCGGCGTAGGTGTCACCGTTCACGCCGAGGGTGCGCCACAGCCGGTCGGTGAACTGCACGTTGAGCTTGGAGTTCGTCCCCATGCCCTGCTCGCGGATCGCACGCAGCTTGAGCTGTGAGAATCCGGCATTGTCGATGTCGAGGGTGCGCAGGACCGCGAACGGCAGGGCGAGCACCACCCGGTCGGCCGTCGTCGTGACGTTCTTGCCGTTGCGCCCGAACGTGAGGTCGTAGGCGCCGTCGGTGCGCTGGCGGATCGCCGTCAATGAGGACCCGAACGTGATCTGTCCGGCGAGCAACGACTGGAGCCCGGTCACGATCTGGTCGTTGCCGCCGCGCACGTGGTACTTCTCGTTCGACGGCCCGAAGATCCGCAGCTGCCCCTGGCCGGAGAAGCCGAGGAGGTAGAGCAGGTTCAGCGAACTCTGCTCGGAGCACTCGCCGCCGTACTCGATGTTGTAGGCGACGTCGAGGAGTCGACCGAGCCGTGATGTGATGCCGCCGGGGACGCTCTCCTCGATCCAGGCGATGATCGACATCTGGTCGAGCTGACGGCCGCGCTCGGTCGACAGGTTATAGAGCGTTGGGTAACTCGCCGCCTGGAGGTCGCTCTTGATCTTCTGCCAGATCCCCTTCAGGTCTGCGGTCGCCTGCCCGTACGTGTACGGCCCACCGTCGAACCAGAACAGCGGTTCGGTGCCGTTCTGCTCGGCGGCCAGCAGGTTGTCGAGCCGGAAGCCGAGCGATTGGGTGAGCTGGCGGATCGCGGTGTGCCCCTGGTCGATCAGCTCGCCGCCGTGCTCGGCGATCTGGCCCTCAGCGAAGTAGCCACGAATCGACCAGCACCGGCCGCCGAGGCGATCGGGGGACGCCTCCTGCACCTCGGCGAGATAGCCGGCCTTGCGCAGCTCGTAGGCGCACGTCAGCCCGGCGAGCCCGCCACCGACCACGACGATGCGCGGCCCGTTCACCGCCGCCACCGGCGCCGCCTCGCCGATCCGCCAGGCCGCCGCAGCAGCGGCCGTCGTCACCGCGCCCGCGAGGAACTGCCGTCGCGATGGGCGGTGCATCTGGACTGCCGTTGCGTGAGCCTCTGCGGTCTCGTCCCCGTGCCCGATGTCGGCTGCTGCACGCTGCAGCACCGTCAGCAATGGTGTGTGCGCCATCGTTTCGCCTCCCGTTTCCACCGACCCCCAATACCGGCGCTGCCGTCAGGTTACACGCGCAGGACGCGGGCCCGATCGAGCTCGCATCCGTTCCGGGCCACGCAACGCTGTGGTAGGGACGAGCGGATCGGCTGGAGGCGAGGTTGGCGCTCAAGGAGAAATGAATGTTCAACTTGACAGCGCTTATAAACCATGTTTTACTTATCATATGTCGATCCACGGAGGGTTTCCATGGCGCTGAACGGCGCGCACGTTGCGATCGAGACACCGTTGCCCGTAGCTGATCTCGAACAGGCGCTGAGCGCGCTGTCGCTCGGCACGCCTTTCAGGCTCGAGTCGATCGAGCGGATCGGCCCTGACGTTCACCGGTGCGAGTTTGGTCTCAGCCGTCCCGGCATCGTGGTCGGCTTCGGCAATCTCATCGATCTGCAGTTTCGGATCGCCCGCGAGTTCGACATCGTCAGCGTCGAGCGCCGTCCCGCCCTGAGCACCCCCGTCTGAACCAGGAGCCCCTCCATGTCCACTCACCGTACTGTCACCGTGATCCCTGGCGATGGCATTGGCCCCGAGTGTGTGCAGGCCGCCATCGAGATCGTCGATGCCACCGGCGTCGGCATCCATTGGGAGGAGCGACATGCGGGCGAGCGTGTCTTTCGGCAGGGCATCGCATCGGGCGTCCCGAAGGACACGATCGAGTCGATCAACCGCACGCGTGTCGTGCTGAAGGGTCCGCTCGGCACGCCTGTCGGTTATGGCGAGAAGTCCGCGAACGTCACGCTGCGCAAGCTGTTCGAGACCTACGCCAATATCCGTCCCGTTCGCGAGCTCCCTGGGGTGACCACTCGGTACTCCGGGTTGGGGATCGACCTTGTCGTTGTTCGCGAGAACGTGGAAGACCTGTACGCCGGGATCGAGCACATGCAGACGCCGGGGGTGGCGCAGTGCCTCAAGCTGATCTCGCGCAAGGGGTGCGAGAAGATCGTCCGTCTCGCGTTCGAGTACGCCCGCAGTGAGGGTCGGCGCTCGATTGCCTGCGCCACCAAGTCGAACATCATGAAATTCACGGAAGGCGAGTTGAAGCGCACCTTCGAGCGCATTGCACCCGAGTACCCCGATATCGAGTCGTGGCACGTGATCATCGACAACTGCGCGCATCAGCTCGTCAAGAAGCCGGAGCAGTTCGACGTGATCGTGACCACGAACATGAACGGCGACATCATCAGCGACCTCACCTCCGCACTGGTCGGCGGACTAGGATTCGCACCATCGGCCAACCTCGGCTCGGACGTCGCGATCTTCGAAGCGGTCCACGGTTCGGCACCCAAGTACGCCGGCCGGAACGTGATCAATCCGACGGCCCTCGTCTTGTCATCGGTGATGATGCTGAAGCACCTTGGCGAATACGACGCGGCAGAGACCGTCGAGCACGCCGTGCTGGCCACGCTGCAGCAGGGCTACCTGACCGGCGACGTTCTCGGCTACGACGTCGGCATGCCCACCAGCGAATACACCAAGGCGATCATCGCCAACCTCGGCGAGCGCGTCGGCGGATACAAGGTTCGCCGCGGCAAGCCCATCGCCATTCCGCAACCCGACCGCAACCCGGTCACCGTGGTGCCCGGCACTCGTCGCCTCATCGGCACTGATGTCTTCCTGGAGTCCGGCCAGCACCCGTCGACACTGGGACCGATACTCGAGCAGCTCGTCGAGGGCACGCCGTTGCGGCTGAAGATGATCTCCAACCGGGGCACGAAGGTCTACCCGGACGGCAACTCGAACATCGATATCGTCGATCAACACCGATGCCGGTTCGTGCATCGTGACGACCAAGCGGCGATCGATCACGCGGCGATCCGCCACCTCCTCGCCGCACTCGAGACCGACCACCGGTGGGTGCATGTGGAGTTGCTCCAAGAGTTCGACGGTGAGCCCGGCTACACGAAGGCCCAGGGCGAGGACTGAACGGTGCCGTCGTCGACAGCATCGAGGCCAGGATTAGTCCTGCGTCGCTCGACAAGAGCGCTTTGACCCCGACCGAGATGGTCTGCCAGGAAGTCGACGGCTGCGCTTGCTGTTCGCATCGCGAGGACCTGTGCTCACGGTTGCCGGGGCCCAAGCCGCGTTCGGTCGGACGTCGGCGGGTACGATCTGCGCTGTGACGAAGTACGTGGCGGCCGAACCGACGCAGTTGCCGTCGTGGACGTTTCTCACCAATCACGCCCATGTACTGGTCTGCATTGCCCAGAATCGAGAGGTGCGCTTGGCAGAAATGGCACGGCTAGTAGGTATCGGTGAGCGGGCAGTGCATCGGATCGTGCGCGATCTCGTCGACGCCGGGTACGTGTCGAGTACCAAGGTTGGTCGTCGCAACGAATACGAGTTGAGTCTCGACCGACCGCTTCGCCATCCGCTCGAAGCACATCACCGTTTGTCCGAGATCTTCGGGCCGCTCAGCCGTTGATCTCGCCCGCCGTGTCGTGAACGGATTCAGGCTTGCCGGGCCGTTGTGCTGCTTCCGGGTCGAGCTTGGGTGCGGGTGACCGGAATCGGAACACACTGAGCGCGACGATCAATAGAGCAGCCGCGGCAGTGAAAGTCAGCGCGTCCATCGGCTTGGCCGCCTTGAGAAGGCCCTCGACGCCTTTGACCCCGACGAACAAGATGAGTACGTCGACGATCGATTTCTTGAGGTCGTCGAGGGATCTGACTTTCAGCCAGGCTGGCACGTCGAGGTCACCGATGAACAATTCGTACAGACCGATCACCACGATCAGCAGCACGACAGCGAGCAGGTAGCTGTCGGTCACCTCGAGTATCTCGATCACTTTCACGTCGTCGCGCCAGCCTCCGGTGATGAGATCGACGATCAGGCGAACTGATTTGGCCACCGACCATGCGAAGGCGGCGATCATCGTTGCCGACAGTCCGAAGACTGCGATCAGAACGAGATGGCGGGCTTGGTTGAGGAGCCGTCGCACGCGCGTCCTTTCGTGGGGTGCAAGCACGTCGGGTCAGTAGTCGAAGCGGTCGGTCCGACGGCGGAGATGGCTGGGCGCTTCATCGCTGGTTTTCCCGGGTGCGGATGATGAGCTTGCGGAGTTCGTCGACCCACAGCACGGTCGACGCGACAACGAAGCACGTCGCCCAGTTCGCGAGTGTGATCGAGGTGGTGTCGAAGAGCCCTTGGAGGACGCCGAGGTGTGTGACGGCGACTTGGAGAAGCACGACAGCGGCGAGCGAGAGCCACAGCCAGCGGTTGCGCAGGGTGTGGCGGCTGAACACGGTCAGTGTCTCGCTGCGGACATTGAGCAGGTTGAAGAACTGGAACAGCACAAATGTGTTGAACGCCATCGTCCCGGCGACCGTTGCCGTGCCGGCCGACGGAGCAGCGCCGGGTGTCCAAGCGAGCACGGCAAGCGTTCCAGCTGCGAGCACTGTTGCTGAGATGCCAACGGCGACCCATCGGGAGCGGGTGAGAATTCGTTCGGTGCTGGGACGAGGCGTCCTGCGCATCACGTTGGCCCCGGCCGGGTCGAGACCGAGCGCCATCGCCGGTGGGCCGTCCATGATGATGTTGACCCACAGGATCGCGATCGCGGTGAAGGGTCTGCCGTCAGCGATGTCGAAGATCCCCGCCAGGAGAAACAGGATCGCGAATCCAAGCGTGGTCGACAGTTGGAAACGGACGAATTTGACGATGTTGTCGTAGATGGCGCGACCGCGCCGCACCGCATACACGATCGTTGCGAAGTTGTCGTCGGTCAGCACCATCGTGGCCGCCTGTTTGGTGACGTCGCTGCCTGCGATACCCATCGCGATGCCGATGTCGGCTCTCTTCAATGCTGGGGCATCGTTGACACCGTCGCCGGTCATCGCGACGACGTTGCCCTGCCGTTGCAGCGCTGTGACGAGGCGCAGCTTGTGTTCCGGAGCGACCCGGGCGAACACGCTGACCCCGGCGAGTCGGCGGTCGAGCTCTTCGTCGTCGATCTGGTCGAGGATCGCGCCGGTCATCGACTCCCCGGTGAGGCCGAGTTGGCGCCCGATCGAGGTTGCAGTCGCAGGGTGGTCGCCGGTGATCATCTTGACGTCGAGCCCGGCAGCCTGAGCTTCGGCGATCGCTTGACGGGCTTCGGGCCGTGGTGGATCGACGATCCCGACGTGCGCGGTCAGCGTCAGGTCGTTGGCCAACCCGATCAGGTCTGTGCCTGACGACGCGAACTCGGCCCAGTCCTCCACGGCCAACTCGCGTTGACCAACCGCAAGCACTCGAAGACCTTGCGATGCCATCCGTTCGTTGTGCGCGCGAAGCTGCATCAGATGGCGTTCAATGGGCGCAACGGCGCCGCTCTCATCGATCAACGTCGCCGCCCGCCCGACGAGCACATCTGGCGCGCCCTTGACGTACAACCGGACAACGCGTCGACCGGAATCGGACACCATCTCGTGAACCGTGATCATGAACTTGTTCGCCGAATCGAACGGCAGCTCCGCGACACGTGGGTGACGCATCCGCAGCCCGGCGATGTCGATCCCTCCCTTTGCAGCGAGCGCCACGAACGCGCCCTCGGTGGGGTCGCCGACGAGCTGCCAGGTGTCGCCTTCCGGGCGGATGGTGGCGTCGTTGCACAGCGCCATCGCCATCAGAGCAGCATCGATCGCAACCGGCTCGTCGCCTTCGAGATGTTCGATGCCACCGTCGGGGGCGTAGCCCGTGCCCGACACCACATGCGGGCGCATCTGCGTCAGCAGCTCGATGGCGGTCATCTCGTTGAGGGTCAAGGTCCCGGTCTTGTCGGAACAGATCACGCTCGTGCAACCGAGCGTTTCGACCGATGCCAGCCGTTTGACGATCGCATTTCGTTTCGCCATCTTCGACACTCCGAGCGCCAGCGTCACCACGGTGACCGCCGGAAGCCCTTCCGGAATTGCTGCGACCGCAAGCGCCACTGCGGTCACCATGACGTCGGCCAAGGAGTGCCCTCGGGCGACGCCGATCACGAAGACGGCGGTCACGATCAGCCCAGCGAGCTTTGCCAGGCTATGCGCGAGACCATCGAGCTGTTTCTGCAGCGGGGTTCGTTCACTCTCGATGCTGAGGAGTAGTCCCGCCAGCCGCCCTATCTCGGTGCCCATCCCGGTGGCGGTGATGACCATTTCTGCCCGGCCCCGGGTGACCGTGGTGTTCATGAACGCCAGACACAGACGGTCACCGAGGGCCACGCCGTCGAGATCGATCGGGCCCGTTTGTTTGGTGGCGGGAAGACTCTCGCCGGTCAGCGCTGCCTCCTCGATCTCGAGGCTGTTCGCGAACAACAACCGTCCGTCGGCTGGTACGCGGTCGCCCGCCTCGAAGACCACGATGTCGCCGGGCACCAAATCGGCGGCAGCCACGGTGAGCACTTCGCCGTTGCGTCTGACCCGTGCCCGGATCACGAGCATCTTCGTCAACGCCTCGAGGGCACGTTCGGCGCGGTTCTCCTGGACAAAGCCGATCACGGCGTTGAGCACCACGACTGTCAACACCACCAGCGGCGTCTTCAACTCACCCGATACTGCGAATGCAATCAACGCGGCGCCGATCAGGATCAGAATCAACAAATTGCCGAACTGGGCCGCGAACCGTCTCCACGGCGCCGTTCGCGGCGCCTCAGCCAACTCGTTCGGTCCGACGTTACGCAGTCGATCTTCAACCTCAGCGGTCGTCAGGCCCTTCTCGGCGTCGGAGTCGAGCGCATCGACGACGTCGGTCGCCGCCATCCGATGCGGCTCGCAAACGGCTTCGATGGCGGAACGTGAAAGCGGAAGCATGTGAGATTCCTTCGAATAATCTTCCGATAACTATGGCATGTCTTGTGTATCACATGTTAGAGTAATCGGCGAAGGGGAGTATCCCAACACGACGTTGCCGTCAACACAGACCACATTACGTGGTCTCGGCAGCCCGGCTCCACAGAGTGGGAGAGACCTTCGATAGGCATCAGTCCATCGAAAGGTTCCTTATGACACGCGGCTTGCGATCCCCCAGAGAATGGTTGCGCTGGATCGCTTCGAACACCAAACGCCTCGCGATCTTGATCATCGGCGCCGCGCTGATCGCAGCCGGCGGCGCGATGCTCATCCTTCCCGGTCCCGGCCTCGTCGTTGCCTTCGCCGGGCTCGCCGTCCTTGCGACCGAGTTCGCGTGGGCCGAACGAACCCTCGACCGGACCAAGGCCAAGGCCAAGGATGCAACCAACAGGGTCGCTGCCAGCGCCATCGGCCGAATCGGCCTTGCCGCCTCTGGCACGGGGATGCTCGTCGGCGGGGCCATCACCGCTGCCATCTCGAATACGTATCGAGCCATCGGCATCGGCATTTTCGTCGCCGGTGGCTGTGCCCTCGGAATACTCCTCCCAGCCACTCAACGATGGCTCAACCACACAGCCCAATCGACCTCACAGTCCTCTGAAAGGAATCCATCATGAACCGAGCACTCCTCGCCGAACTTCAAAGCCAACGCGCCTACCCGAGCATCACCCTGCTCTTCAACACCACAAGCGGGGCGCCATTCAGCCCTGCGCAAGTCGCCAACGCGGCCCACCTGGCTGACCAGGCCGATCGTCGACTCGGCGGTGAGATCGACGACGACCTGCGCAAGTCCCTCGTCGAAACGATCGTCGAACTGCTCCACGACAGCGCAACCGACAACGCCGGCCACGCGCTGGCCGTATGCGTCTCACCGCAATACAGCGCAGCGATCCGCCTCGGCCGCCGCGTCAACGAGCGCGTGATCATCGACGAAACCTTCGCGACACGCGACGTCGTCGCCGACCTGAACCGCACGGCCCTCTACCGACTCATCACGGTCAGCGGCCACACAACCCGGCTCCTCATCGGCGACCGGCAGCGCCTCGTCGAGGAACAATCCGAGCACTGGCCCCTCACGCGGGAGCCGGAGCAAAACCTCGCCTCGTGGACCCGGGCCGTGATGCATGCCCTACGACGAGAGCACGCTCAATTGCCCCTCCCTACCGTTGTGGCGGGGGTGGAACGATCCGTGCGACAAGTACTCAGCATCGCCGAGTTCGGGACCATCGGCGCAATACCCGGCAACCACGATCGCGTCAGCGAGGTCGATCTTCACCACAAAGCGTGGCCATTGGTCACTGACTGGCTCTGCGCCGATCGAAACCGCGCGATGGAACAACTCGACAATGCGCGCTCACAGCGGCGCTACGCCGGCGGCATCCACGAAATTTGGCCGCTCGCCAACGAAGCACGCATCGAGCTGCTCGTTGTCGAGGACGGCTATGCCCTCCCGGTGCGCGTTGACGGCGACCACCTCCAGCCGGTCACCGACGCCGAAGCCCCGGGCGTCGTCGATGACATCATTGACGAAGTGATCGAAATCGTGATCCGCAACGGCGGCAACGCGGTCATCGTCGCAGATGGCGATCTCATCGAACGCGGCCATATTGCAGCCATCCTCCGATACTGACACCGGCGGGAGGATGAGCGGCTGGTCCCGTGGGCGCAGCAGTTTCAGCCGTGCCGGTCGGAGACCGCTGAGGCAACGTATTACAGTCAGCGACGCGTCCGGCATGTCGCCCGACGATTCACGATCTGACACAACACAATCTGATACGAGGAGCGCGCCGTGGTGCCCCACGCTAGTGACCAACACCTCAGGCGACTTCCGAAGGTAGAACTCCACTGCCACGTGGAAGGCGCCAGTAGAGCGACCACGATCAAGGCGCTCGCCGACCGTCACGGCGTGGCGTTGCCGGTCAGCGATCCGGCGGATCTCTATGACTTCAGCAGCCTCAACCAGTTCCTCGGCATCTATGACATAATCTGCGCCTGCCTGCGCACGGCCGACGACTTCCGGAGGATCACGTACGAAGCGCTCGAGGACGGCGCCAACGCAGGAGTCCGGTACCGGGAGATGTTCTTCTCGCCGGGGTTCGTCATCCGCCTCGGCGTTCCGGTCGCGACCGTGTGGGAGGGCGTGCGGGCGGGGTTGCTGGAGGCGCGCCACGACCTCGACATCCACGCTCGGATGATCCTCGACTTCGACAAACCCACCGGACCAGCGCACGCGATGGAGATGGCTGCGTTCGCCGGCGCTCAGGATCGTGATCTACTCGTCGGCATCGGCGCCGACTCCGTCGAGCGTGACATCGATCACCGCTCGTTCGCTGCGGCGTTCGCGGAAGCCGGCCGGCTGGGGCTGCGCCGCACGATCCACGCCGGCGAGGACGGCCCTGCGGACAACATCGCCGTGGCGGTCCACGAGCTCGGCTGCGAACGCATCGACCACGGGTTCCGGCTGCTCGACGACCCGGATCTCACGGCCGAGGTGATCGACCGGCAGATCCCGCTCACGGTTTGCCCGACTTCGAACGTCGTCATCGGCAACGTGGTGGCGGACGTGGCGTCGCATCCGCTCGCCCGCCAACGCGAGCTCGGAGTGCTGGCCACGGTCAACTCCGACGACCCGGGCATGATGCGCTTCGACATCGCCGACGAGTACGTTGCCGTCGCCCAGGCGTTCGACTACTCGTTGGATGACATGGAGACGATCAGCCTCGCTGGGATCGAAGCGTCGTGGGCGCCCGACGACGAGAAGTCGGCGCTGCGGCACCGGTTCGTCGCCGAGTTCGACGCGCTGCGCCAGGAGTACGGGCTCCCGACGCGCGGGTAGTCGACGACCAGGCCTTCTTCCACCCGAGCACCCTGCCGTTTCGCCGGCGCCGCTGGCAACGCATCCCACACGGTCAACGACCGGGTGACGCCGGGAAGATGCCGCCCATGACGACGAACCGGGGGAGCCGCTTGATCCGGTCGCACCAGCGGCGCAGCGCCGGATAGTCGAGCAGGTCGATCCCGCCCTCTGGGGCCAGCGCAACATCGGGGAACAACGCGATATCGGCAATCGTCGGGTGGTCGCCGGGGCAGACCCAGCAACGCCCCTCGCGCTCGGTGAACCACAGATGCTCGTCGAGGTAGCGGAACAGCCGGTGGGCACCGGCGCGGACCGACTCGATTTCGAAGTCGTAGCCGAGATTCACGTGCAGCCGCGCTGCTGAAGCGGTGTTGGTGGTGCCTTCGGCGAACAGCATCCAGCTCGCGGTTCGCCCGAGCAGCTGCGGGTCGTCGACGGGGTACCACTGGCGCGAGGTGTCGTACCTGGTCGCCAGGTACACCAGGATCGCGTGCGCGTCCCACAACACGAAGCCGTCATCGTCGAGCACCGGGATGTGGCCGAGCGGGTTGATCCGCTTGAACTCCTCCGTCTTGTGCTCCCAGCCAGGATAGAAGTCCACTGGCACTAACTCGAACGCGACGTCGAGCAAGCTCATCAACAGGCGCGCCTTGTAGCAGTTGACCGAGAGCTCGAAGTCGTACAATTTGATCATCGACCGACCTCACACATCGAGTACCAGCCGGGGCGACTTCGCCCTCGACACGCACACGAGCATCCGGTCGTTGCGCTGCTTCTCGGCGTCGTTGAGGTACACGTCCTGGTGGTCCGGCACGCCGTCGAGCACCGAGACGAGGCAGGTGCCGCACGCACCCTGTTGGCACGAGGACGCCACGATCACCCCGTGTTCGGCGAGGACTTCGAGGATGGTCGTGCCCGCCGGTACGCGCAGGTGGAGGGCTGAGCGCGCGAGTTCGACGTCGAACGCCGACGAGTCGTCGACGACGGTCGTGTTCTTGAAGTACTCGAAGTGGACCGCGTCGTCGGGCCAACCGAGTTCGGCCGCCATCTGTCTCGTCGCGCCGAGCATCGAGCCCGGGCCGCACACGTAGACCTGACTCGAGGGACGCCGCTCGGCCAGGATCTCCTGCAGCCGCTGACCCGTTTCTGTCGGGCCGAGCCCAAGGTGGCGCACGACCCGCTCGCCGAGCAGGTCGAGCACCTCCGGGAATGCGAGATGAGCCGGGCTCTGGGCGAAGTAGTGCAGCCTGAAGTCCAACTGCGCGTGCCCGAGCGCCTGGGCCATCGCGATCAGCGGCGTGACGCCGATGCCGCCTGCGATCAGAATGGTCGTCGCGCGGTCGCGGCGTAGCGGGAAGTTGTTGCGCGGCTCGGAGATCGCCAACACGTCGCCTTCGCGGATGCTCTCGTGGAGCGCCTTTGAACCGCCGCGCGAATCTGGCTCCAACTTGACACCGATGCGGTACCGGACGACGTCACCCGGACCGTTGGTCAGAGAGTATTGGCGGACCAGGCCATTGGGCAGGTGCACGTCGATGTGCGCGCCCGGCTGAAACGCTGGCAGGCGCTCACCGATCGACTCCAACTCGAACCCGGCGATTCCGTCGGCAGTCGCCCACTTGCGAGCGACGACAACACGAAGTGGCGCGGTACGGGTATCAGCGGGGGTGTGCGTCGGCTCTGCTACAGGTGCCGGCGCACGCACCCGCGGCTGCATCGGCGGTGGCGGAGGCATGACCGCCGCAGCCTCCTCGACCTCATCACGCAGCGTCGACATACGCTCGTTGTGGTGACGCAGCACACCGACGACGGCATCGTCGACCGGACGCGGCACGAGTAGCCCGCGCACGACGCACGTCCGGGCGTCGACCGGCTGGACGAAGAACACGACATTCATTTCCGCCGTACCGTCACGCGCCGTCACGACGACCGCCCGCTCGTCGCCGGACTCGACCGTGCATTCACCAGAACTGCCCGTCGCAGTGGGGTTCGGTCGGAACCTGTAGCTGCGCAGACGCTCGGCCACCAATGCCGCAGGCGCGTGGATCGGCACCGGGCGCAGCGTCAATCCTTCGTCGCCGAACAGCGCGACCTGCGCCACGTCGCCGAGCGGCTCCTCGCCCGACCAGACCAGGCCGTAGCGCTCCACGACTGGAAACGTCGTACAGCAAATCGTTCGCGCCGGGGCGTCGGCAGGATGGGCGGGGATGTATGTGCATCCGGCCGACCTGCTGGCATAGCGCCACCCGTGGTACTGGCATTTCAGCTCGGCCCCGTCGTTGAGGCCGATTGACAACCGCACGCCTCGGTGGAGGCAGCGGTCTTCCCACACGTTGACGTACCCGTCGTCGGCACGCCACACGGCAAGCTCTCTGCCGAGCAGCTTGGTGTGGTATGTGTGGCGAAACGGCAGGTCTTCGCTCGAGGCGATCGGAAACCAGGAGAAGGCTGCGTCCAGCATCGGCGCCGCGGCAATGCCTTCGTCGTTCATCACGCGGCCCCGTCGGCGGCGGGGATCACCCCGTACGTGAGTCCCATCTCGCTCAACCAGCGACGGTAGGCGATGGCGCTCTTGTCGGCGCGGATCGGGGTCTCGGCGATGGGTGACAGCGGCAGTCGCCTGGGTACCTGGTTCTCCAGGATCGGCTTGTCCTGGGAGAAGATCCCGAGCTGAAAACGACGGATCTCGGTGTCGGTGCTGATCGGGTCGACGACGCACAACAACATGTTGGCCCGCACGGCCTCCTCGCCCATCGGCTGGAGGAAGAGTCCGATCACGTCCCGTCGCGACTCGTCGAACGGGCACGACTTGTAGAGGATCGTGCAGTAGGGATGTGGCACCCGGTAGGTGTAGTCGGTCATCGCACTTGCCGAGGAACCCGGTGCGGCCTTCGGTT
Organism: Actinomycetes bacterium; assembly: GCA_025358125.1. Classification (GTDB taxonomy): domain Bacteria; phylum Actinomycetota; class Acidimicrobiia; order Acidimicrobiales; family Ilumatobacteraceae; genus WLMZ01. The sequence goes on from JANYKS010000117.1 coordinate 53,129, forward strand.
GGGGAAACCGACACCCCGTCGCCCACACCTCCCCGTCGACGACGTCGACGCGGTAGTCGACCACCTCGGTGTGCGGTTCGGCACCGAGCACGCCGGCGTGCACGAACGGAAAATGGCCCATGTCGAGAAAGTTCTCGACCGCCCGAGGGGCTGACGTCGCGATCCCGATGGTTGCCGCGTTGAGGACCCGTCGATCGGGTTCATCGGCCTCGGGGATCGCGAACAGTGGCTGTGGATCACCGAGGGTGGTCCACAGGTATCCGTAGCTGACCTGTGTGGGCAGGCCAGCAGGTGGTGTGGCCGGCAGCGGCGAGCCTGCCGGCAAGTGCAACGCTTTCGCCGGCCACACCACCGGCTCTCCCGCATCGTCAATTCCATAACCCAATGGCTCGCCGAGCAGCAACGTCTGGTAGGTCACGCCACGTCGAAGTTCCGCTACAGCGCTCAGTGGATGCCACTGATTCAGCGCGACGGGGTCGGTGCAACGCTCGAACGAATCGACGATCGGGCGGGTCGACGAATTGGACCACATGGCCGTCAGCGCTGCTCTCTGAAGTACGGCGTGGCAAGCGCCGCCGGCGGTGTCGTCGCTCGACGAAACCGCTTGAACACCGCAGGCGCGGCGATTAATAGCAGCGTGACAACGTACGGGAGGAAGTTGAGCACCGGTGCCGGCAGGCTCCATCCCTGTTCCTGGCCGATGAAAGACAGGGCCCGCATCAGCCCGAACAACAACGCCCCGAGAACCAACCAGCCAGGGCGCCACGCGGCGAAGATCACCACGGCGAGCGCGATCCAGCCGCTGCCGGCAACAAGACCTGGCGCCCATCCGGGAGTGAACGACATCGACAGCGCTGCGCCGCCGGCGCCGGCGATCGCGCCACCGATGAGAGCGTAGAGAAAGCGCATCCCCATGACATTGACGCCCATTGCGTCGGCCGCGGCCGGGTTCTCACCGACGGCGCGCAGGTTCAATCCATGACGCGTGCGATAGAGCAGGAAGCTCACCAGCAGAGGAATGACCGTGTAGGCCGCGAACACGAGCGGATCGTGGACGAACAACGCCTTGCCGAAGCCGCCGAGCTTGGACAGGCCGGGCACCTCCCAGGCCACGAACCGGGCCGACATCGGCTTACCGGAGAACCCGGCGCCGAGGTGGTTGGCCATGCCGGTTCCGAACAGCACCAGTGCCAACCCGCAGAGCACCTGGTTGGCCCGGCAGACAACGGTGGCCATTGCATAGATCGACCCCATGAGTGCGCCGCCGGCCATTGCCGCGAGCAAGCACAGCCAGACGCTCGAGGTTGACGAGGCGGCGATCACCGCGGAGACTGCGCCGATGGCCACAAAGCCTTCCAGCCCGAGGTTGAGCATTCCGGTGCGTTCCATCAGCAACTCGGCGCTGCCGGCGAGGACGATCACCGCGCCGGAGTCGATCGCGGTACGCGTCGCCGAGAAGACGATGTTCATGCCGGTTCCTGCGCTGAGGCGAAATGGGTGTTCGACATCTTCGCTTCTTGCGGAACCGGTGCCATCGGCTCGGGTGCCGCCCGGCTCAGCCGATACCGGGTGGCGATCTCGGCGACACCGACGATGAGCAGGATCATTCCGCACACAGCGAACATCAGGGCCACCGACAAACCGCGGGTCTGCGCCGCGATCCCGCTCCGCAACAGGAATGCGATGAACAGTCCGACGAGCAAGAGCGCCAGTGCGCTCGCCCCGGCGAGAGCCGCCACGATGAAGCCGAAGAAGCCGTACTGGTTGGAGAACGAGACCGACAGGCGGTGAACGGCGCCAGTGAGTTGGATCATTCCGCCGAGACCCGCTACTGCCCCGGAGAGCATCATCACCCCGACGATCCGTCGCTTCACCGGGATTCCCGCGAACTCGGCGGCACGCGGGTTGCCGCCGGTCATCTCCACCTCGTAGCCCCACCGGCTGGAGCGGAAGACGACGAACATGACGATCACCAGCACCACAGGAACCAAGAAGCCCCAGTTCAATGTCGTCGAACCGAAGAAACCGGGCAGCTTGGCATTCACCCGTTCGGACGCGTTCGTGACGGCTGCGACGCGATCTTTCCAGATATCGGTTGAGAACCACACCAACATCTGCTGAGCGACGAACGTGAGCAGCAGGGTGGTGATCACCTCATTGACATCGAAATACGCCTTGAGCAGCGCTGGGACCAGCACCCACAGCGCACCGGCAGCCATCCCGGCGAGTGCCATCAACAGCAGCTGCAGCCACTGCGGTCCGCCTACCTTCAAACCGACACCCGTTGCCGCCCAGCCGCCCATCAGGAACTGGCCTTCGACACCGATGTTCCACACACGGATGCGGAACCCCAGCGCGACCGCTACTGCACAGATCAGGATCGGAGTGAGGATGATCAGCGTCTCTTGAAAGTTGCTCCAATTCCCAAACGTGCCCTTGATCGATTCGCCGGCGATGTCAGGGGCGGATCGTCCGGTGAGCTGGAACACAGCGAGTGCCCCGAGGACGGCAACGACGACTCCTGCGGTGCGTGTACCGACCGACCGTGCGGCGGACACGTCGAGTCGCCGCTCGAGTCGCCACCCTGCCGACGAGGTACTCACGCTGACTCCTCGTCCTGGCCGCCCATCAACATCCCGATCCGCTGCCGGTCCGCTGCATCGGCCGCGAACTCACCGCGGATCTGCCCGTCGTACATCACCACCACGCGATCGGCGAGACGGAGGATCTCTTCGAGGTCGTCGGAGATCAACAGCACCCCGCAACCGGCGTTTCGACGGTCCAGCAAAGCCTGATCGACCTCTGCGGCAGCGTGAACGTCGAGTCCACGCGTCGGGTGCACGGCAACGAGCAGCTTCTCGGCGACCAATGCCTCTCTGTGGGCGACAAGTCGCTGCTGATTCCCGCCGGAGAGCTGGGCGATTGGCGCCGCCGCGTTGCGCACCTGCACCCGCGCCTGTCGCACGAGGTCGTCGGCGAACCCGCGGACCGCACCACGTCGAAGTGAGAGCCGGCTGCTCAGCGCGTTGCCCCGGTAATGACGCAGCACAGCGTTGCGACGCACGGAAGCCGACGCAACGAGGGCCATCCCGATCCGGTCCTCTGGCATGTGTCCGACGCCGGCTCCACTGAACTGAGCAGGTGGCCGCCCGGTGACGTCCTTCCCGGCGATCAGCACCTTGCCGGCTTCGACTCGTCGAAGCCCCGTGATCACCTCGGCCAGCTCGCTCTGGCCGTTGCCGGACACGCCGGCAACACCCACGATCTCCCCGCCCCTCACGCTCACATCGATCGCTCGAAGCGCCGGCAGACCACGGTTGCTGGTGGCGCTGACACCGACGAGCTCGGCCACCACCTCGCCGCACGCCGAAGAAGCGCTCCGCGCAACGACCACCGACTCGGCGCCGGTCATCATCGTTCCGAGCTCGCGCACCGACACGTCGGCAGTGTCGCACGAGCCAACGACTCTTCCGCCGCGCAGCACTGTGACGCGATCCGACACCGCCTTGACCTCACGCAGCTTGTGGCTGATGAACACGACGGTGCGGCCCTCACTGACAAGGTTGCGCAGGATGGCGAACAGCTCGTCGGCCTCAGCATCGGTCAGCACGGCAGTTGGTTCGTCGAGGATGAGGACCTGCGCGCCCCTCGCGAGCGTACGCAGAATCTCGACGCGCTGTTGCTCGCCGACCGACAGCTGCCAGATCCGCGCACGGGGGTCGACCGTGATACCGAACTGTCGGCTCAGTTCGTCAGCGCGGTCGGCGAGCTGGCGGCGCGACGTCAGTACCGGTGTGTCGTCCCAACCGAAATGCAAATTCTCGGCGACCGTCATCGTCTCGACCAGCTTGAAGTGCTGGTGGACCATGCCCACACCGTGGGCGATGGCTTCACCCGGGCCGCGTAGGGAAACCTGCTCACCGCCGAGCTCGATGCTCCCGCTATCGGCACGGTACAGGCCGGCGAGGATGTTCATCAGCGTTGTCTTGCCGGCTCCGTTCTCACCGAGCAGCGCATGTACCTCGCCCCGACGCAGGTCGAGATCGACCGCGTCGAGCGCGAGGAGACGATCGAACCGCTTGGTGATGCCGCGCAGGCGAACCGCGCAAGCAGTGCCAGTCACGCCGCTCACTTGACGCCGGTGACTCCCTCGATCGAGAAGTCGACCCTGAACACCTCGGAGGCGTTGAGCGACTTGCCGGCAGGCACGCGCTCGGTACCACCCGCGTCCTTGATCGGCCCGGTGTACGGTTCGAACCCACCCTGGACCTTTACCTTCGCGGCGTCGCCCGCCTTTTGTGCTTCCGGCGTCACCTTGTCGCCCCACTTCGCGACATCGACACCGTTGCCCAGGTCGAGGATGGTGATGTCATCGAGACCCTTGATCGTGCCGTCCATCGCAGCCTTGACCTGGTCGATGTAGTACTGCTTCCAGTTGAGGTCGATCGCACTGATGAACGCGTTCGGGCCGAAGCTGCGGTTGTCCCGGTTCCAGATCGCGGAATGAATGTTGCGCTTCTCAGCCACCTGCAGCACAGACGTGTCATCCATCACGTCGAACAACACGTCCGCTCCGCCATCGACGAGGGCGCTCGCTGCCTGGGTTGCCTTCGGAGGATCGAAAAACGAGTTGATCATCACCACGTTCATCGTGCAGTCGGGGCGAACGGTGCGCGCGCCCATCAGGAAGCAGTTGGTGTCGTTGAACACCGTGGACGTGGGGAACGCTCCCACGTAACCAAGCTTGCCGGTCTTCGTCGTCAGCCCCGCGGCGACGCCCATGATGTACGCGACCTTGTGGTGGGCAACGTAATACGAGTTCAGGTTCTTGTACTTGCCGATGGTGTGACCGTCGGCCTCGAGGAAGAACTTCTTCGGGAACTTCTCAACGGTCGGCGTCAGAAGGTCTGCGTACTCCGAGCAAACGATGACGAAGTCGTTCTCCTCAGCCAGCTTGTTGAACGTCTGCGTGGCCTCGGGCCCGAATGGCACCGATTCGATGTACACGGTCTTGACGTTCGGGTACGCAGCTTCGACTGCCTTGCGACCTTCGTCATGTGTGAATGTCCAGCCGTTGTCCGAGATCGGGCCGACATAGGCGAAGCCCACCTTGAAGGGCTTGTCGCTGCCGCCTCCGCTGCTCGCAGTTGCCGTGCCGGGTCCGCCTGCCGTCCCGCCCGACGTGATGCCGCTCGTCTTGGCGTCGCTGCCGCAGGCGCTGAGCACACCTGCGCCGCCGAGGAGGCTGGCGACACCTGCGGCACCGAGTTGCAGCACGCGGCGACGGCCAAGGTCGCCGGGCATCGAGGGTCGGTCGTTGATAGTCATTGGATGCTCCCCGTTCTCGGCAGCGCCCCCCTGGCAACCGCTTCGTGACGGACAACTTAACAAAACGTAAAACGTCTGTCCAGACGCGTCAGCCGCGGCCCGAGTCGCCGGAGGCCCGCGAGCCGACGAACTCGTTTCGAACGGCTACGGCATGGTGTGCAGGAGTCGCCACGTGATCCCGTTTGACGACAAGAAAACGGCCGGCATCGAGGACCGCGGGGTGGGATCCGTCTTGCGTCGATTGACGAAGTAGCCAACGATGGGAGCATGAAGACGAGAGCGCTCACATTCGGGTCGCAGCAGCGTTTATGAATCACTCTCATCCGGCGGCCGATGTGAGCTGGTGGCGTACTGCTGTGGTGTATCAGGTTTATCCGCGCAGCTTCTCCGACTCGAATGCAGACGGAATTGGCGACATCGAGGGACTCCGTAGCCGGCTCCCCTATCTCGCCGACCTCGGCATCGATGCCATCTGGCTGAGCCCGTTTTATCCCTCCCCACTCGCCGACGGCGGTTACGACATCGCCGACTACCGCGACGTCGACTCGCGGCTGGGATGTCTGGCCGACTTCGACGCCCTGACCCACGACGCCCACGGTCTGGCCATCAAGATCATCGTTGATATCGTCCCGAACCACACCTCCGAGCGTCACCCGTGGTTCGAGCAAGCTCTCCGAGCGGCGCCGGGTTCGGCTGCCAGAGACCGGTACATCTTCCGAGACGGGACCGGCCCGGATGGGAAGGACCCGCCGTCGGACTGGCGATCCCATTTCGGGGGTAGCGCCTGGGACCAGATCCCCGACGGCCAGTGGTATTGCCATTTGTTCACTCGCGAACAACCCGACCTGAACTGGGGCAACGAGGAGGTGCGGCAGTACTTCGTGAATACTCTCCGGTTCTGGGCGAATCGGGGAGTGGACGGTTTCCGAATCGACGTTGCTCATTCGTTGGCGAAAGATCTCTCCGAACCATTGCGTAGTCAGCCTCACCTGGACTCGCAACTGCCCTTGGACGGTACCGACCCTTTGTACGACCGCGAAGAAGTCCACACCATCTACGAGGAATGGCGCAAAGTTTTCGATGAATACGATCCGCCGCGCATGGCCGTGGCCGAAACATGGCACCCTACGAGCAGTCGCACCTACCGGTACGCGCGACCGACGGAGCTCGGTCAGGTGTTCGACTTCTCCCTCCTGAAATGCTCCTGGGACCGGGACCAGTTGATCGGCGTCATTCGGCGTTCCATCGAGGACCACCGAGACGCTGGGGGTGGACTCACCTGGGTTCTGTCCAGCCACGACGAGCCCCGCCATCCATCACGGTTCGCGCTGCCAGCCGACGTACGCCCCGAGGCATGGCTGGCCGGCAACGGAGCGAGCCCGACCATCGATCCGAAAATGGCCAAGCGACGCGGCCGGGCGGCAACCTTGATGATGCTGGCGCTGCCTGGATCGGCATACCTGTACCAGGGCGAGGAACTCGGACTGCTCGAGGTAGCGGACCTTCCCGTCGAGTCCCTCCAAGACCCGACCTGGGAGCGAAGCGGAGGAGTTCTCAAAGGGCGCGACGGGTGCCGGGTTCCGCTGCCATGGACCCGTGCGGGCTCCTCGTTCGGCTTCGGCGGGAACGGATCGTGGCTGCCGCAACCCGACGGGTTCGGCGACGATTCCGTAGAAGCGCAGGACGGGATAGGCGGCTCGTGTCTGGAGATGTACAAAGAAGCGCTCCGCCTCCGCAAGAAGCTTCAGACGCGAGACGACACCCTCGATTGGTTGAACACCGAAGACGGCGACGTCCTTCATTTTCGCCGCTCCAACGGCTGGGAATGCGTCGTCAACTTCTCAGGCACGCTCAAGCCACTGCCTCACGGCACCGTGTTGATCAGCAGCCAACCACTACATCCTCTCGGAATACCTGGCGACAGCACGCTCTGGACCAGACGCGATCCGTAAACCGGTATTCTCGTGCGTGCCTCATTCTCCACCGCGCGACATCGCCCGTCCGCTCCGCGTTGGGGTATTGGCGCCCATCGCGTGGCGGACACCACCGCGCCACTACGGCCCTTGGGAGCTCTTTGCCTCATTGCTTGCTGACGGTCTCGTGGCGCTGGGTCATGACGTGACCCTCTTCGCGACCGCGGACTCCGTGACGACCGCTCAGCTTCACGGAACCGTTGCGTGTGGGTGGTCTGAGAGCGATGAGATCGATCCGAAGGTGGCGGAGTGCACCCACATCGCCGAGGTCTTCGAGCGCGCCGCCGACTTCGACATCATCCACAACGGCTTCGACTTCCTTCCGCTCACCTACAGCAGGCTCGTCGGCACACCAATGGTGACCACGATCCACGGGTTCTCCTCACCGCGGATCGTTCCGGTGTACGAACGCTACGACTCGACGACCACCTACGTTGCCATCAGCGACGCCAACCGGCACCCACGGTTGCACTACGCCGCGACGATTCACCACGGCATCGACGTCGACGCATTAGCAGTGCACCCGAACCCTGCCGATCACCTGCTCTTCTTCGGTCGCATCCACCCTGACAAGGGGACTGCCCATGCAATCGAGGTCGCACGTCGGACGGGCCGGCGTCTCGTGATCGCAGGAATCATTCAAGACGAGCGTTACTTCCGCGACGAGATCGCGCCGCACATCGACGATGACCGCGTCCGCTACGTCGGACCGGTCGACGCAGCCAATCGAGCCACCGTCCTCGGTGGAGCGCACGCCCTCATGCACCTCATCGACTTCGATGAGCCCTTCGGCTACAGCGTGGTCGAAGCGATGGCGTGCGGCACGCCCGTCATCGCATACGACCGAGGATCCATGGCGGAGCTCGTCGACCATGGCACAAGCGGCTACCTCGTCAGCAACCTCGACGACGCCAGTCGCGCCGTCGCCGCAGCCGGCAACCTAGACCGAAACGCGATCCGAGCCTCAACCATCAAACGGTTCAACCGAGCGACGATGGTCGAGCAATACGCCAACCTGTACTATGCCATCCTCGCCCGGCATCCGCAGTAGGTGAGCAAAACCGCTATCCCGAATCATCGATCTGGGTGACACTCGACCGACCCGATCATGGCCTCGACCGGAGCTGGGCCGTCGATTGGCGACCACGATCCGCTTGGGACGTCGCGGGCTGCCTCCCATGCCGACCTCCGCGCCGAACACGATGAAACCGTCGCTACCGACCCGAGCAACGGTGTCGCCATTGCGGACGGTTGCCTCGATGTGGCCAGCCGAAACGCGGCGCTGCAGGACAGAATGGGTGAGTCGTGTATCTTCCGGTAACCCGACAACAAAGGATCAGTTCTATGGCAACCCCCGCCAAGCTCACGCCGCTCCAGGAAAATGAAGCTCGTCGCACTGCAACGGCGGCTGACAAGCCCAAGCGTGTGATCTCCGAAGAGGAGAAGGCAACTCGCCGCGAGCGCGTCGCCAAAGCCAAGGACGCGCTGGCGCGGTCGGTTGGCGCCAAGGGCGATCACGTAGCCCCGGCACGCGCTGCGCTCAAGACGTACCTCCAGCGTCTGAACGAGCCCAAGCAGCCGGACGACGCCCAGTTCGAGGCGCTGCTCGAGGCGCCGTTCAAGGCGCCGCCCAAGAAGAAGGCCAACGAACGTCGCTTCTGAGGTCGGCGCTGCGTCGCGTCCGGTCGAGTGGGCTCTGGCGCGCCGAGCTTCGGGGACTTCGGCGAGCTGGATGCCCTGGCTGCCGAGGAACGGGCGCGCGAATTGATCGCGCGCTCGCGTTGCGGCGAGGCCAATGTTGTTCTCGAAGCGCACATCCGCGCCCATCCGCTGCGTGACCGCCCACGAGGACTGCTCATGCAGGCGCCGGCTGGCCAGGGCCGACACGCCGAGGCACTTCGCGTGTACCAGGAGTACCGAACCTACCTCGCGGAGCAGGTCGGGATCGGGCTCCCGCTTGACATGTAACCAGTGGGTTACCTATAGTGAGAGTGTGGACGCAGTGTTTAGAGCCCTCGCCGATCCGACCCGGCGGAGTCTGCTCGACCAACTCTTCCGTGAAGACGGGCAGACGTTGAGCGCGCTCGAGGGGCGCTTCTCGATGACCCGCATCGGCGTGATGAAGCACCTCAAACGGCTTGAGGAGGCGGGCCTGGTGGTCGCCAAACGCCGAGGCCGCGAGACGCTTCACTTCCTGAACCCGGTTCCGATCCGCCTTGTCCACGACAGGTGGGTGAGCAAATATACCGAGCCCTGGGCCGCTGCGCTCATCGGTCTCAAGAACAGATTGGAGAGTCCGATGGAGAAGGTCTACGAGATCTACATCCGCACCACCCCCGAGCGCCTCTGGGAAGCGATTACCGATAGTGCGATCAGAGCGAAGTTCCAATTCGGCAACCGGATCAGCTCCGATTGGATGCCCGGCTCGCGCTGGGAAATGAGCCACCCCGGCGCCCCCGGGCTGTTGGGGGAAGGCGAGAACCTCGAGGTCGACCCGCCGCGCCGGCTTGTGCAGAGCATGGTTGCACTCTGGGGTGACGACGTGAAGAGCGAGGGAATCACTCGAGTCACCTGGGAGATCGAACCCATCGGCGACTCCTGCCGTCTCACCGTCACCCACGACCAACTCCGCGAGGGCGCGAACGGCCAGCTCTACGGCGGCTGGCCGATGATCCTGTCCGGCCTGAAGACGTGGCTCGAGACGGGCGAGATGCTGACGACGCCGGGATCGCTGATGTATGGCTGAGCAAGCGCTCTTGTTTGCCTCGAATCGCTCAGAGCGCATTCACCGCCACAGCGATCGCGCTCGCGAATCGGAACGCTCCCGATGAATAGACAGGGCACGGGCCGGGTGTTGGTGGGCCCGGGCAGAAGTGCAGGCCGTCGTCATTGCGCATGTCGTTGCTGCCCGACGCGGCGCATTCTGCCTCACCCGGTAGGCACGCGAGACGTTCGGCGTAACTGCCGTCGGCAGTCTCGACTGCCGCGCCGGCGTCGACGAACGAGATGCCGCTCGCGTCGGCCAGGTCGGTGTAGACATGATTGATCCCTTGGACCTCGTCGTTGCCCGCTACGACGCTGGCGCGCGTGGGCTGGCCGACAAGCAACGCGTGAGCTCCGGCTGAGCGCGCCTCGGCGATCAGTGCGCCGATATCGGCGCGGTACTTGTCGACCAATGCTTGACCGTGCAAGTAGCCACCGGCGCCGTCGGACATGCACGGTGTCCTCGAGTTCCCGGTGAAGGAGATCACCACGATACTCGTCTCGGTCGCCTGTAAGTCCTTGCCCAGCCAGTCGCACGGCGCGGTGCCGGCAAAGAACTGTGGCACGAAGGCCTTTCCGCCGAGGAGCCGCTGCAGGTACGGAGCGGCCTCCTCCGCCAATGAGTCGCCGACCAAGACGACGCTCCGGGGAGAGGCGGTCGGGGAGTTGTGAGAGATCGGCACCGACGATGAACACCCAGATGCCGTCGCCACCAGGACGCAGGCGGCGGACAGAACGAGTGGCCGCCCCGACCGCCGTGTGAACCTGCCGACGTGCGTCATGCCCTGTCCGGTACCCGTTCACGAGTGCGATCAGCCCCTGTCGAGGCAACGCTTGTGACCGCGTCACGCTGATCTCCTCGCCCTACGTCGAGCGGGCGTCATGGGGTGTCTGTAGAGACCTGGGTTGGGTCGCGGAGGAAGGTGTCGTCGAGGTCGTTCCCGCAGGCTATGCAACTGGTGGTCGGCGCGACGTTCCTGGTCTGGCAGCTCTCGCAGTAGATGGCGCGTTGCGTCATGGTGTGCAGCGCCCAGACCCCCGCGAATTGACTGTATTCGAATGGGTTCGCGGTCTGTTCGGCGGCGGCATGACGGTGGGCGTCGCTGCCGACGAAGCTCATGACGTCTTCGACGCTGCGCCACAACCCGAGTGTGTAGCTGTCGACGCCATCATTGAAAGTGAGCCACCGGATGAAACCGGGCTGACCACAAAAGCTCGGTTTGATTGCGGCGAAGTGTTGATAGCCGCGTTGGGCGGAGTCGTCGTCTGCGAAGGTGACGTGGAGCAAGGTGAGGGCTCCGGCAGCTTCGGGCCCGAGGCGTACCGGACCGTCGATGGCGGCGACGACGCCCGGTGTGAACCGGGTGGGGATGCCTTGGTTCGCTTGACGCGACGCCTGGTCGGGTGGAAATGAGCTGACGGTCGCCATGGGGTCCTCCTGGGGGTCAGCTGACGGTACGACCGTGTGGACGTGGTGCACAATCCCTCGTCTTTGGGGGTGCGCCGGGTTGCGAACTGTTGTTAGGTTTCAGCCGTGGTGCTCTCACGTGCCCATGTGGCTGCCGGCGAGCGCATCGAGCGACTCTGCTACGAGGGGTTGGATTCGCACGCGTTGCGGGTCGCCGTGCTGCGAGAGATCGGCCGAGTTACGCCCCTCAGCGGCGCCTTCTTCCCGACGGTCGATCCGACCACGCTGCTGTACACGAGTGCCGTGCGCGAAGGGATGCCTTCCGACCTCACGCCTCGCTACATCGACAACGAGTTCCGGGTTGACGACGTGAACAAGTTCCGCGACCTCGCGCGGTCGTCACGCACGGCGGTGACACTCGACGACGCGACCGAGGGCGACTGGTCGGCGAGCGCCCGCTACCGCGAGATCATGGCTCCGTCCGGCCACGGGGATGAGCTGCGAGCCGCATTCCGCACGGGCGGTTCGACGTGGGGGTTTGTCTGCCTGCACCGCGACGCCGGAGCCCACGCGTTCGCAGCCGCAGATCTCGCGCTCGTCGCTGCAGTGAGCCCTCACATCGCCGAAGGTCTGCGCCGCGCCACGATAGCGAGCGTCGCGGGGACGAGCGCATCCTCCGAGGGACCCGGCGTGGTCAATATCGCGCCAGACCTGACGATCATCGCCGCAACGCCGGCTGGCCAGTGGTGGCTCGCCGATCTTGCCGCCGCCGACCATCCCGCATCTCGGCCGCTGCCCATCGCCGTGAACAATGTTGTGAGCGCCCTCGCCGGACTCGGCACAGCCACGGCGAGGGCTCCACACCTCAGCGCCTGCGGAGCGTCCGGTCGCTGGCTCACCCTTCATGCTTCCTATCTCAGCGGAGCACGCGGCGAGGGCACCGTTGCGGTCGTCATCGAACCCGCCACACCGCTGATGCTCCAGCCGATCATCGTCGCGGCCTATGCGCTCAGCTCCCGCGAAGCCCAAATCTGCACACTCGTCCTACGCGGCCTGGCAACCAAGACGATCGCGAACGAGCTGCGCATCAGCGGCTACACCGTCAACGACCACCTCAAGGCCATCTTCACCAAGACCGGCGTATCAACCCGCGGCGAACTCATGGCATCGGTCTTCCAGCGTCACTACGTACCGTCAACCACAACCTGACAGCTCGGCCCGACGTCTCGCACTGCGCATCCGGGTGGCGTTTCACGATTCTCTCTGAAGTCGCACGGACCCGTCTGGTTCAAGGATCCACCCCGGATTGTGAGCGACCTCCCACACGTGGCCATCCAGGTCGATGAACACGCCGGAGTAGCCGCCCCAGAACGTGGGCGCGCCGCGCCGACCGATCGTTGCTCCAGCGGCCTCGGCTTGTTCGAGTATTGCGTCGACCTCGGCCGGAGAACTGACGTTGTGGGCAAGCGTGACACCGCCCCAGCCGTCGCGATCGTCGTCCACCGCGCTGTCTTGGGCGAGTGTGTGGCGATTCCAAAGGGCGAGCACCATGCCGCCGGCCTGAAAGAAGACGACGTCGCCGTCGGGTGATTGGCCCGACCAGCCGAGTTCTTCGTAGAACGCGCGGGCAATGCCGATGTCGGCGACGCCGAGAGTGATCAGAGAGATTCGTTGATCCATCCAGGAAGCATCGCGCGACGGAGCGACACGGGGTGGACGCTGCTGAATTCGCATCGCGCCAAGACGGAGCAGACGAGGGAGCACTTGCAGGAAGCACCGTTGCGCGACCCCACGCGTGCATTGACGTCCTGACCCGAGTGTACAGCCGTTGCGATGTCGCTGACGGCGGTGGGCCACAGCCGTCAGCGATCCTCACGTCGATGTGGATTCGGTTCTTGACGGTCTTGGCCTCGGGCACCAGTTGGAAGTAGATGCGGGCTCGGTGAGATGAGGGTTCCGAGTCTGGACGGATCGCTGCGCCCTCGCGCCATACAAGTCCATCTCGGTAGTCACGAGTGTCAGCTCCGGTCGCGTGACCTTGCTCGATCATCGAGCGAATGAACGGCTCATCCCGCGACTCCACTTGCCATCCCAGGGTTTCGGCCCACCAGTCCGCAAGGACGTGCGGATCGCCACAATCGACGACTACCTGAACGTGTAGGCCGTTCTCGAACGTCAGCAACGGGTCGATCCGCGCCGTTCCCTGAGGTCTCGCTCAGCAGGGGTGGCGAGGCCATCTTGCGGAGTCGTACAGTGTTTGCCGATGACACAAACGGTCGCTTCTCTTCGCGAGGGTGTGCAGTCGATCGCCGAAGCCTGGAAGTTTCAACGCAGCGAGCGCCAAGCGCGCCGAGGTTTGGAGCGGGCCGACTTCGACGCGTTGCGCGACGCGGGATTTCTGCGGGCTGTAGTGCCCGAGGACATGGGTGGTCTCTGGCACGATACGGCTTCTTCGGCGCGGACGGTTTGCGAACTGGTGCGCATGCTGGCAACGGCCGATTCCGCGGTCGGTCTCGTCTCGGCCATGCATCCAGCGGTTGTGGCGTTCTGGCTGCTCAACCCCGACTCGTCGCAGCCGGCGTGGGAGGAGCAACGGCGAGCGGTCTTCGCCAGCGCGGCGGAGGGCGAACAGTGGGGCACGATCACGTCCGAACCCGGCAGCGGGGGCGACATCGGCCGCACCAGAGCGACGGCGACGCCCACCAACGACGTCTCGTTGATGGCCGGACGCTCGTACGTGGTGACCGGCGACAAGCATTTCGGGAGTGGGTCGGGTATCGCCGACCGGATGATCACGACCGCCATCCCCGAGGGAGAGGGCGAGCCGACGATCTTCGCGATCGACGTGCGCGACCGGCGCTGGGACGGCACCGCCGGCTTGACCTTGATCGCCGAATGGGACGGCATCGGTATGGCCGCTACCCAAAGCCATGCGATGCGCCTCGATCGCGCGCCTGGTGTGCGGCTGGCTCGCCAGGGCCTGTTGAGCGACGTCACCGCCGGTGCTGGCGCGTTCGTGGCCACGCTGTTCACCGCCGTGATCGTCGGCGTGCTCGACGAAGCGGTAGCGGTCGCCAAGCAGCAACTGCGTTCGAAGGCAGCAGATTTGCGCGCCTACGAGCAAGTCGAATGGACCCGCGCTGTCAATGATCACTGGCTTGCGGTACAGGCCTACGAAGGATCGCTGCGCACGATGGAGGCTGGTGATCCAACAGCGCTGTTCGCGGCGCTCTGCGCGAAGGAGGCAGTGGCCGAGTTGGCCGAGGCCACCCTCGGTCGGTTGGCGAGGGTGATCGGGGGCGGCACGTTCTCCCGCCGTAGTCCTTTCGCTCACTGGTACGAAGACGTCCGCGCCCTCGGCTTCCTCCGCCCACCGTGGGGTCTCGCCTACGACAACCTGTTCGCGCTGTCCTTCGCCTGACGCGGTTGTCATTGGGGCGCTTCGGCGTGGACGATCGACGCGACGGGAGATGGCTTGAAAGCGTCGATGAACAATCGAACGGATTGTCTTGACCCGGTGAGCTCGACCTGACCGGAGCGGTGGGCTTGCGCCAGCGGGACGTGTCCGAGGTAGGTGCGGTACAGCGTCGACCGGTCAGTGCGCACGGTGACGTCGACGTCGAATCGGGGGTCGGCGAGACACAGCGACGCGTCGTGGTCGACAACGATCCAGTAGCGCTTGGGATGGTCGGTGAAGTGGACGTGGATCGTGAACCGGGGTCCGGGTAGTTTGTTCGGGTCGAGGCGGCGGTGCAGCCACCACAGCAACAGGTCCGGGTCGAGCTCATCGGGTTCAGGTTCGCCGAAGGCCCATCGCGCACCCCATGCCGCGAGACCGAACACGACCGGTTCGAGGTCACGGCCCGACGACGTGAGTCGGTATGCGCGCTCATCATCCTGTTCGATCACGCCGGCCCGTTTCAGTTGCTGGAGCCGTCGGCTCAGCAACGCGCGCGAAAGCCCGGGGTTACCGCTGATGAACTCGTTGAACCGAGACGTGCCCGTCAACAGATCGCGAACGATGTGAATCGTCCAACGGTCACCGAGCAGCTCGGCGGCCCGGGAAATCGGGCAGTACTGGCCGTAGGTCGTCATGCGCCACATTGCCACAGTTCAGTATTGGAACTGGACGGCGAGCTCTCCAAGGTCTTGGATGAGCAGTGACGCACGGAAAGCTCACTCCGTTGAATCGAACCGAGGATTGATGCGAATCACCAAGAACGACATCCCAACCAAGATCGACGTGCCCGGCGCGGTCGCACGACAAGCGATCAATTTCGGCGACGCGTCGGACTACGGGTCGCTGGCTGCCGAGTACTTCTCCCTCGGCGCGGGCACCGACATCGCGCCGCTGCTGAAAGGTCTTGACGACGACGCGTGTCACGCACCCCATTGGGGATTCATGATGTCGGGTGAGGTTGTGATCACCTACACCGAAGGCTCGCAGGAAACCTGCGTCGGCGACGACCTGTTCTACTGGCCGCCCGGACACAGCGTGCGGGTGGTGAAGGATGCCGAGGTGATCCTCTTCAGCCCGCAAGTCGAACATGCCGAGGTCATGAACCACATGATCGCGACGATGGCCGGCTGATCAGAACCGAACGCAAACCGCGTGAACGACCGAGGAGGTCCTATGGAAGGCAATGATCAGTTGGGAGTCATCATTCCAATGCTGAAGCAAGTAGGCGCCGGCATCGTGACCGAACAACTCGGCTGCTCGACGCCGTGCGCGTCGTTCACCGTCTCGGGGGTACTCGATCACATGACAGGTCTGGCATCTGCATACGCCCCGGCATTCCGAGGAGATCCGTCGCCCACCGACGGCGGGCCGTCGGCGCCCGGCGACAACGATTTGGCAACGAGGTTCCAGCTCGCGATGGATGCGCTTCTCGACGCCGTCCAAAGCCCGGGTGCACTGCAACGCACGATCGACACTCCGTTCGGACCGATGCCAGGGTCGATGTTCGCTCGCCTGGTCGCGTTCGACGGATTGATTCACGGATGGGACCTCGCTACATCCACCCAGCAGGCATGGGATCCGCCGGAAGACGTCGTGGCAGAAGTCGACGCCTTCGCCCGCCAAGCGATCGCGCCGGAGATGCGCGACGGCGACACCTTTGCCCAGGAGACAGACGCACCACTTGACGCCACGCCTCTACTCCGCCTCGTCGCCTTCAGTGGGCGCACGATCTAGCGACAAGCAGTCTCTGGCGGGGTGACGTCGATGCCGACGGTCGCGGCGGTCGACTCCAGTGGGTTGTGCCGACGGGGATACTGTCTTGCATGCGAGAAGGCATCCTGAGTGCTGAGCTGATGGAACTGTTCGCCCGGATCAAGGAACCGTTTGGCGGGGCCGATACACCGGTTCTTGCACATCGGTCGGGCAGGCTGCAGGAAGAAGCGATCGCATGAATCGGTATGACGTTCTTGTGACCGGCGGCGGCATCGCTGGCGTGTCTGTCGGCTATGAGTTGGCGAGTGATCGCTCTGTGTGTCTGTTGGAGATGGAAGCGACGCTGGCGTTCCACACGACCGGCCGCTCGGCTGCCGCCTTTCTCGAGAGCTACGGCGGTCCGATCATCCGTCAGTTGACGGTGTCGAGCCGATCTTTCTTCGAGAGCCCGCCCGAGGGATTCGACGGTCCATTGATGACGTCGCGACCGTTGTTGTGGTTGGGTCCGGTTGGAGCGGACGGTGACATCCGTGCTCTCGAGGCCGAGGTCAAGCCGCTCGTGCCGTCCGTGCGGCTCGTCGATCCGGACGAGGCGCTGGAGATCAACCCGATCCTTCGGCGCGAATATCTCGAGCTGGGCCTGCTCGAACCGGGTGCCATGGAACTGGATGTGAGCGCACTCCACCAGGGCTATGTGCGCGGCCTTCGGCAGCGGGGCGGTGCCATCAACACGTCGTCCGGTGTGGTTGGCCTCTCGTCGGTCGATGGGATGTGGCGGGCCGTGACCCGGAACGGCGACGAGTACGAGGCGCCGGTGGTGGTGAACGCATCAGGTGCGTGGGGTGACGAGGTTGCCGCCTTGGCCGGTGTTGCGCCGGTGGGCTTGCACCCGTTGCGTCGCACGCTGTTCATGGTCGGCGCGCCCGACGGGATGCACGTCGCGGACCTGCCATTGACGGGTGATGTCGGTGGGACCTTCTACGTCAAGCCGGAAGGTGGCGCTCAGTACCTGTGCTCGCCTGCGGATGAGACGCCGTCGCCGCCGTGCGACGCGAAGGTGGACGAACTCGATGTCGCCCAGGCGATCGATCGGATCCGGGCGGCCACGATCCTCGAGGCCCGGCACGTGCGGTCGTCGTGGGCCGGTCTGCGCACGTTCACCGCCGACCGTTCGCCGATCGCCTGCTATGAGCCGGGCAGCGACGGGTTCTTCTGGCTGGTGGGGCAGGGCGGCTATGGGATACAGACCGCACCTGCGCTCGCTCGCGTCGCGGCCGCGCTCGTTCGACACGATGATTTGCCAAGAGACGTGGCGGATCGGGGCCTGGAGGCCGGCCACATGCATCGTGACCGACTCGGTGACAAGACCGAACCGACGTCTCACTGATAGGGAGGTCCCAATGCCTGCACTCGATGCAATCAGCACATTCGTCGACACGCTCGATGGGCCGAGCATCCCAACGAATGCGCTTACGCAGGCCGCTTCGGCATTTCGCGACACGCTCGGCACGATGCTGGGCGGGACGGCCACGACGTCGGCCCGCATCGCGGCTGAGGTGGCGAGGCGCGACGTCGGGCCGGTGGCCCTAGTCGCCGGCGGTACGTCGTCGAGCGGGATGGCCGCATTCGCAAACGCGGTGGCGGCCAGCGCATTGGACTACGACGACGGTCATTACCGGGGAGGTGCGATACATCCGGCGTCGGTCATCGTGCCGACCCTGCTCGCCACTGCACTGCCGGGCGTGACGATGGATGAGTTCCTCGTCGCGCATGTCGCTGGCGTCGAGGTCGCGATCCGAGCCGCTTACCTCCTGTGGCCCCGGCACCCGGATGGCGACTACCACTGCACCGGCACTGCTGCTGCGATGGGCGCGGCCGCGGCCGGGGCCAAAGTTCGGGGTCTGGATGCGGACGGCGTTGCCCGCGCCATCGCTACGGCTTGGGCGCATGCACCGATGTCCGCGTTCCAGTTGCCAATGGTCAAGGAGGCCATCGGCTGGTCCGCCGCAACGGCCGTCACCGCAGTGAACCTCGCCGAGGCGGGATTCATGAGGTATCGCAGCGACCATCGCCCGTCCGCGCCCGATGTCTTTCCGCCGACGCCGTTCGACCGCCCGGGCGCGATGCAGGACCCGTTCGTCGACACGTGGGGCACTGTGTTCGAGGTGGCCAACACCTACTTCAAGCCATTCGCCGCGTGCCGCTATACGCACGCAGCGGCCGGTGGCCTGCGAACGTTCATGAGCGAGCAGGGTCTGGGCGCAGACGATATCGAATCGATCGAAGTCGGCACCTTCCGCTCCGCTGTCTTCCTCGACAATCCGCGTCCGCCGACGCTCGAACACGCGCAATACAGCTTTCAGTTCGTCCTCGCCGCGATTGCCGTGCACGGCGCTGCCGGCTCGGGCGAGATGAGCGAAGCGCGGTTGTACGACGAAGCGATGGCTTCTTTCTGCGACCGGACGACCGTGTCGTACGCATCTGATCTCGACGAGCTCTACCCCGCGCGCTACCCGGCGAGACTCGCGATCACAGGACGCGATGGCAGCCGCAGCGAGCTGCTCTGCGAGATGGCCCCCGGGGATTCCGAAGTGCCGCTCACAGCCGACCAGCTCCGCACGAAATTCGTCGAACTCGCCGCGCCGTCGCTTGGCGCGGCTGAGGCAACCTCGTTCGCCGCAGACCTCGACGAGCCGAGCGGGCCCGTTGCCGATCTCGTTGCCCGCGCTTACTCTGGCAGCATCGACACGTGGGCGTGGAGCACTCTCCATTCACTGCCGCGCTTGAGCCAGAGCTGAGTCTGGCGGCCTTCTGCGCCCGTTGGTCGTCGGGTGAATTCGGTTTCGGCAACC
This sequence comes from Actinomycetes bacterium, assembly GCA_025358125.1. Lineage (GTDB taxonomy): Bacteria > Actinomycetota > Acidimicrobiia > Acidimicrobiales > Ilumatobacteraceae > WLMZ01. Next base: position 72,626 of record JANYKS010000117.1, read on the forward strand.
ACACTGTCCGCCCCGGCGGATCGGATGAGTGTGCCGTGGATTTCACGGTCCGGGGGTGCGTGCGGCCGGCGCCGAGCGGCGTCGATCTCCGCGCCGCTTCGCTGGTTTCCGTCGGTGCCGTAACGGGTGGCGTCAGGCCAGAAGAAACTTTCGAGAGCATCGGTGTCACCGGCCATCAGCACGCGCTCGTACGCTGCGAAGCGAGCCGTGACCTCTTCGACATTCGATTCGTCGAACATCACTGGACCTGTGCCGCGGCGATGCCGTCGTCTTCGAGCACTTTTGCGAGAGCCAGGACAACAGCGTCGAGGCCGGGACGGGCGACGAGTTGCACGCCGATCGGGAGACCGTTGTCATCGGGCTCGCAGAACGGCACTGACACCACGGCTGCTCCCACGAACGAGAACGGCGACGTGCATCGCCCGAGCGCGGCGTTGACCGATTCTTGCTTGCCGTCCAATTCTACGAACTCGGCGTCGCGCCGTGGCGCAGTCATCGCTACCGAAGCAAGGACGATCACGTCCGCGCCGTCGAACGTTCCTTCGGGGTCGGTTCTGAGCCGATTCCGTACCTCGAGCGCGCGTTGGGCCCAGCGGCCGTCGACGGCCAGGCCTGCGCGCAGCCGGGCTCGGGTGAGCGGCTCCAATCCGCCGGCCCGGTCCACGAGCAGGGCGCGGTGATTCCTCGCCGCCTCGTACCCGGTCAGCACTTGCGAAGCGGCGCGAGCTGCGGCGGTCCAGTCGAGTTCGACGCTGCGGCTGGCGCCGAGGACCTTGGCGACGCGAGCGACCGCTGCGGTTACTGCCGGTTGTGCGCCGTGCGCGGGAAAGCCCCGAAGCGTCGCAATTCTTGCTGACATGCGAGCGTTAACTCGGGTCTCGACTCCGAGCGCGGTCGCGATCGCGTCGAGCAGCTTGACGTTTCGCGCCAACGGCCCTGGGACGTCGAGTGTTTCGGCGAGCGGCACGATTCCCTCGGCCGACACGCTTGCGCTCGATGGCCGAAATCCCCAGACGCCGCAGAGCGCGGCCGGCACTCGTATCGATCCGTTCGTGTCCGTTCCAAGCGCGGCATCGAGCACACCTGCGCCAACGATGGCGGCGGACGCGCTCGAGGAACCTCCGGCCACATGATCGGCGCTGTGCGGGTTGGCGACGTCGCCGAAGCGAACGTTGACTCCGGTGAATCCGTAGGCCAGTTCGTTCATGTTGAGGGTGCCGACGATGACGGCGCCAGCAGAGCGCATGGCCGCCACAGCAGGGCAATCGAACTCCGCCACTGTGCCATCGTCTCGGGCCGCCGACCCGGCCAACGTGCGCAAACCGGCCACGGCGTAGTTCGACTTGACCGCGATCGGCAATCCACTCAGCGGCGATGCAGCGGAACCTGTGTTCGTGGTGTCCCAGCACGCATCGATCATCCACGCCGCGTTGTCAGGTCGGGCGTCGAAACGGGCTCGCGCCTGAGCCACCGGATCACTCATTGCCCGAGCCTCGTAGCCACTGCTCGATCACCGTTTGCGCGCCTGCCAGAATCCGAAACTGTCCTGCGGCGATATCGATTTCATCCGCGGGAATTGTCAAGCCGGCTGCCGACGACGCTGCCAGCACCGAGTCTTCAGGCGAAGCTGCGGCGCCCGTAGTGCTCGTAGCGCTCAAGCGCGCAGGCCATTCAGGATGACTCGAATGTCGCGCGGCCTCATCTGCAGACAGTCAGGCTGGGCAAACGCGGCGGTCATCACGTTTCGACGCGGGTGTCGGCTCGCCCAGGAGGAGCGACGGGCGATCGGAAAGTGAAGGCGGTGGCCGACGGCCCGTCTGCCTCCAGACTCGCCAGACGCTCGAGCGCCTCATCGACCGTCGGTCGAGCGCCCGCCGGCACCCACCACAGCACGAGATGAACGGAGCCGTATGAGTCGAACCACTCGCGCTTGCGGCGGCGAAAGGCAACGTGTCCAGATCGATAGGCGTAGTTGCCCAACGCCCGCACCGACTCCCAGACCGACATGTTCGTGATGACGAGTTCGTCGTCGAACGCCTTGATCGCCGTGGCGTTGCCGTCCCCGGTCTGGAGTCTCCCGACGAAACCCGGCGAATCATCGGCGAGGGCGTTGATCTCGTCGAGCGCCTTGACGAACTGCAGAGTCGCCGGCTCCTCGAGCGGCGAACGCAGTCGGGCGATGTTGAGCTCGGCCAATTGCCATTTCATGACCCGATGATTGCACACCCGCTTGACCTCCACGAACGCCGGCGCCGATTGCCGACGGGTCCGCGATGAGCCGTGGACCGGACAGACGTCACCACCGACAAGCCACCGCCGCTCCGACGTTGCTGTGACATCAGTCCGGCCGACGCGCGGATATCTGTCGGTTCCGCCGGGTACAGCCGTGCATGGACAAAAACACGACATTGCTGCTGTCGCAGCTGAACGCTCTGCTTCGACTCACCCAAACCGAGACCATGATTGCCGAGACTCGGCGCGCGCAAGCGACCTCCGAACGGATCGAACGGGAACTCCGCGCCAACACCGAAAAATGCAACCGGCGCACGGAACTGATCACGGACGCTATCCGTGACCTCGGCAGTGTCCCCGACCTCGTCGGCTTGGCAGTCGCCCGCGCGGGAACGCTTGCAAAACTGTCGGCCGAACAGGGGCAGCCTTTGGAGGACGCGTTGCTCAGCGACCTGCTGCTCGAACATCAACTGCTCGACCGGACCCGGTTCGCCCGCATGCTCGCCGAGCAGACCTCGGCACCCGCCAAGGTCACCCGCGTTCTCGACCGCCTCGAGGTCGCGCATACAGCGACGATCGAGTGGTTGATGCAGCGATTCGCCGAAATCGCAGTGGGCGGCCCGCCGGCACTGCGACCCAGCCCGATCCAATCAGCAGTCGGCGCCGGCATCCGTCTGACACAGTTCCCGGCACGACAGGCCGCCAACACCGTCAACCGGTCGATCGCCGCCGCTGGTCAACTTCAGCAGCGCGCTGGCGACGCGGTGGGTACCAACGTCGCACGCGCCCGTGAGCTGGTCAACGCCGCCGGCGAGATCTGGACTGCCGGACGCGACGCCACGCTCGAACGCACCGAGGAAATCGCCAACAAACGCGGCGACCGCAATGTCGCGAGGCGCCTGAACCGCGTGCGCAAAGACGTCGGGGCGGTTCGAGAGTCAGAGCTGCCGATTCGAGGGTACGACGCCAAGAGCGTGCCGGTCGTGGTCACCGGCATCGACCGCTTGCGTGATCCGTCGCAGGTGCGCACCGTGCTCGCCTACGAGGAATCAAACAGGAACCGCAAGGGTGTCGTCGAAGCCGCAAAAGCCCGGATCGAGGTCCTGGCATCGTCGCTCGTTGCTGCATCCTGAGCAAACCTTTGGTTGCGATACACGACAGAGCCGGTTGCTCGAACTGGGCAACCGGCTCTGCTTCGGACCGGCCCTCGCCGACGTGACGGGTCCTCCGTCGTCCTTGACGGTAACTGCACGCGTCCCATGACGGGCGGCGGTGGATCGACCGGTTTGGGCGGGGGTGGTACGGGTGGTACGGGCGGCACAAGAGGATCGGGATGTGTCGGATCGAGAGGATCTGGAGTTGGGGACGTGCCTCTCGGACCGTCATGCCGGCAAAATGCGTGGCTCGCGGGGTCGTCATGCGGTTGGCCTTGCGGTTCAGCTGTCATCACCTGGGTAACCGTTTGAGCCATTGGCTTCTCCTCCGGGTGGGTTCCGAATCACTGGTCAACGGTCACCTACCCGGTGGCCGAGCAGCGTAAACCCGTCTGTCGGATGGGCGCTCGTGGCCATCGTCGCGTACAATGAACGCCTCGATGGCGGACCGTCCCCTCATAGCCACCTACCGTCTGCAATTGACGCCGTCGTTCACCCTCGACGACGCCGCGCAGGTCGTGCCGTACCTGGCTCGCCTGGGCATCAGCCACGTCTATTGCTCACCGTATCTGCGAGCCGTCCCTGGATCGATGCACGGGTACGACATCGTGGACCACGCGCACGTGAACGACGAACTCGGTGGCGAGGTGGCGCTGCTTCGTTTTCACGAGGCGCTTCTTGCTGCCGGGCTCGGGCAGGTCATCGATGTCGTACCCAACCACATGGCGATCGGCGATCCGCGTAACCGGCTGTGGTGGGACGTGCTCGAAAATGGCGAGGGCAGCGACTCGGCGCGCTTCTTCGACATCGACTGGCACGCAGTGGCCGACCCCGCGCAACGCGGCAAGGTTCTCGTTGCCGTGCTCAGCGACCCATACGGAGACGTCCTCGCTCGTGGTGAACTGCAGCTCGTCGTGCGTGACGGTGAGCTCGAGTTGGCGTACTTCGACCATCGATTCCCCATCGCCAAGGCAACCGCACCGACGTGGCGTTCTGACGCCGAACTCGCGGCACTCAACGCCGACGCGTCGGCGTTGCACCACTTGTTGGAGGCGCAGCACTACCGCCTGGCATGGTGGAGGACGGCTCGGCACGAATTGAACTA
>JANYKS010000021.1 GCA_025358125.1 Actinomycetes bacterium
CTAACGAGCGGCGATTCCATCAACCCACCGTCGGGAGGCGTATCCTCAATTGCCTATGTCGAATGCGGTCGAGGTCGGGATGCGCGGCGAGTCACACCTCGTTGTCGGTGACTCCGACACTGCAATTGCCTACGGCTCCGGCTGCGTGCCGGTACTCGCAACGCCGTGCGTCATCAAGTTGTGCGAACAAGCCGCCGTCGCTGCGGTGAACGATCACCTCCCCGACGGTGTCACCACCGTTGGTATGAGGGTCCAGATCGATCACCTCCAACCGACCGCCGTCGGCCATGTGGTCTCTGCCGAGGCGATCCTCAAACACATCGAGGGCCGGCGGCTCACCTTCGCCGTTTCCGTCGAGGATCACCGCGGACTCGTGGCTGCCGGCAAAGTGACCCGGGTGATGATCGAAGTCCAACGGTTCATGGACAAGACGACATGAAGTGGGGTGCCGCGATCCTCGGCATCGGGATGATCATCGGCGGGTGCTCGAGCGATGCGAAGCCGGCTGCGACGACCGCGACGGCTGCGACGACCGCGACGACACTGACCCCCACAACACTGACCCCCACAACACTGACCAGCACAGCGACGACCAGCACAGCGACGACCGGCACAACACCGATCTCGCCGGCCACATCGGTCAACGCCACGTCGTCGACCGGCGGTGCCTTCGGTGGCACCCACTCGGCCGCGTGCGATACCGATCTCACCGCGGTCCAAACGGCCGTCGAGGCCTACTTCGCGATCAACGGCGGTCAAGACGTGACGGAAGCCCAGCTGGTGCAGGCCGGCCTGCTGCGCCAAGAGAGCACTCTGCACGACATCGGCCCCCAGGGCACCGTCGTCGCGTCACCCACCGGCGGCTGCGCGAGCTGAGTCTTTGGCGCACCGGGCCACAACGTCGTTGGGCGCGATCTGCGCGCCCGCGCCCGCGCAAAGCGCGCCCAAGCCGCGTCCGACCGCGTCCGACCGCGTCCGACCGCGAGCCGTGCCGGGGTCGGGCTGGGGTCCCGACGACCTAGAGTTGTCGTTCGTGTCTGTGCCAGCCGAGAGTCCGCCGAGAAAGCTGCGCACCGTGCTGCCATGGCTGCGCGAGATCGCGCTGATCGGCATCGTGTATGTGGTGTACAGCCTCGTGCGCAACCAATTCGGCTCGGCCGACGTGGGGGTCGACGATGTTCCCCGGCACGCGTTCAACAATGCGATCCGGATCATCGATTTCGAAAAGGCGATCGGGCTGTTCCATGAAGCGGCGATCCAGAGCTGGTTCAGCGTCGGCTGGTACAAGGTCTTCAACGTGTTCTACGGAACGGCCCACTTCGCGTTCACGCTGGTGCTTCTGGGCTGGCTGTTCGTGCGCCGCCGTGAATCCTTCGCCCGCTATCGCACAACGCTGATCGCAACGACCATCCTCGCTCTCATCGGGTTCGCGTTGTTCCCGTTGATGCCGCCGCGGCTGCTCAACGCCTCGCCACCCGAGCACCCCTACGGGGGCGGAGCGCTCGCCATTCAACAGGGTGTGCCGAACTACGGCTTCATCGACACCCTCCGCGACGTCGGCGGAATCTGGTCGTTCGATTCGAAGGGCTTGGACAGCGTGTCGAATCAATACGCGGCGATGCCGAGCCTGCACATCGGCTGGAGCCTGTGGTGCGCGCTCGTGATTTGGCGCTTCGCCCGGCACAGGACGATCCGTTGGCTCGGCAACCTCTACCCGTTCCTGACGCTGACAGTCATCGTCGCCACTGCGAACCACTACATCATCGACGCCGCCGGTGGGGTCGCGATCGTCGTGGCCGGTTATCTCATCGCGTCCGGGTTCGACCGGATTTGCGACCGGCGAGCGCGGCCACCCGCCGTCGTAACGGGTATCGTCTAGCCAGCTATGACGCTCGAATCGATCCGTCAACCTTCCGATCTCCACAACCTCTCATTTCCGGAGCTATACGAATTGGCCGGCGAGATCCGCGATTTCGTCGTCAGAGCGGTCGCCGACACGGGAGGGCATCTCGGTTCGAATCTCGGTGTCGTCGAGCTGACGCTCGCACTCCATCGGGTCTTTGAATCGCCGCGCGACGCTGTGCTCTGGGACACCGGCCATCAGGCCTACATCCACAAGATCGTCACCGGCCGCCAGCACGGTTTCGACCAATTGCGCCAAGCGAACGGGCTCTCGGGATATCCGAGCAGGGAGGAGAGCAACCACGACTTCGTCGAGAACAGCCACGCGAGCACGATCCTGTCGTACGCCTATGGTCTCGCCGTTGCCCGCGATGCCGGCACCGACGGCGATCGTCGCCACGTCGTCGCGGTGATCGGCGATGGTTCGATGACCGGCGGCATGGCTTACGAGGCTCTCAACAACCTCGGCCACAGCAAGCGCCGGGTGATCGTCGTGCTCAACGACAACGGCCGCAGCTACGCTCCGACGATTTCGAATCTCACCGCGATGTCGCAGGTCGCGCCCCCTCCGACGCCCGTTCGACCAGACGGCGGCGATGTGCCCGGTTTATCAGAGCGGATCACCGAAAGACTCAGCCACGGCCTGACCAGCATTCGCCTCAACCCCACCTACGTCCGCCGCCAGCGGCGGATCGAGCGCTTCCTGCGCGATTTGCCGCTCTTCGGCCCGCAGGCCGAAAAGGGCATGGAGGCGTTCAAGGCGGCCGTACGTGAGTTCCTCCAGCCGCCGTCGTTCTTCGAAGCGCTCGGCGTTCGCTACGTCGGCCCGGTCGACGGCCACAACATCGAAGAACTCGAACACGCATTCCGGAATGCGATCGAGCTGTCCGCAGAAGGTCCGATCTGCGTCCACGTCGTGACCCAGAAGGGCCGCGGCTATTCGCCGGCCGAGGACGACGATGAGAAGCACCTCCACGACACACCGGTCTTCGACCCGCTGGTCGGTCCACCCAAGGCGCTGCCGACCGGATACACCCAGGCCTTCGCCGAGGCCGTCGTCAAGGAGGCCGACGCTGATCCGCGCCTCGTCGCAATCACCGCTGCGATGCCGGGGCCGACCGGCCTGATCCCGTTCGAGGCCCGATTCCCCGACCGGTTCTTCGACGTCGGGATCGCCGAGCAACACGCCGTCACCGGCGCGGCCGGAATGGCGATGGGCGGTCTCCGCCCGATTGTCGTGCTGTATTCCACGTTCCTGTCGCGGGCATGGGATCAGGTGGTCTACGACGTCGCCCTGCACCGGCTGCCGGTCATCTTCTGCCTCGATCGAGCGGGGATCACCGGCGACGACGGCCCCAGCCACCATGGCGTCTACGACATGGCTCTGCTCTCCAAGGTCCCTGGGATGCGCGTGCTCGCACCGTCGAGCGCACAAGAGTTGCACGTCATGCTCCACGACGCGGTGTCGCTCGCCGACGAAGGTCCGGTGATGATCCGTTATCCGCGTGGCGCCGCCCGCCAGGTCGGCGAACGCGAAGTCGGCATCGGCCTGCTCGGTCGCAGGCTGCGCACCGGCGACGGTAGCGTCTGCGTGCTGGCCATCGGCAAGATGGTCGGCGCCGCCGAGAAGGCGGCCGAGGCATTGGCCGCGAGCGGGTTGACGGTCACGCTGTGGGACGTCCGCAGCTGCGCTCCACTCGATCCGGCGATGATCGCCGACGCCGCCAACCATCGGGCAGTCGTCACGATCGAGGATGGCATCCGCGACGGCGGCATCGGCATGACCATCGCCGATCGGGTGCACGCGATCTCGCGGACGGTTCCGGTCGAGGTGCTCGGGATACCGACCAAGTTCATCCCCCAGGGTAAGGCGGAGCGGATCCTGGCCTTGTTGGGCCTCGATGCCGATGGCATCGCAGCAACGATCCGGGGCGCCGTCGGGTGAGGTCGCCGGACCTCGCCAGGGAACTCGATTTCGCGCTCCGGTTGGCCGACATGGCCGATGCGATCACGCTGCCGTTCTACGAAAGACGCGAGTTCGTGGTCGACCGCAAGCAGGACAGCAGCGAGGTCACCATCGCTGATCGCCACACGGAGGCCGCGTTGCGCGGCGCCGCCGCTCAGACCTTTCCTGGGCACGGGTTCTTCGGCGAGGAGGCCGGGGTCTCCGGCAACATCGCCTCGCCGTGGCGTTGGATCGTCGACCCGATCGACGGAACCAGCAATTTCGTGCGCGGGGTGCCGGTCTGGGCGACGCTGATCGCGCTCACCCATCGCAGGAAAGGCCCGGTGGTCGGCGTCGTATCCGCACCGGCAATGTACCGCCGCTGGTGGGCGTCCAAGGGTGCCGGAGCGTTCGTCAACGGCCAGCCGATGCGTGTGTCGACGATCGATCAACTGTGCGACGCCCAGGTCTGCACGACATACAGCCTCGGCTGGGATGCATTGGGGCTCACCGGGCGGTTGGTGGCGCTGCAGCAGGCCGCCTACCGGGCGAGGGGCTTCGGCGATTTCTGGCAGCACATGCTCGTGGCGGAAGGCGCGGTGGAGATCGCAGTCGATGCCATCGGCGTCCAGCCCTACGATCTCGCCGCGCCGCAAATCATCGTCGAGGAGGCCGGCGGCACGTTCACTGATCGCCTCGGCGTGCGTAACTACGAATCCGACTCGGCCGTCAGTTCCAACGGAGTCCTCCACGACGAGGCGATCAGCCGGCTCACCCTCGACCACTGAACTTCGACCACTGAACTTCGACCATTGGCATGTGGTGGCCTCGCGATCTGCTCAACTGTCGTGATGGCCGATCTCGTCATCCGCAATGCACGATTGATCGATGGCACCGGAGCCGCCGAGCGCACGGCCGACATCACGATCGACGACGGCCTGATCACGTCGATCGGCGCCACCGGCAGCGCTTCGCCGACACATGCCCGCCGCAGCATCGATGCCGATGGCCTGCTGCTCACCCCCGGCTGGGTCGACGTGCACACCCACTACGACGCCCAGGTCAGCTGGGATCCGTGGATGACGCCCTCATCGTGGCACGGGGTCACGACGATCGTGATGGGCAACTGCGGCGTCGGGTTCGCGCCTGCATCGCCCGACCGTCACGAATGGCTGATCGAGTTGATGGAAGGCGTCGAGGACATTCCCGGCTCGGCGATGACCGAGGGCATCACGTGGGACTGGACCAGCTTTTCCGAATACCTCGATGCGATCGACGCGAAACAGTACGTCGTCGACATCGGCGCCCAGATCGCCCACGGGCCGTTGCGGGCCTACGTCATGGGCGAACGCGGCTCGTCGAACCAGGCAGCAGGGAGCGACGACATCGACGGCATGGGGGTGCTCGTCGAGGAGGCGCTGCACGCCGGCGCACTCGGCTTCAGCACCAGTCGGACCCCGCTGCACCGCAGCAAGGGCGGCGAACTCGTTCCGGGCACGACCGCCGGCGCCGACGAACTGCTGGGCATCGCAAGAGCCATCCGCCGCGCCGGGCACGGTGTCTTCCAGTTCGCGCCGGATCATGCCCGCCTCCTTGTCGACGAATGGCCGTGGATGAATGATCTCGCCGCGGTGACGGGTCAGCCCGTATGCGTGAACCTCAATCAGCCCGATTCCGCACCCGAGCTGTGGCGCGAAGTACTCAGCCTGCTCGACGTGGCCGCAGCCGGCGACGTGGCGCTCTACGCCCAGGTCGCCGGGCGCTCGATCGGAATCCTCTACTGCCTCCACGGCAGTGTCCATCCGCTGCTGTTCCACCCGGCATACGCGGAGGTGGCCCAGTTGCCGATGGCGGCACGACTCGCTGCCCTTGGCGAACCCGAGCGCCGCCGGCGGCTGATCGAAGACGTGCCCGACGACGGCGGACTTTTCCGCGCTGTCGTTCTCGACAAGCTGGACCGGATCTATCCCGTCGACGGCGCACACATCGACTACGAGCCCGCAGCCGACGCCTCAGTCGCGGCGCGCTCGGTCTCGACCGGGGTCGCTCCGATGCAGTTGCTGGTCGAGCAGTTGACGTCGCAGCATGGCAACGGCATGATCTATGCGCCGTTCTTCAACTACTCCTACGGCGACCTGTCGATGACCTATGAGGCGACCAAGCATCACCGCACGCGGATGGGCCTCAGCGACGCGGGTGCCCACTGCGGCGCGATCTGCGATGGCGGCACTCCCACGTTCATGCTCACCCACTGGACCCGCGATCGCACTCGCGGTCCACGCCTGCCGCTCGAATACGTCGTGCATCGCCAAACCCGCCAGACGGCCGAGCTGTACGGCCTCCGCGACCGCGGTGTGGTGGCGCCGGGCATGCGCGCCGACCTCAACCTGATCGACTACGACGCACTCTCGTTCGACTTGCCGCGCATGGCGTTCGACCTGCCGGCGGGCGGGCGGCGGCTCGTCCAAAAGGCACATGGCTATCGCGGCGTGTTCGTTGGCGGGGTCCAGACGGTGGCCGATGACGAATTCACCGGCGAGTTACCCGGGCGGCTGATCCGCGGCCCCCGGCGGCCTCGCTGACACCCGCTCGGAAACGACTCGAACGGCCTACTCGACGAGATCGGTGTCGCGAGGCCCGAAGATGAAGAAGTGGGTGAGATACGGTGATGCGTCCGCTCCGCCCCAGTCATACGACATCACCTGCGCTGCGCTCCTGCGTCCGAGCACCGCCCGGAGCAACTCGACCCGGCTCACGCCGAGCGAGATCGGCGCCGACTCCTGCCCGAGATGATCTCCCTCGGCGGTGACGATCCGCACGGCCGGTAGTCCTGCCGCGGTGATCGCGGTGAAGAACTGTTCGGTGATGGCCGGCATCACCCACGTCGCGAACTCATCCGGCAATGGCGCAGGTCGGCCGAGACCGCCGCGCACATCGCCTTCGTGTGCGTGAACGTCGACGACGGCTCTCCCAACCGCTGCCCCCTTTGGCGAGGAGAGAATGCTTTCCAGCAGCGGCGCATCGTCAGCCCATTGGGCGAGCAGATCGACCGTGGCCGTGCTGCGGTGACGCTCTACCTGGGCGGCCGTCCACGGATCGGTGGCGACACCCTCGAGGTTGCCGGTGCGCACATCCTCTGCGATGCCACGCAGGTGGGCGACGACATCGTGGACGCTCCAACCGGGTGTTGCCGGGCATCCGGTGTCCTGCGCGTGTGCAGGTGAGGACATGACCAGGTCGGTGATGCGATGGCGCGATGCGGCGTACAGTTGGCCGAGGTCAATGCTCATCCGGCGAGCGTATTCCAAGGAGCGATCGGTGTCGACACAACGTGGGGTCTTGGAGCTGGACGACTATCTCAGCGCGCTGGACACCGAGCGCGAGTTGTTCGTGGTCGCCATCGCGGCCGCCGGACCGGACGCGCCGATACCGAGTTGCCCGGAGTGGACGATGCGCGATCTCGTGCACCATCAAGGCGACGTGCACCGCTGGGCGGCGGTGATCGTCGGCGATCGGATCGCCAAACCGTCTGCGATCCCCGAGGACTACCTCGGCCCGGTTCCGTCCGACAGCGAGCTGGCCGACTGGTTGGGGACCGGCATCGACGAACTCATCGCCGTCTTGCGGTCGGCCGAACCCGACATGCACTGCTTCACGTTCCTCGCCGACCCGCCGCGGCCGGTGCTGTTCTGGGCCCGCCGCCAGCTCCACGAGACCGGCATCCACCGCGTCGATGCTCAGTGCACCGGCAGCCACATTTCCGCGTTCTCGGCGCCGGTCGCCGCCGATGGCATCGACGAGCTGCTGACCGGCTTCGCACCCCGCAAGCACACGCCGCTGCACAGCGATCCGCCGGTCACCCTGGTCGTGGCCCTCCACGACGCACCCGGCGTCTGGCACACCACCATCAGCGATGCCCCGCCGGTCACGGTCAGCCTCGCCGTCGGCGAGGACCGGCCGGCGGCCGACTGCACGCTCGCCGGCTCGGCATCAGACATCCATACGGCGCTGTGGAACCGCCAGGGCCTCGAACATCTGTCGATCACCGGCGATGCCTCCGTGCTCGACCTGTTCCGTAACAACGTTCACATGCGCGGAAGGTGAACGCACGCAAGACTGCGAATTGCATCATCCGATTCAGCGTGTGCCCCACCAGACCACGACGCCTTCTCAGCGTCTCCGGCTCAGTTGTAGTACGGCGTCTCGCCGGTCGTGTGATCGGTGAGGTCCTTGACGCGATCGATGCCGTCGATCTGGTCGACGATCATCGTCTGCACTCCGTCGAGCATCGTCATCCGGCTCATCGAGCACCCGTGACATCCGCCGCCCATGGTCAAAAACGCAGTGCCCTCGTTGTCGTGCCCGACGTAGGTGACGAAACCGCCGTGGGCTGAGAGCGCCGGGTTGACCTCACCCGCAACGAGTGCCTCGACCTCCGCCGAGAGCACGTCGTCGTTGATCAGACCAACGATTGACGGAGCAGCCGGCTTGTGCGGATTGCGGATCACGAGACCCTGCGAGGCGGTGTAGTCGAGCGTGGCACCGGTGAGCAGTTCGAGATCCTTGGCAGGCACGATGACCTTGAGACCGTCGTGGGTGCGGACCTCGTCGCTGAACGCCGCCTTGGTCGTGATCTCGAACGAGAGGTCATACCGGAAGTCCTGGCCGGGCTCGCTGATGATCTCCAACCGAAGGCCGAGACGGTCGGTTTCGGGTTCGTCGTCGCGCATCTTGATGATCTGCTCGTGAGCGGCGGACGTGACGGAGATGATCTGGTCGGTATCTGCTGACGCTGACAGTGTCTTCACGACGAAAAGGATATCGGCTCGGCCGTACCTCCGGCGGCGTCGATCGCGCCAAGGCAACACGCCCATCCAATTGACCCATGTCCGCCCCTTTGCCGCTTTGGCATGCCGATATGGCAACCTTGCCAGATGCAAGAGGGCAGCCGGAGAGCGATCGTTGCGGCATTTTTCGCCAACCTCGGCATCGCCGTCGCGAAGTTCGTCGGTTTCATCATCACGGGTTCGGCAGCTCTGCTCGCCGAGACCGGGCACTCGCTCGCCGACACCGGCAATCAGGCCCTACTGATGCTCGGCGGCAAGCGGGCGAAGCAACCGCCGGACGGCCAACATCAGTTCGGATATGGCAACGAGCGCTACTTCTGGGCGTTCGTCGTCGCGCTGGTGCTGTTCAGCATGGGCGGCCTGTTCGCGCTGTACGAGGGTATCCAGAAACTGCGCTACCCGCATGTCGCCGACAGCATCGGTGTCGCGATCGGGATCTTGGTCGCGGCCGTCGCACTCGAATCGTTCTCGCTGCTGACGGCCGTCAGGGAGGTCAGGCACATCAAGCCGGCCGACATGTCGTACTGGTGTTTCGTCCGTACGTCGAAGCACCCCGAGCTGCCGGTCGTGCTCCTCGAGGACGTCGGCGCCGAGATCGGTCTCGTCTTCGCGCTGCTCGGCGTGCTGTTGACGTCGGCCACCGACAACCCTCGGTGGGATGCGCTCGGCTCGGTCGCGATCGGGGTGCTGCTCGTGATCATCGCCGGAATCCTGGCCATCCGGATGAAGGCCCTGCTGATCGGCGAGTCGGCTTCTGGTGCAGATCAGCAGGCGATCGTCGAGGCACTCAGGTCGGCCGATCGGGTCGACAGAGTGATCCACCTCCGCACGCTCTACTTCGGCCCTGAAGAACTGATGGTTGCGGCAAAACTCGGGTTCGCTCCCGCGATGACGGTGGGCGAACTCGCCGCAGCCGTCGACGCGGCCGAGGCAGCCGTGCGCGAACGGGTGCCGGCCGTCGGCCTGATCTACATCGAGCCCGATCTGTACCGCAGCGACCGCGGATGACGAAGCGGCCGATGCCAACTGGGCGCACGCTCGGACTACTCGCGGTCTTCGCGGTCGTGATCGCGTTCTCGCTCGGTTCGACGCTCGTCAAGCGGGCGGACTCACCCGGCGTGCTCGTCGCCTTCTGGCGAATGATCACGACAACCGTCGTCTGGAACTCGATCCTGCTCGCGACCGGTCGGCGGCCGAGCCTGCGCAATCTCCGCCAGGCCCTCATCCCCGGCATCTTCTTCGGTCTCAACATCACGTGCTTCTATGCCGGCGCGACCCACAACAGCGTCGCAAACGCGGAGCTGATCGGATCACTGACGCCGTTCCTCGTGGTGCCCATCGGCGCCAGATATTTCAAGGAGTACATCAATCCGAGGGCGCTGTTGTTCGCACTGGTCGCGTTCGGTGGTGTTGCGATCGTGCTGTTCACCGCACCGTCCAAGGGCGACGCATCGCTGAAGGGCAATCTGCTGGGCGGTCTCGCGATGTTGCTGTGGGCCACTTATATCGCGACGACGCGTCACTTCCGCAGGGAGATGGACGTCGTCACCTTCATGGCGTCGATCACACCGATCGCAGTCGTCACCGTCTTCCCGCTGGCGTTGATCAACGGCGGGCTCACCAGCGTCAGCTCGACCGGATGGCGCTATATCCTGCTGCTCACATTCGTCACCGGCGTCGCTGCGCACGGCCTGATGGTGTTCGCCCAGAAGACGATCCCGATCGGCACGATCGGCATCGCCCAGGTCGCGCAACCGGCCCTCGCCGCTGTCTGGTCGTTCCTGCTGGTCGGCGAAACGCTGCACGGCAAGCAGCTGATCGGCATGGGCCTCGTTCTCGGCGGGCTGCTCGCGTTCATCGTCCTCAACCAGCGCGGCGCCGGCCGGCGTCACGGCCTCTCCGAAAATGCGATCGCAACGGAGTCATCCGGCGCTACGGTGTAACCACAACGTATGGGGAGCTCGCAGGTTCAGCGGGCTGAGAGGGTGCCTGCCGGCGCCGACCCGAGAACCTGATCTGGGTAATGCCAGCGGAGGGAAACAGGGTGTCGCAGGGTCGAACTTCATCGAAACGGGCCATCATCGTGACCGGCGGGCAGCCGTTGTCGAACGCGGCAATCGCACTGCTGCCGATCGACGCGGCCGTGATTGCAGCTGACTCAGGGCTCGACCACGCTCTGGCGGCCGGCCTGCGCCCTGTCCTCGTCGTCGGTGATCTCGACTCTGTCAGTGACACCTCGCTCGCGCTCGCCCGCGAGATGGGGATCCCGATCCAGGAGCATCCGCCGGACAAGGACGATACCGACACCGAGTTGGCCATCGCAGCCGCGCTCGCCTCGGGCGCCGACGACCTCATGCTCGTCAGCGGCGGCGGCGACCGGCTCGACCACTCGATCGGCGCACTTGCCGCGCTCGGCCATCCCTCGCTCGCCGGCTGCGGCACCGTCACTGCGCTGTGGGGAGACGCGCTCGTGTTCGTGTTGCACGGCCCGCGCACACGCGATCTGGCGATCGGGGCTGGGATCACGTTCTCGCTACTCGCGCTCCACGGGACGTGCACCGGCGTGACGTTGCGCGACGCCCGCTGGCCGCTCACGGATGCGGTGATCGAACCGGCATCGAGCCTCGGCGTCAGCAACGTTGCCGTCTCGGCAACGGTGCGGATCACTATCGCCACCGGCGTCCTCACCGTCATCGTCCCCCAATTCATCGGAGATCCATCATGAATCGAATCCTGCTCACCGCCTGTCTGCTCGGGTTGACCGCCAACGCCTGCGGCAGCGATACCCGGCCCGCCGCCGAGGCGACGCCGAAGTCGTTGACGATCGTTGCGTACGACTCGTTCGCTTTCAAGTCATCGCCCTTCGACGCGTTCACGAAGGCCACCGGGATCGAGGTCAAAATCGTGACGGCGGGAGACGCCGGTGCGATGCTGTCGAAGGCCGCGCTCACCGCCGGCAATCCGGAGGGCGACGTGATGTGGGGCGTCGACAACACGCTGCTCTCACGCGCTCTTTCGTCGAAGGTCTTCTCGCCCTACACCTCGCCCGAGCTCACCAAGCTGTCGGCCGACGGCGTCGCCCTCGTCCCGAACCACGACGCCACACCGGTCGACGAAGGCGACGTCTGCGTCAACTACGACATCAAATGGCTCGCCGACCACAACCTTGCCGTGCCCAAGGCGCTCGATGACCTCACCAAGCCCGAGTACAAAGATCTGCTCGTCGTCGAGAACCCGGCGACGTCATCGACGGGACTCGCCTTCCTGCTCTCAACCGTCGCCAAGTTCGGACAGAACGGCTGGCAGCAATATTGGAAGGACCTGCGCAGCAACGGCGTCAAAGTGGTCGACGGGTGGGATGAGGCCTACTACACGACGTTCTCGGGATCGAGTGGCAAAGGCCCGCGCCCGCTCGTGGTCAGCTATGGCAGCAGCCCGCCGTTCGAGGTGATCGGCGTCGAACCCCGCCCGGAGACGGCGCCGACCGGTGTCGTCGAAGCGAGCTGTTTCCATCAGGTCGAGTTCGCCGGCGTGCTCCGCGGCACGAAGTATCCCAAGGCCGCCGGCACGCTGATCGACTTCCTCGCTTCGTTGGAGTTCCAACAACTCCTGCCCCTCAACCTGTATGTCTATCCCGCTCGGACCGATGCTGCCGTGCCGCCCGAGTTCGACCAGTTCGCCGTCCGCCCAGCAAAGCCGCTCACGGTTGCGCCGAGCGACATCGAGAAAAACTCGAAGTCGTGGATCAATACATGGACCGACCTCGTGGTCCGATGACCGTTCTGCGATGACTGTTCTGAGATGACTGGGCTGAGATGACTGGGCTGGCCAATCGCCTGCCACGACGCCTCGTCGCCGCGCTCGCTGCCCCAGCGGTGGTGTTCATCGCGATGTTCTACCTGTGGCCGGTGGCGTCACTCGTCGCCAAGGCGGTCACGCTCGATTCCGTTCGCGCGGTGCTTCACGACCGGCAACTGCGGGCGGTGTTGTGGTTCACCACGTGGCAGGCGCTCGTCAGTACGGTCGCCACGATCGCGATCGGTCTCATCCCGGCGTGGTTGCTGGCGCGCTACGAATTCACCGGGCGGCGGGCGCTCACGGCCCTGGTGACGGTGCCGTTCGTACTGCCGACGGTGGTGGTCGGCGCAGCGTTCCTCGCGCTGTTGCCGGATTCGCTCGATCAGAGCGTGACGGCGATTCTGCTCGCACACGTGTTCTTCAACGTTGCTGTCGTCGTCCGCGGCGTCGGCGGCCTCTGGGAGCAGTTGCCCCAGGATCTCGTCGCCGCGGCGCGCACACTCGGCGCGTCGCCGCTACGGGCGATGCGCGAGGTCACCATTCCGCTCCTTGCTCCCGCGATCTACGCGTCGGCGAGTGTCGTGTATCTCTTCACCTTCACCTCGTTCGGAGTCGTCCGGCTGCTCGGCGGGCCGGCGAACCCCACGCTCGAAGTCGAGATCTGGCAGCGGGCCACGCGCCTCGGCGATGTCGGTGTGGCGGCGGTGCTCTCCGTCGCCCAGTTGCTGATCCTCGGTATCGCGGTGATCTGGTTCTCGCGGATCCAGGCCAACCACCTTGTGGCCCTCGGTCTGCATCCACTGAACGAGCGGCGCCGCGCCAGGAGCCGGCGCGAGAGGATCTCCGTGCTCGCCATCTGCACCGCGATCGTGGTGGCGATCTGCATGCCCCTCGCCGCGCTCGCCGAACGGAGCATGCGCACCGGCAGCGGGCACACGCTCGCCGCGTGGCGGTCAGTCTTCGGTGGCGCCACGCCGAGCCAACACCCGGTCGCCAACGGTTCGGTCGCAAACAGCCCGGTCGACGCGCTCGGATCGATCACGACGTCGCTGCGGGTCGCGATCGTCGCGATGGCCATCAGCCTGGTGATCGGGGGTTGCGCAGCGTTCGCGATCGCCGCGCTCGGCAGGTCCGGGCGGGTCCTGGACACGGGTATCATGCTGCCGCTCGGCACGAGCGCCGTCACGATCGGGTTCGGGCTGATCCTCGCGTTCGACACTCCCCCGTTCGACTGGCGGGCGGCACCGCTGCTGATCCCGCTCGGCCATGCGCTCGTTGCCACCCCGTTCGTGGTCCGGTTGCTGTTGCCGACGCTGCGCTCGATCGATCCGCAACTGCGCGCGGCAGCCGCCTCGCTCGGCGCTTCGCCGATCCGGGCGTGGCGCGAGATCGACCTCCGTTTCTCGGCGCGGCCACTGCTCACCGCCGCCGGGTTCGCGCTCGCGATCTCGCTCGGCGAGTTCGGCGCGACCACGTTCCTCACCCGCCGTGGACGAGCGACGCTGCCGATCGCGATCGAGCAACTGCTCAACCGGCCCGGCGCGTTGCTGCACGCACAGGGCTTCGTGCTCGCCACCGTGCTCGCCACGTTGACGATCGGCGTCATCGGCGCGGTCGAGGCACTGCGCGGCTGGAGTGATCGGCGTGCTTGAGGTGCGAGACGTGACGGTTCGATTCGCAGACCGGGTCGTGCTCGCCGACACGTCGCTCACGGTCGCTGACGGCGAGGTCGTTGCGCTGCTCGGCCCGTCCGGCTCCGGCAAGAGCACGCTGCTGCGCGTGATCTCCGGTCTGCTCGTGCCCGACAGCGGCGATATCCTGGTCGACGGCGTGGTGATCACCGCGTTGCCAACACATCGCCGCTCGATCGGCTTCGTGTTCCAGGACGAGCAGCTGTTTCCCCATCGCAGCGTGGCCGCCAACGTCGAGTTCGGGCTGCGGATGAGTGGCTGGACCAAGGCCCGCCGAGCCGAGCGGCGCAATGAGTTGCTCGCGCTCGTCGGACTCGACGGTTTTGCCGATCGGCGGGTCACCGATCTCTCGGGCGGCGAGGCCAAACGGGTCGCACTCGCGCGAACGCTTGCTCCGTCACCGCGGATCGTGCTGCTCGACGAGCCGTTGACGGGACTCGATCGAGATCTCCACGATCAGCTCGCAGCCGAGGTCGCCAAGCTGCTGCGCGCAACCGGCACGACCGCGCTCGTCGTGACCCACGACCGCGACGAAGCCGCGATCATCGACGACCGAGTCGTCGCCCTCGCCGACCTGTAGCGCTCGGGCGCCATCGTGGCGGCCATCACATGATCCCTGACCCACATCACGGTCCGGGAGGCGTGAGCCGGCGGCGGAGTTCGAGGTAGACGGGCGTGCCGACGATCGATTCGAGCTCCTCGCCGAGCGACTCGATCACCGGGCGGTCACCGACATATGCCTCATCGCCCTCGGTGCAGCACCAGGCCATTGCGTCGCCGTCGGCACCCCAGTCGGAGCGGGTCCAGCCCCGGACGGTGGCCACCTCGACCTCGTTCGCGCCCATCTCCCAATCGACCTTGATCGGCAGTTGCCAACAGACCGACGGCTTCCAATCAATCGGCGATTCCGTTGCCGCAAGCGCTGCGAGGTGGAGCGCGCAACCGGCGCCACCCGCGAAGCCGGGATGGTTGAGGAAGATGCACGCACCATCGACGACGCGGGTGTTCGTACGTTGCGAGTCGGAGAAGATGCCGTCCTCACGAGCCTGCGCGTGATGTTCGAACAACTCGGGCCCGATGGTGTCGGCCAATGCCGACACCATCATCGCCTCGTCGATCCCGTCGAGCTCCGCGCCGAGCGAGCAGCAGCCGTGGCCGAGGTGTGACGACCGTTCAGGCAGGATGCCGTGGCAACCGCGTCCCCAGATGCACGTCCAGTTGGAGGCGAGGAACGAACGGTCGAATCGCCACAACGTGTCGCCGGCATCGATCTGCTCGAGTTCGGTATCCACGAAGACGATCGTACGGCGGGAGTACCCCACTCAGGGCCGGCGGCTGCTCTGTTCCAAGAGCGCCGCCGGCGCGCCTACCTCGCCAAGAGGTGTCCCATCGTTGCTTCGGCGCCCACCATGTCCGGACGGAAGTCGTTTTGTAGCCGGGTCAGGTAGGTGACCGCGACGTAGCCGTTCTCGACGATGCCACCATCGGTGTCCGGCGGCAGTTCGAGTGCATCGCCCCACGCCATCCGCACATGGAACGCGCCATCGTGGCCGACCTTGGGTTCCAGTGTCGCCGACGCGACTTTGCGCGGCGGCTCCAGGCCGACGCGGGCATGACGCCAGCCCCGCACATCCTCGAGATCGACATTGGGCACATTGAGGTTGACAACGACCGGATCCGTTGGAAGGTCCGCGATCAGACCCTCCACGAACGCGCTCGCGATCGCCGCTGCTGTCTCCCATCGCTGACCGATGAGCATCTCGTCCCAACCCTGACCCTCGATGCCGAAGCCCGCAACGGCCTGACTCACGGCGATGCCCGAGATACCGCCGTTGCGGCCGGTGAGCGCGGCCCCGATGGTTCCCGAGTGGTACACCGACCGGCCGACGTTGGCACCGGGGTTGATGCCGGACACGATCAGATCGAACGCCGGGCCGAAGGCGCCCAGACGCGAGAACATCACGCACAGCGCCGGTGGGCCGCTGACCGACCACGCCTCGGCGATGCCATCCAGCGTCACCCGGCGCACGTCCGGTTGGATCAGATGGAGCGCACCGAGCGCCGCACCGGCGCCGGAGAACTCTGTGTCAGGGGCTGCGACGACGACATCGCCGTAGGGCACCATCGCCCTCGCGAGCACGTGGAGTCCCACCGAGTCGATGCCGTCGTCGTTGGTCAACAGAATTCGCATGGGCCCATCTTCCCCGATCCGCGCCCGCAACACGACAATCTGGGCCCGGCCGCCTGTCGTGCAGGATTCCGGCAGGCCTCCGGCGGCGCGAGACTGCCCGGGTGATCACCGTCCCAGCTCGATTCTGGACGGGCAGTGACCGCGGCAGGCCTTCAGCGGTGAGTGCGGGCGGCTGATGCTCTACCGGGCCGGCTCGCGTCCACGGTTGGAGATCTTGGCGAAGCGGGCGGACCGTCCGACAAAGGAGACGGCCATCAGCACGACAGCCGTGATGACCAGCGCGAGCATCCAGCTGACGACGAGATCAGTCGGCCAGTGCACGCCGAGTTCGAGACGGCTCAAGCCGATCGCGATCGACCCGAAAGCGGCGAGCCAGACCAGGATGTAGCGCGCGGTGCGGCTCGTCAGGAGCGCCGTTGCCACGACCAACGCGAGCGTGACGTAGAACGCTGTGCCGTCGGTGGTGTGCCCGGATGGCATCGACGGCTCGTTTTCCGTGGCCAGCCGTAACGCGAGCGGCGGGCGGTCCCTGCCGATCAGCTGCTTGGTTATCAATGTCGCGACAGCGGCCGCCCCCAGCGACACGAAGGGAGCGATGGCCACGACGATGGGTACGCGCAACCACCAGAGCACGACGCCGGCCACGACTGCGAGCGGGATCAGCAGCTCCGGGGCTGCGACCATCGTCACCGACTTCGCCACGCTGACGAGCCACCCCCGACGGTGGTTCGTGATCGCGGTCAGGGTCTGACGATCGCTGCCGAACAGCACTAGTCCGCACAGCACGATCGCCGAAAGGATGATCGGAGTGAAGGCTGCCACGAACAGATGACGTTGGAGCTGGTCGGTTTCTGTCGTTGTCGTGATCAAGGGATTCAGACTAGCGAAGCGGAATCCGGCCGGTGCTGCCGCCGGGTTGTCGCAATTCAACGCTCGGTAAACCACGCCGGTCCGAAGCCGGTGCATCCCCTTGCGTCACCGCGCTCGTTCTAGTCTCTGTTCGTGAGTTCGCGCATTGTCATCGTTGAGGACGACACCTCCATCGGCTCGTCCCTGCGCGATGCGCTGGTCACGCACGGCTATCGGGCCGAATGGTGCGCCGATGTGCGTACCGCCACAGCGACGATCGAAGGGGGTGTTCCCGACCTCGTCCTGCTCGACGCAGGGCTCCCCGACGTCGATGGTTTCACGTTCTGCCGCTGGCTCCGGGCCGGACATCCCGACCTTGCGATCATCATGGTGACGGCGCGCGACGCCGACATCGACATCGTCGTCGGCCTCGACGCCGGCGCCACCGACTACGTCACCAAGCCGTTCTCGATGCCGGTCCTGCTCGCGAGGATTCGGGCCCATCTCCGCTCGGCATCGAATGTCGACCCGAGCGATCCGATCGAGGTCGGCCAGTTACGCATCGATCCGAGCGCGTACCAGGTCAGCCTCGACGGCGAGCCGGTCGCACTCCGTCCGCGGGAATTCGAACTTCTCGTCTTCCTCGCCCGAAACGCCGGCAAAGTGATCACCCGTGAACGGATCTTGAGCGAAGTATGGGACCTCCACTGGGACAGCTCGACCAAGACCCTCGACATGCATATGCACGCGTTGCGCCGCAAGCTCGGCGACCAAGCTGACAACCCTCGCTTCATCACCACGATCCGTGGTGTTGGCTATCGGTTCGAGAGCGCATGAGGCGCCGGCTCACCGGGGCGATCCTTGTCGTCGTCGCGTGCACCCTGTTGCTGCTCGGCGTGCCGTTGGCGGTGGCCGTACAGCGGTCGTACGAGGACTCGGCCAACGTCGTGCTGCAGCGCCACGCGGCGGAGGCCCTCGCGGAGATCACCCTGCCATTGGACAAGGCCGATCTCGCGCGCGCCGACACAGAGGGGGACACCAACCCCGGGTTCAGCGTCTACGACGCCACGGGGGCGAAGCTGTCGGGCAATGGACCGGTGCAGTCCGATCTCGCCGTCCTGCGGGCCCTCGAAGGCAACGCGTCGTCAACGCAGAATTCCGCCGAGCTGGTGGTCGCGATCCCGATCACCAACCACTCGCCGGACGCGATCGTCGGCGCGGTCCGTGTCCAGCAGGACGCGTCCGTCGTCCAGGGGCGCGTCAACCGGGCCTGGCTGACCATGGCGGGTGCCGGTCTGGTCCTGTTGATCATCGCATGGTTGATCGCGCTCGCCCAGGCACGCCGCTTCACGCGACCGATCGAACGTTTGGCCGGTCAGGCCCTCCAGATCGGCGACGGTGGCATCATCGTCGAGTACGAATCATCCGGGTTGGCCGAAGTCGACGCGGTCGGCACAGCGCTGTCGGCAAGCAGCATCCGCGTCGCCGATCTGCTCAGCCGGGAACGCGCGTTCAGCGCTGACGTGTCCCACCAGCTGCGCACGCCGCTGACCGGACTACGACTGCGGCTTGAGGCGGCTGCGGCTCGCCCAGATCCTGCCCGTGCGATCTTGGACGCTCTCGCCGAGATCGATCGGCTCGACGCCACCGTGGAACATCTCCTCGCGCTCTCTCGTGACGCACTGCCCGTCGGCGGTTCGATCGACGTCCCGACGGTGCTCCGCGACGCCAACACCCGGTGGGGATCCGCGCACAAGGTTCAGTCGCGCCAGCTCATCGTCCAACAAGCCGACAGCGTCGGCTCGATCCGGGCGTCGCGATCAGCGATCGATCAGGTCCTCGACGTGTTGATCTCCAACTCACTCGAACACGGCGCGGGAACCACGACGGTTTCGGCGCGCATCGTGAGCGGTGGACTCGCGATCGACGTGAGCGACGCCGGACCGGGCATCGACGCGAGCGAGGCCGAGGCGATCTTCAGGCGACGCCACGGTAGCGGCAACGGCATCGGGCTATCGCTCGCGCGCGCGCTGACAGAGGCAGACGGCGGACGGCTGCTGCTCGCCCAACAGCGGCCGCCGCGGTTCAGCATCCTGTTCTCGACCAAATCATGAGTGATCATGAGTGACGTCGTCGAGATCAGCACCGCCGAAACGTACGCGCTGCGCAGAGCGGTGCTGCGCGACAACGATCCGACTCGCTCGGTCGAGTTCCCGGAGGACGACCTTCCCAATACCGTCCATCTCGGCATCCGCAACGAACAGGGCGACGTCGTCGCAACGTCGTCGTGGGTGCTCAAGGAGTGCCCCGATTACCCGGGCATGCCGGCTGTTCAACTGCGTGGGATGGCAACTGCGACCGAACTGCAGGGCACCGGTGTTGGCGGCCTTCTGATCGAGACCGGTATCGCCCGTTTCGCGGCGAGCGGGTTCGGGCTGATGTGGGCGCGGGCGCGTGACTCTGCGCTCGGCTTCTACGACCGTCAGCAGTGCGTCGTGATCGGCGACGGCTTCATCGACGACACGACCGGGCTTGCTCACCACGTCGTCGTCCGCCATCTTGACGCAGGAACGGCCGGCTGAGTTTTCCACTTTCGTCATCCAGAAGCACTCAGTTGGTCGAGGAGACGAGATGCCATCTGCGTCACAACCCGGCAACCAACTGCGCGAACGGGCGACGGCACTGCGCCGTCTGGCGCGTGTTCTCGAGGATGCCGACGCGGTGACACTCCATCGGCGGGCGACGATGGACACCTGGATCGGACCGACACCGCAGCATTGCCACGACGACCTCGTCGCGGCGCGCGCATTGCTGCTCAACACCTCGGCCGAGGTCCGCAAGGCGGCGATCAGACTCGATCAACGGGCTCAGCAACTCGATGCCGCGTCGGCGCGAGCGGCCCCGGTGTCGTGACCGGATTCATGGGCTATGAGCCGACGCTGCTGCGATGCCTGTTCGACGCGATGAGGCGCGCCGATGCCGGCCTCGACGCGATCCGGTCGACTGATCCGGATGCCGCGTCGGCCATCGCATCCGTTCGTTCCGTCCAACAGTTGCTCAACGGGCGCTGGATACCCGTGCTCGATTCGTTGTTGCGGTGCCGGGCCATGGATGGATATACACGCACCACCGAAGGCTTCGACGACCTCATCGACAGCTGGCTGGCATCAAAGCCGGGATGGTCGATCTGGGCCGATCCGTTGGCGACAACGGTGGATCAACTCTCGATCGAGCAGGCCCGCGCGCTCGGCCTCGCGCTGTCCCGCCGAGACGCGTCCGAACCGCTGACGAACCCTGAGGTTGCATGGCTCGCCGACACGCTCGCAGAGATCTCGGCAACCCCGGCCCTGGCGTTGGCGCTGCTGACAACGCTGAGCAGATCAGGATGGGCCGAGGTGTGCGACCGACTCGGTGATCAACGGATCGCGCTCGTTGGCGAACGAACGATCACTGCGCGCCTGAGCGAGGCCGATCGCGGTCATCTCGATGCGATCGACAGTTTGTTCGCCTCGCTCGCTGCGATCCTCGCCAATCAGCTCGTGCTCCGCCCGGAGCGCAGCGCAATCACGCTGACCGAGCAGATGCATCCCTACAGCGCCGCATTGCTCGTCAGCCACCTTCGACTGTCCGCAGCCGATCTCGCCGCGGTGAGCAGGGATCTGATCGCACGGTACAGACAAGGTGGGTGGGCCGACGTCCAGAATGCTGGGCCGGGTACGGCGGACATCTTGATGCAAGCAATGCTCGCAACACCCGGCGCACCGGCGAGATTCGTGCTGCTGACCCGCGACGAGCCGGCGCTGATGCTCGACGCAGCCCACAGTTCGCAGCTTGCCGAGCGGCTGATCCTCATCGCAACGGACCCTGCCAACATCAGCGTCCAGGAGGCCGGCAGCGTCGTCCCGGAGCTGATCCACTTTATCGATCAGAGTTACACGGCCGGCTCGTTCTACGGCCAATACGACAGCGGAATCGGCGCCTTCATGGTCGATCTGATCGCTCCGTGGCTGCTGCAGTTCACGGTGCTGCATCAGCGCGACTGGAACCTCGATCGCCCGCAGGGTGCGCAGTTGCTGGCGGTGGTCATCGATCGCGATGGCGGCCTCGATCGGCTGATGGCGCACAGAGACCGGGTCGCGGCGGGGATGACCCGGCAGGTCGCGGCCAGGACCGACGCCGCGCGGCACGTCATCGACGATCTCGCCGCGCTGCTCGGTCTGCTCGACACCGTCGCCCGCGCCGTGCAGATCAGTGACGCCGAGGATGTCCGGGCGGCGTGGGACATCGTGTGGCTGCTGACCGGCGCCGCAACGTCATTGCTTCCCGGCAACGCACTGATCGGCGTCGCGGTCGGCGGCGCGTCGACGGCGCTGCAACGGCTCGCCACGAACACCGACTTCGGATCGGGAGCAGTTGGCGCGGTGCGCCACGACTCGCTGTTCTACCTCGATCTGCACGCAGCCTTCGCTGTCGCCGCCGTCATCTGTGCTCGGTTCGACCAGATGGTGGCGGATCGCGAGGTGCCCGACGACACCGCGCCACCGCCCCTGCCCGACCCGGCCTCGTCACATCCCGGCGCCCAGTACTCGAGCGATTTCAGCGATTGGCTCGATGCAGTCCATCTCGGAACCGGCGAGGACATCCTCAACGGGATCAAACAGACGATGGTCAGCGTCCACGAAGGGGAACGCAACGCCGTCGAGCTCGCGCTCGGATCCGGCTGACGCTCTGGTTCAGCCATAGATGCCGGCCGGTGCGAGACCGTCGACGTCGAGCCGGCCGAACAGCCACGCCAGGCGATCGTTCGGCGTCAGCGCGAGAGCAGCGGGCGCCGGATCGGTGAGGCCCATCGGCTTGCGGCTGGCCAGCAGCGCTGTCATCTGATTCAGCTCGATCCGGACGAAGTCGGCGGGCAGGTCGGCGAACCGGTAGCCGAGACCGAGATCGACGCTGTGAATCTCGGTCTCGCGCCAGCGGCGGGATGGGATCGCGGTGGTCGCCAACTCGCCGGAAAACGTTCGTCCCCTTCCGTGCCAGCCGGTCTCGGTGAGCGACGCCCATGTCTGCTCGAGTCGCCAGATACTCATCCGCACATCGATCACGAGTTCGTCGGCGCCGCGTCCGCTGCCCGCGTCGATGTCGGCGGTGCGACCCGCGGCGCCGTGCTCGTATTGGCTGCGGACCTCACCGCGCTCTGCTCCCTCGAGCATCCTCACGAAGCCGTCGGCATTTCGGGCCAGGTGGCTCAGGACGTGCCCGACGGTCCAGTTCGGGAGCAGCGAGTGCCGGCCGGCCTGTTCATCGGTAAGGCCGTCGAGGGAAGCGAGCAACCGCTGGTGCGACGCCGCACAGCCGGCGACGTCGCGGTCCAGATCACGTGAATTCACACGCGTCACGGTAGCCGGCCACAAACGTGGCAACCTGGCCGGATGCAACTTGCGATGATCGGTCTGGGAAGAATGGGCGCGAACATGGTGCGACGCCTGCAGCAGGCGGGGCACGAATGTGTCGTCTACGACGTCAGTGCTGACGCGGTGGGTGCACTCGAGCAAGAGGGATTCGGCGGCGCGACATCGCTCGAAGACCTCGTCGCCAAGCTGGCCGCCCCCCGCCATCTGTGGATCATGGTGCCGGCCGCGTTCGTGGCCGGCACCGTCGCCAAGCTCGCGCCTCTGCTCGCTCGCGGTGACACGATCATCGATGGTGGCAACAGCTGGTACCGCGACGACGTCGACGCAGCCGGCCCACTCGCCGAAAAAGGCATCTACTACCTCGACGTCGGCACGAGCGGTGGAGTGTTCGGCCTCGAACGTGGCTACTGCCTGATGATCGGCGGCGCCGGTCAATCGGTTGCCGAAATGGCGCCGATCTTCGATGCGCTCGCCCCGGGGGTCGGCTCGGCCGAGCGCACGCCTGGTCGAACGGGTCAACCGTCAACAGCCGAACAGGGCTGGCTGCACTGCGGCCCTCCCGGCGCCGGCCATTTCGTGAAGATGGTCCACAACGGCATCGAATACGGGCTGATGGCGTCGTATGCGGAGGGGCTCAACGTCCTCGCCAACGCCAACATCGGCGCCGCGAGCCATACCCAGGACGCCGAGACTGCACCCCTCACCCACCCCGAGTACTACCGCTACGATCTCGATCTTGCGGCGATCACCGAGGTGTGGCGGCGCGGCAGCGTCGTCGCCAGCTGGCTGCTCGACCTCACCGCCTCGGCGATGAACGCCGACCCCCGACTCGAAGCGTTCGAGGGCCAGGTCAGCGACAGCGGCGAAGGTCGGTGGACCATCCATGCAGCGGTGGACGAGGGCGTCCCCGTGCCGGTGCTGTCCG
This sequence comes from Actinomycetes bacterium, assembly GCA_025358125.1. GTDB lineage: Bacteria > Actinomycetota > Acidimicrobiia > Acidimicrobiales > Ilumatobacteraceae > WLMZ01. The sequence continues at coordinate 23,560 of JANYKS010000021.1, forward strand.
CGTCGCTCTATCAGCGGTTCAGCTCACGCGGCAACGCCGGCATGGCCGACAAGATCCTCTCTGCGATGCGCGCCCAGTTCGGCGGTCATGTCGAAACCGCCGTTGGCGCGACCGGAGCCAAGTGATGTCCACGCAACCACCGTCCGACGCGCTGGTGTTGTTCGGCGCCACCGGCGACCTCAGCAAGAAGAAGTTGATGCCTGCGCTCTATTCCCTTGAACGCCACGGTCGGCTCACGGTCCCGGTCATCGGCGTCGCGAGGAGCACGTGGACCGACAAGGACTTCCGGGCTCACGCGCAGGAGTCGATTCTCGCGGCCGAGCCCGACGCCGATCACGCAGTCATCGAGTCGCTGTGCAAGCGGCTCGATCTCGTCCAGGGCGACTACGCCGATACCGCTACGTGGGACACGCTCAAGAAAAAGCTCGACCACCACCGCGCCGAGCAGGCCGTGTTCTACATGGCGATCCCACCGGACATATTTCCGGAGGTGGTCGAATCGCTCGCATCGGTCGGGCTCAATCAACGTGGCCGGATCGTCGTCGAAAAGCCGTTCGGTCGAGATCTGAACTCGGCCCGCGAGCTCAATGCAACGCTGCACAAGGTGTTCCCGGAGGACAAGATCTTCCGAATCGACCACTACCTCGGCAAGGAAAGTGTCGAAGATCTGCTCGTGTTCCGGTTCTCCAACACTCTGCTCGAGCCGATCTGGAACCGCAACTACGTGCGCAGCGTGCAGATCACGATGAGTGAGACCATCGGCGTCGAAGGACGGGGCAGCTTCTACGACGGCGTCGGCGCCATCCGCGACGTCGTACAGAATCATCTGCTGCAGGTGATCGCGCTGTGCGCGATGGAGCCGCCCGTCGGGCCGGAAAGCAGCTTCTTGCAGGACGAGAAGGCGAAGGTCTTCGCGGCGATGCGCTCGATCGATCCGTCGTACCTCGTCCGCGGGCAGTACGTCGGCTACCGCGACGAACCGGGTGCCGACAAGGACTCCACGACCGAGACGTTCGCTTCCGCCAAGTTGGAGATCGACTCGTGGCGGTGGGCCGGGGTGCCGTGGTACTTCAGGGCCGGCAAGGCCTTGACCGCCGCCGCAACCGAGGTCGTCGTCGAGTTCCGGGAACCACCGAGCCTGCTGTTCGACGAAGGCGGCGGCCCGCCCGCCGGCCGCAACCTGGTCCGGTTCCGCCTCGGCAAGCGTGACGGCGTCACGTTCACCCTTCAGGCCAAGACGCCAGGACCGCATCTCGACAGCCAGAACGTGGACGTCGCGGTCGACTTCGCAGCGGCACTCGGCGAGCGCCAGGAGGCCTACGAGCGGCTCCTCGACGACGCGCTCGCCGGCCTCCCCCGCCGCTTCGCCCGCGAGGACATCGTCGAACAGACCTGGCGCATCGTCCAGCCGGCGCTCGATCATCCCGGTCCGGTACACCCCTACTTCCGCGGCTCATGGGGCCCGGCCGAGGCCGACAGGATCCTCGCCGGCGACACCTGGCTCGCCATCTCCACCTGACCGCGCCGCCCGCCCGCGCCGCCCGGCCCGTCCCCAATCTGGCTCAGGACGCGAGGGTGCGGCACGTGGTTGCCAAGGCAGCTTTCGGCTCCTCGACGAGAAAGTCGTAGGTGAACTGATATGCGGCTCCCCCAATGCCGACGGTACCGTCGACCGGCCAATGTCGAAGGGCTCCACCCTCACCGGTTCCGGCACATCTTCGCTCACTCGTGGCTTGCATGCGAGGGAAACGGAAGGGGACCTCACGCGGATTGCTGGTTGGCGGTCGGCTGACATGCTGCGTCGGTATGGAGCATCGGCCGCGGATGAGCGCGCTCGGGCAGCGCACCGAGACTTTCACCGGGCGACAGGCTTGCTTGACCGGGCCACTCGAAGCGACCGCGGACAGAACAAAGGGCGAGTGACCCCGGAGTTTGCCGGAGTCACCCGCCCTCGCGCGAGTGTGCTGACTATCAGGTGCAGTTGAAGCTGAGCTTGTCGAAGCTCACCGTGACGACACCATTTGCGTTGAGCGCCAAGTGCGACACTTGGTGGCCGACGACCGACGAGCCGTCCGGAGCGAACAACCGAACCGTGAGCGTGAACGTGAAGTTCGAGTTCTTCTCGTTCCAGTTGCCGTTCGCCCACACCGTCGCGTGTCCCGTGTAGGTCACGCCGGCCCAAGTGACCGTGACCTTGCCGGTCTCCGTGAACGTGAACCAGTATTCAGCACCGCCCGGGAAGAACGTCAGGTGGGTCACCGCGTTCCCGTCGAAGGACGCGGTGCCCGGATCACCGGTACACGGATTCGTCGCCCCGGGGTCCGTGAACGTTCCGTGCACGGTCTCGGTTATCGAAACCGTGTGACCTGTCCCTCCCGGTGCTGCCAACGCCGCTGAGGGCGCCAGCAGCGCACCGAGACCCAGAGCCCCAACGACCACGGCCAGTCGCCCGAAACGGCAGCGAATGCGTTCCTTCTTCATGAGAAACCTCCTCATCTTACGAACGACGGCCCCCAGGACGCCGGGAGCGCCGCGCTAGTGGTCGTCCTCACAAACGTCAAGCGATCACCGTCGTCAACGCGAGGCGCCTTTTCACCCGCCCCAAACTGGCGATACGCCGTGCCACGGTCGGGCAAAACCTTTGGTTCCGGGGGAAGTAAGCTAGGACGCGGCTCGGAGCGCTGCCCAGACTCGTTGCGATGTGCACGGCATGTCGATGTGACGCACGCCGAGATGCGAGACCGCGTCGATCACCGCGCTCTGCACAGCCGGTGTCGACCCGATCGTGCCGCTCTCGCCGATGCCCTTCGCGCCGAGGTCGTTGAGCGGCGACGCAGTTTCGGCGTGCACCGTCTGAAAGCTCGGCAGCTCGGCCGCCGACGGGATGCCGTAGTCGGCGAAGTTGGAGGTCAGCGGGTTGCCGTCCTCGTCGTAGACCACCTCTTCGAACAGCGCTTGGGCAACGCCTTGGGCCAGCCCACCGTGGACCTGGCCTTCGGCGAGCAGCGGGTTGACGATGAAGCCGGCGTCGTCGACCGCGACGAGTTGACGTAGCCGGGCCTGCCCGGTCTCGGTGTCGACCTCGACGACAGCGAGATGCGCACCCGACGGGAACGTGCCACCGGACTGGGTGAAGTCTCCCTCACCGAACAGAGCCGCTCCGTCGGCGGCGCAGGCAATCGCGACATCTGCCCAGGTGCGGCTGATCGCCGGGGAGCCGGCGACGTGGAAGCGCCCGTCCTCCAAGACAACGTCGGCAACATCTGCTTCGAGCAGGCGAGCGGCGATGCCACGGGCCTGATCGGCAACGAGCGCGGCCGCCCTCGACACGTTGGTGCCACCCAACTGCACCGAACGCGAGCCCCCCGTGATCTGACTGCGTTGCACGAGGTCGGTGTCGCCGTGGACGACGGTGATGCGATCCATCGACACACCGAGCCGATCGGCGACGAGCATCGCCCAGGTGGTGCGGTGACCCTGCCCGTACGGCGTCGTTCCGGTGATCACCTTGACGTCGACACCCTCACCATCGGCCGATGGCGTGACCTCGACCTGGCCGAGTTCGCCACCACCGGACATCGCAGTGATCTCGACGTAGACGGACACGCCGATTCCGATCTGTACCGGGTCGCCGCTCTCCCGTCGAGTCTGCTGCTCGGCGCGCAGTGCCGGATAGTCGACCGCCGCCATGAGCTTGTCGAGCCCGCCCGCGTAGTTGCCGCTGTCGTAGGTGGTACCGGTCCGCGTCGTGAACGGGAAGCGATCGGCGCGGATGAGATTGCGACGTCGTACCTCGACCGGATCCATGCCGATCTCGAGCGCGAACAGATCCATCGCCCGCTCGATCGCAGCCGCGGCCTCGGGCCGCCCGGCACCGCGGTATGCAACCGTCGGCACCGTGTTGGTGAGTACGGCCTTGGAGTCGATGTCGGCAGCAGCGATGTCGTAGGTGCCGGTGAGCATGATCCGCGTCATGAACGGCAAGAACGCGCCGATGCGAGGATACGCACCCGCCTCCTGCACGACAGAGAGTTGATACGCGGCCACCCGCCCATCGCGCGAGCCGCCGATCTTCAACCGTTGCATCTGCCCGCGCCCGTGGCCGAGGCCGTTCATGCTCTCGCTGCGGGTCTCGGTGTAACGCACCGGGCGACCGACGGCGCGGGCGAGCCACGGCAGCAACTGGTCCTCCGGATACGTGAGCGCCTTCGCGCCGAAGCCTCCACCGACGTCGGGGGTGATCACCCGGACCTGCGCGGTATCGAGCCCGTACCACTCGCACAGCTTGTCCCGGATCGGGTGCGCACCCTGGCCGGCCTGCCAATGGGTCAGCCGGCCATCGGCATCCCACCGGCTCGCGGCGACGCGTGCCTCCATCGGCGACGGCGCCAGCCGCTGATTGATGATGTCGGCGGTGACCACGACCTCGCAACCGCCGAAGTCGACCTCACGCCCCGGCAGGCGGACACAGATGTTGGTGCCAGCGCTCGGGAACAGCAACACGTCGTCGGCCAGGCCCTGGGCGACACTCACCGCGCTCGGCAAGACGTCGTAGTCGACGATCACCATCTGCGCCGCGTCGGTGGCCTGGGCGCGGGTCTCCGCGACCACTGCAACGATCGGCTCACCGACGTAGCGAACTCTGTCGGAGGCCAATGCGGTGCGGGGGAAGATCGCCGGGAGGAACGGGATATCGAGCGGGAACGGCCCGAGGTCGATTTCGGCGGAGGTGTAGACGCCGAGTACTCCCGGCGCCTCCAGCGCCTCGGCGATGTCGATCCCTGTAAGCATCGCGTGTGCCATCTGCGAGCGCACGTAGACCACATGCGTTGCTCCATCGATGTCGAGGTTGTCGATGAACGTTCCGTTCCCCGTCAACAGCGACGGATCCTCGGTCCGCACCACTCGTTCGCCGATCAACCCCATCGTGTGATCCTCCTCGATCGTTAATATCCGGACCGTTCACCCGTCGCCGGTCGACGAGCAATGCAACTCCTACCGAGGATGGCATAGATTCGCACCATGACCCTGACCGAGCCAGCACCACCGAAGGCCGAACGCTGGACTGCACAGTGGAAGGAACTCTACGCCGAAGTCATCACCACCGGACTCTGCACCGGGTGCGCCGGTTGCGTCGTCACCTGTCCGCACGATGTGATCGGGTACGAACACGCCGAGGGCAAGTACATCCCGTTCCACCTCGAGCAAGAACTCGGCCTCGACAACTGCATCCACGGCGAGAAGGGCTGCACCACGTGCACCCGCGCCTGCCCCCGCTTCCGGGCATGGGAGCCGGCCGCTGACATGCACCTGTTCGGGCGGACCCGCGAGCCCGACGAGATGGCCGGCATCTGGCGCCAGCTGTACCTCACCCGCGCCAGCGACGACATGGTCCACAAGATCGGTCAAGACGGTGGGTTCGTGTCGGCAATGCTGATCTGGCTGATGGAGCACAACTACATCGAGGCCGCGATGGTCGGTGGCGTAGACGACGACGACGCGTGGAAGGCCAAGCCGGTGCTCGCCCACAACAAGGAGGAGGTGCTCGCCACGGCCGGCAGCCGCTACACGTATTGCGCCACCCCGTTGGCTCTGCTCACCGCCAAGCAAGAGGGCCTGTCCAAGCTCGCCCTCGTCGGCATGGGGTGCCAGACCTCGTCGCCGCCCGTCATGTGGGATCGCAAGGCCGGCAAGGAGTCGAGGCCGTTCCTGTTCAACATCGGCCTGCTGTGCAGCAAGACGTTCGACGATGCGATCTTCCCGGAACTGTTCGAGGCCAAATACGGCCTGAAGAAGTCGGAGATGGCGAAGATGAACATCAAAGGCGTGTTCCAGATCTGGATGAAGGACGGCGCGTACCACGAGATCGATCTGAAGGAATGCCACCAGTGGACCCGGCAGGGTTGCAAGAGCTGCCCCGATTTCGCCGCCGAGCATTCCGACATCGCGACAGGTGGCATCGGTCTGGACAACGACTGGACGCTCACCATCGTGCGCACCGAACTCGGCGAGGAAGTCATCAACCGGATGATCGCCGACGGTTCGATCATCGCGAGGCCCGCCCAGGAGGACAAGGAGGCGATGCGATTGCTGCGCCTGCTCTCGATCGTCAGCCGTCGCCGCTGGCCCGAATTCGCCGACAAGGCCCCCTCCGTCGGCGTCCCCCCGCCGAAGAAGAAGGCCGACGCCCCGGCTCCCAGCGCCCACTGACCCGGCTGCGGCCGACCTCGCCGGGCCCAAGTCACGCTCACCCGCACCGTCACCGTGCACCACAGCTGTACTTCCTCCAAAGGGCGGCCGGCGGCAGGCCCGGGCGGCGACCGACGGAGCGGTTCACCCGGCAAGGGCGACGGCGCGAGCGAAGGCGGCGTCGAGCATCGCCTCGGTGAGGCGGCCGGTGAAAGTGTTCTGCTGACTCGGGTGGAAAGAGCACAGCAGCGTCAGACCGTCGGGCGCCGGTGTCTCGACGAGGTGGCCGAACTTCGGGCGCGGCCGCACACCGAACTCCGAGCACGCTGCCTCGTACGCGAACGCGCCGAGGCAGACGACGACCTTGGCCTTGGTCAGCAGCGCGAACTCGCGCCGCAGGAACGGGCGGCAGTTGTCGCGCTCGCTCGTCTCGGGCTTGTTCGCCGGCGGGGCGCACTTCACCGCGGCAGTCACCCACGCGTTCACCAGTTCCAGACCGTCGTCGGCCCGCACCGACGACGCCTGATTCGCCAGGCCGGCCCGATGCATGGCCCGGAACAGCCAATCGCCGCTGCGGTCGCCGGTGAACATCCGCCCGGTGCGATTCGCCCCGTGCGCTGCCGGTGCGAGGCCGAGCACCACGATGGCCGCATCCGGGTCGCCGAAGCCCGAAATCGGCCGGCCCCAGTAGGAGTCGTCGCGGTACGAGGCCCGCTTCTCGGCTGCTACCAGCTCTCTCCAGGCAACGAGGCGCGGACAGGCCGCACAAGCAGTCACGTCGCTGCGCAGTTCTGCGAACGCACGTGACGATGGCCGGCTGGGGAGACTCACGACCCCGACGCTACGCGCCAAATCCTGCTGCCGCCGTTACATTGGCTTCACATGGCGAAGAAGACTCCACCCGGTCCCAAGCCCACGTTGATCATTCTGGTCCGGCATGGTCAGACCCCGACGACGGGCAAGATCCTTCCCGGCCGCGCGCCAGGCTTGCACCTGGCCGACGCCGGCAGGGTCCAGGCCGAAACGGCCGCGAGCCGCATTGCCGCATTGCCAGCAGTCGATGCAATCTACGCCTCGCCACTCGTTCGGGCCCGCGAGACCGCAGCACCGATCGCCAGGGCACTCGGCCGGAAGGTGCAGATCGACAAAGGTCTGCTCGAATGCGACTTCGGCGAATGGACGGGCGCCGAGCTGAAGAATCTGATGAAGCTGCCCGAGTGGACCACCGTGCAGCGTTCGCCGTCCACGTTCCGGTTCCCTGGCGGCGAAAGCTTCACCGAGATGCAGACCCGTATCGTCAGCGCGCTCGACCGGATCTGCCACGAACATCCCGGCGGGGTCGTCGTGTGCGTGTCGCACGCCGACCCGATCAAGGCCGCGGTCGCCCACGCGATGGGTACCCACATCGATCTGTTCCAGCGCATCGTCATCTCGACATGCTCGATCAGCGCCGTTGCCTACAGCGTGAGCGGCCCGATTGTCCTCACAGTCAACTCAACGGGTGGCTCGCTCAGCGAGTTGCGGCCTTCGTAGGGGAGCTGTCGGATGGGTGTCTTCTTCCAACTCGACGACGTGGATGCTTTCACCACTGCCGCCGTCGGTCAACCCGGCCAGCGAGTGTTCTACCTCCACGTCCGCCAGGACGAGATTCGCGTCACGGTGAAGTGCGAGAAGCAGCAGGCCGCGGCGATCGTCGAATATCTGCGCAAGGTGATGAACGATCTACCGTCCCCGAGCACCAAGCCGCTGCCGACCTCGGTCGAGTTGGACGAGCCGGTCGACGCGGCCTTCGTGCTCGGCGCGATCGGCCTCGGCTACGACCGCGAGAGCGACCGCTTGCTGGTGCAACTCGAAGAGGTCGTGGTCGTCGACGAGAACGGCGAGCCAGATCCTGAGGCGCTCGAAGATCGTGGCCACATCCGCCTCCTCCTCCAGCGCGGCCAGGCACTCGCGTTCTGCGAGCACACAGAAAGCGTTGTCGCTGCCGGTCGGCCCCCGTGCAAGTTCTGCGGCCGACCGCTAGACCGCGACGGACACGCATGTCCAAAGATGAACTGAACAGCACCGACGAACTCAGCCTCACGGATGAGTCGAGGCGCGAGCTGCTCCTGAAGGGCGACATCGACATCGAGGGCCGCATGCCGTGGAGCAGCAATGCCACGTTCCTCGTCAATGTGTGCAGGGGCGAGTTGCGCGGCCGGGCGATCTACAAGCCGCTGCGCGGCGAGCGACCGCTGTGGGACTTCCCACCAGGTCTCCATCGGCGCGAGGTCGCTGCGTACCTGCTCAGCGAGGCCATGGGCTTCCACATGGTGCCGCCGACTATTCTTCGCGACGGACCGCTCGGCGAGGGCTCGCTGCAATGGTTCGTCGATGCCGACCATCAGCAGCACTACTTCACGCTCTATGAAAGGCGCCAGGACCTCCACGACCGGCTGCGGCTGATGGCTGTCCTCGACGTCGTCGCCAACAACACCGACCGCAAGAGCGGGCACTGCTTGCTCGCGCGCGACGACAGCATCTGGGGCATCGACCACGGACTGTGTTTCGCGGTCGACTTCAAGTTGCGCACAGTGATCTGGGAGTTCGGTGGCGAGACGCTGCCCGATGCAGCGATCGCTCCGTTGCAGCAGTTGGCCGAGCGGGTGCCGCTCGGCATCGCCGCGCTGCTCGACGATGACGAGGTCTCAGCGATTCAAGAGCGTGCCGGGTGGCTGCTCCGACATGGCGAGTTTCCGATCGACGAAAGCGGCCGCAGGTACCCGTGGCCGCTGGTGTAGCGGCCGATCGCCGATCCGGCGAGTGAGGGGCCTACAGCGTCAGCGCGCCGAACGCATCGACGACGACATGGGTCTTGACATTGGTGAAGATGCACACCGTTCCATTTGACGCGAGCTTGGTGACCACGAGGTTTGCCAGCGTCTGCAGCGGCGAGAAGTTCACGTTGGACACCAGCGGCCGCGCCGTGCCACACGGGTACACACTGACGAAGCCGGCGAGCTCGGGCGCGTCAACCGTGACGTTCAGGATCACCGCAGTGGGGTTTGGCGAAAGCCCACCGCGAGATCCGATCTGTAGTGCCGTCTCCTGGCCTCCGGCGAACTTGCCGGTCGCACTGAAGGTGCCGTCGACGGTGCTGTAGCCCGACCGGGTGTCCATCAGGCGCACCGGCCTGGCCAGCGCCTGGTACATGTCCGGGTCGAGCTCGCCGAAGGCGTCGATCACCAGGTGGGTCGAGTTCGACGAGAAGATGCAGACCGTGCCGGTGGCGCTCAGGCCGGTTACCACGGCGTTCGGGATCGCCGCGCCGGCGACGTAGTTGACGTTGGAGGTCGCCGGCTGCGGGGTGTCGCACGGCCAGACGGTGAGGAAACCCGGCCCCATAGCGCCGACGGCGGTCACGTTCAGCACCGCGGTCTTGGCTGCGTCGCTGATTCCACCGCGTGCCGCAATCGGAACTTCAAGGACGGAACCCTGTGTCAGCGCCCCCCCACCGGCGAACTGGCCGTCGATCGTCACTTCGCCCTGTCGTGTCTCGAGCAGGCGGGTCGGACTCGGCAGCGGCGCAAATGTGGTTGCCGGCAACACGTTGAACACGTCGATCACCACGTTGGCCGGCGCCTGGGTGTAGATGCAGACGGTGCCGCTCGCGCTGAGTTTGGTGATGACGGAGTTGGAAATCGTCTGGCCGGCCTTGACGTTGAGGCTCGACGTCGTCGGGCGGGTGCCGCATGGGTACACCGTCACGTAGCCGGTGCCCTCGCCGAGCACGGTGACGTTGAGGGTGACGGCGGGCGTCGCCGTCGGCACCGCGCCGCGGCCAGCGATCTTCACCTCGAGCACCGAGTTGGCCTCCTGTCGACCATTGCCGGCAAACTGCCCGTCGGTGGTCTTCTGGAGAGGACGGGTGTCGAGGTACCGCGCCGGCAACGGACCGGACGACGAGATCGGAGCCGGGTACGGCGCGACCACCGCGGCGCCGATGGCTTTCGGCGGGAGCGGCGCAGGGGCCTGCCACTCGTTGTTGTTGGCCCGCGCGTTCAAGATGCCATCCCACGTCGCCGGGTCGTCGTAGCCGAGCGCCCACAGCGCAACGCCCTTGATGCCCTTGCTCTGCGCGAGCAACACCCGCTTGTAGATCGCATCGGGGTCCGAATACCAGACGGTGCGGCTCACGTTGCACCGCACGGCGACCCCGGAGTTGGCCGGATCTGGCCCGGCGAAGGATTCGACGTAGCTGAAGGTCTTCTCCTTGGGGCCGGCTGGCCACAGCGCAGTAGCGGCGCCCCAGTGTGGCGTCGCGCCGCGATCGGCGGCGTACTGCGCCGCTGCTTGCGTCGTGACGCTCTTCTTCGACGGCCTGACGCCGACCGGACAGCTGCCGGCGACGTTGGTCACCCAATCGGTGCCGTAGGCGGCGATGCCCATCACGACTTTGCTCGCAGGCACGATTGCGAGGGCCGCGTCGATGCTGCTCGAGACCCAGTCGTACGGCCCGATCGGCCCCGGCGAACCGACGCTGTAGGAGTACGTCATGATCCGGATCCGGTCGACGACTTGACCCATGACCGGATAGTTGTAGACCCAGTACCCGCTGCTCACCGTTTGGCCGCTGTCGTAGATCGGCGGCACGCTCACGGCCAGCGTCTTGCCGGCCGCGTGGAGCGCCGCTGATACCTCGGTCAGGAACGCGCCCCAGTAGTCGTGCGTGGCCGGCCATGACGAGCGACCGTCGTTGAATGCAAACGACTCGTAGTCGAGGTCGACCCCCGAGTAACCACCAACGTTGGCAAATTCGACGAGCGCCTGCACGTGGTCGGCACGAGTCGCCGGGTCGGCGAGCACGCCTGCCATGCCTCTCGCCCCCATACCATCGACGATGGTTGCAACGAGAGGCTTGCCGGAATTGGTTGCGGCCGTGCGGTAGTTGCTCAGCGCCGCTTCCGGATTCGACATGTTCGTGTTGAATCCGATGGCCGTCTGCGACGATGCGACAAAGAAGAACGGCGTCAATTCGCTGAACTGGCTGCTTTGGCCCGTGAACGATTTCAGCGCTTCGGGAGCCTTCCAGTAGGGCGCCCACGCCATCACATCCACCACGCTCGGTGTTGCGCCGGCGGCAGAGTTGTCGACCATGACCAACGCCGGCGTGGTCGACACCGAGGCGATCAGCCCGATCGCGCCCAGCGACGCCATCCGCCGAAACCGATGGCGATCGCGATCGCGCGTCTGCGCGCGCAGACGCATCGAGGCAGCAGGCATCTCCACAATGTAGTGGCTCGCCCACGCCATGTGCCCGCGGCGCTCCTCGTCACTGCCCGGCTGGAACCGCGCCGGGCACGACATCACCCGGGCAGACGCCAAAGCCCGGGCCGAACGGACGCCGGGCTGAGGCTTGGCAATCAGCGGGCTTGGAGGGCTTCGATCAGCTTGGGGAGCACCTTGTGCACGTCGCCAATGATACCGAGGTCGGCGATACCGAAAATCGGGGCTTCCTTGTCCTTGTTGATCGCGATGATGTTCTTCGAGCCCTTCATGCCGACCATGTGCTGCGTGGCGCCGGAGATTCCGGCCGCGATGTAGACGTTCGGCTTGACGACCTTGCCGGTCTGGCCGACCTGATAGCTGTAGGGAACCCAACCGGCGTCGACGATGGCTCGCGATGCGCCGGCCGCGCCCTTGAGCAGCTTCGCCAGTTGCTCGATCATTTCGTACTTGGCTGCCTCGCCGAGGCCGCGGCCGCCGGAGACGACGATCGCTGCTTCGTCGAGCTTCGGACCGGACCTCTCCTCGACATGGACGGCGGTAATCGTTGCGCCACCGGACGCACCCAAATCGGGGAGCGGGGCGGCGGTGATTTCAGCCGGCGCGCCACCGGAGGGCTCAGCAGTGAAACTCTTCGGGCGGAACGCGGCCAGGTGCGGAGGTGGGCCGGTGAAAGCCGTGGTGACCAGCGTCGCGCCGCCGAAGACCGGCGTCGTGCAGCTGACCGTGTCGCCCTCGACCGTGATCGCGGTGTTGTTGGTGAGCACGGTCCTGTCCAGCTTGACCGAAAGGCGGGCGATGACGTCGCGTCCCTCTGTCGTCTGCGGGAACATGATCAGATCCGGGGAATCGCCACCGTCGATGACGGCCTTCATCGCCGAAGCGACCGCGATGCCGGGCAGATTGCCGGCGAGATCGCCGGTTGCGTACACCTTCGCCGCGCCGTGATCGCCGAGTGCAGCAGATATTTCGGTGGCATCGCCACCGAAGAACGCGGTGACCTCGCCGAGGCTGCGCGCCTTGGTGAGGAGTTCGAGCGTGCCAGATGTCGGGGCGCCGTTGGCTGCTTGTGCAAAGACCCAAATGTTCATGATGCGGCTCCTCAGATCACTTTCAGATTCTCGAGGAACGCCACGATCTTGGCGAATCCTTCACCGTCGTCCTCGACGACCGTACCGGCGGCGCGGGCTTCGGCCTGGACCACGTTGACGATCTTCTGGTTGGCGCCTCCCCAACCTACGGGTGCGACGCCGAGGTCGGCGGCTGTGACGGTCTCGACCGGCTTGGCCTTGGCGGCCATGATGCCCTTGAAGCTCGGGTAGCGTGGCTCGACCACTCCAGCGGTGACGCTGACGACCGCCGGCAACGGACACGTGACGTCGTCGTAACCTTCTTCGGTTTGACGCTGGGCATCGAGTTTGCCGTCGGCGATGGCGAGATGCTTGGCGAACGTGACCGATGGCAGACCGAGCACTTCGGCGATCTGCTCCGGAACGGTACCGGTGTAGCCGTCGCTGGATTCGGTTGCCGCGATGATCAGGTCGGCGCCACCGAGGCGCTGGACCGCAGCCGCGAGGAGCTTCGCCGTCGTGAGTGCGTCGGAGCCGAGCAGAGCAGGATCGCTGATCAAGATGCCCTTGGCGGCACCCATTGCGAGCGCCGTGCGCAGACCGGACACCTCGTTGTTCGGCGCCATGGAGATCAGGCTGACCTCACCGCCGCCGGCCTTGTCGACAAGCTGCAGAGCCATCTCGACGCCGTAGCTGTCGGACTCGTCGAGGATCAGCTTCCCGTCACGCTTGAGCGTGAGTGTGTTGGGATCCTGCGAGCCCGGCAGAGCCGGATCCGGGATCTGCTTGACGCATACGATGACGTTCATAGGTTCACATTGTTACCGACGGGTTCCCGTCGTTACCAACTGACGACCCGATTGTCCCGACCCAGCAGCACGGCGAGGGAAGCGCCAGCGACGAGCCGCGGGAGCGAGCAGCCAAAGCGAAGCGGCGACCAGTCCCGACCCACAAGCGCGGCCAGTCCCGACCCAGCAGCACGGCTGGTACGGTCATGCACTTGCGCATCCTGCTCGTCGTCAACGCATTCGCGTCGTCTGTGACGGCACGCAACACCGTCGTCGTCCACCAGGTCCTGTCACGCGGCAACGACGTCGAGATCGTGGAGACCAACCGCCGCGGGCACGCGACACGATTCTCCCAGGACGCTGCTCGCCAGGGTGTCGATGTCGTCATCGGCTACGGCGGCGATGGCACGCTCAACGAAGTCGCAACCGGTGTCGCCGGCACCGACACCGCTCTCGGCGTGTTGCCGGGTGGAAGCACGAACGTGTTCGCACGGACACTCGGGATGCCGAACGATCCGGTGCTCGCGGTGCAGCAACTGGCGGACGGAATCAACACCCGCCACATCGAACCAATCGGGCTCGGTCAGGTCAACGGCCGCTACTTCTGCTTCCACACCGGGGTCGGCTATGACGCGGCGGTGGTGAAGGAGGTGGAGAAGCACGGCTCGCTCAAGCGATGGGCAGGGCACCCGTTGTTCATCTATGCCGGCGCACGGACGATGTTGAACTACGACCGTGACAACCCGCACTTCGAGGTGACGTTCGACAACGGCGACCGCGTGATCGATGGCTACTTCACGATCGTGCTGAACACGAACCCGTACACCTATCTCGGCAACAGGCCGCTCGACCTGTGGCCGGCGGCCACATTGGAGAACGGCCTCGTTGCCATCACGTTCACGACACTGAAGGTCGGTGCAGTGCTGAAGGCGCTCGGCGGCGCGCTGCGCGGCGGCGGCGTCAAGCCGAGCAAGTACCTCGACGTGCACGAAAGCGTCAGCGGGTTGACCATCACCCACCATCAGCCGTTCCCGTATCAACTCGATGGCGATTATCTCGGGGAGATCACGTCACTCGAGTTCCGTCACGTGCCGAACGCGGTCCGCCTCGTTCGCCCGAACGTGGAGTCCGCCGCGTCGTGACTGCGAGGCCCGAGAGGTAGTCGCGAATCAGGCGCCATCGGCCAGCACTGCAAGCGCGACGTCGGGAACGTTGGTGCAGATCCCGTCGATGCCCCACTCGATCAGTTCGCGCATACGTTGCGGATCGTCGCACGTCCATGTGTTGACGGCGATACCCGCATCGTGGCAGCGCTCGATGACGTCGCGGGCCAGCAACTGTACCCAGGGGTGCAACGCAACGTGGCCGCGCGAGGTCAGTGTCGAGACGACGTCGTCGGGGACGATGGACGTCAACCACGCGGTGCGGACCTCGGGAGCGACCTGCCGGCAGCGGTCCATCGTCTCGATTCGAAACGACGACATCAACCACCGTCCGGGCTCGCCACGGCGAGCAAGCAGCGCCATCGTCTCATCCGCGACGCGGTCCGATGGGTCGAAGTCGGGTTCGGCCTCGTCGTTCTTGATCTCTAGATTGACCCACATTCCGGCGCACGCATCGAGTGCTACGTCGAGTAGGGGCACGTCAACGGGGCGTTCGGCCGCACCTGTCTCGCAAATGACCCGTCCATCACCGAAGTGCGGGTTGTGATGAACCACCAGAGCCCCGTCGCTCGTTCGGCGGACGTCGAACTCGACGCCGTGTGCGCCCATCGTCCCTGCTCGGAGGAATGCCTCGACAGTATTTTCTCGTTCAGCGCGTGAAGCGCCTCGGTGCGCGAGTACCTGGACCACCATCAAGCGCCTCCAGCTCTCCATCTCTATTTGTGATGGGCTACATCAAATGTTGGCCGAAAAGACACATTCCTGAAACCGAGCCCTTGTCAAGTCGCCTCCGTCAACGTACCGTACGGGCGTCGAACGCAACGCTTCCCCGTGTGACGTCGCCGACAACCACCCCTCATCCGCTTCCTTCCCCCTGAGGAGTCCCGACGTGTCAATTCTTGCGTCAAGCCTCACGCTTGCCCACGCCGATTACTCGTGGCGGTCCGCATCGATCTGCCGCGATACCGATCCGGATCTGTTCTTCCCGGTCGGCACGACGGGTCACGCTCTGACCCAGATCGCGCGCGCCAAGGAAGTCTGCGGAGAGTGTCCGGTCAGCGTGAAGTGTTTAGAGTTCGCGCTCGAGACAAATCAAGATTCGGGGATCTGGGGTGGTACGTCGGAGGAGGAGCGCCGCGTCATGCGTCGCGCCCAGCTCGCGATCAGCAGGGCCGTCGTCAACGGCTGACCTGGGTTCGCGTCGCCGTCGAGCGCAGGCTCTCCGGCTAATTTCCTTCAAGCGGCACGCGCAGATCGATGACCGTCCCTGCGCCCTTGGGCTCTTCGGGAAGATCGGCCGCGACGAAGTCTTCCGACTCGCCTGGGCGCATCGACAGTGAGCCGGCGAGTTCGGTGGTGACGAGCGTTCGCACGATCGACAGGCCAAGTCCGGTGGCCTTGTTGAGATCGAAATTCGGTTCCAGCTCGCGACCGTTGTTGATGACCCGGACCCGCAACTCGGCGCCATCGTTGGCGAGTTGAACGACGACGGTTCCGCCCCCGCTGCCCTCGGGAAAGCCATGATCGACAGCATTCTGCAACAGCTCTGTGAGCACAACGCTCAGCGGCGTCGCGACGGTGGACGGCAGGCGCCCGCCGTCGCCCTGGACCCTGAACTGCACCGGGCGGTCGACCGACTGGAGGCCCTCTTCGGCAAGGCGCAACAACGGCCGGACGATCTCGATGAACGCAACGTCGTCGCCCGGTTCGCGCGACAGCGTCTCGTGGACGAGCGCGATGGTGCGAATGCGGCGCACGGATTCCGCGACAGCCGCCTTGGCCTCGTCCGAACTCAGACGCCGGGCTTGCAGGCGCAGAAGCGACGAGATCGTCTGGAGGTTGTTCTTGACCCGGTGGTGGATCTCCCTGATCGTCGCGTCCTTCGACAGCAGCAGCCGATCGCGCTTTCGCAGCTCGGTGACATCGCGCATCAGCAGCACCCCGCCCGTGACAGCGCCGTCTTCGAGAATCGGGATGCAACGCGAGAGCAGCGTGACGTCGGCGTTCTGATCGAACTCCTCGATCACCGGTTCCGAGCGCTCATAGGCCTGACGGACAGAACTGTCGTTGAAGCCCAGCTCGGCGAGGCGCATGCCGACGGCGTTGGCACTGATACCGACCCGGTGCAGAGCCGACACCGCGTTCGGCGACGCGTACCGGACACGGGCTTCTTCGTCGATCACGATGGCGCCATCGCCGACGCGCGGAGCTGCTCCGGAATCGGCGATCCGGCCCGGGAACGGGAAGGCGCCCTGGGCGATCATCTTCGCGAACCGATCGAAAATCGACAGGTACGTGCGCTCCAGCTCGCCGGGCTGGCGGCTGGAGATGCTCGAGCGCTCACGGGTGAGCACGGCGATGATCTTGTCGCCGTAACGCACCGGGATCGCCAACATCTGGGCCGGCGCACCGAGGCTCTCGACGTTGATCTCACCCTCGTGAACCTGTCCGGTGGACATCGACGACGACAACAGCGGCAATTCCGTTTCGCTCGCCCAGGCACCGACCCAGTCGCTGAGATACACCGTCTGGCCGGTGGCCGGGCGCACGTGCGCGGTGACGATCCAGCGCCCCTCGCCGGCCGGCACGTACAGCAGCAGATCGGAGAAGCACAGGTCTGCGAGCATGCCCCACTCCGACACCAAATGCTGGAGGTGTGCGGTGTCGTCGCGCGACAGCGACGTGTGTTGGCGGGTGAGTTCGGCAAGCGTTGCCATGATTGTCCTGATGCCTCCGTTCTGGCTGTTGCTTTGAGTCTGGCCGATCCGGCTACTGCCAGAGATGATTCCCGAGTTCGAGTAGGCCGCGCAGGTTATGAATGTCGTGAGCCAGTGCTGGCGCTGTCGCCGTGAACGGCGCGAGCCGTTCGAGTTCGCCACGTCGCTCGGCCTCCCGTGTCGCCACCATCGCGATGTCGTGGAAGCGCTCGCCGATTTCGGTGAGGATGCTACGCACGACCACCGGGTCGGCGGCGAGCAGGGCGCCGAGCTCGTCGGCGAGGGGTGGCTTGTTGGCAGTCTTGGTGAGTTGGGTGGCGGCCTTCGCGACCGCCGGCTCGCGCAGCACCGGGGGCATCGCCCGGTTGATGACGATGCCACCGAGCGGCAAATGGCGCTCGCTGAGGGCCGAGGCCAGAAACGCTGCCTCGTGGGCGGGGGCGGCCTCGAGCGTCGAGACGACGAGGAAGCTTGTTCGCGGATCGGCGAGCAGTCGTTCGACCTCCCGGGCACGTGCCACGAAGCCCTTCTCCATCGTCTGGAAGAGCACGAAGAACTCAGCGATGTCCTGCAGGAACCGGGACCCGAGCACTCGATCGGCGATCTGGTAGAACGGCTTCGACGCGATAGTGAACAACCGCGAACGGTACGGAACGGTCAGCCAGCGCAGCAGTCGGCTGCCGAAGAACTCCATCATCCGCCCAGGCGCGTCGAGGATGTCCAACGCGTTTCGTGACGGTGGGGTGTCGATGATGACGAGGTCGTAGCGGCCGCTCGAGTGGAGATCGTGGAGCCGCTCCATCGCGATGTAGTCGTGGCTCTGAACGAACCGCCCGGTGATGTTCTGATACAGCGGGTTGGCGAGCACGGTGTCGCGCAGCTGCGCATCGGGTGCGTGGCGGCGGATCAGCTCGTCCCAGCCCGCCTTGGTGTCCAGCATCGCGGCCCACAGTTCGCCACGAGGTTGCACACCGGCCGCCGTGAACGCCTTGTCCGGAACTCTGGTCTCGGTATTGCCGAACGCCTGCAAGCCGAGAGCGTTCGCGAGGCGCTTGGCCGGATCCACCGTCAGCACCAGCACCCGGCCACCGATGTGGACGACCGCTTCGGCGGCGAGCGCGGCAGCTGTGGTCGTCTTGCCGACACCGCCGCTTCCGCAGACGATGATCATCTCTTTCGAAGCGAGCAGACTGGCCACGCCGAGGTGTTCCTGCGGTGCGCTGTGAGAGCCGGCGGGGCGCGAGCGTGGAGCCATCAGAGCAACTCCTCACGGAGCGCATCGGCGACGAGGCTCACGACACGGCGACCGGTGGCACGGGTGAACAGCTCTGGGATGTAGAGCATGTTGACATCGGCATCGAGCTCGTTGCGCAGGCGATCGAGGTGACCGGCGCCGACCCTTCGACGCGACTCGTTCATCCTCGCCGCCTCCATCACATCGATCACGTTCTTGCCGGCAGCCTTGACGAGTAGCTCCTGTGGCTTGGGCCCGAACAGCTGATCGAAGACCTCGGCCTCGCGGGTGCCGAACAGCGCTGGAAGGACGCGATTGACGACGACGGCTGCGATGTCGACACGAGTGCGCTCCTTCACCTGGGCCAGCAGCTCGATGGTTTCGTTGACCGGCATCTCTTCAGGCGTCGTGACCGTGATCAGACCGGTTCGAACCGGATCTTCGAGGATGTCGAGCATCCACTTCGTCTGATCGCGCACGAGGCCGACTTGGACGAGCTCGCTGATCACGCGTGGGGCGCCGATCTGGCCGACGATGTGACCACTCGCTTGGGCATCGACGACGACGAGGTCGTAGTTGCGCTCACGCACTTCGTAGCAGAGCTTGCCGACGGCGAGGATTTCCTTCACGCCGGGGGCCGCATCGGCAACGAAGTCGAACGTGTGCGCGAGCGGGCCGATCCGGCCAACGAACGGGATGCGCACGAAGAGCTTCAGGTATTCGCGAAGGGAATCCTCGGTGTTCATCGCCATCGCAAAGAGGTCGGTGTCGACCTGGCGGGCCTGGTACGGGAACGGCGGGCAGTCGAACGCAGCGGCGAGTGAACCCTTCGCGTCCATCTCGCACACGAGCGTGCGCCGGCCATGTTGCGCCGCGAGTTGGGCGAGCGCGGCAGAAACCGTGGTCTTGCCGACGCCACCTTTACCGGTGACGAAGAGAAGGTGACGGTCGAGTAGCGTCATCGGCCTGGGTGAGCGGTGCGAGTATGAGCCACGGTAGGAGGCGCAGGCGAGCGGCGCGGCTCAGCCCCCGAAGCCGATCCGACGCTCGCCCTCCGACGTGCCGACCTCGACATATGCGATCTTGGCCGCGTTCACGCCGATGTCGCGACCCTTCTTGTCGGTGAGCCACAGCACGTCGACCGCACCGGACAGAGCAGCCTCGACCTTGCTCTTGACGCCAGCGCGGTCGATGTCGTCTGCCATTTCGATACTGATCTCACGGGGTGCTTGGGTGACGCCGATGCGTACGTCCACGGGTGGTCCTTTCACTGCAGCTCGATCCGCCGCCCATCGTACGGAGCATGGTCGGTTGCGGCACCGTTTGGCGGGAAACGTGCGATATATGTCGTTGATCTCATGCCTGGCTCTCCGCCTGATGTCATGCCGTGGCAGCCTGACAACCGCCGCCTTACATCACATGTCAAAGGAACGCGATGCAGATCGCAATACCACTCTTCCCGAGGTTCACTGCACTCGACGGCATCGGTCCGTATGAGGTGCTGCAGCGCATCCCCGGATTCGACATCACGTTCATCGGGCACGACACGGGCGAGGTTCGCAGCGAGAACGGTTTCCTCGGTATCACCGTCGACCGAGTGTTCGAGGAAGTGGCTCACCCCGACATCGTCGTGTTCCCCGGCGGCATCGGCACCCGCGCGTTGATGAAGGACGAGCGCGTCCTCGAATGGGTGCGCGGCGCACACGAGTCGTCGATGTACACGACCAGCGTCTGCACCGGATCACTCGTGCTCGCCGCGGCAGGTCTGCTCGACGGCCTCACCGCGACGACCCACTGGGCATCACTCGACGTCCTCGCCGACAACGGCGCCGTTCCGACCGGAGAGCGTGTCGTCGAGCACCTCGATCAGCGGATCATCACCGCAGCCGGCGTCTCGAGCGGCATCGACATGGCGATCCGGCTGGTGGAACTGCTGATCGACGCCACCGCGGCCAAGGCGTGCCAGCTGATGATCGAATACGACCCCCAGCCGCCATTCGATGCCGGCGCGGTGCACAAGGTTGACGCCATCGTGATGGCACGCGTCATCGAATACGCGGCCGCTCGACAGTAGAGAAAGAGCGAGAGGGAGGGATCCTGGCTCACCGCCTGATGTCACGCCGTGGCAGCCTGACAACCGCCGCATTACATCAGGCGACGTCGCGCTCGGTGCGGCTGGTCGCTCGGTTACCCTTTCGCGATGGCCGTGGTGATCGTCGTCATTGTGCTCCTCGTGCTCGCAGCAGCAGCCGGCATCTTCGTCACGTCCAAATTGCGGGGACCGCGCGCCAAGACGGTGGTGATCGACTCGTTCACGCTGAGCGAGCCGTGGCGCCAGCACGTGTCCGGCGCACAGTCCACGCAGCGTCGCTATGCGGCGACGACGAAGAACGCGCCGGACGGTCCCCTGCGCGACCGCCTGAGCGAGATCGGGTTGCTCGTGCAGCGCGGTGTCGAGGAGTGCTGGCAGATCGCCAGGCGCGGCGACGAACTCGACGATGTGCTCAACCGCCTCGACGCGCCGTCGCTGATCGCTCAGATGGATCGGGCGGTTGACGATGGTGAACGAAGCTCATTGCAACGTCAGATCGATTCCGCCGCCCGGATCCGGACGACGCGCGATGACACCGACAAGCGCCTGCGGCTGCTCAACGTGCGCCTCGGCGAACTGATCACTCAGGCGTCGGAGGTCAGTATCGGAACGGACACGACCGCCGAATTGGGCAGCGGCGTCGACGACGTCGTGACGCAACTCGAAGCGCTCAGGCTGGCAGTTCAAGACATCAACACCACGCCTGGCGGTGGCGCGGTCGGCGGGCAGAGCGCTCCCCCCTCGTGAGCCGGCGAGCCGGTGCTCGCCTGCTCAGTTGATCTTGAGGCTCGCGCTGAAAACTTTCTTCGGCTTCAACTCGGTCGCGATGCGCCTGGCCATCTCGTGGAAGGCCGCGCCGGTTTCGCTGGTCGGGTCGACTGCCGCGATCGGGCGACCGTCGTCGCCGCCTTCGCGCAGCGCCGGAACGAGCGCCAGCTTGGCGAGCAGCGGCACGCCGAGCTCGTCGGCGAGTTCCTGACCGCCACCGCTGCCGAAGATCTCGTAGCGCTTGCCGTCGTCGCCGGTGAACCAACTCATGTTCTCGATCACGGCCTTGACGGGCAGATTCACCTTGGCGGCCATCGCTGCCGACAGGCGCGCCACCTTTTGGGCCGCCGGCTGAGGCGTCGTGACGACATAGACCTCACCGCGTGGCAGATACTGACTGAGCGACAGGGCGATGTCGCCGGTACCGGGCGGCATGTCGATCAGCAAGAAGTCGGGCTCGTCCCAGAAGACGTCCGTGAGGAACTGCTCGAGCGCCTTGTGCAGCATCGGCCCGCGCCAGATCACGGCCTGACCCTCCGGGACGAAGTAGCCGATCGAGATGCAGCGCACACCGTACGCCTCCGGCGGGATCAGCATCGTGTCGATCGCAATGGGATCACGGTCGGTGCCGAGCATGCGCGGGATGCTGTAACCGTAGATGTCGGCATCGACCACGCCGACCTTGTAGCCCTGCGCCGCGAGCGCAACCGCGAGGTTCGTGGTGACGGTACTCTTGCCAACACCCCCCTTGCCTGACGCGATCAGCAGCGGCCGGGTCTTCGAACCGGTTTCGGCGAAAGGGATCTTGCGTCCCTCTGCATGGCCGTTGGCTTGGCCCTGGCCTGCCGTGCCTGCCGGATTGCCGTGCAACTTGATCCGCAGGTCCTCGCGCTCTTGATCCGTCATCACCGTGAAGTCGAGCGCAACGCTTGTGACGCCCAACGGCGTGAGTGCGCCGGTGACCCGGTTCTGGATCTCGTTCCGCAGAGGGCAACCGGCCACGGTGAGCGCGATCAGCACGCCAACGGAGCCGTCGGTGCGCACGTCGACGTTGCGGACCATGCCGAGTTCGACGATCGATCGATGCAACTCTGGGTCCTCGACCGGCCGCAGCGCTTCGATGATCTGATCAGTGGTAGGCATCCGTGCTCCGTCTTGGGGGGTGAGGCGTCTCGAGCGAGTGGGTGGTATTCCGGTGCGGTAATTACCACTATCCAGATAGGTAGAATACCGGCGTGGCTTCCAGCGCACCCACTTCCGCACTCACTCCTGGTGACTTCAGCGCGCAAGTCACAGCGATCACCTCAGCGTTCGGTGATCCAACTCGCCGCGGCATCTACCTCTTTGCCCGCGACCACGCCGACGGGGTGACCGCGGCACAGGTCGCCGGGCACTTCGGGCTGCACCCCAACGTGGCCCGCCATCACCTCGACAAGTTGGCGGCCGGCGGTTACGTCGAAGTCGCCGTGGAACGCTCCGAGGGCGGGGGCGCCGGACGACCCTCCAAGCACTACCGGGCCGCCGCCGATGCTGCGCCGCTCGAGTTCCCTGTCCGCAGCGACGATCTCGTGCTGACGCTCCTCGGCCGCTCGCTGTCGATGCTGCCGCGCGAACAAGCCGAGGCAATGGCAGAGGAGGTCGGCATCGAGTACGGGCGCACGATGGCCGAGGCGCTGCAGGGTTCGAGCCCCGCCGAGGGTGCCCAGCGGTCCTTCCGCTCGGCGCTGCACACCGTTGCCGACGCGCTGACGGCTCACGGCTTCGCGGCCCATGCTGACCAACGCAACAACCAGCTGCGGATCATCAACAACCACTGCCCGTTCGGCGATGTCGCGATCGACAATCCGGTCATCTGCGCCGTCGACCGGGGCATGGTCAAGGGCATGCTCAAGACGCTCTACGGAGACACCGATCCCGCAATCGAAACGTCGCTACCCCGCGGCGATCAGTACTGCGTCACGAGCTTCTGACCCGGCCCAGCCCGCCGAAGTGCCTCAACCATCGCCAGTGTGGCGCTGCTCCTTGAACGGGTCGCCGTGCATGTTGTAACCGTTGCGCTCCCAGAAGCCGGCGCTGTCGGTGTCACGTAATTCGAGACGACGGACCCACTTCGCGCTCTTCCAGAAGTAGAGGTGCGGCACGACGATCCGCACCGGTCCACCGTGCACCTGTTCGATCTCTTCGCCCTCGTACGCGTAGGCAACGATCGCGTCGTCGGTGGTGATGTCGGCCAACGAAATGTTGGTGGTGTAGCCGAACTCGGCATGCTCCATCACATACTTGGCCTTGCGCTGCACCCCGGCCCGCTCGAACAGGTCGCGTACCCGCACACCGGTCCAGGTGGTGTCGAACTTGGACCACTTCGTGACGCAGTGGATATCGAACGTCGGCGTGACCGCCGGCAGCTCCTTGAGCTGATCGAGCGTCAGCGTGAAGGGATTGTCGACCAGGCCCTCGATCGCGAGCGACCACTCGCCGGGGGCGTATGCCGGTATTTCGCCGACATGCAGGACCGGAAACCGTTCGGTGAGGTATTGACCGGGTGGCAGACGCTGCGGGTCGATGCCCCTGTCGGCCAATCCCTTGCGGTTGCGTTCGAAGAAGCCCATCGAGCCATTCTGCCAGCGCCGCTCTGGCCTGTCGGCCTGAAGATTGACCAACGGGTAGATTCGTCGCCATGAGCGACTTCAGCGGTGACGCAGGCTTTCCGACCCCTCCACCCACGCCCACGCCTCCACCCACGCCCACGCCTCCACCCACGCCCACGCCTCCACCCACGCCCACGCCTCCACCCACGCCCACGCCTCCACCCACGCCCACG
>JANYKS010000104.1 GCA_025358125.1 Actinomycetes bacterium
CAAGCCTGCCACGCTGATCGCGGCGGTGTGGGTCGCCGGGGTGGATGCCGGCGGGCGGGTCGAACTGCCTACCGGCGCCCATTACGTCGGTCGCTCGTCCTCGGCGGTGGTCCGTTGCCGTGACCGCTCGCTGGAGTTGCATCACGCACTGCTGGCCGTCGACGCCGGCGGGCACGCAACCCTGACCCAGATCGCCGGTCGCCAGCCGGTGCTCGTCGACGGATCACCGATCGACGCAACCGTGCCGGTTCGTATCGGGCAACGGATCGACATCGGATCCAGCGTGCTCGTGCTGCGCAAGCCGGCGGTTGCGATCGGCAGCGATGCCGGCGCCGCCGCGCCGCCCCGGCCCGACCGGTCCGGCGCCTCCAACGACCCGTGGCGCATGCCACTCCAACGCTCTCCTCGCCCGCTCACGCCGTTTGTGGCAGAAGTCATCCAGGCACCGGGGCGCCGGAGTGCACAGACGGGGATCGGCGGCGGGATCTTGCCGGCACTGCTCGGGTTGGCCGGCGCCGCTGTGATGGCGCTGCTGTTCGACCAGGCGATGTTCTTCCTCTTCGGTTTGATGGGTGCGCTCGTCGCGATCGGAACCTGGGCTGCGCAAAAGATCGGGGTGCTGCGATCGCGTCGGAGCTCGGCGCGAGATCACGAACAGGCGGTGGTGCTGTTCGCGGTGGCGCTGCAGTCGCAGCGGGATCGGGCGCGGGAGGCCCACATCGCGAGCGCGCCGACCCTCGAGCGAGCGGTGCTGGCGATGAGCAGCCGTGCAGCCGAGCTGTGGTCCATCCGCCCGGCCGATCCGGATTCGTTCCGAGTATCGATCGGCGAGGGCAGCTGCGTTTGGCAACCGACCGTGTCGGGCATCGATGGGGACACGCCTGCAGATGTGTGCGCGATGATCGACGCCGCGTGCAGATTCGACCCCGTCCCCGTTTGTGCGTCGCTCGCCGCTGGCACGGTCACCGCGCTCGTCGGAGGGCAGAGCGCCGCTGCGGTCGGGCGTTCGATGATCATCCAACTCGCGGCCGTGAGCGGCCCCGCCGACTGGCAGCTTGCGATCATCGCCGAACGTTGCGACGAATGGCGTGCCCTCGGATGGCTCGGCCACCTCGATGACGGGTCGGGGTCGGCGCGGTTGATGGCGAGCTGCGATATCGGCGGGTTCGTGGCCGGTCTCGACCCGGCCGACCGGCGACACCTCGTGATCGTGATCGACAACACCGATCTGCTCACGACGAGGACGAGCGCCCTGCGCCGTTTGCTCGCCGGCGACCGGTCGCTCGCGGTCGTCGTGTTGTGCCACAGCGAGGCGGACATCCCTGGCGTCGCGACGAGCGCACTCGTGGCCGGCGGACGTGGATGGGGCCGATGGATCGCGGACACTCGTGCCAACGGTCTTGCGGAACCACTGCGGATCGCCGGAATCTCGGCCGACCGCGCCTTCGACGCCGCTGCCGCGATCGCTTGTCTCATCGACCCCGAAGCCGGCGACGGTGGCAAGGCACTGCCGACCGAGATCGCCATGGTCGAACTGCTCGCCGACGAAATCGGTCGCGACGCGTCCGCCTACGCCCGACGTATCGCGGCGCTGTGGTCGGCGAGTAGCGGCGATCCGGCGCCGACTTCGCCGATCGGTGTCGCGGCCGACGGCGTGATCGAGATCGATCTCGTCGCCGACGGGCCGCACGGTCTGCTCGCCGGCACGACCGGCGCCGGCAAGAGCGAGTTGTTGCGCAGCCTCGTGGTCGGACTCGCCACACGACTGAGTCCCGACCACATCACGTTCGTGCTCGTGGACTACAAGGGCGGCTCGACGTTCGACGCCTGCGCGGACCTGCCGCACACCGTTGGCCTCGTGACGGACCTCGATGACCGGCTGGCGACGAGGGCACTGCGCAGCCTCGAAGCCGAGCTGCGTCGTCGCGAGCGACTGCTGCGGGATGCCGGCGCGAGCGACCTCGCGGGGTACCGGGCGCTGGACGACACCCGCGCTCTCCCGCGGCTGGTCGTCGTCGTCGATGAATTCGCGAGCCTCGCGGTGGCGCAGCCGGGCTTCATCGGGGCTCTTCTCGGTATCGCCCAGCGCGGCCGCAGTCTCGGCGTGCATCTGCTGTTGGCGACGCAACGGCCGCATGGGGTGATCAGCGACGACATCCGGGCCAACACCAATCTGCGGATCGCATTGCGGGTCCAGGATCGTGCCGACGCCACGGACGTGATCGGCGATCCGAGCGCGTCCACGTTGCCCCGCTCGGTGCCAGGCCGCGCGATCATGCGTCTCGGTGTCGATGAGCTGATCATGTTCCAGACGGCCCGCTCGACTGCGACCGACCTCGATCTGCTCGTCCGCGCAGTCGGCGAGGCCACGAGGCTCAACCACATTGCGCCTCCGTATCGGCCATGGTTGCCGCCGCTCGACGACATCGTCGGGTCGGAGATGACCGACCTCGACGCGATTGGCGTCGTCGATGATCCCGATCATCAGCGCCGTCGGCCCCTGACATGGACGTGCGGCGACGGGCATCTCCTGCTCGCCGGCATGACCGGTACCGGAACGACGACGGCTCTGCTGACCATCGCAACTGGTCTCGCAAGCGGCGTGGCGCCGCCTGAACTGTACGTGATCGATGCGATGGGCGATGCCCGGCTGAGCCTTCTTCATTCGTTGCCGTGTTGTGTTGGCGTCGTGCGCCTGAGTGAGCGGGAACGACTGTTGCGCCTACTGGCCCGCCTGAACGACGAGATAGCGATGCGTAAATCGTCGGCCGGCGCGTCGCGCGACCGGCGCCAGATCGTCGTGGTGATCGACGGCTTCTCGGCGCTGCGCAGCGAGCTGGAGAACGGCGCGACCTTCGAGCAGATCGACCAGCTCGACCGCATCGTCGCCGAGGGTGTGAGCGCCGGCGTGACCGCTGTGATCGCGACAACCCTGCCGGGGAGCGTGCCGACCAGCGTGCTCGCCTCGATCGGCCGGCGGTGGGTGTTCCATCTCACCGATCCGGCTGACGCCTCGCTGCTGGGCGTGAGGCCGAGCGATGTCCCCGGCCCCATCGCCGGGCGCCTGATCGACAACCGCAGCGGTCTCGAGGCCCAGATCATTCCTGCCGACGAACAACGCCTGCTCGATCTCGCCTGCTCGCTCACGATCGACCGACCCGATCAGTCTCTGAACCCTGGCAACCCTGGCAACCCTGGCAACCCTGGCAACCCTGGCAACCCTGGCGGTCCCCGCGCCTGTGCCAATGCCAGTGCCAGTGCCCGCGCGCTCGGCGTGCTGCCCGAACACTTGGACATCGCCCAGCTACCCATTGGCGGCGTCGGCGCCGGCGTCACGACCCTGCCGATCGGAGTAGCGTTCACAACTCTTCAGCCGATCGTGCTGACGATCGCGGACGGCGAGCACGCGTTGATCGTCGGCCCGTCGAGGAGCGGGCGCACGACAGCGCTCGGCACCATGACGAGCGCCTGGCGGCGGGTCCATCCGCACGGCTGGGTCGGTTGCGTTGCGCCGCGTCGGAGCAGCGCCCGTGTCGGATCAGTTTTCGCCGACATATCGTCTTTGCTGCAGGCCGTGCCGGTCGACGCGCCGACGCTGATCGTCATCGACGACGCGGAACTGGTCGACGACGCTTCGGCAGCGCTCACGAACCTGATCACCGGCCGCCGTGATCGATTGGCCGTGATCGCCGCCGGGCGGGCCGAGTCGTTGCGGTGCGCGTACGGGCACTGGACGGGTGCCGTTCGACGATCCCGACTTGGCCTGGTCATGGCGTCGTCGTGCGAACTCGACGGCGATCTGTTGGCCACGTTGCTGCCGCGCCGGCTGCCGATCCCTCCCCGTGCGGGTCTTGCCTGGTTGGTGGCTGAGGGAGACCGCCAGCTCATCCAGATCGCGCAACCGATGAACGATGATCCGATGCAGGTCGCGAACGCATTTGACGCCGTCGGCGCCTGCCCGTAAAGGTTGGTGGCGTATGTCCCGCATCCTCACGGTTGGCGCCGCCCAGCTCGGTCCGATTCAGCGTAATCACTCGCGCGCGAGCGTCGTCGAACGACTCATCGTGCTGCTCCACCAAGCGGCAGACCATGGCGTGCAACTGGTCGTGTATCCCGAGCTCGCGTTGACCACGTTCTTCCCGCGGTGGTACCTCGACGACATCACCGAGGCCGATCACTGGTACGAGACATCGATGCCGAACGCAGCCACGCAGCCCCTCTTCGACGAGGCGAAGCGGCTCGCCATCGGGTTTTGTCTCGGCTACGCACTGCTCGAAACCGCCGCCGACGGCACGCGCCATCGCCACAACGTGCAGACGCTGGTCGAGCGCGATGGTTCGATCGTCGCCACATATCGCAAGGTCCACATCCCCGGTCACGAGCACTACGAACCGGACCGCCCGTTCCAGCACGCCGAGCGGTACTACTTCGAGCCGAGCAGCGAGGGGTTCGGGGTCTGGCGGGCTTTCGGCAGCCTGATCGGGATGATGATCTGCAACGACCGCCGCTGGCCCGAGTCGTACCGCGTGATGGGCTTGCAGGGTGTCGAGATGATCCTGTGCGGCTACAACACGCCGATCCACTACGTGCCGGATCCGGGCCAGGACATCCTCCAGGGCTTCCACAACGCGTTGGTGATGCAGAGCGGCGCGTACCAGAACGGTACGTGGGTCGTGGGTGTTGCCAAGGGCGGTGTCGAGGAGGGCGTCGACTCGTTGGCGCAGTCGATGATCGTTGCGCCGAGCGGCCAGATCGTTGCCCAGGCGTTGACCACCGATGACGAATTGGTCGTTGCCCGCTGCGATCTCGACTGGTGCGCGAAGTACAAGGGCACGCTGTTCGACTTCGACCGCTATCGACGGCCGGAGGTATACGGCCGGATCACCTCTCAGCGCGGTGTCGAGCTTCCCGGCTGAATTGCATCTCAGGCCTGCAGCAGCGTCGCTGTAATCTGATGCGGTGGACAGCTCCGGCGCTCCCCCGCTCGGTCCCGATGGACGTGACGAGGAATCGAACGATGAGCCGGGCGATGCGCTCGCTGGCGAGAGCCATCAGGATCGGCCCGCGCGGCGCGGCCGGTGGTGGCTCGCGATCTCGGTCGCGGTCGTGCTTGCGGGTGTTGCCATCAGCGGGTACCTGCTCTCGCAAGACCCCCGGGCCAAGCAGGTGTCGCTCGCGCAGGCCGTCGAGAAGACTCGGGCGATGTCGTCGGTGCGGTTCGAGTTCGACACAGACCTCGGGCAGGGCACCATCATTCCGCTCACGGGTGCCTCCGATCTCGCGGCCAAGCTGATCAGCGTCAGCCTCACGGCCACCGGCATGACGGCTGTTCCTGACGGCTCCACGGTCAGCGCGTTCTTCGACACCGCGAACCGTGTGATGTACCTCGGCGGGGCCTACATCGAGTCGCAACTGGCATCAGCCAAGAAGTATCTCCGCATCGACCTCAAGACATTGGGGGCCGCGACGGGCTTCAGCATCGGCCGGCTCGGCTCGGCCTTGGAGATCGATCCGATGAGTACGCTCGCCCTGGCCGCGAAAGCCGAAAGGACGACCGACATCGGATCGGAGGTCATTCTCGACGGTGTCAACGCGGAGCATGTGCAGATCCAGGTCGACACATCAGCGGTGTTGACGTCTTTGAACGCGAACGGCGACGGCTCACTCGACAAGCAGTTGTCGTCGCTGCCCGAGACGATGACGTACGACGTCTGGGTCGACGACGACGACTACATCCGCCAGATCCGGGTCGAGGTACCTCTGTCTGGTGGTATGCGCAGCTACACGATCCGCTACACGGAGATCAACCCGAAACTCACCCTGACTCTGCCGTCCGATGCGGAGAGCTTCGACATCGGCCGACTACTGAGCGGCTGATGACACTGCCGACGTGATTTGTTCGCCAATCCGGCCCCGGCCTTTCCAAACGGGTCTCGACTTGACAAAATGTAAAGCGTGACTGAATCCGCTCTTTCCACTGATGTGTCCTTCACGGTCAACGGCACGCCGGTCAGCGTTCGCAGCGATCATCCCCACCTGCTGTCGGCCCTGCGCGACGAACTCGAGATCACCTCGCCAAAGGACGGTTGCTCACCGAGCGGGCAATGCGGCTGCTGCACCGTGTTGGTGGACGCCAAGGCGGTCGTCAGCTGCCAGGTGCCGCTCGCCAAGGTGGCAGGCAAGTCGGTGGTCACGCTCGAGGGCGTCGCCGCAGAGGAGCGGGACCGCTTCGCCAACGCGTTCGCAGCGTGCGGTGGGCTGCAGTGCGGCTTCTGCATCCCCGGGATCGTGATGCGGGCCAAGGCCCAGATCGACAAGAAGGGCGCGGACCTCAAGCGCGACGACATGGCCCGCCATCTCGGTGCCCACCTCTGCCGGTGTACCGGATACGTCAAAGTGCTCGACGCGATCGAGGCAGTCGCGGCCGGTAAGACCTTCCAGCCGGAACTCGCCGCCACGATCGGCGGCGCGGGCGCGAAGTACGAGGCCAACGAACTCACACTCGGCGATCGCAACTACATCGACGACATGCGGGTTCCGGGCATGCTGCACGCAGCGCTGCACCTCGCCGACCACGTCCGCGCCGACATCCTCGCGATCGACACGGCACGTGCGGCGGCAGCGCCGGGTGTTCGTGCGATATTCACGGCAGCCGACATTCCTGGCGAACTGCTGGTCGGCATCATCTACAAGGACTGGCCGGTGATGATTCCCGTCGGTGGGCGCACGAGCTATGCCGGTGACGCGCTCGCGATCGTGGTCGCCGAGACACGCGAGCAGGCTCGCGCCGCGGCCAAGCTCGTCGACGTCTCCTACGAGGTGCTTGCGCCGGTCACCGACCCCGATGCCGCGCTCGCCGATGATGCCCCGATCGCGGTGTGGGGAACGAAGTCGAACGTGTTGAGCGTCAGCGAGTACGCACGCGGCGACGTCGACGCGGCGCTCGCCGCAAGCGCGTTCACCGTGCACGAGACGTTCCGGACCCAGCGGATCGAGCATGCCTTCCTCGAACCGGAGAGCACGGTTGCCGTGCCGCAGCCCGATGGCACCCTGCACGTCTACAGCGGCGGTCAAGGCGTCTGGGACGACCGCAACGACATCGCGAGGATGCTCGGCGTCGACAACGACCAGGTCGTCGTCACGCTCGTTTCAAACGGCGGCGCGTTCGGTGGCAAGGAAGACATGTGCAATCAGGCCCACACCGCGCTTGCAGCGTGGTTGATGAAGCAGCCGGTGAAGTGCACGGTCAGCCGTGAGGAAAGCCTGCGGATGCACCCCAAGCGGCATCCGATTCGGCTCGAATACTGGGCCGGTTGCGACGCCGCCGGCAAGCTCACCGGGGTGCGGGTGCGCGCAGTCGGCGACTCGGGCGCCTACGCGAGCGTCGGGATGAAGGTGCTCGAACGTGCCGCGGGGCATGCGAGCGGTCCGTATCACGTACCGGCGATCGACGTTCACTCCGTCGCTGTGCGTACCAATAACCCGATCGGTGGCGCGTTCCGCGGGTTCGGTGCGAACCAGGCCCAGTTCGGGATGGAGGGTGTTCTCGACCGCCTTGGCGAACAGGTCGGCATCACCGGCTGGGAGATCCGCAAACGCAACGTGATCCACCCCGGCGAGGTGTGGGGTCCCGGCCAGGTGATGGACGATGGCTGCGCCGGGGCCGAGGCCTGTCTCGATGCGATCAAGCCCAGGTACGACGAAGCCCGCGCCGCTGGCAAGGCCGTCGGCCTCGGCCTCGGGCTGAAGAACAGCGGTCTCGGCAACGGTTTCCGTGAGGTCAGCCGGGCGGTCGTCCACTTCCGCGCGGCGCCCGACGAGAACGGGCGCGACATCGAGGTCCGCCACGGCTGGACCGAGATGGGCCAGGGCGTGCACACGGTCGCGCTCCAGGTGGCTGCGCAGGAACTCGGCGTCGATCCGAACCGGATCGAGGTCATCGTCGACACAACCCGCGAGCTCGGGTTCGGCCAGACGACCGGTTCGCGCGGCACGCTGATGGCGGCCGGTTCCGTGCGCGAGGCGTGCGCCGCCGCACACGCCGGGGGCTGCGCGATCGGCGTCGACTACGAAGGCGAGCACCTCGTCGACTGGACCCAGAAGATCGGCGACCCGAATCACCCTCAACCCATCATCCATTCGGCGTTCGGCTACGCAGCGCAGATGGCGATCATCGATCGCGCGACCGGCGCGATCGAGAAGATGGTGGCCGTCCACGACGTCGGGCGGGCCGTGAATCCGCTGCTCTGCGAGGGCCAGATCGAAGGCAGCCTGCACATGGGACTCGGCTACGCGCTGACCGAGCAATTCCCCCACGACCCGGAGACCGGTTTCCCGACCAACATGACACTGCGTTCGCTCGGCATCCTGCGCGCGAAGGACGTCCCGGTGATGGAGGTGCAGCTGGTCGAGGTGCCCCAACCGCGATCGCCGTACGGCATCAAAGGTGTCGGTGAGATCGGCCTCGTTCCGACTGCGCCGGCCGTGGCCGCAGCGCTGCACGAACTTGACGGGCAGTGGCGCAACACCTTGCCGATGCGGCCAAAGGGCGGCTCCGACACCGACGACTGAACACCACCCAAATCTGAACGTCGGGGTCGTCGTCGGGCTACAGAACCGTGTCGGTCGCGTCCTCGATGCCGGTGTGCAAGACGGCGTCGGTGATGGTGTCACGGCGCGCGGTGTGCCAGCGCCGGCAGCCGGCGTGATGGAACCAGCGCTCGGTGGTGACGCCGGCGATGTTGTCGAACATCCACACGTAGTCGACGTCGCGCGTCGCCGGGTCGGTGATCCGGTCCGGCACAGTCGGGAATTCCCCACCGAAGCTGAACTCGTCGATCGGCCGGCGGCCACAGATCGGGCATGTCAGCCACAGCATCAGCGGGTCCCCGTGCTTCCCTGATCGGCGAGCGCTTGGTCGCTCGCGAAACGGTCGAGGCCGAACGGTTCGAGCAGCGGCGGAGTCTTGCCGGTGGCGATCAGTTCCGCCATCAACGACCCGCCGGCCGGGATCGCCTTGAATCCCCACGTACCCCATCCGGTGGTGATCAGCAGCCCGTCGACACCGGTGTGGCCGATGATCGGCGAGAAGTCTGCCGACACGTCGCAGATGCCGGTCCACTGGCGCAGGATGCGCAGGTTCTTGAGGAACGGCAGCAGGTGGGTCACTTTGCTGGTGCAACTCTGCAAGAAGTTGAACGACGACTGGGTGGAGTAGCTCGGTTGCGGATCGAATTCGGCGCCGATCAGCATCTGCCCGCGCGCCGTCTGGGACACGTAGCAGAACAGTTCGGTGTCGCTGATGATCGGACCCAAGCTCTGCGCGTAGCCGTTCGTGACGAACGCTTGCAGCGGATGTGTGCGCACCGGCAGGCGGAGCTCGGCATGGTTGGCAATGGTGGTCACGTTGCCACCGACGGCGCTGAGCACGACGCCTGCGGAGATGTTGCCGTTCGCTGTTTGCACACCGGTGACCCGCTCGCCGTCGCGCAGCAAGCCGGTGACCTGTGTGTTCTGCAGGACGTGCACGCCCATGCGCATCGCGCCCTGCGCATATGCCCACACGACACGATCGTGGCGAGCGGTTGCGGCACCGACGTGATGCGAGGCGCCGAGCACGGGATAGCGTCCGCCACCCGACAGGTCGAGCTGGGGGCAGATGGCCTTGGCAGCCTGGGGGTCGACCATCACGGTCTCGGCGCCGCACGCGGTGTTGAGCAGGCACCGCGCCCGCTCGGATCGCATAGCGGTCTCGGTGTGGGCGAGCCACAGCAGCCCCTTGGTCGCATGCATGATCCAGCACCCGGTCTCTTCCTCGAGTGTGCTGTACAGATCGAGGCTGTGCTGATAAAAGCGGACCGACTCGGGGATGCCGTAGTTGGCACGGATGATCGTGGTGTTGCGCCCGGAGTTCCCCGAGCCGATGTAGTTGGCCTCGACCACGGCGACGTTCGTGATGCCGTGGCGGGTGGCGAGGTAGTACGCCGTTGCCAGGCCGTGGCCGCCGCCGCCGATGATGACGACGTCGTAGGTGCTCTTCGGCTCGTGCCATTGCAGGTCGAGCAGCGTTTCCACGAACTCGTTCATGCCAACCTCTCCGTCAACTCGCATGCGTACGGCGCCGCGCACAGCAGCAGCGAACGCTCTCCCGTTGCCGATGACGTGAGCCAGATCTTGGCCGGAACGCCGGCGACGAAACCCTGGACCAGTACCGGCCGTTCCACCGGCAGCGGCCAATCGATGTGCTCGGCGACGTGGGCGAGTTGTTCGTCCGTGAGCCAGCAGCCGACGAAGCCGGACTCGGCTTCGACTATCGCGTACTCGCCGCTGATCGAAATGGTTTCTGCTCCCAGCACGAACACGTCGTCGGGTGCGAAGCGGAGCACGGTGACGCTCGTCGACCACGTTGCGGCATCGAGCGCGTCGAGTGCCTCGGGAGCGGCGACGATCCGGGTCCCGTGGAGGGTCTCAAGCGCGAGCACGAAGGCCCTCCGGATCATAGAAAGGCGGGCGGGCGACGGTCGCGGTGCGGCCGTCGATCTGGACCTGCTCAGGCCACGGCGTGTGCTTCAGCCAGCCGAGCATGATGCCGTGGCCGAGCAGTGGTGATGTGAAGCTCGATGCCACATGGCCGACGATCGCGCCGTCGGAAAAGATCGGGCTGCCCTCCGTCGGTGCAGCGCCTTCGACGGTGAAGCCGAACAGGCGGCGCTCGTCGGGAAGGTCTGCGGTACGGGCCAGCGCGCTGCGGCCGAGGAAATCGGGCTTGTCCATCTTGACCGCCCAGTCCATGTTGAGCCGCCGCGGGGTGGAGTCCATTTCGGAGTCCATCCCGACGATGACGTGGCCCTTCTCCAGGCGCAGGCCGAACAGCGCCTGCAGGCCGTGCGGCTTGACGCCGAGATCCCGACCGCTGGCCATCAGCGCCCGCCACAGCTCGGCGGAGCGGTCGGCCGGGTGATGCAGTTCGAACGAGGCCTCGCCGGTGAAGCTGAGCCGCATGACATGACACGCCACACCAGCGACGGTGGCGTGGACGTGATGGAGGAACGACGGCTGGTCGGCGAGGCCGACCCGTTGCAGCAGTTCGCCGGCGAGCGGGCCGGTGACGTTGATCGCGGCGAGCGACATCGTCTGATCGAGCACGTGCACGCGCAGGCCCCACGTCTCGATCCAGTCGCGCACCCACATCTCGGCGTTTGCCGCGCCTCCGGATGTGAACGTCAGTACGAACTTCGAGTCGGTCTCGCGGCAGATCATTCCGTCGTCGATCAGGTGTCCGCGTTCGTTGAGAAGCAACACGTATCGCGACCGACCGGGCTTGATGTCGGCGACGGTGGTCGGGTAGAGGCGCTCGAGCAGTTCGACGACGTCGGGTCCCGAGAGGACGAGCTTGCCGAGCGTGCTCACATCACCGAGCGACACGGCTTCGCGGACGGCCCAGTACTCGGCGACGTGATCGCCATAGTTCCACGGCCGCCACCAACCGCCGAAGCGATCGAGTTGGGCGCCGAGGGCGAGGTGTTCGTCGTGCAGCGGTGAGCGCCGGAAGACATCGGTGTGAACATCGGCCGCGGCCTCGGCGAGCGTGATCTGGCGCGTCGCCGGCCGGGCGGTGAACGGTTCGGGAATCGCACCGGACCGCTCCGCGATGAAGGCCCGCAGGTGGGGCACGCACACGCTGCCCTGGCAGGTGCCGGTGCCGGTGAGGCTGGCCCGCTTGACGAGTTCGAGTTCTCGAAAACCGCGGTCCCAGACGCCGTCGAGATCGTCGACGCCGATCTTCGAACACGGGCACACGATGCCGGCGGTGGGGCACGGGGGCAGTGCGAAACGCTCGGCCGCCTGCCCGACGGTGCGCACCGGGAGGTGGGGCGCAGCCATCCGCGAGAGCACGTCACGCGGCGCGAAGCCGAGCCCGACGATCAGCGTGTCGCAGGGTGTCGTCGTCTCGTTGCCGTCGTGTGAGACCACGACCGCGCTGAGCTTGCCGTCGGCTTCGACGATGCGCACGAGCGAGCCCGGCACGGCCATGCACGGTGCTGTCTGCGGTGGTGTACCGACAGCGACAGCAACACCGAGGTCGACGCCTGCAGTGTGCATCTGATCAGCGGCGCGTGCGGTCACGATGCCGATCAGGGTGTTGCCGGGGCACACCGGCTGGATCTCGGCAGCGCCCGTCGCGACGACGACTTCGTTGGCGTTGTAGTGGACCATCGCATCCGGGCGGCGCACGATGACCGTCGGGCCGCCATAGATCGCGACGACCTCGTTGCCGTCGGCGGAGTCGAGCACGGTGACCGCCCGGCCTGCCGCCACTGCCTCGGCTTCGGCGATGCGACCGCTCTCACCGGCGCCGATGACGACGACATCCGTCTCGATCCGGCGGACTTCGATGTGCGCTGCCGCCGGTGACCTGGCCACGTTCGGTTGCGCCGGCTCGCGAATTTCAGGTGCGCCGACCTCGGGATGGCGACGAACGACGAGGCCCGGCTTGGCCGGCGTCTGACAGGTGCGCACGTAGGCGATCCCGTCGACCTCGCACACGCAGTTGGGGCAGTCACCGGCGAGGCACAGCGCGCCACCGTGATGCGGATGCTCGCCGGCCCGCAGGACGGCCATCGCCACCGAGTCGCCCGATTCGTACGGGATCGTCCTGCCATCAACGACGATGCGACTCACTGGCGCATCCTCGAACCCGATGGATCGAAGATCG
This sequence comes from Actinomycetes bacterium, assembly GCA_025358125.1. Lineage (GTDB taxonomy): Bacteria > Actinomycetota > Acidimicrobiia > Acidimicrobiales > Ilumatobacteraceae > WLMZ01. The sequence continues at coordinate 12,716 of JANYKS010000104.1, forward strand.
GCTCCATCTGCAGCCGGGCCGGGCGGCGGCGACCGATGATCTCGATCTCGAACTCGCCGGCATCGGTTGTCGCGAGATGGGTCGGAATGTAGCCGAGCGCGATCGACGCCTTGCTGTAGTGGGCGAAGCCGCCCGATGTCACCCAACCAACCACGGCGCCATCGTGCCAGATCGGCTCGTCGCCGATCACGTCCGCCGGATCATCGGGTTCCGGTTCGACGACCATCGTCACGAGCCGCCGGGCCGGGCCGGTCTTGAGTTCGGTCTCGTGCGCCGACCGGCCGATGAAATCGTGGTCGAGTTTGATGTAGGAGAGGATGCCCGATTCGAGCGGGGTGTAGATCGGCCGGTATTCGCGGAACCAGGTGCCGAAGCTCTTCTCGATCCGCAACGACATCAGCGCCCGGAACCCGAACAGGCGGATGCCGAACTCTTCGCCCGCTGCCATCAGTCGATCGAACAGCGCCCGCTGGTACTCCGGTGCGACCCACATCTCGTAGCCGAGGTCGCCCGAGTAGGTGATCCGCCCGACCTTGGCGGGGATCATCCCGAGATCGATCTGCTTGAAGTCCATGAACTTGAACGACGGCGTCGCCAAGTCGACGTCGGTGATCTTCTGGAGCACGTCGCGAGCGTGCGGCCCGGCGAGCGACAGACCGACGAGGCCGAGGCCGAGCACATCGAAGGTGATTTCGCCGTCCGCCGGGAGATGATCGAGGAACCACCGGCTGTGGTGCTTCTCGGCTGCCTGCGAACCGAACAGGTAGAACTCACTCTCGCCGACACGGGCAACGGTGAACTCACCTTCGATCCGGCCGTTCGAGTTGAGCATCGCGGTCAGGTTGATCCGGCCGATGTTGGGCATCTTGTTCGTCAAAAGGCTGCTCAGCCACTCGGCCGACCCCGTGCCGGACACGTGGTACTTGGCGAAGTTGGAGATCTCGGTCAGGCCGACCCGCTCGCGAACGGCCGTGCACTCGGCTGCCACCTGATCCCAGGCGTTGCTGCGCCGGAACGTGACCTCTTCCTTCGGCTCCTGGCCCGCCTCCTGGAACCACAGCGCGTGCTCGAGCCCGTACGAGGCGCCCCACACGGCATTGGCATCGGTCAGGCGGTCGTAGATCGGCGTGGTGTGCAGTGGGCGTGCAGCTGGAAGCTCCTCGTTTGGGAACGTGATCCGGAACCGGCGGGAGTAGTTCTCGCGGACTTTCGCGTTCGTGTACGGCAGCGTCGCGTAGTCGCCGTAGCGGGCCACGTCCATGCCCCAGATGTCGAGGCCGCTGTCGCCGGTTGTCATCCAGTTCGCGAGTGCGAGGCCGACACCGCCGCCTTGGGACAGCCCGGCCATCACCGCGCAGGCGACCCAGCAGTTGCGGATGCCGCGCAGTGGGCCGACGAGCGGGTTGCCGTCGGGGGAGAACGTGAACGGCCCGTTGATGACCTTCTTGATCCCGGCGGTGCCCATCGCGGGATAGTGCTTGAACGCGACCTCCAACTCGGGTGCGCAGCGTTCGAGGTCGGGGGTGAGCAATTCAGCGCCGAACGTCCACGGCGTCTCCTTCGGCGACCAGGGCACGCAGGCCTGTTCGTAGGTGCCGAGTAGCATCCCGCCCTGCTCCTGGCGGATGTAGATCTCGCCCTTGAAGTCGAGCGCCATCGGCATTTCCTTGCCGGTCGCGGCCATGTTCGCGGCAACCTCTGGCATGTCCTCGGTCAGCAGGTACATGTGCTCCATCGCCAGCACCGGCAGCTCGACGCCGACCATCCGCCCGACCTCGCGAGCCCACAGCCCGCCGGCGTTGACGATGTGTTCGGCGTGGATGTCGTCGCCCGGCTGGCCATTGATGTCGGTGTGCACTGTCCACGTGCCGTCGGGCCGCTGATCGAGTCCGTTGACCCATGTGTTGCGGTAGACCTCGGCGCCGGCGTTGCGGGCGCAGATCGCGTAGGCGTGGGTCACGCCGTACGGGTCGACGTGGCCCTCAACCGGATCGTACAGCGCGCCGACGAAGTACTGGTCCTCCATCAGCGGGAAGATCGCCTTGGCTTCCGATGGAGTGATCAGTTCCAGCTCCATGCCGAGGTAGCGGCCGCGAGCCTGGGCCATCCGCAGGAAATCCATCCGCACTTCGCTGTCGGCCAGCATCAGCCCGCCCGGCAGGTGGATGCCGCAGTTCTGGCCGGACTCGCGCTCGATCTCCTCGTACAACTGGATCGTGTACTGCTGCAGCTTCGAGACGTTCGGGTCGCCGTTCAACGTGTGCATGCCGCCGGCCGAATGCCAGGTCGAACCCGACGTCAGTTCTTTGCGTTCGAGCAGTACGACATCGGTCCAGCCGGCCTTGGTGAGGTGATAGAGCACGCTTGCTCCGACGACACCGCCGCCGATCACGACGACCTGAGCTGAAGACTTCACAACTGTTTCCTTTCGGGACCAAACGAGTGGGCCGCTGTTCCGGCAAGAGAAATCTGCCGGCACTAATAATCTGTTGGCACGCCGCCCTCGGCGTGGCGGCGGGCGACGAAGGCGACGAGTTCCTCGCGGACGGCGGCGTCGATCGGGGGAGGCTCGTAGGCGTTGATCATTTCCTTCCAGATCGCGTTCGCCTTCGCGGGAGCCTGCGGGCTGCCGGCTTCCTCCCACGACTCGTAGTTGCGCCAGTCGGAGATCATCGGCTTGAAGAATGCCGTGCGGAACCTGTCCTGGGTGTGTTGGGTACCGAAGAAGTGCCCGCCCGGACCGACATCGCGGATTGCGTCGAGACCGAATGAGGCTTCGTCGATCGCGGGTGGCTCGAGGAACGCAGAGACCATGTGCAGCAGGTCCGCGTCGACGATCATCTTCTCATAGCTCGCGTGGAGGCCGCCTTCCATCCACCCCGCGCCGTGCATCAACATGTTGACGCCGCCCATGATCGCGCCCCACAGCGAGAACACCGATTCGTACGCGGCCTGGGCGTCGAGCGCGTTGGCGGCGCACACGTTGCTGCTGCGGTAGGCGAGGTTGTAGCGGCGAGCGAGTTGGCCGCCGACCATGGCCGTGCGCATGTATTCGGGAGTGCCGAATGCGGGGGCGCCCGATTGCATGTCGACATTCGATGTGAAGCCGCCGTACACGGCCGGCGCCCCCGGGCGAACGACCTGGGTGAACGCGATGCCGGCAAGAGCTTCGGCGTTCTGCTGGGCGAGCGCGCCGGCGAGCGTGACCGGCGCCATCGCGCCGGCAAGCGTGAACGGGGTCATCACAACGATCTGATTGCGCGACGAGAACTCCATGATCCCGTGCAGCATGGGGGTATCGAGCCGCAGCGGCGAACTCGAGTTGATGACGGTGAAGATCGAGGGCTCGCGCTCCAGCGTTTCGTCATCGACCCCGCGGGCGATGCGGACCATCTCGAGGCAGTCCCGGTTGCGTTGACGGCCGAGGCTGTACGCGTGGAACGGCTTGTCGGTGAGCGTGAGCGCGTCGAACGTTGCGTCGAGGTGGCGGATCGATGCGTGCAGATCGATCGGCTCGACCGGGTAACCGGCCAGGAAGTGAACACTGTTGAGCATCTGCGAGAGGCGCAGCAGGTTCTGGTAGTCGGCGTGATTGCCGATCCGGCGGCCCCTGTCGAGGTCGGCTACGTTCGGGGCGCTGGCCACCGAGCCGAACGCCATGTAGTCGCCGCCGATCTGGAGGTTGTGCTCGGGATTGCGGGAGTGCAACGTGAACGACGACGGCGCGGTGCTGATCGTGTCTGCGATCATCTCCCGATCGAACCTGACGCGCTCGCTGCCGACCTCGACGCTGGCCCCGGCCTCAGCGAGCAACTGCCGCGCCTCGGGGTCGAGGAAGTCCATGCCGATGTCTTCGAGGATTCGCATCGACGCGTCGTGGATCGATTCCAGTTCGTCGGCCGAGACGACCTCGGTCGGCTTGTAGCGCATCCGCGGCTGGGCGAACGGGCGCTGCAGCGGTAGTCGGCTCCGTTCGGCGGTCGAGCGACCGCGTCGCCGGTTCCCGCCGGCACTCGTCTCGATATGGATGTCGGTCACATTTCCCCTGTGCTCGCAACGTGGGTCACGCCATCCTAGCCACGCTTAGTCGGCACAGACGTACCGTGAATCGACAGGCCGATCGGCAATGACGGATGCCCCCATGGTCGACATTAGTATCGGATGCGGGACCCCGACACGGGAGAGTGCGATGCCGCAGACGAGCGAGCCATTGGTGAAGGTGCTGACGGTGTCGGCGAGATATGGGGCGGGTGGGAGTGTCGTCGGGCCCAAGGTGGCCGAGCGGCTCGGGTTGGAGTTCTTCGATCGGCTGATCCACGGTGCTGAGACGCGCAGCCTCGAAAAGATCGTGGAGCGCCTGACGAAGGAGGAGGAGAACCAGGCGCCGACGGGCCGCCTCATGGCGAGTCTGACCCAACTGAGCGCCGGGTTCGGGTTGCCGCAGCCATCGCCGGACGACATGGATCCCCGCCGCCAGCTTCGGCGCCAGGTCGAGGCGAGCGTTGCGCGCGTGAGCACGGGCGATGGAGGCGTGATCCTCGGTCGAGCCGCAGCGGTGGTGCTCTCCGGTCACCCGTCGTCGTTCCACGTACGCCTCGCCGGTCCGAGCGATCGATGTCTCGCCCAGGGCATGTTGATCGAGGGCGTGACCGAAGACGTGGCGCGCGATCACCAGGCCAACACAGATCGATCATGGACCCGCTTCGTGACCCGGCTGTTCGACCGCGACCCGTCGGACCCCGGGCTCTATCACCTCATGGTGGACTCGACCGCGATCCCGTTGGACCACTGCGTCGAATTGATCGCCGCAGCGGCTACCGCGTTCTGGGATCGGGTCGGCGGGGTGCGATGACGCTGACGGCGCAGGACGCGTACGACCGTCGGTGGTGGACCCTCGGCGTGCTGTGCATGTCGCTGGTAGTGATCAGTGTTGACAACACGATCCTGAATGTGGCCCTCCCGTCGATCGTGCGCGAACTCGGAGCGCAAGGATCTCAGTTGCAGTGGATCATCGACGCATACACGATCGTGTTCGCCGGCCTGCTCCTGACGGCTGGATCGCTGGGCGACCGGTTCGGCCGGAAGAAGGCGCTGACGACGGGCCTGGTCCTGTTCGGGGTGTTCTCGGCGCTTGCATCGCAAGTCAATTCGCCGACGATGCTGATCGTCGCGCGCGGCCTGATGGGCATCGGCGGCGCCTTGATCTTCCCGACGACGTTGTCGATCCTGACCAACACCTTCACCGGCAGAGAGCGCGCCAAGGCGATCGGAATCTGGGCAGGCGTTTCCGGCCTCGGGATCGTGATCGGCCCGCTCGGCGGTGGACTCCTGCTCGAGCACTTCTCGTGGGGATCGGTGTTCCTGGTCAACGTGCCGTTGTGCACCCTGGCGGTCGTGTTGGGATGGTTCTTCGTGCCCGACTCGCGCGACCCGGAGGAGGGTCGGCTCGACCTCGTCGGAGCAGGGCTGTCGATCGTCACGTTGGCGCTGCTGCTGTACGGCATCATCGAAGCACCCGATCTCGGTTGGGGCAACGCCCGTGTCGTCGGCGTACTCGTCGCCGGTGTCGCGCTGCTCGCGCTGTTCATCTGGTGGGAGCGCCACACCGACCATCCGATGCTCGACGTCCGTTTCTTCGAGAATCCACGCTTCTCCGCGGCATCGGCAACGATCACCCTGACGTACTTCGCACTGTTCGGGTCCACCTTCTTGCTGACCCAATACTTCCAGTTCGTGCTCGGCTACTCGCCGCTGAAGGCAGGCTTCATGACCGCCCCGGTCGCCGTCGGCATCATGGTGGTCGCCCCGCAGGCCCCCAAGTTCGTCGAGCGCTTCGGCACCAAGAGGGTGGTCGTCGCCGGCTTGCTGCTCGTCGCGGCGGCGCTGTTCTGCTACGCCTCCGACACGATCATGTCCTCGGTGATCGGGGGCGGGCTGGTGCGGGTCCTGTTCGGCGCCGGCCTGGGTCTCACCACGGCGCCGGCCACGGAGTCGATCATGGGCTCGCTTCCGCCGGGAAAGGCCGGCGTCGGTTCGGCGATCAACGACACCACCCGCCAGACCGGCGGCGCGCTCGGTGTCGCAGTTCTCGGCAGTCTGTTCCTGCTCAGATATCAAGCGCTCATCGGCAGTGCTGCCTCCGTCCCGGAAGGTGTCCGAGCGCAGGTCCAGGACTCGATCGGCCAAGCGTTCGCCGCCGCCCAGTCCATCAGCGGCGCCGACGGGGCAACGATCGTGCAACTCGCGCGTCGCGCGTTCATCGGCTCGATGCGGATCGTCTACGCCCTGGCCGCGGCGGTGGTCCTCCTCGCGGCATTCGTGTCGTGGCGTTACCTTCCCGCCACCGCGCCCGATCTGTCCGATGACGACGTGGCCCTGGCCGAGGCAATGAGCGTCGGCGACGCCTGAGCGGTGCTCGACGATCGCCGCTTGCGCAGAATCCGCCGGGTCGCAGCTTGAACGCCACTGATCGGGCGCGGACCTCGCAGCTCCCAAGCCCGGGGGTCGTCGCTGGTAACGTTCGGCGATGAGCGTCGGCACCCGAGAATTCACTCCGGGCATCCACGTTCCGGCCACGCTTCGAGTCCGAGTCGCGCTGTTCGTCATGGTCCTGTTCTTCGGTGGCAGCGTTCCGGCGTACAAGCTCGCATCAGCGAGCTTCGGACCGGCAACGACCAATCTCGGACGGTTCGTCATCGCGGCGGCGGTGCTCGTGTTCGTTGCCCGCCGACGGCTGGTAACGGCCAGGGGTCACGTCCGGCATCTGTTGCTCATCGGCACGTTCGGCATTGGTCTGATGGCGGCACTCATGGCGATCGCCGTCGACAAGGGTTCTGCCACCATCGGCTCGATCGTGATCGGCCTCGAACCAATAGGGGTCGCGTTGGCGGGAATGGCGTTGGCCGGCGACAAACCTTCACGGCGGGCGCTGATCGCGCTGATGATCGGCTTCTCGGGTGCGTTCGCGGCCTCGGGCATCATCACCGAACGCACCGGTGATGCGCCGATCGTTCCGATGTTGCTGCTGCTCGGCACCGTGATCACGTTCTCGATCTACACGGCGCTCGTGCGCCGCGCCGGTCAAGGCATCGACCCGTTGGCCGTTGCCGCCATCACCCAGGTCGGTGCACTGTTCCTGGTCGTGCCGGCCTGTCTGCTGGATCTCGCCGACAAGGGCATGGTGCGAGGTGACTCGGTCAGCGCCAAGTCCGCCGGAGCCGTGCTGTTCTTGGGTTTCGGCTCGGCGCTCGCCTACCTGCTGCTGTGCCGGGTGATCGCCCATCAGCCGCCGAGCCGGGTGGCGGTGTCGATGTTCCTCACGCCGCTGTTCGGCGTGTTCTTCTCCTGGCTGATCGTCCGCGAACGGTTGCAGGTCCGCGATGGTGTCGGCGCGGCATTGGTCCTGCTCGCGCTGTGGATCAGTGAACGATCGTCCCCGCCCGCGGAGTTGTCGCTATCGGGATGATTCAACTTCACGCTTGATGTAACGCCGCGGCAGTTGGACTGCCGCCGCGTTACATCAAGTCGGCTCGTGGTTCCCGCTGGCGGAGGCGGAACTTTTCGCGAACAGCTCGAGGACGGAGATCCAGAGGGCTGCAGCGTTGTTGACCCCGGTGATGCTCGGAGCCGGTGAGGTGCTGATCAGACAAGGCAGCCCCGGCAGTGAGTTCCTGATCGTCGCCGACGGCCTTGTCAACGTGACCAGAGACGATGGGGACGACGTGGAGGTCCTGGCGGTGGTAACGCCGGGCGAAGTGCTCGGAGAGATATCGCTGCTTCATCGGGTTCCCCGTTCGGCAACGGCTACAACCCTTGTGCCGACCACTGTCTACGCTGCGACGGGTCGGGAGTTCTTCGCTCTGTTGGAAGCGGCACCGTCTGCAGCAGAGCGCATCGTTCGGGCTGCCACGGATCGCATGCGAGCCAACATGGCTGCCTGAGGTGTTGTCGGGGTCGCGACTCGCCTGCCGATCCGGCCGGCCTCGTCGGCTTCCCGTTGCGGCCGCTCGCCGTGCCAGCTGAGCGGAAGTAGCCCGACCAGCCTTCAATTGCGTAGTCGCTGGGCGATCACCCGCTGTTCCTGCAAGAACGCAGGGACGTCCGGCGGCTGGACGACCGCTCCCTTGATCAGATCGTCGAACTGAGCGGTGAGCGTGCGCACGTGCTCGGTCGATGTCAACACGAGATACATCTGGCCGAGATAGAGCGCCGCACGTAGGGGACCGAAGATCGTGATCGGCGACGAATAGCGCTGGCGGCCGTCGAACAAGAACCAGCGCAGTGTCGGGTACAACTCGGCGCACAGCTCGATCATGTGATCCAGTTGGGCGAGGCGGCTGTTGAGGTCGAGCGTGCGCCAGATTCCGCCGCCGCGAGCGAACGTTTCAACGGCCTGAACCGAGTTGCAGCACTCCAGATCGGTCTCGGGGCCGCGGGTCCAGGCCAGCCGCGCGGACGCGGTCTCGATCTTTTGCTCCGGAGTCGTCGCGACAGCGTCGCCCATCTCGTAGCGGATGACTCTGCTCGTCTTGAGCAGATCCGGCAGTGTCGACGGGACGTAGCGGACTTTGTACCCGATCGCCTCGCGCAGCCATCCGATCAAACGCTCGTCGTTGTGCGACAGCGCGTTCTTCGCGAACGACATCTGCTCGTTCATCATCTCGGCCTGCATCGGGCCGACGTTGCTGAGTCCGATCAACCAGTCGATCGAGGCTTGTTGGGATTGAGCGATGGAGGCGATCGTCTCGACGCGGGGGAGTCGTCGATTGGCTGATGAGAGCAACTGCGACAGCGTCGACCGGTCGAGTCCGACGCTGGTGGCGAACTCGCTGCGGTTCATACCGGATTCGCGGATGATCTTGGCGAGGCGCTCGCGGAACGTATCGAGCAGCAGCTTGCGATCGGCCATACCGTAGTATTAACACAACAAATGATGTGGAACCACCTCACCCAGAGGTTGGAAGCACCACAAAGGTTGCGTTTGTGCGCAAATGCGATCCATTCGAATCGATTGAGCCGACCCGATGGGGTAAACCGAGGAAGTGGCAGGGACCAAGGACCAGCGCAAAGCCTTCGTCGACTGGCTGACGGTCGCGGCAATTGGGCTGTTCTGGGTCTCACTGGTCGCAATGGCACTCAACAGCAGCAGGCTCCCGGCAGCCGTGGTCGTCATCGCGCTGGCGGTGCTCGGTGGCTTCTACATGTCGCTCCAACACGAGGTGATCCACGGCCACCCGACGCACTCGTCGCAATTCAACCGGCTCCTCGTGGGCGCACCGCTCGGAATGGTGCAGCCGTTCGCCCGCTATCGCGCGACCCACCTGGCCCATCACGAGAGCGATCTGACCGACCCCGCCGACGATCCGGAGAGCTACTACGTGCTTCCGGCCGAGTGGGCCCGGGCCGGCGCCGCCCACCGCGCACTCCTGCGCGCGAACCGCACCCTCGCCGTTCGGCTCACGGTCGGACCGGTCTTGGCCGCCTGGCAGATGCTCCGGTTCGATCGCGGTCGGTTCTGGCACGACGCAAACATTCGCGCCGCGTGGTTCGCTCACATCCCCGCGACCGGTGCGGTGATCGTCGCGATTCGGGCCAGTGGGCTCCCGCTGTGGATGTATCTGCTCGGGTTCGTCTACGGAGGTGCGTCACTGACCTCGATGCGGTCCTTCGTCGAGCACCGCGCCCACGCCGGTGCGCCGCGCTCGGCAATCGTGCGCAGCAACCGGTTCTTCAGCCTGCTGTATCTCAACAACAACCTGCACTACACGCATCACCAACTGCCCGGCGTCGCCTGGTTCCGGCTGCCGGAGTTGACCGAGGTGATGGAGGCCGAGACAGCCGTGGCCGATGGCGCTGGGGTGTATCCGGGGTACTTCTCGATCGTCCGGCGCTACTTCTTGCGTCCCTTCGACCTGCCGGTCTACCCGTTGTCCGAAGCGATCAAGGCGTGACCACGACCGTCGCCGCAGCCCCGTTCTCCGCGATGGGCATGTATCCAGCTCAGCCCCTGCGCGCCGCATGGGATCGGCTGTACGCCGCCGCAGCGGCCGAGATCGCGGACGCCCCCGCTGCCCTGTGCTGGGATCTCGACCCCGCTGACACGTGGCTCGATCCCGGACTCGTGCTCGGGATGACCTGTGGGTGGCCGCTGATCACAACATTGCAGCACCGGCCGCGCGTCGTCGGAACATTTGCATACGACCTCGGCGGCGCCGCCAGCCCTGCTTACCGCAGCGTGATCATCGCCCGGGTGGAGGCGCCTCTGGAAGACTTCAACGAACGCACGGTCGCGGCGAACTCGTCCGGCAGCTTGTCGGGTTGGATCAGCCTGCTCGCCGCGTTCGATCGCGGCGGCGCGACCTGGCCGGGCGCCGTTACGTGGACTGGCTCCCATCTCGCCAGCATCGACGCCGTCCGCGGGGGTTTGGCCGACATCGCCTCGGTTGATGCAGTCACCTGGGCTCATCGACAGCGCGATGCACCGCAAACGCTGGAGGGGCTCGTCGTGGTCGGCCGCGGACCGCTCGTGCCGTGCCTACCGATGGTGATCGGTGGTGCCACGAGCGATGAGCAATTGGAGGCGTGGCGGACAGCCTTTCGCGGTGCCATCGAGGACCCGTCGCTCGCCGATGCCCGTGGCACCTTGTTGATCGCCGGCTTCGCCCCACTCGATTTCGCCGACTACGAAATTGCGCTCGCCGACCTCTTGGTCTATCGGACGACGCCGTGACGACGACGCTCGCGATGAAGATGCTCGCCGCGCTTACAGGTCTTTGCACAGGCGCAGCGCGTCGTAGACGGCCGCGTGAATGTTGCGGGCCGACACCGCATCGCCGATCCGGAACAGCTGGAAGGCGCCATCGGGATTCCTGTTGAGCGTCTGCGTTCGCCCTTGCATCAGCGCGCCGTAGTCGACAGCGCCGCGATTGGACGACCGGTCCTTCAGCGCGAAGTACAACTCGTCGAGCGGCTGCGTGCCGTATTCCACGACGACCTGATCGACCCGCCGATCGGCCGTCTCCTCGCCGTAGTCGCTGCCGACGCGGGCGACGAGCTCGTCACCGTCGCGGCGCACACCGAGGAGCCGACTGTTGATGGTCACCAACGTGGCGGACTTGTGGAACGCGCGCGCGTACGGTACGTGATTGAGCCCGCCGACGTCCGGTGCGAAGAACCGCTCAGGCGTGACGAATTCCAACTCGCTGCCAGAGTTGGCGATGACCTCGGCTGCTGACAGACCGGGGTGGGCGCCGTTGTCGTCGAACAGCAGCACCCGCGGCGCCGGTTTGGCCTCGCCGGAGAGGATGTCCCAACTCGACGTGACGAGATCTGATCCACTATCGAGCGGCGGTGTCTGGGCCCATCCGCCGGTCGCGACGATGACTGCCTCGGGGTCGAGCCCGGTGACGACATCCGCGTCGGCGTAGGTGTCGTAACGGACATCGACGCCGAGTCGGTCGAGTTCGCAAACCCGCCAGTCGATGATGCCGACCAGGTCCTTGCGCCGCGGGTTGCGGATCGCGAGACGGATCTGGCCGCCTGCTCTCGGTGTGGCCTCGAGCAGCGTGACCTCGTGTCCGCGCTCGGCACAGACGCGAGCTGCTTCCAAGCCGGCGATACCGGCGCCGACCACGATGATCCGCCGCTTCGATCCGGCTCTGGGGATCTCGTGCGGCATCGTTGCTTCGCGCCCGGTTGCAGCGTTGTGGATGCACAGTGCCTCGCCGGCCTCGTAGATCCGGTCGAGGCAGTACGTCGCGCCGACGCACGGCCGGATCTCGGCCTCGCGACCTTCCGCGATCTTGCGCACGATGTGCGGATCGGCGATGTGGCTGCGGGTCATGCCGACGACATCGAGCAAGCCTTCGCGGATCGCATGGCGAGCCGTTGCGACGTCGTCGATCTTCGATGCGTGGAGGACCGGCAGGCTCGTCCGCGCCCGGACCTCTCCGCAGAACTCGAGTGATGGCGCCGATCGCATGCCGTGGATCGGGATCACGTCGATGAGTGCGGCGTCTCTCTCGATATGGCCGCGGATCACGTTGACGAAATCGATCAGCCCGCGGTCGTCGAGGTAGGAAATGATCTCCAACCCGTCGTCGCGGGTGAGACCGTCCGGCACGCGCTCCTCGACGGCCATCCGCAGCCCGACGATGAATGCCGGATCGACCCGTGCCCGAATACCCTCGAGCACTCGGGTGCCGAAACGCATCCGATTCTCGAACGAGCCGCCGTACTCGTCGGTGCGCAGGTTCGTGGCCCGCGACCAGAACGCGTCGAAGAGATGCCCGTAGGACTCGATCTCGATGCCGTCCATCCCGCCGGCCTGCATCCGCTCGGCGGCGTCGACGTAGTCGGCGACGATTCGATCGATGTCCCAGTCCTCGGCCTCCTTGGGGATCGCGCGATGTGCCGGCTCGCGCAGCGGCGAGGGCGCGACGATGGGCAGCCAGTCCGCTTTGTTCCATCCCGTGCGGCGGCCGAGGTGGGTGATCTGGATCATCACGGCGCATCCGTGGGAGTGCACCTCGTCGGCGAGCTCGCGGATCCACGGAACGATCTCGTCCTTGTACGCGTGCAGGTTGCCGAACGCCTGCGGGCTGTCGGGGGACACCACTGCCGAACCGGCCGTCATCGTCAGCCCGAGACCGCCCTTGGCCTTCTCGACGTGGTACAGCCGATACCGTTCCGTCGGCATTCCGTCGTTGCCGTACGCCGGCTCGTGGGCCGATGACATCACGCGATTCCTGAGCCGCAAACCCTTGATCTGGAGCGGCTGCAGCAGTGGATCATCGCTGAGATCGGCCATGCGCTCTTTCGTAGCACATCGTCGGCGGTCGAGTATTGTGCAACGATCGTGCGGGTTATTCCAGGCGACCGAGGGAGCGACAGTGTCCATCTATGAGCTCGGACGAGTAACGAGCGATGCCGAACGCCAGATGCTGGCCGAACGTACCGTCCAGTCGTGGAACCGCCTCCGGGCAATCGCGTAGGGGTCGCCATGAGTGTCATCACCCGGATCGACATCACCCATCATCAGCTTCCTCTCGACCCGGCGTTCCCCGCATCGTGGGACCCCCAACCGCGCACGAAGTTCCCGGCGACGATCGTGCGGGTGCACGACGATGAGGGTCGCCAGGGCATCGGTTCGGGCGACGCGATGTATGGCTTTGCTGACTACCAGCGCTACTTCATCGGTCAGGATCCGCTCGATCTGGAACGGCACGCAACGGTGTTGGCCAACATCGAATTCCACGCCGGGCGGCCTTGGCCGATGGACGTCGCGTTGTGGGATCTCGCCGGCAAGATCCGCGACGAACCGATCTGGAAGATGGTCGGAGGTCGCGGCAACCGAATCCGCGCGTACGCGTCGAGCGGCGTTCATCGCCCGGTGGCGGAGATGGTCGAGGTCGCCCGACGGACCATCGCGCTTGGATTCCCGGCGCTGAAGGTCCGCTTCGGCCGGCCGAGCATCGAGGTCGATCTCGCTGTGATCAAGGCCGTCCGCGACGCCGTCGGCGATCAGTTGGAACTGATGGTCGATTGCAATCAGGGTTGGCGGATGCCGTGGGACACTCAGCACCCGTGGACCGTCGATCACGCCACCGATGTGGCCCGCCAGTTGCATACCGAAAACGTCTATTGGATGGAGGAGCCGTTGCACCGCGGCGACTACGACGGGATGACCGAATTGCGTAAACGAGTCGGGATCCGCATCGCCGGAGGCGAGTTGACGCGCGAGCCGTACGAGTTCCGGGAGCTGCTCGACCGCGAATGCTTCGATGTCTTCCAGCCCGATTGCGTGTGTGCCATGGGCATTTCCGGCCTCCGCAAGTTAGCGACCGAAGTCGCTCGGGCCGGCAAGATCTTCACGCCCCACACCTGGGGCAACGGCATCGGCGTGATGGCCAATCTGCATCTCACCGCTGGGACCGTCGGGGCGCCGTTTGTCGAGTTCCCCTTCGATCCACCCGAGTGGAGCACGGCACGGCGTGACTACATCCTTCGCGACACGATCGAGGCCGATGGCGATGGTTGGATCACGCTCTCGGATCGTCCCGGGCTCGGGGTCGAACTCGATGAGGGCGTGCTGAGCGCCACACTCACCGGCCGAGCCACCTTCGCGTAGGGTACCGGCCATGGCGCGCACTCCCGATATCGAGATGAAGCGCGAACTGCTCGACCAAGTCGTCGCCTACCTCGCTGACCACGGTCTCGGTGACATGTCGCTGCGACCGATGGCCGCGGCGCTGGGGACGAGCCCGAACCGGTTGGTCCATCATTTCGGTTCCAAGCAGGAGCTCCTCGGTGCCGCGCTGGCGCAAGCGACGAAGATCCAGGTCGAGGTGCGAACCGTCTGGCTCGACCGAGAGCCGAAGATGACCCAGGCCAATCTGATGCGCAAGTGGTGGAAGTGGCTCAAGGCGTCGCCGGCGAACCTCGCCCTCACCCGTCTCGGCCTCGAAGCAGCGACGTTGGAAGCGACCCACACCGGGCTCACCGGCGAGGTCCGTGCCGAGCAGATCGGTGTGTGGCGCGAGGACATCGAGCAGGGGCTTCTGGCTGAAGGCGTGCCGCTGGCGGAGGCGGTGATCGAGGCATCGATCCTCAAGGCGATGTTCACCGGCCTCGTGGTCGATCTGATGGCGACTGGCGATCGGCTCCGCTTGACGAGGGCGCTCGAGCAGGGACTCGGGCGGTTCGAGGCGCTCGAGGCAGCAGCCCGGGCGCGCGGGACCCCCGCCTGAATCGAGGATTGAATCGGGCCTGAGATCAGCGGCGAAACCCCCGCGCATGTTCGCCCGAGACGTCAGCGCTGAAGTGTCCCTGAAGCCCGAATGGTGCGAGCTATTTGCCCTGATCGCGTAGGAACCGCTCGACCTCGTCGATCAGCGCAGTGCCGTCGACGTGCTCTGGCAGGTTGACGCTGAGCTCGCCACCGACGGCGTCGTCGTCGTCGTCATCGTCATCGTCATCGTCATCGTCATCGACGTCGTCGTCATCATCGAGCGAGAAGTCCTCGATTCCGGCGTCGTTCATGCTCTCGAGCCGGCGGACGTAGCCGGAGAGATCGTCGTCGTCGGCGACGATGGCACTGACCCGGTTTTCGTAGTCGTCGACCTCGTTGGTCAGCTTGGCCGTCGGCATCGTGGTGCCGATGATGGTGCCGAGGCGATCCACGAGCGCGAGCGTCGCCTTCGCAGACGGCACCTGCGAGGCGTATGCCGGCACCGCGGCCCACAGCGAGGCCGAACGCAGGTCGGCCCTGGCGCACGCGTCGTGGATGATGCCGACGATTCCGGTCGGACCCTCGTAGCGGGACCGCTGCAGGTCGTAGCGCTCGATCATGTCCTGGTCGCTTGCCGTTCCGATCAACTGCACGGGGCGCGAATGGGGGACATCGGCCAGCAGCGCGCCCAACGTCATCACCAGCGAAGCGTTGTAGTGCTTGGCGACGCCGATGATCTGCTCGGTGAAGCACCTCCAGCGCATGGCCGGCTCCGGACCGAGCACCAAGATCACGTCGGCGCCGGGCGTCGACGCATGCCAGAGCCCGACGGTCGGCCAGACGATGCTGCGGGCGAGGTCACCCGATAGGCGAACGTGGGGACGGATGGTGGCGAAGTCCGTGAACTCCTCCGGATCGATTTCGGCGAGGGCCGTCGCACCCCAGTCCTCGATCAGATGGCGCACACCACCCGAGGCTGCATCGCCGGCATCGTTCCAACCCGTGAACGCGGCAACCATCACCGGGTTGCGAAGGTTTGGCCGGCTGAGCCAGCGGACGTACTCCATCGACCTCAGAGCCTATCCAGGCATCGAAGCGACGCGCCGGGGGACGCTTCAGAGCGTCGGCACGACGGCGTATGCCCCGCCGCCGCCAGCAGCGATCACATCGTCGAGCCAATTGCCGGCGTACACGTCGTTTGGACCCTGGATCAGGTCGTTCTCAGCGCCGGCCTGGGTGGTGACGAGCGTCCACGCCTGTCGTTTGTAGGTCCAGTTCTCCGGGAAAAGTTCGTGGGCCTGACGCCACCACGGCACCGCGGCGTCGTGACCGACGGTGTGCAGCAGGTGTTGACCGATCTCGAAACATGCCGCGGCGCGGGCGTGGGCGTCAGGGCGAGGTTGGCTTCGCTCGACGACTTCTTGCGGACTCAGCGCGAACCGGCTCCGCGAACCGTTGTGGACCCAGTCGATGATCGCAGCGCGGTAGTCCTCGGCACAATCTGGGATCTTCTTCACTTCGCGCAATGCCTTGTCGAGCCGCTCCGGCAGGCCATCGGGGATGTCCATGTCACGGAGCGGACTGCGCTCGATCGTCGCCGCCTCTGCCGGGCGGACGATGTTGGCGTCTTCGTCGATCCAGATCGCCATCGGGATGTTGATGAAACCGAACAGCTCGCCCGTGACATGGCCCGTGTCGATCAGACTCGGATGGGTCGCAGCGGCCGCGTCTATCCAGGTAGAGGCATGGGCCGGGTTGACGTCGAGCGCAACGGTGACGACGGTGAGGCCGAGCGGTTCGAGTTCGATGTGGAGTGCCTGCCACCCGGGCAGACTCGTACGACAGCCTCAATAACTGGCCCAAGCCACGAGCAGCACCTTGCGACCGTGGAGCGTGCTGAGCCGGAACGGGTTGCCGTCGCGGGTGATCAGTTCGGGGTCGGCGGCGGCCGCGGTGCTGAGCGCACGACCGGTCGCGGTTGCCGGTCCGAGCGCCCACACGCCGTGCCCGGGGTCGTAGACGAGCGGCATGCCGAGTCGGCTCGCAATGACCTCGATATCGACCGAACCATCAGCGCGCAGTGAGCCGGGAGCTGGGACGCACACCTCACCACGGCACAGGCCCTGCGGCTTGGCGGCCCATCCGGTGCGATCGGCGATGTCGTCGGGCTTGACGCTGCCGAGAGATTGGAGGATCACGCCAACACCCTATGCGTCGCCGGTGGCCTGTTTGGCAAGATCGTGGGGACCGGAACGGAGATAGCCAAATCCTGCGCGCACGGCCGCGCCCCAGGGTTCGAGGATCTCGAACAGCTCGTGGATGTCGTCGCCGAGTGCGCCGATGGCCCCGGCCATCTGTGAATCGGTGACCGTCTCGATCAACTCGCGGGCCTCGCGCCCGGTGGCGGTCAAGGCGTCGGCGGTGATCAGGCCGCGTCCCTGCAAGCTCTCGGCGGCCGCGTCGAACTGATCGTTGGTCCAACCTCGGGTGCGGCTGTAGGAGCGCATCGGCACGCCCCAGTACAACTCGCTCAGCAGTCCGATCTGGGTCGCGTTCAGACCGGCCGAGATCCATGCGGCCGTGTGGCTGTCGCCGCGGTACTCGCGCAGCATGTCGCCCATCCTCCACATCTTCCCGATCGGCGTGTCCGGCAGCGATTGCGAACCGAGCCCGGCGTACAATGGGCGACCTTCCGGGCGCAGCGGCTCGATCGCCCGGGTGAGGAGTTCGTTGACCCGGGCGATGCCCTCTGGTTCCTCGCCGAGGATGCGGACGAGCTGCGCGATCGCGCCGTCGTCGCGCGCCTGGCAGATGGTGGGGGCATCCGTGCGACTCCAGCCGATGGCAACGCACCGGACGACGACCTCCGGGTTGAACACGCCGAATGCCGCCGCGACGACGCCGCCCGCCACCTGGCCCATGACGCTGCCCCGGCTCGTGAAGTACGCCGGACCGTCGGGCAGAGCGACGCCGCTCGCGTTCGCCGGGCTCGGATCGAAGCCGAGCGCGACGTAGTTGGCGTGGCATTCGGGGGCGAAGTACACCTGCCCGGCGAGGGGTTCGAGGACGGACCCGAGTTTGCGGGCACGTTCGGAGAGCGTCTCTGTGTCCATTCGCGCACGCTACGTGTCGAATCGCTCTCGATCCGAAGTCGAGCAACCCTACCCCTGTTCGAGAACCTCGCGAGTTCCGGCGGCGCTAGCGTTCGGGGCCGTGCCCGGTCCTATCACTGTCCATATCGCCGACGAGGTGACACCAGCGGTTGTCGACGCGTTCGCGAGGTTGATCCCGCAACTGTCGCGGTCGTCGCTGCCGCCCACACGTCGAGAACTCGAGCAGATGGTTTCGTCGCCGGCAACCGATGTGCTGCTGGCAGGAGACGACGAATCGATCCTCGGCGCGCTGACCCTCGTGGTGTTCCGGATCCCCACCGGGGTGCGCGCTTGGATCGAGGACGTGGTGGTCGACGACGCGGCCCGTGGCCGAGGTGTCGGCCAGGCCTTGAACGAGTTCGCGTTGGATCTCGCCCGGGCCAAGGGTGCCAAGACTGTTGATCTGACGTCGCGTCCGTCCCGCGAGGAAGCCAATCGGCTGTATCAGCGCCTCGGCTTCGTGCTGCGCGAAACGAACGTATACCGGATCGGTGTCGGATAGGCGCGGGAAACCGACATGTGTTCTACGCCGCTCGCGGCCTCGGAAAGACCCGTGATCCCGAACGGCAGACAATGGTGCCGATCGGGAAGGCGCTGCAAACTTCGCGAATTTCGATGAGGTGATCGGCGACGAGTTCGTCCTGTTCAGCGGGATCCAAGTATCCCAGCCAGCCACCGCGTTCGAGCGAGTCACGTACGGCGCCGGCCAGCGTGTCGGGGTTCATGTGGGGCAGGTCCGCCACCATTGCCGTGGTCGTCGCCATGGAACTGGCCAACCCCGGAAATCCGCGGCCACAGCCGCACATGTCGGGCGAACAGCATTCGGAGCCGAGCGTCGTCACCAACTCGCCCTCCAGCGTTGCGCAATAGTCATCCGGGTGTGCTCCCTGTGACTCGTGAGTTGCAACCAAGACCTTCATGTCCGTGTCCCTTCGATCGGCGTGTCCGGACAGCATGAACGAAGGGTGCGCGACTGTTGGCCGCGCAACCAACCCGTCCGGCGCAGCAATACTGCAGAGGTGATCCCGCTCCTGCGCTCGAGCCATTTCCAGCCGACAATGGCAGTCACGGGATTCGCAACAGCGTTGGCGCTGTCGGCCGGCAGGGGTACCGGCGCGATCCTGGTTGCCGCGGCCGTGCTGTGTGGCCAACTGTCGGTTGGCTGGAGCAATGACTACATCGATCGGGCCCGTGACCGGACCGCTGCTCGAATGGACAAACCGATCGTCGCAGGGAGCGTCTCGGCCCGCCTCGTGTGGAGATGCGCTCTTGTTGCGGCCGCGGCGTGCGTGCCGCTCTCGATGCTGTCGGGATGGCGGGCCGGCCTGGTCCACCTGGGGGCCGTTGCCATGGCGTGGATGTACAACCTGTCGCTGAAGAACACGGCTGCGAGTGTCGTGCCGTATGCACTCGCGTTCGGAGCGCTGCCCATTTTCGTGTCGTTGGGGTTGTCCGGCCACCCGCTGCCACCTGGGTGGGCGATCACTGCGGCGGCGCTGTTGGGCGCCGGTGCTCACTTCGTGAACACCTTGCCGGATCTGGGTGATGACGCGCTCACCGGGGTGCGGGGTCTGCCCCACCGGCTCGGGCCCCGGCTGTCGTTGATCGGTGGGACGGTATTGATGGCGTCGGCGACGGCGACCCTTGCGGTGTTCCCGCGCGGTCGGCTTGGCCCGCTCGGCACGGCGCTGATCGTCGGCGCGTTCGCAGCGATCGGCGGGGTGATCGTCTCGGCGCTCTCCGGTCACCCCAGAGCCGCGTGGTCCCTCACGCTGTGCGCGGCTGGTCTGACCGTGGCCGTCTATCTGGCCAACGGGACGGCGCTGCGCTCCTGACCGGCGATTTCTCCCGAACGGCGCCCGGCAACTCTTCGGGTCAGGCCCCGAAGAACGTCATCACAGCATCGGCGGTTTCCTCGAACCGCTCCCAGTAGAGCATGTGCCCGCAGTCGATCCGCACGATGCTGAGTCGGTGGCCGAACAACCCCTCCAGCCCGGCCACCGTTTGGTCGGTGACGAGTCCGGCCTGCTCGGCGATCACGAGCAGGGTCGGCCGCGGTTCGATCATGGCCGGCAGCGGATAGCTGAGTTCGCCCCAGCCCGTGACGACCGCCGGCTTGTGGTAGCGGAACCGGTAGCGGCCGTCGTCGCCGAGAGTGAGGTGCGCTTCGATTTCTTCGATCACCGCCGGGTTGATGACTTCGGCGGCCCCGCCGTTGCGGGCGATCGTTGCCTCCTCTACGGAATTCCAGCCCTCGGCGGCGATGGTTTCGAGCGCGGCCGTGGTCGAGAACTCGCCGGATTGGGCGAGTGCCGGATCGAGCATCACGAGGCGCTTGACCCGGTGCGGGGCCCGGGCCAGCAGGCTCAGGCCGATGGCCCCGCCGTAGGAGTGGCCGACGACATCGAGTTCGGCGAGACCCAACGAATCGAGCGTGTCGAGCAAGTCGGTAAGGTGCTGGGGGATCGACCACGGCCCGTCGTACGTCGAGCGGCCATGACCGCGTAGATCGACCGCAATCGTGCGCCGCTGCGGCCATGCCTGCTCTGCCAGGCGCCGGAACCGCCGACCATGAGCCGTGATGCCGTGGATAGCAAGCATCGGTTCACCGGCGGGATCGCCGAACTCGTGGATGTTGAGGATCGTCACGGGCCGAATGGTACTTTTCAACCGTGCGCCGGCTTGCAGGAGGAATCGAATTCCCGGTCCTTTCGGGCCCATCCCGGTCGATTGGGCGCTGATCACCGTGGGCAAACTCCAGTCGGAGGGACGTTCGTCCGTCATCACGTCCGCATCGGCACGGGCCGTGTGGGAGATCATCACCGACCCGAAACGAATCGGCGAGTGGAGTCACGAGACACACGATGGTGATTGGATCGGCCGCTCGAACACCGCCGTCCCCGGTGCGCGCTTCAGCGGCTCGAACAGGCTCGGCCGGCTGAAATGGACCCGTGTCAATCAGGTGGTCGAGGTCCATCCGGGGCGCCATTACAGCTGGCGCACCGTGCCGTCGGCGCTGTACCCGGACAGCACGCTGTGGACGATCACGCTCGAACCCCACGCCGAGGGCACCGAGATCGTGCAGACATTCGAGGTACTCAGGATCAACCCGATCATCAACCGGCTGTATTACCTCGTCGCGCCCGCGCACCGGCAGCGCCAGGCCGCGCTCACCGCCGACCTGCGCCGGTTGGCCGACGTTGCCGAACTCCTCACATCGTCTCGCGGGTCATATCCTCGCCAGCCTGGCGGACCTGCCAATCGCGATCCACGAGCGCAGCCGTGATCGCGGCGTCCACTGCCTCTCCTTCGAATGGGGCGAGGGCGAGAACGGCTCTGCGGCGCACCGCCGGCTTGTCGGTGCACCCGACGAGGATCGCCGGCAGCCCACGATCATCACCGATCGCGCCGAGGGCTGCGACAGCCGCTTCGCGCACGAGTGCGTCATCGTGCGATGTGGCCAGCGAGATCAGCCGGCTCAGCACGTCGTCGTCGACGACTTCGTGTTCGCCACACGACCACGCGGCGACTTCGATCACGGTCGGGTCGCCGTCGTGCAGGAGTGCGAGCAGCGAGACCGCCGGATAGTGAGCAGCCACTTCGGCCGCGCGCCGGCGAACGGGAGCGGCCGGATCGGCGAAGCTGGCCCGCAGCTCGTCGGGCCGCAGCGCGCCGAGTCGGTGCAGAGCGCCGAGCGCGGTGCCGCGCACCGACGGCTCCGGGTCGGCGAGCCCCGCGCGCGCGGTGTCAGGGTCTCCCATGTGACCGGCCAGGGCGATGACACGTCGTCGGTGGGCCGCCAACGGGGCCAGGCTCGCGCTCATTTCTTGAGCAAATCGGAAAGGGTTGTGACCGCATAGGCCACCCCGGCCGCGGCCACGATCGCGATCAGCGCGCCGGTCAGCACCGTGAGCAAGCCGGCGCTTCCGAGCGCCCAGACGGTTCGCCAGATCGGCGTTCGACGGTACGTCGGCGCGGCAATCTCGGTCACGGCGATCCCCGCTGTGGGCGGTTTGAACCCGCGTGGCAATCTGGGGGCGGCTCTGGCAGTCTTTCGCCATCCGACGCACAGAAGTGCGAACATGGCGAGGCCGGCGATCCATGCGGCCCGGATGGTGAAATCAGTGATCGACACGCAACAGGAAATGGTACTTGCACAGCCCGTGGTCGCCGTCGCGCCCAGCAACGTGCATCGTGCGTGGGCCGTTCCGATGGTCGTGGTGGCCTTCGTGGCGCTTCTCGGGATCCTGCTCTCGACGGTCGTTGCAGCGTCGAAGTTCCCCTCCATCAAGCGGCCGTATGCCATCGTGCCGGCGGGCGCGGAGCAGGTCGAATCACGCCTCAGCCTCGAGCACGTGAAGCGCTACCCGTCCAAGGGCGAGCTGTTGTTCGTCACCATCCGTGAGCCCGAACTGCCGTTGCTCGCGTGGCTGATGTTCTGGGGGGTCCACCACGAAAAAGACATCGAGCCGCTGACCTACAAAGACGTCTATGGCGATGGCACGCCGCAGCAGCTGCAGTCGCGTGGCCGCCGTCAGATGGTGTCGGCCAAGCAGGCAGCAGAGTATGCGGCACTGACCAAGCTCGGGTTTCCGATCAAGCTCCAGCCCGGCGCGATCGTCATCGATCAGATCATCTGCTACAAGGCCAGCGCCGACGGCTCGACCTGCGAGCAGGAAGCCCCGTCCGCCAAGGTGCTCAAGGCCGACGACGAACTCGTCAGTGTGGACGGCGTCGACATCAAGGTGGTCGACGACCTGACGCCGGTGCTCGACAAGCACAAGCCTGGCGACACGGTCGAGGTCAAGTACAAGCGGCCGGGTGTCGACGGTGTGCAGACGGGCACGATCGAATTGGTGGTGTCTCCCGACGATCCGAAGCGAACGCTGATCGGGTTCTACCCGTTCGACACGTCGACGATCGGCAACGTGCCGTTCCCGATCAACATCGACACCGAAGGCATCGGTGGCCCATCGGCCGGCCTTGCGTTCGCGCTGACCCTCATCGACGAACTGACGCCCGGCGAGCTCACCGGCGGCCAGCGGATCGCGGTCACCGGCACGATCGACATCAACGGCAAGGTCGGCGCCATCGGCGGCCTGGCACAGAAGGCGTCCGCCGTCCGCCAGACCGGCACGAAGTATTTCATCGTGCCGGCGTCTCAGTCCCCCGAGAGCCTTGCGGCCGCACGGGCGGTCGCTGAGGGCGATGTCGAGATCATCCCAGTGGCCACACTCGACGAAGCGCTCGCGGTGCTGACACGACTCGGCGGCAACGGCAACGATCTCGGCCAGCCGGGCAAGGATTTCCAGGCGACGGGCTGAACCGTGCGCCGGATCCGATTGCCACCACTTGCGCGCCGTACGGATCTACGCTTGGACGCGATGTCCAATTCCTTCTCGCGTCCAGACCCGTCATCGCCTGCATCGGTGTCGGCTGCGCAGTTCCCCAGGTCGCGGCGTGGCTACGACCAGTCGGAGGTGCGCGACTTTCTGCGGATGGTGGCTGCAGAAATGGCTCGTCTCCAAGAGCGCGAGCGCTTTCTCGAACGAGAACTCGGATCGGCCCGGCAGGCGGGACCAGCGGATGCCGCCGTCATCGATGAAGACACCGCAACCCGGCTGCTCGGAGAGGAGGCGGCGCGCATCCTGCAGACCGCTCGCGAGGGCGCGGCGCAGATACGCACGAGGGCCGAGGACGGTTCGGCGCGTCTTCTCAGGGAGACGACGGACGAGGCCCAACGCCTGCGCGAGGAAGCCGAGATCGAGGCCGCTCGCCGACGCCAGGATGCATCAGCCGATGCCGAGGCCGAGGTGCAGATGGCCAAACAGCAGGGGCGCGACATGGTCAACGAAGCCCGGTCGTACCGCGAGCGGGTGCTCAGCGAACTTGCCCGCCGCCGCGAGCTGGCCCGCCAACAGATCGAGCAACTCATCCACGGTCGCGATCGGCTGCTGCAGGCGTTCGAGCGCTCGCGCATTGCCGCGGTCGAGGTGATGGCTGAGCTCACGCCGCTCGGAGAACCGAGCGAATATGTCAATCTCCAGCTCACCACCGGCCCGATACCGATCATGGTCGAATCGAGTCCGATGACTCGTCCGGGATCCAACGTGGGCGGTGGCGACGATACGCAGATGTACGACGTCGAGTCCGAGTCCGAGTCTGAGGACGACGCGCGAAACCTCCCACCGCGAGAGTTCACTGTCGCGATCGAAGAGGCCGAACCCGCAGACCCCGCCGAGGCCGTCGGCACTGCTTCGGGCATGGCTCCTGGCGAGGAGACCGGCGGCGAGGCCGGTGAGAAGTCCGGCGGCGAGAAGTCCGGCGGCGAGAAGTCCGGTGGCCAACCCGGCGAGAAGCCCTGTGGCCAACCCGGCGAGCTGCACATCGTGCGGGAACCTGATGACACCGTCGTTTCGTTCCCCCCGCCGGCACCGGCCGAGGAAACCTCACAGGACGACGATCGCGAGCCGGCACAGGTGGTTGCGCTGTTCGCCGGTGAGATCGAGCCGTCCGAGACGAGGAACGCCGGCACCGTCAACGACCTGTTTGCCCGCCTGCGCGCCGCACGTACCGAAGTTGTGACGTCGCGATCCGAGGCGGGTGTCGTCGACCCCGACCGGGCGGCTCTGACGTCGACGGGAGACCTCGTCATCGTCGGTGAGGAACTGGACGCACCTGCCACGGCGCCTGCTGGCGCGGCAGGTCCCCTCGACGCCAGTGCGGCCGACGAAGTTGTCGTGCCGCTCATCGTTTCGGCAGCGCGCAAGCTCAAGCGGGTCCTCGCCGATGAGCAGAACGAGGTACTGGATACGCTGCGGCGCAAGGAGCCGGTGCGGGCCATCGACACGCTGCTGCCGTGGGAGGCCGAACAGTCCGCCAGATACGCGACTGCCGTGGAAGCCGACCTCCTTGCTGCCGCCGTCGCCGGCGCCGGCGGTGGCGAGAACGGCAGCAACCCGGCCATCGTCCGTCCGGCCCGCGATGCCGTCACCAACGAGATCGTTGCGCCGCTCCGCGAGCGGCTCACGCGGTGCATCGATAAGGCCGGCGGCGACAACGCCGACCTCGCGAATCAAGTACGGTCTCTGTATCGCGAGTGGAAGACACACCGGATCGACGAACACGTCGAGGACATCATTCGCCTGGCCTACAACCGTGGCGCGCTGACCATCGCATCACGCTAAGTCCGAGTTAACATCGCCATGTGCGAGACGCCGCCGACCTGCCACCACGTACGCCCCTGGCGCCTCGGCGCCACCGCTTCAGCGACCGAGGACGAACAGCCCTCATCATTGCCGCAGTCTCGATCGTGGTACTGCTCTTCGTCTCGCGTGCCGGCGCCGACTTCTACGTCGATTATCTCTGGCATCAGAACCTCGGACGCACCGACGTTTTCTGGGGGATACTGAACGCCAAGTTGTTCCTGTTCGGCGGCTTTGCGGTGCTGTTCATCGTGCTCGCGGTGTTGAACCTGTTGATCGCGGACCGGCTCGCTCCATCGTCGTTCAGCGGCGACACCCACCCGGCCGTGATGCGATTCCGCGAGTTGTTCGGCCACCGGATGCTGCTCGTGCGCATCATTGCCGGCGCCATTCTCGGCCTGATCGTCGCGGTGCCCGCAGCCGGCCATTGGCAGGAATGGCTGCTGTTCCGCAATAGCGTCAGCTTCGACAAGGTGGACCCGCAGTTCTCGACCGACATCGGTTTCTACGTCTTCCAGCTGCCGTTCCTGGTCTTCTTGTTCGATTGGCTGTTCCTCGCGCTGCTGCTCGTGTTCTTGCTTACCGTTGCTGCGCACGTCCTCAATGGCGGCATCGTGATCACGCCGCCGATGCCGAAGGTGCGTCGCGCATCGAAGGCGCACTTCGCAATCCTGCTCTCCGTGCTCGCGCTGCTGCGCGCCGGCGGCTACTGGTTGGAGCGCTACCAGCTCAACACCGAACGTCGTGGATACATACAGGGCGCCACCTACTCGGTTGTCAAGGCCCAACTGCCGGCGGTGCTGTTGCTGATGCTCATCGCATTACTCGTCGCTGCGCTGTTCCTCTACAGCATCCGTTCCGGCTCGTGGCGTATCCCACTCGTGGCGTGTGCGCTGTGGGTCGTGATCGCTCTCTTCGGTGGTGTCATCTATCCGGCTGTCATCCAAGCTCTCGTCGTCAACCCTTCGCAAAAAGAGAAGGAGGCGCCGTACATCGATCGCAACATCGTCGCTACACGCGATGCATTGGGGATCAACAACGTGGAGACGAAATCTGTGACGTTCAAGGATCTCACCGCGGCCACGATCCAGGCCGATCTCGCCCCGCTGCAGGACCTTCGACTTCTGGACCCCACCGTCATGCTGAGTCGATTCACGCTCGATCAGGGTCAGGTGAACGGTCTTGCGGTCAAGGATCTGGACATCGACCGCTACGAGATCGGCGGCCGCGTCCAGCAGGTGGTGGTCGCCGCACGAGAATTGGATCTCCCGAATGTGGCCAACACATCCTGGCAAGGAAAGCATCTCATCGCCACTCACGGCTGTGGTGTCGTCTCTGCGCCGGTCAGCGAGGTGGAGGCCAACAACCGCCCGGTGTACTCCGAGCTCAAATTGGACAAACCCGAGTTGTACTTCAGCCCGGAAATCACCGACTACGCGATCGTTGGCACGTCGACCAGCGAGAAGCCGTGCGGGGGAGCCAAGGTGGAGCCATACTCTGGCACCGGTGGCGTTCAGTTGAACTCGGGCTTTCGCAAGTTGGCCTTTGCGCTGTCGTTCTTCGACTACAACCTGTGGGGTTCGGACTCCGTCACTCGTACGTCTCGGATTCAGTGGGTGCGCGGCGTTCGCGATCGTGCTGCCACGCTGGCGCCGTTCCTGCACTTCGACTACGACCCCTATCCGGTCGTGCTCGACGGCAGGGCGCTGTGGGTGATCGACGCGTTCACGACCACTGATCAGTATCCCTATGCGCAGGACGGCGACCGCAGCCAACTCGCTTCGGCGAGTGGCTTGAACCATGGATTCAACTACGTGCGCAACAGCGTGAAGGTGACGGTCGATGCGTACGACGGCAGCGTTAAGTTCTACGCCTTTGACCCCACCGACCCGATTCTCAAGACGTGGGAAGCGGCGTTCCCCAATCTGTTCTCAGACGTGTCGACCATGCCCAAGGGGTTGGTCGACCATCTCCGCTATCCCGAGGATCTGTTCCGCGTCCAGACGGCTGCCTACGCCCGTTATCACCTCGCGTCGTCGGACTTCTTCGAACGCACCAAGGCTTGGAGCGTGGCTCAGGGGCCGCCGATTGCGCCCAGACAGCAACCGACGCTGGACAACGGTACGACGGCGTCGACCGACGGCTCCGCAACGCCGGCCGGCGAGTCCGCTGGGAGCACGTCGCAGCGCTACGTCCCGTACTACACGATGTTCCATCCGCCGGACACCACTGGTGCCGGTAGCTTCTCGATGCTTCGGCCATATGTGCCCTATTCGAAGGACGACCAACGCACGGAACTGCGTTCGTTCATGGTGGCGTCGAGCGACCCGAACACCTATGGCCAGCTCACCGCCTACGACGTGACGAACGATCCGTTCGACGGCCCTGCGAAGGTGGCCAACAATGCTGAATCCGAAGCTGCGATTTCACGTGAGATCACTTTGCTCGACCAGGGTGGATCGCAGGTTCGCTTCGGCGACCTGCAACTCGTTCCGATCGGGAGCGGGCTGCTGTATGTCCGTCCGATGTACGTCTTGGTCTCCAAGCAGGCCGAGTTCCGCAAGGTCATCATGTCGTACAACGCCCAGGCCGTGATCGACGATTCGATCGGCGGTGCAGTGCGGCAGTTGTTCCCAACCTTCACCGGCAACATTGGTGACCGAACGACCACGTCGACGCAGCCCGGTACCGGCACGACGCAGCCGAGCACGACCGCGCAGACGGGGCAAACTGCCGATCAGCTGCTCCAGCGGGCGCAGGATCTGTTCGTCGAAGCAGACGACGCATTAAAACTCACGCCACCCGACTACGCGACCTACGGGGCAAAACAGGCGGAGTCGCGGAAGTTGATCGCACAGGCGATCAAATTGCTGAAAGCGGGCTGACCCGACACCTTTGTGTTCAGACGGACATCAGCTGCGCGAGCGTTTGATCTGTTCGGCGAGATGGGCGAGGTCTTGGCGGAACGCAATCTCGTAGCGGGCCTGTTCGTTGGCGAGCCTGATCTGCGCGCTCGTCAACTGATCGAGCACCTCGGGTGCCACCGCTTGCGCGGCCGCCGTCGTTGGAGTGTTCGCAGCCTGGCTACTCGCCAACCCGTCGATCTCCCGGCCGAGTTCGCCGAGCTGGTTGGCCAGCTCGGTCGACACGTTGGAAATCCGCTCGTTCAACGTCGCCGTCTGATCCCGGGCCGTCTTGGCGTCGGTGGACGTGACCTCGACCCGCTCGGCGAGATCGGCCATCTTGGCGTTCAGCTGTCCGTCGAGCGATGCGATCTTGGCTTGAACCACGTCGAGTTGGGCAACCTGGCGCTTGATGACGTCCACCTCGGCGAGACGGAGCGTGACGTCGTCGACCATGTGCGTGCGCGCGGCAAGTGCGCTGGTCGCCGCGTCGAGTTGAATGACGTGAGTCTCGAGCACCGTCTTGGAATGCTCGCTGCTCTCGAGCCGGGAGCGCAGGTCCGCCAACTCGGCTCGCAGCGCGATGATTTCAGCGGGATCGACCCTCGGCTTCTTGGAGAACAGACCCATACGTCTCCCAATTGTAGGGGTTGCGAGCGCGCCGTGTCTTCGATACCGTGGAAGCACAACACGACGCGGGGTGGAGCAGCTCGGTAGCTCGTCGGGCTCATAACCCGAAGGTCGCAGGTTCAAATCCTGCCCCCGCCACCAAAGAAGTACCAGCTCAGAAGGGGTTTCCGATTCGTCGGG
>JANYKS010000052.1 GCA_025358125.1 Actinomycetes bacterium
CCACCTCGCGACGCACCCGCAGGATCGAGAACGCCTCGTCGCCGAACCACAACTGATCTCGACGGCCATCGAGGAGTTCCTGAGGGCATATGCCCCGGTCACGATGGCGCGGCTCGTGAAGCAGGACGTGGAAATTGGCGGTTGCCCGATGAAGGTCGACGATTGGGTGCTGCTCGCGTTCCCGGCCGCAAACGTCGACCCGGCCGCGTTCGATCGCGCCGACGAAGTCGTGATCGATCGGGCCGAGAACCGCCACGTTGCCTTTGGTCTCGGAATTCACCGCTGTCTCGGATCCAACCTTGCCCGGCTCGAATTGCGTGTCGCGGTCGAGGAGTTCCTCAGTCGGTTCCCCGTGTTCGGGCTCGCCGCGCCTGACGGCGTCGAGTGGAGTGTCGGACAGATCCGCGGTCCTCGGCGTCTGCCGATCCGTATCGCGTGCTGAGCAGAACGGCATGGGGATGATCGCAAGACGCAGGGCTCGGCGCGCCGCGGCAGTTGGCACGACGATCGCGGCGGCCGCGAACGATCGGTGGACCGAGGCAACCTGGTGTCTCGATGCCATCGCGGATGTCGGCGGATCGTTGGTCGTCACGGGTTGGGCGGTGGCTCGCGAAGGGAACGGCTCCGACCGGCTCGAGATCCTCGTCGACGGCCGGCGCGTCAAACGCGCCACGATGCACCTTCCCAGACCCGACATCGGTGAGCTCTTCTGGGACCGCGTCGATTCGACGCGCGCCGGGTTCGAAGTCACGATCGAGCCGACCCGCGGGGCAACCGTGAGCCCGACGAATCCGCTTCGGTTGTCGCTGTCGGTCGACGGAGCGACGAGGACCGAACTCGACTACTTCTACCCTGGTGAGCAGCAGCCGATTCCGCCGGTCGGGAATCGCCGGCGCGTCCACGGCGGCGACGATCTCGCCGGTTTTGTGCTCGAAGGCTTTTCCTCGTTCACCAAGCTCGGTGACATGCTCGAGCGGGTCACCGGCATCGGCTACGAAGGTTATGACACCATTCTCGACTGGGGCGTCGGCTGCGGCCGGTTCGCGAGGTATCTCGGCCACGGTGGGGCCACCGGTCAGCGGATCATCGGCGTCGACATCGACGAGACCAACATCGACTGGTGCGTCGCGAACGTGCCAGGCGTCGACGCCCGGCTCATCAGTGCCACACCGCCGACTTCGATCCCGGACGAGAGCATCGATCTCGTCATCGGTATCGGCGTGTTCACCCATCTCGGCGAATACGACCAGCGATTATGGCTCCGCGAGTTGCATCGGATCACCCGCCCCGGCGCGATCCTCGCGCTCACGACCCATGGCCGGGCGACGTTCGCCCGCTCGAGGCTCGGCGCCGAATGGTTCGAGGTGTGGCAGCGCGAGGGCTTCATGGACGGCGGCGTCAATGCCGACATCGACGGGGCGGTCCCCTCGGATCCGGCGTACTACCGCAACGTGTTCACGACACAGGCGTATGTGCGGTCCGTGTGGGGCGAGTTCTTCGACATCGTCGATGTCCACGAAGGTCTCATCGGCAATCACCAGGACCTCAACATCCTCCGCAGAGTTGCCGAACCGCGGCCACCCCGGGCCATTTCTGAGCCGCCCGCGCGAGCGGCGTCGGCTTCCGACGAGAGCCGGCCGACCATCCTCGACGCCTACGTCCGCAGCGCGCCGTCGGCGCAGAACGCCGTCGATCTGTTCGCCGGCTCATGGACATCGTCGCTGCCGTCGAACCTCGGGTTGCGGGCCGGTGAGACCGAGACCTTCGATGACGGACGGATCACAGCCGTGATCGATCATCTCGGCGGCATCGCGAACTTCGAGGTCCTCGAACTCGGCCCGATGGAGGGTGGCCACAGCTACATGCTCCACGAGGCCGGGGCAGATGTCACCGCGATCGAGGGCAGCTCGCAGGCCTTCTTGAAGTGCCTCGTCGTGAAGGAGATCCTCGGACTCGCCGGGTGCCACTTCCTGCTCGGTGACTTTTTGCCCTATCTCGCGACGACCGATGAGCGGTTCGATCTCGTCCTCGCGAGCGGTGTGCTCTATCACGCTACGGATCCGATCGCGCTGCTCGAAGCGATCTCGCGCGTCACGGACCGGGTTGCGGTCTGGACCCACTACTGGGACGCGGACTCCGTCGCGGCGATCTCGCGGATCTCGCGCACGTTCGTCGAGGCGCCGATCGAGGTCGAGTGGCGGAACCATCGTCTCCGCGTCCACCCTCGTCATTACCTGGAAGCGCTCGCCAAGTCCAGCTTCTGTGGCGGGCCGGAGCCGAGCGCGCGATGGATGGAGCGCGACGGTCTGATGACGGTGTTGCGCGAAATCGGCTTCACCGACATCACCGTCCTCGGCGAGGACATCCGCCACGTCAACGGGCCTTCGATCCTGCTCGTCGCGCAGCGCTGACCGGCTCGCCCGGTGGAGACTTCCACGGCTGTAACACACCGTCCGTAGACTGGCCTCGTCATGTCGCTGTTCGAAGACTCCGAACCAACTTCGCTGCTCACCGGCCTGAACCCCGATCAGCTCGACGCAGTGGTGCACACCGGCGGGCCGTTGCTGGTGGTGGCCGGAGCGGGCTCGGGTAAGACACGAGTCCTCACCCATCGCATCGCCCATCTGATCGAGAGTGAGGGTGTGCATCCACAGCGGATACTCGCGATCACGTTCACGAACAAAGCCGCCGGCGAGATGAAAGAACGCGTCGCCGACCTCGTCGGGCCGGTGGCGAAGAACATGTGGGTCAGCACGTTCCACGCCGCGTGCGTGCGGATCCTTCGCGCCAACGCCGATGCGCTCGGGTACCCGCGAAGCTTCAGTATCTACGACCAGGCCGACGCGCAGCGGCTCACCGGTTACGTCATCCGCAATCTCGGCCTCGACTCGAAGCGGTTCACCCCTCGCGGCGCACACAGCGTGATCAGCAAGTGGAAGAACGAGCTCACGTTTCCCGACGACGCCTTGACCACCGCGGCCACGCCGTTGGATCGCAAGCATGCCGAGATCTACCGCGATTACCAGGCCCGTCTGCACAAGGCGGGGGCGATGGACTTCGACGATCTGCTGACCAATACGGTGCAGCTGTTCCGGCATCGCCCCGAGGTGCTCAGGCACTATCAGGAACGCTTCGTCCACGTTCTGATCGACGAGTACCAAGACACCAACACCGCCCAGAACGAGATCGTGCTGATGCTCGCCGCGCTGCACCAGAACGTGACGGTGGTCGGCGATCAGGACCAATCCGTGTACCGCTTCCGTGGCGCCGACTTCCGCAACATCTTGCAGTTCGAGAACGCGTTCCCCGACGTCACCACGATCGTGCTCAACCAGAACTACCGAAGCACCCAGATCATCCTCGACGCAGCGAACTCGGTCATTGCCAACAACCCGACCCGCAAGGCGAAGGAGCTGTGGAGCGAACTCGGACGGGGTGAGGGCATCACCCGTTATCACGCCGACGACGAGGGTGACGAAGCCACATGGGTCGCGCGCACGATGCAGGACGTGCACGACAACCACGGCGTGATGTGGAAGGAAATCGCCACCTTCTACCGAACGAATGCCCAAAGCCGTGTCATCGAAGAAGCGATGATGCGCTACGGCATCCCTTACAAGGTGGTCGGCGGGACGCGTTTCTACGATCGCCGCGAGATCAAGGACGCGATGGCGTATCTGCGCGCGGTCGCCAACCCGGCGGATGAGGTCAGCATCAAGCGGGTGCTCAACGTGCCAAAGCGCGGGGTCGGTGAGACCAGCATCGCCAAACTCGACTCGTGGGCCCGCGAAACCGGAGGCGGCTTCATGGACGCGATGCGTCACGGCGACGACGCTGGGCTGTCCGGTGCGGCGAGCCGCGGCGTCGCCACGTTCGTGGCGCTGCTCGATTCGCTCGCCGACATGCTCGAAGGCTCGCCAGCCGATGTGTTGCAAGCAGCGCTCGATCAGAGCGGCTACATCGGCGAGCTCGAGGCTGAGGGCTCGGTCGAAGCGGCCGGGCGGCTGGAGAACATCGGCGAGCTGATCGGCTCGGCACGCGAGTTCACGCGGGCCGACGAGTTCATGGAGCAGGTGTCACTCGTTGCCGACACCGACGAGCTCGACGGCGACAACAAGGTCGTGCTGATGACGCTGCACGCGGCGAAGGGACTCGAGTTCCCGTACGTGTTCCTGGTCGGGATGGAGGAAGGGATCTTCCCCCACCTGCGAGCGCAGAGCGACCCCGACGAGATGGAAGAGGAGCGCCGCCTGGCCTACGTCGGCATCACCCGCGCCCAGCACAAGCTGCACGTCTCCCACGCGTGGAGCCGAAGCTTATTCGGTAGTACTCAGTACAATCCGTCATCGCGCTTCCTCGATGAAATCCCGGCCGAATTGCAGGAGCAGAAGGGCAATGTCAAGGGTCGCAGCGTGTACGGGCGTCAGAGCTATCGCAACCGCGACGGCGGCGCCTTCGCCGGTGGAAGTGGTGGTGGTGGTGGCGGTTACCGCCGGCGTTTGAGCGAGCCCGACGATGAAGCGAAGCAGGCAGCCGATGCGCACCGAGAGCGAGTCGTCGACGCTGCACTCGCCGCGAGCAAACGCCTCGGGCCGCAGCCGTCGAACTCCGAGCAGATCGGGTTGCGAGTCGGCGACGACGTCGAGCACCCCACGTTCGGCGAGGGCGTGATCATCGACATCGAGGGCAGCGGTGAGAAGGCCGAAGCGACGATCCGGTTCCGCGACGTGGGCACGAAACATCTCGCGCTCGCATGGGCCCCGCTCAAGAAGCTGTAAGCCATGCCACTGCTGAAGACGGCCACCGGTCGCGTTCGCGCCCAGTTGCGCGAGCAGCTGCAGCTGTTGGTCCACCTCGTGCGGTGGCTGATCCTCGGCGCACTGTCCGGGGTGCTCGCCGGTGGGGCGACGTGGGTGTTCCTCGAAGGACTCAAGCGCGCTACTCATCTGCGCCAAAACGGGCATCAATGGCTGGTGTATCTCCTGCCGATCGCCGGTTTGGCGATGGGATCGTTGTATCACTATCTCGGCCAGCGCTCTGCGGAGGGCAGCAACCTGCTGCTCGACGAGATCCACGAACCAACGGCGTGGGTTCCTCAGCGGATGGCCCCGCTCGTACTCCTCGGTACGTGGGTATCGCACCTGTTCGGAGCGTCGGTCGGGCGCGAAGGCACCGCTCTCCAAGTGTCAGGAACGCTGTCGGACGGATTGGCGAGGGTTCTCCGGTTGTCGCCGAGCGACCGCCGGATCCTGCTCATCTCGGCCCTCGCCGGCGGCTTCGGGGCGGTCTTCGGGCTACCGATCGCCGGCGCCGTCTTCGCGCTCGAGGTGCAGGCGATCGGGCGGATGAACTTCGAGGCCATCGCGCCCGCGTTCACCGCGTCCATCGTCGGCGATCGTGTGGTCAACGCGATCGGCTATCACCACGACGCACTGGCCCAACTCGCGCCGAACGTCTCGGCATCGTTGCTGCTCCGCTTCGCGGTCGCCGGCCTCGCGTTCGGTCTGTGCGCCGCCACCTATTCGGTGTTGACCCACAGAATCAAGGCAATCCTGGCCCGCCGGGTCAGTTGGCCCCCGCTACGTCCGTTCATCGGCGGCGTCGCCGTCATCGGCCTCGTGCTGATGTTCGGCCACGACTATCAGGGTCTCTCGCTGCCGCTGGTGGACCGCGCACTCGGTGGTGATCACCTCGGCTTCGCGGTGTTCGCGCTGAAGCTGCTGTTCACGGCAGTCGCTCTCGGTAGCGGGTTCTTCGGCGGTGAGGTGACCCCGCTGTTCGTGATGGGTTCGACACTCGGCGCCGCGCTCGCCGTGCCGCTCGGAATCGACGGCCCCCTGATCGCAGCGGTCGGGTTCTGTGCGGTCTTCGGTGCGGCAGCCAACACGCCGATCGCATGCATCATCCTCGGTGTCGAACTGTTCGGTAGCCGAGCGATCCTGCCGATCGCGGTCGGCTGTGTCGTTGCCTACGTGTTCAGTGGACACCGCAGCATCTACTCCAGCCAGCTGGTGCACGTTGCCAAGATCGGCCACATCTCCGGTGACGGCGCGCGGCTCGATGACTGGCATCGCAACCCCCGCGACTGACGGCCGGGCTACGCCCTGCGATCGCAATCGCTCTCGCCGTGATGAAAGCCATGGCGTTGCCTGACGGAAATCGCGGACCGACGGGTCAGGTTCGGGCAGCCTTGTAGGGCAACCAGTGACCGCCTTCGAAGTCGTACAACTTGCAGGCTCGAGTGGTGCGGACGTACTCGGCGATCGACAGCCGCGACGAACGCACCGTTTGCGGGTACGCGGCGGTGATTGCCGCTGCCGCTCTCGGGAGCTGGTCGAAGCGGATGCGCGTATCCACGTGGTGTGGCACGTGGATGAATATGTTGTGGAGCCACAGGTGGTTCACCACGCAGGGCGTGCGCAAGATCGTGGTGGACTCCATCTGCCCCTTGAACTGGGTCCATTGGCGCCGGGTCCACCACCGGATGTCGGTGGAAACGTGATGAACGTAGACTGTCCAGCCGATGATCTGAACGAACAGCAGGAACGGCACCACGAACAGCTTGACGGGCACCCACACTGCGGCGAGCCAGCCACCGCTGAACCCATTGAGTATCGACGTCGCGGCCACGACCAGTGCGATCACCGACGCGAGCGTGATCTTGTCGCGAACGATCGCTCCGTGACGCTTCCCCGGGGCGTTGAAGCGCCACATCTTCTCCCACCACACAACGCGCAGGAAGTAGGCGCCGGCGCCGAACCACGACCATTCGACACGGTGCCGGAGGCGGGCGAAGCGGCCCAGTGCCCGGTACTCATCGGGGGTGAACGGGTGCCACACGAAGTCGAAGCCCTGGCGGGTGGTGTAGCCGTGATGGATGCGATTGTGGCCGAGGTCCCACGCGGCCTCGACGTGCGCACTCGGCGCCATGCACACCCGCGCGATCACCCGGTTCAAACGGCGGGAGTCGACCAGCGCGCCGTGGGAGGCATCGTGACCGAGCACGAACAGCCCTGCCCCGCCCAGCCCGGCGAGCGGCCACAGCACGAGCAACGCCCACCACCGGTCGGTGAGCGCCAAGCCCACCAGTGGCGCCAGGTACAGCACGACAGCCTGCACCAAGGCCCACAGAACCCGGGATGTCGATCGTTCATAGCACGAGTCGGGAATGACCGCCCGCACGTCGTTGAGCGAATCGCTACGGGAACGAAGGTGCACGCTTGCCTCGGGACTCATCAGCATCGACCCTATGCTGGCTTCCGACCGGTCGGTAGGGTCTTTGGACCCACCGTCATGAGTCGTCGAGCCAACCAGTCGCGCCGAACAGCAACACCCCCCGAAATCCAAGGCAGCGCGTACAGGACGGCGGCGGCAACGTCGAAATCAGAGCGGGGAGCCGGCGTCATACGGGTGATCTGCGCTCGTAGCCGATCGACTCTGCGTCGCGGGCAAGTTGCAGCCAGCCCCTTTCGCTGCCCTCGGTCTGCCCGAAACCTGCGGAAAGATTCACGCGAATGGTCATGGGCGTGATCCTACGGTTGCGGACATGCTTGAATCTGTGGGATGGACGCAGCGATTCTCGTCGAGAGCCTCACCGGCAACACCTGGAAAGCGGCCGAACTCGTCGGCGCCAAACTCCAGGAGGAGGGCTGGGGTATCACCGGCCTGTCGCGGGTGCGCCGGCCGGATCACGCGAGCATCCAGCGGGCTGACATCGTGCTCGTCGGCACCTGGACCCACGGCCTGTTCGTGTTCGGTCAGGCCCCATGGGGTATCGGCGCGTTGAGTCAACTCCCCGCGATGCAAGGCAAGCGGGCGGCCGTGTTCTGCACGTTCGCGCTGAATCCCGGCAAGACGCTGGACAAGATGACGGCGGTGATCTCCGGGGTCGGCGCCGATGTCATCGGCGGCCTGGCGATGAACCGGATGAAGCTCGATCGCAACGCCGAGGAGTTCGCGGCCCGTCTCGTCGACGCAGTACCCGCACTGCAATAGCTCGCCTCGCCCCGCCCCGCCCGCGCCCACCGCGCCCCGCCGTACCGCGCCCCGCCGTACCGCGCCCCGCCGTACCGCGCCCCGCCGTACCGCGCCCCGCCGTACCGCGCCCCGCCGTACCGCGCCCCGCCGTACCGCGCCGTACCGCGCCCCGCGCCCTCGCCCCGGC